>JANJTM010000021.1 GCA_024711125.1 Rhodothermales bacterium
CAGCAGGAGCACGTCGACGGTTTCCCTTGCAGAACCTGTCATCCCGCTGCTGGCGCTTAAGACAAGCCCTGCCCGGTCGATTACCGGGGCAGCTACCTCCCCCGGAGATCCCCATGAAGAAGCTCTTCCTCGCCGCCGGGCTTGCGCTCTTCGGCCTCGGTTTCCTCGGATACCGTCACTGGCGCCAGGACGAAGCCTGAGCCTGCGACCGCGGAACCGGTCTACCTGATCGCCCGCTCGGCGCGGGCCACCGATCCGGTCTTCACGCGCTGCCAGCGCGCGAGGACCGCGTCCGTTATGGCTTCGAGCCGTGCGATGCCGTCCAGCGCCTGCGCGGTCGGACGCTCGTCGGCGTTCTGCACCACGGTGAGCAGGTAGATCAGCTTCGTCTGTACGCCTGAGAGCGTTTCGCGCTCGGCCGGGGTTTCGGTCGCGCTTCCGTACGCGATGTCGGCGGCCCCCGGGTCGCCCGCGCCCGCGATCGCGGCCGCTTCTTCCATCGCAAGCCGCACGGCTTCCCTCGACCTGCGAGACAACCGCCGGCCGTCGGTCGCGGCCGCGCCGAATCGGGCAGATGCAGCAAGAGCCTCCTCCCTGGCCGCCTGGGCCCGGTCATACGCCGCCATGGTGCGCAGAGAGACTTCGGACTGCGCCCGCCAATCGTCGGGCGTGGTCGTGACCCGCGGATCCATGCGAACCGCGATCTTCCGCTCGCTCGCCACGCCGTCCACCGTCAGCCGCACCGTATAGGTGCCCGGCAGAACCCACGGGCCGTTCGGCGACGATTCGGTGTTCCGCAGCACCGCCGCGATCTGGTACGAGCGCCGGGCGCCGCGGGGTGGCTCGTGCCGCAGGTCCCAGTGGAACCGGTGCATTCCGGCTCGCGCCGACAACTGCTGTTCGGGCCGTATCCAGTACGTGGGATGCGGAAGGCCCGTCGTGTCCGGTGCCATCGACGGATCGTGGTTCGTGTACCGACGCACCACGGCTCCACCGGGCCCCAGGATCTCCAGCGTGACGCTTTTCGCGTCGGCCCGCAGCAGGTAGTCGATGGCCGCGCCGTCCGGCGGGTTCTCCCCGGTCGGTTCTTCGGGCGGAAGCGGCGTGTCCGAGAACATGTTCCACCGTACGCGGGTGGCGAGCTGCGGCTCGAAGAGGTAAGCCCCGGTCGCCGAGGCCGCGTCGGCCGCCTGCCTCAGCGGCGTCACGTTGTCGAGGATCCAGATCGAGCGCCCGTGGGTGCCGACCACCAGATCGTCGTCTTTTACCACGAGGTCGCGCATGGACGACGGCGGCAGGTTCAGTCGAAGCGAGAACCACGTGCGGCCGTCATCCAGGGAAGCGTGCACGGTCTTCTCGGTCGCGGCATAGAGCAGGCCGGGGCGCTTCGGGTCCTCGCGCACCGCATTCACCGGCGCGTCATCCGGAAGGCCCTCGGCGCGGTGCGCCCATGTCGCCCCGAAGTCATGCGTGACATAGACATGCGCGCGCAGATCGTTCTTGCGGAACGCATTCACCGCAAGGTAGGCCGTGCCTTTTTCGAAATGCCCGGCGTCGATCTGCGCAACCTTGTCCCAGGACGACATCCCGGGCGGCGTCACGTCCTTCCACGTTGCCCCGCCGTCCCAGGTCACGTGCACGAGCCCGTCGTCGGTGCCGGCCCAGATCACGTCCGCGTCGAGCGGCGACAGGCCGAGCGAGTAGATCACACCCCTCCGCGGCGCAGGCCCCTCCCACTGGGGAAAGGACTCACCGACCTCGGGCTGCTCCCGCGAAAGGTCGGGGCTCACGATATCCCACGAATCGCCCCCGTTCCGTGTGCGGAACAGCACGTTCGTCCCGAAATACAGCGTCGCCGGGTCGGCCGGGTGGAAAGCCAGCGGCATCGTGCGCAGGATGCGGTACTTGCCGCTGCGCAGCGCCTCGGGCGCCACCGATTTCGTCTGCCCGGTCTCGAGATCGTGCCGCACGACGCGCCCGCCGTAGACGTATCGCGGGTTCAGCGGGTCGGGCGCTACGTACGCGTACTCGTCGGCGCCGACGCCGACCCAGTCGCGGAACGAGATCTGCCCGCCGTTCGACCGCGACGAAATCATGATCGCCCCGCTCTCCTGCTGCCCGCCATACACGCGATAGGGGAATCGGTCGTCGGTGGTGACGTGGTAGAGTTGCGCGGTCGGCTGGTTGTACCACGACGACCACGTGCGCCCGCCGTTCACGGTGATCGTCGCGCCCTGGTCGGTCGCGAAGAGCATGATGTCCGGCTCGTCCGGATGGATCCAGATCCGGTGGTAGTCGTCTCCGCCGGGTGCGCCCTTGAGCGAGAACCACGTGCGACCGCCGTCGTCCGACCGGTACGAGGCGATCGAGCCCGTGTAGACGCGGTCGGGGTTCTTCGGGTCGACCTTGATCTCGGCGAAATCCGAGCCGCGGTCGAACACGCGCTGGTCCGTGGAGACGAGCGTCCACGTCTCGCCCGCGTCCTCCGACCGATAGATGCCCGAGCCTTCGCGGGCCTCGACCGTGGCAAAAACGCGATCGGGAAGGCTCGGCGCGATCGCGAAACCGACGCGCCCGAGCCCCATTTCGGCGGTCGGAAGGCCCCCCTCGAGCCGTTTCCAGGTCGTTCCGCCGTCCACGGACTTGTAGAGCCCGCTCGTGGCGCCGGACCAGGCCGCGTTCTCCCACGGTCCCTCCTGGTGGGCCCACAGGTCGGCGTACACGATATCGGGCCGCACGGGATCGTAGGTCACCTGCATCGCGCGAGTGTGCTCGTCGACGTAGAGGACGCGGCTCCAGGTTCTGCCCCCGTCGGTCGTCCGGTAGACGCCCTTCTCGCCGGTCGGACCGTAAGGCGAACCCATGGCCGCCACGAGGACCCGATCGGGGTCGTCCGGATGCACCGCGATGCCCGCGATCTGCCGCGCGTCGTCCAGTCCGATGTGCGTCCACGTGCGCCCGGCGTCGGTGGATCGGAACATGCCGTCTCCCGTCGAGAGATCCGGGCGGTGCAGACCCTCTCCCGTACCCACGTAGATGACGTCCGGGTCGGAGGGCGCGACGGCAATGTCACCGACCGATCCCGTGGATTCCCGGTCGAAAATCGGCTCCCACGTGCGCCCGTAGTCGTCCGTCTTCCAGACCCCGCCGTTGTTGACGCCGATGTAGAACGTGCCGGGACGCTGCGGCACCCCGGCCGCGCCCACCGTTCGACCGGCACGGAACGGTCCGACCAGGCGCCAGCTCAGGGCCGCGCAGACTTCGCAGTCCTGGGCTCGGGCGGGGAGCGCCGGCGGCGCGGCGGTGATCAGGAGGAGGAGGAGCGGAAGGAGGCGTTTCACGACATCGCACGGAAGACTCGACATGCACGAACGCGGCGTCGTGCCGCATCAGGGCTCAGGGTACGAATCCCGCGCAATCTCCGCACCAGGGAGCCACGGACTCATCCGTCACCACGACGCTCCGCCGTGGCCTCCAACATCTCCTCGGGGGTGCGGGCAAAGCCGCGAAACGCCTCCACCAGCTTCCGGTCGTTGCTGACCAGCGGGGCTCCTGTGGAGATCGCGAGGGCGGCGTATTCGGCATCGTAGGCCGAGCATCGTGCCTCCGTGGCCAAACGAAGCATCCATCCGTCGGGTTGGAACGGGGAATCGATGACGATTTCCAGTGCACGCGCATAGGCCTGTTCCGCAGCTTGAAGATCGAGTTCATGAACCCGCACGTACTTCGCCAGGGCGTTCAGCACCTCACTGCGCCAGAGCGGGGGCGCTATCCATAGCGGTATCCGTTCGCGCAGGGTTTCGGCCAGGTCGGTTCGAACCCCCTGTCTCACCAGTAAGGGGACAACGATCGAGGCATCGGCGACGATCATTCGCGTCCCTCATCGATCCAACGCCTGAGCTCATCCACGGGGACCTCCGGCATGGGAGGAAGCGATTCGCGGAACGCCCGCAGTTCCGCGAGAAGGGTCGCCGTATCCCGCTTCGGTCGCTGGGAGACCTCGAGCATCAGGATCTGGAGCAGCTCGGCGTTCAGCGATCGTCCGGCCCGCTCGGCTCGCTCCTTCAGCAGTTGATGCAGCGGCTCCGGCACGTTGCGGATCGTGATGGTGGCCATCGGCGCGGCAGGGTGACTTGATAATAGCATCATAATGCATGCACACTCGGATGGGTTGTTCCGCACCAACGACCCGAACTCAGCCGCGACATAACCTCACACCGCAAAGAAATCGTCGCGCCCGGCCTTGCTTCGCGCCATCGGGATATTTCCGCCGGGTCGTGTAGCTTCTTCCAGCCACCCATTCTCCGGAACCATGCGCAGACGCGACTTCATCAAGGGCTCCCTCGCCGCCGGAGCCGGCGCCCTCACGCTGGGCACGGCGGTTCGGGCGGCCGCCGCATCCCGCGCCCCCGGCGTTCTCGAGGCGGTGGACCTGCACTGCGAGTACCTGGTCGATCCCCTCGGCATCGAGGCCCGGCGCCCGCGCCTCGGCTGGAAGCTGCGCCCGACCGACGGCTCGCGGGACCAGGCGCAGTCGGCATGGCGGGTCACGGTTGCCACGTCGGCCGAACGCCTCGAGTCAGGCGTCGCCGACCTCTGGGACAGCGGTCGCGTCGACGGCAGCCGCCAGTTGCACGTCGAGTACGGTGGCGTCCCCCTCGCGAGCGGCCAGGCGTGCTTCTGGCGGGTGGAGGCCTGGGATCGGGACGGTACTCGCGGCCTGCCGAGTCGTACGGCGCGATGGGAAATGGGCCTGCTCGACGAGTCCGACTGGACCGGGCCGTGGATCTCGGACGGCGTCGAACTTCCGACCGCGGACGAAGACCACTACCGCGACGATCCCGCCCCGCTCTTCCGCCGCCCGTTCGTGATCGACCGCCCGGTCCGGCGCGCGCGATTGTACGCGGTGGGGCTCGGATACGGCGAGTTCCGCATGAACGGACGGCGCGTCGGCGACGAAGTGCTGGCCCCCACGTGGACGACGTTTTCGCACCGGGTGTTCTACTCCACCCACGACGTGACGCCCCTCCTTCAGACCGGCGAGAACGTGCTCGGCGCGTTGCTCGGCAACGGGTGGTACAACCCGCTGCCCCTGCGCATGTGGGGGCGCATCAACCTGCGGGAGCACCTGCCGGTCGGAAGGCCGCGCTGCATCGCCCGCCTCGCCGTGGAGTTCGCGGACGGAACGCGGCTCGACGTGCCGACCGGGACCGACTGGAAGACCGCCCCGGGCCCCATCCTGCGCAACAGCGTCTACCTCGGCGAGGTGCACGATGCGCGGCTCGAACCGGGCGGTTGGGACCGTCCGGGGTTCGACGACCGTGCGTGGAAACCGGCCGTACGCGCAGACGACGATCCTCGATCGACGGGCCCGGGCCGCCTGTGCGCGATGCCGATGCCGCCCCTCCGCGAAACCGAGGTACTGCCTGCGGTCGCCATGCACGAACCGGCACCGGGCGTGTTCGTGTTCGATCTGGGGCGCAACATCGCCGGACGGCCACACCTGCGCGTCGAGGGCCCGGCCGGTACGACGGTGCGGATGCGTACGGGCGAGTTGCTGCACGTCGACGGCTCGCTGAACCCCATGACGGCCGTCGCCGGCCAGATCAAGGGGCTGCGCCGGGACGGGACGCCGGTCGGAGGGCCGGGCGCGCCGGCCGTCGCGTGGCAGGAGGACGTCTACACGCTGCGGGGAGACGGTCCGGAGGCCTGGACCCCGCGCTTCACGTTCCACGGATTCCGCTACGTGGAAGTGACCGGGTTTCCCGGTAGACCGACCCTGGAGGCGGTCGAAGGTCGCCGCACCCACACCGACTTCGCCCGCATCGGATCGTTTGCCTGTTCGAGCGACCGGCTGAACCGCATCGACGACATCGTGGGTGCCGCGCTGGTCGGAAACTGGGTCGGCGTACAGTCAGATTGTCCCGGCCGCGAGAAATTCCAGTACGGGGGCGACATCGTGTCCTCGTGCGAAATGGCGCTCCTGCGTCACGACATGGCCGCGACCTACGCGAAGTCCGTGGCCGATTTCGGCGATGCGGTGCGCGGCGAGGGTTGGTTTCCGGAAACCGCGCCCTACGTCGGCATCGCGGCCGAAGCCTACGCGCCGGAAGCGGGACCCATCGGCTGGGGCCTCGCCCACCCGCTGCTGCTCGATCGGTTGTATCGCCATCACGGAAATCTCCGCCTCCTCGAAGAGCAGTACGAAGCCGCGCGTACCTGGGTCGACCTGCTCGAGCGCCATGCAGACGGCCTGATCGTCGACCGATGCATCGGGGACCACGAGAGCCTCGACGAGAAGCCGATCGCGCTCGTCGCCACGGCGCAGTTCTTCCAGGCCGCATCGCTCGTGTCCCGCTTCGCCGGGCTGCTGGATCGCCCGGAGGACGTCCGGCGCTACGCCGACCTCGCCCAGCGCATCCGCGAGGCGTTCGTCGCCCGCTTTCTCGAACCCGGGTCCGGCCGGTTCGACTCGGGCACGCAGGCCGCGCAGGCCACCGCGCTTGATCTCGGCCTGGTTCCTGAAGCCGAGCGACCCGCCGCCGTGCGCCGCATGGTGGACGAAGTGGTCGTGCGGCACGCGGGCCACGTTTCGACCGGGATCTTCGGAACCCGCCACCTGCTGAACGCCCTGACCGACGCGGGTCACGCCGACGTCGCGCTCGCCATGGTGGACCGGCCCGACTATCCGGGCTGGGGATACATGGTCGAGAACGGCGCCACGACCCTCTGGGAGACCTGGGCCGCCAGCGACAACACCTATTCCCAGAGTCATGCCATGTTCGGCTCGGTGAGCGAATGGTTCGTGACCGGCCTGGCGGGCGTCTCGGTCCATCCCGACGCGTGCGGCTTCGATCGCGTTCGGATCGCGCCTGCCCTGGTGGACCTCGATTGGGTCGAGGCCCGCGTCGACACGGTCAGGGGTGTCGTACGCAGCCGCTGGACACGCGAAGCGGGCGCGATCCGCTTCGAAATCGGGATTCCGCCCGGCGCACGAGCGGACGTACGACTGCCTGCCGCGACGGTCGGATCGGTACGGGAGAACGGACGAGCGCTCGCCGTCGTATCCGGCGTATCCGAAATCCGGGAAGCGCCCGGAAACGTCGTCTCGTTCGAACTCGCGCCCGGCACGTACACCTTCCACGTCGAATGAACCTCGTACCCTGATGGCCTTCCGCCCGATCCATCCCGGCGTCGATGTCGGCCACGTGCACCTGAAGGTCGCCGACCTCGAACGCGCCATCGCCTTCTACCGCGACGTGCTCGGGTTCGAACTCATGCAGCGCTACGGTACCCAGGCGGCTTTCCTGTCGGCCGGCGGTTATCACCACCACATCGGTCTCAATACCTGGGAGAGCCGCGGGGGACAGGCCCCGCCGCCCGGCACCACGGGTCTCTACCACGTGGCCTTCCGGTATCCCGACCGCGCCGCGTTGGCTGACGCCCTGAATCGGCTTGCAGAGGCGGGCTGGCCGCTCGATGGCGCCTCGGACCACGGGGTGAGCGAGGCGCTGTATTTGCGGGACCCCGACGGCAACGGGGTCGAACTCTACAGGGACCGGCCCGAGACCGAGTGGCCACGTACGGCTGACGGCAGCCTGGCCATGACGACGGGCCCGCTCGACCTGAAGCGGCTCCTCGACGAGGCCCGCTGATCGGGCTCGGGCCACCGTTCGGCGCGGGTCCCGCCGATTTCGTACGTTGTCGGCCTACCCCCGACCGGCTCCCCTCGTGATCCAGGACCCGCTCGCCGTCACCGCGGTACTGCTCGCCGCGGTCGTCTTCTCGGTCGTGATGACCCGCCGGTTCGCCTGGGCCGCGCGGCTGTCCACGATCCTCTGGATCATTTTCACCGGGGCCTTCGCGTCGAACCTGGGGCTCATTCCCGGCGAATCACCGGTCTACGGCCGCATCGTGGACTTCGCCGTGCCGTTCGCGATGAGCGTGATCCTGTTCACGGTGAACCTCGCCGACGTGCGGCGGGCCGGTCGGCCGGTGCTCGCCGCGTTCTTTCTCGCGGCCCTCGGCACGACGTTCGGCGTCCTGCTCGCCGGCACGCTGCTCGACCCGTGGCTCGCCGACATCCTGGGCAGCGACAGTTGGAAGATCGCGGGTCCGTACACCGGCACCTACATCGGCGGCTCCCTCAATTTCTTCGCGCTCTGGCAGGGGCTCGACATCGGGCGCCCGGACCTGTTCGCCGCGGCGAACGCCGTGGACAACCTGGGGCTGTTCCCGCTTTTCGCGGCCTGGATGGCGCTTTCTTCGTGGTCGGCCGGCCGGTGGGCCATCGCGAAGGGGTGGCAGGCCGAAGGACTCGACGAAGCGGCCCCGGAGAAGAAAACGCCGGCGCTCGATCCGCTCCATGTCGCGGTGCTGGCCCTGCTCGCCATCGGCGTCATGGCCCTGTCCGTGTGGATCAAGGGCGCATGGATCGACCCGTGGGCCCCCTCGGTTCCGACCATCCTCGTGGTCACCACGCTGGCGCTCGTCGTCGGGCAGATCCCGGCCGTGCGCCGCCTCGAGGGCTCGTGGGAGGTCGGAGACCTCGCGTTCTGGATCTTCTTCGCCGCCGTCGGCGCGATGATCGACTTCTACCAGGCGGTGATCCTCTCGCCCATCCTTTTCGTTTACATCCTCGTCGTGATGGCCGGCCACTTCGCCGTCGTCTTCGGCATCGGGCGCCTGCTGCGATGGGACCCGGCCGTGCTGACGATCGCTTCGGTGGCCACGAAGGCCGGTCCCCCGCTCGTTCCGGCCGTTGCCCACGCCCGCGGCTGGAACCATCTCGTGCTTCCGGGCATCCTTATCGGCATGTTGGGATATGCGGTCGGAAACTACTTCGGGTTCGCGGCCGCCTTCGTGATGCGATGGATCGTCGGATGATTACCACCCGTAGGGCCGCCGTTCGCTGTTCCGCCACCGGGTCGACCTGCCCCGGGCGCTCGCTCGTGGTGGGCTCGGCCGTGTTCGCGCTGCTGTTTCTCGCCGCGTCGGCGTCGGCCGTGGCGGCCTACGGCCAGGATGCACCCATCCTTGCCGAACGCGTGGAGGGGCTGCTCATCGGAACGCTCGTGGGAGACGCGCTGGCTTCGGGGGACCCCGTCGAACGATCGGCCTGGACCCGTACAGAAACCCCGCTCACGGACGAGGGGCGGGCGGAACTCGCGCGGTCGATCCGGCTGAAGCCGGGCTCCCGACCCGCCGCTCCGGACGGACCGTGGATATCGCAGGGCCCCGCCGGAACCCTGGGACCCGCCGCCCGCTGGCAGGTCCTGCTTTTCCGGAGTCTCGAAGCGGCTGCCGGTCCCGATCGACGCGCGCTGGCCGACGCCAGTCTCGCATGGTCGGCCGATTCCACGGGCCGTTTCGGAACGCTTCCGACCCGCTGGCTGCACCCGGTGGTCGCGGCCGCACGCGCCGCGTCAGCGGGCGAGACGCTCGACCCGGTGATGGGCGGGGACCCGCTCCCGCTGACGGCCGTCGCGGCGCTCGCCGCGCGCCGGCCCGACGTGGCGTACCGGATGGCCCGCGAGCTGGATTTCGCGGCCCGGCAGGGCAGCGCCGATTTCACGGCCGCACTGGTCGCCGGCATCGCGGCCGCCATGCAGGACGGCTCGACGCTGGACGCGGTGGAGCGCGCCATCCGCGAAACGGGAGGACCGGATGCATCGGATCGGCTCGATTTCGCTCGGAATGCGGTGAGCACGGCCGGGGACTCGCCGGCGCGCCTCTTCCGCCTGTTCGAGGCCGAACTCGACTCGTCGCCCGACGATTCATGGCTGGAGCTGGTCATGTCTCTCGCGTGCGCCCGGATTGCCGGGGAGGAGCCGCTGGCGGGACTTCGCCTCGCGCACGAGTTCGGGCCCCGCGGTTCGCGGGCGCTGCCCTGGGTCGGGGCCCTCCTCGGCGCCCTGCACGGCTCACGCATCTTCGTGCCGGTCGATCGCGCCGCGGTATCCCGTGCACTTCGTGAGGAGTACGGCGCAGGGCTCGGACCGTGGATGGTGGCGGTGGACCGCTACCGGGTACGCTGACCGCGTCCTTCGGAGCCCGGCGGCCGCAGCGCGTCCCACATCGCGGGATCCTCCGCGCCGAGCACCCAGATCGAGACTCCCCGAAATCCCGGCCAGGTGCGCAGGAGGTCCAGTTTTGCGGCCATCGAGCGCGCATCTTCGAGGAACAGCCACTGCATCGTGCCCTCCGATTCCCAGCGGGCGAACGATACTCCCTGCTCGGCATCCCAGGTGAGCGGCGCTCCGGACTCGGTGAGCAGCTCCTGGGCCCGCTGCCACCCGATTTCATGCCCGAAAACCCGCGCCGTGCGCGTATGCTCGACGTAACCCGGCGCCCACCAGCCGGAATAGAACGGAAGCCCCAAGGACACACGCTCGGGCCGAACACCCGTTTCCAGCGCGTAGGTGACCATGCGGCGCATCCACGGTAGCCCGGCGATCGGCCCGGGGGCGGTCACCCCGCCGTGCTGGGCGTAGGTCATGTAGCTCAGGAAGTCTCCGATCGAATCCAGCGCCGCCAGGTCGTACGGATTTCGCCACCAATCCTGCATGTAGCGGGCGAACGGCGACACCCCGGGCGAGCCGTCGGTCGGAACGACCGCGGCCGACAACGTCATCCCGTTGGCGTGCAGCGCCTCGGCCGTCTCGCGGTAGTAGCCGGTGAACGCGTCGCGCAGCGAGACGTGGAGGTTCTCGTAGTCGAACTGCCAGCCCGCGAATCCGTGCTCGCGGCCCAAGCGCACCATGTCGTCGATCGAGCGGCGACGTGCCTCGGGGTGCTCGAGCATCACGCGCAGCGTATCCTGGTTGAACCCGGGATTTACGACAAGCGGAATCACGTCGATGTCCCACTCCTTCGCCGCGGCAAGCAGTTCGGGAGACACCGCGCCGCGCAGCCGTCCGTCGGCGCCGGCGGCGAAGGCCTGCGGCGCGAGGATGTCGATGCGATCGGCCCATGGGCGCACGCGGTCGACGATCCCGGCGCCTCCTCCGCCCGTGTAGACGAGGATTTCCCGCGGCTGTGCCGAGGCTGCATTCGCGATACAGAGGACGACGATCCCGAGGATCCTGCAGACGATTCGCATGGTCGATGACGGGTTCCGACCGCAAGAATACCTTGCGCCGCGGGCAGGCCCAAATGCGCCGAACACCGACAGGCCCATCAGGGCCGCCCCTACATGCTCAGGGCGGCGGTCCCCCTCGGCAGCGGGCTCGCCGGATTCGTAGTCTCCTGCTCCACGATCCGGCGCTCCCTGCCGATCACCGACCCCCAGTTCGCGTCCTGCCATGTCCACCGCCCGCTTTCGCCTTCCGATAGCCGCCATCGCGCTCGGCTCGTTGCTCTTTTTCGGCGCCGTCGCACCGCAACGCGCAGATGACCGCGGCAAAGTGGTGTTCGAAACGTTGTGCGCGACGTGCCACTCCATGAATCCGCCGGCCCTGAAAGCGCCTCCCATGCTGATGGTGGCCGGGCACTACGTGGAGGCGCGATCGACGGAGGACGCCGCGATGGCCGCGATGAAGGAGTGGCTGCGCGGACCCGACTCCACGAAGTCGCTGCTTCCGGCCCACGCGATCCAGCGTTTCGGTCTCATGCCGCCGCTCGCCCTCCCGGCCGACGACATCGATGCCGTGGTGGCATACGTTTTCGCCGAACGCGCGAAGGCGGGTGCCCCCGAGCCGCATCGGCACGGAGCGGACGCGGCACCGGACACGACGCGCATGCAGCCGGGCCAGGGATGCCAGGGCAACGGCTGCCGCATGCGCATGCAGCAGGGGCAAGGCATGCAGCACGGGCAGGGCATGCAGAACCGCCAGGGCATGCAGAACGGGCAGAATGCGGGGCAGGGGCACCAGTGCCCGATGCACCAGGGTGCCGCCGCTCCCGACTCGACGAAGGCCGGCGGAATGCGCCATCGGCACGGGCAGGGTCACTGATGGGCCAGGTACCCGCCACGGTCGAAGCGTTCCTGGCCGGCCGGACCCTCGCGGTCGCCGGCGTCTCCAGGAGCAGTGATCAGCCCGCGAATCTCATCTTCCGCAGGCTGATCGAGACCGGGCACACGGTGTACGCGATCAATCCGAACGCCGACACCGTCGAGGGGGTGGTGGCCTACCCATCCCCCACCGACCTACCCGAACCCGTGCACGGCCTCATGGTATGTACGGCACCCCGTGACGCCGAGGCGGTCGTGACGGCCGCGCTCGAAGCCGGGGTCCGCCACGTCTGGTTCCACCGATCCGTCGGGGAAGGCAGCGTGTCGGAAGGCGCCGTTGCTGCCTGCCGTTCGGCAGGCATTGAACCCATCGTCGGCGGATGCCCGATGATGTTCGCCGGCAAGGTCGACGTCGCCCACCGCTGCATGCGCTGGATCCTGCAGCGCACCGGGAGCGTGCCCTCCTGACGGTCGGGACCCGGTTCGATCTCAGCCGCGCAGAGCCCGTACGATCCCGGGTACACCCTCGGCCCGGGCGTGCACCTCGGAAGCCCCCGTCCTCGCGACGAGTTCCGCCACGTGATCGCCGCGCACCTTGCCGGCCAGCAGCACGGTGAGCCGGCCCGCGGCCTGCGAGACCAGGGTAGCGAGGCGATCCGCACCGTCGATTGCCCGCTCCGTGTGCCCCGAGGTCAATATTCGGGACGCGCCCAACTCGACCAGGGTCTCCAGGGCCTCCCGGGCATCCGGGGTGACGTCGAAGGCCTTGTGGAAGGTCACGGGCAGCGGCCCGGCCGCCGTGATGAGCCGCGCGGTCGCCTCCCGCTGGACGCTGCCGTCCGGGTGAACCGCTCCGATCACGATGCCGTCGGCCCCCGCTTCGCGGACGGCCGTGACATCACGCTCCATGGCCGCTACCTCGTCGGGGGTCGACACGTAGTCGTCGCCCCGAACGCACACCATCACGAACACGGGGATCGTCACGGACGCCTTGACCTCCCGGACGAGGTCGGCCGGCGGCGTGAGCCCCCCCACGTGCAGGTCGACGCAGAGTTCGAGGCGATCGGCGCCCGCCCGCTCGGCCGCCACCGCCTCATCCACCGAGGTGACACACGCCTCGACGAGCACGCGTGAGGGGAATCCGCTTTCTTTCATGGTACCTGGCGCGGTCGGAAGGATGCCGCTTCGATCGCCGCCGCGCCTTCCGGTTCCGCGCAGATCCTGTCGTCCCGTGCCCCATTCCGCGGTCGATCCGGGGCGTGTTCACGCTATCGGTCGACCACCGCCCCGGCACTTCGTGCCTGCGGGGGTCGGGGTTACGAATCGTGGACTGGCCCGAGCCCCGCGGCCCCGCAGATCGGCTCCCTGAAACGCCGGAACCGTCTCCGACACGAACGGGTTGCAGCTTGTCATTACAAGTAGTCCGCCGACATCGCCCCATGCGCACTCGTCCCGTCATTGCAGCGCTCCTGCTCACCGCCGCCCTGTTCGTTCAGGCGTGCGCCGCCGAAACCGAAGCCGCGAACCCGGTCGGCAGGACCGCGGTGGTCGCGGTGCCTTCCGACACGCTGAAGCCCGCGTCCATCGGGGCGATCCCCAACGTGCACCGGGTCGGAAACGTGATCTTCGCCGGTCAGCCGGCCCCCGCCGACTTCGCCGCCCTGCAGGCCGAGGGCGTCACGAAGGTCATCAACCTGCGTCCCGAGGCCGAGATGGGCGGTTTTGACGAGGCTGCGGCGGCCGAAGCGGCCGGCATGGGCTACGCGTCCGTTCCGTGGAACGGTCCGGCGCAGCTCACCGACGAAGTGTTCGGCCAGACCCGCGAATTGCTGCGGTCCGCCGAGGGCAATACGCTGCTGCACTGCGCATCGGCGAACCGGGTCGGAGCGGTCTGGATTCCCTTCCGCGTGCTGGACCAGGGCATCGACCTCGAGCAGGCGGTGGCCGAAGCGAAGGCCATGGGCATGCGCACGGCCGAGTACGAGACGAAGGCCCGGGACTACGTGGCGCGGAACCGTTAGCCACGTGCAGGGCGGCTGCCCCCTCGCATAAGTCGCGCCGCTGCGCCATCTTCCGGGTTCACCGAATCCCGGGTTCCGGATGGCCGACGTGCGAATGCGGCCGCGGTTTCGACGCGCGGTCCCATGTGATCCCGACGCCGTGCTGGCGTCGATCGCCGAGCTCGTCGGCGACCCGCACTCGGCCATCGAGGGTCGCGTCTTCGATTCGTCGGCCGTCCTGAGGCCCGAATCGTCGAGCCTCCGGTTCTGGTCGCCGCAGCTCCAGCTTTCGGTGGAGCGACGCGAAGGCGAAGGCTCGCTCCTGCTCGGCCTCTTCGGACCCCATCCGACCATCTGGTCGCTGTTCGTGGCCCTGTACGTGGCAGCCGGGTTCCTCGGCACGATGGGCGCCCTCTTCGGATATGCCCAGTGGATCCTGGACCGGCCGGCGACGGCGCTGTGGACCGTTCCCGCGGCCGGTGCGCTGGCCGCGATCACGTACGTGGTCGCACGCACCGGGCGCCGGCTCGGCAGCGACCAGACCCGCCTCCTCTACGACGCCGTGAATGCGCGGATGGACGCCCTGTGCGCGCAGGCCACGGTCCCGTCTTCCGCACCATGAACCGCACCGTCCTGGCGGTGCTGGCCCTTCTGGCGGCCGGCACCGCGAACATCGTCTCGGCCCAGGTCGTGGCCACCGAGGAATTCCGCACGATCCGCACGTACCCGTTCGGTCGGCCGGACCCCGTGCCGATGCTGGCGCGCGACGCCCGCATGTATCCCTACCACGCCTTTGACGGCTACTCGGTCGACGGGCGCCCCGCCGAGTGGCGCACGGTGCGGCTCGAGAACGAGCACATCGCCGTCTGGGTGCTTCCGGATGTGGGCGGAAAGGTCTGGGGCGCCGTCGAGAAGGCCGGCGGCGAGGAGTTCATCTACCGAAACGAGGTGATGAAATTCCGCAACATTGCCCTGCGTGGGCCCTGGACCTCGGGCGGCATCGAGTTCAACTTCGGCGTGATCGGGCACGCCCCCTGGACCGCGACCCCCGTCGATTACGTGGTCGAGAAGAACTCGGACGGCAGCGCGTCGGTCGTCGTCGGGGCGATGGACATCCCGTCCCGCACGTTCTGGAGGGTGCGCATCCGCCTGGGGAACGGCGAATCGGCCTTCACCACCGAGACGCTGTGGTACAACCCGACGCCCCTGGCCCAGCCGTACTACAACTGGATGACGGGCGCGACCTTCGCCCGCCAGGACCTCGAACTCCAGGTGCCGGGCACTCGGTATCTCGGCCACGGCGGCCACGCGTCCCCGTGGCCGGTCGACGACAAGGGCCGCAATCTCGCGAACTACCGGGAGAACACGTTCGAGAGCCACAAGTCGTACCACGTCGTCGGCGAATTCCAGGATTTCTTCGGAGGGTACTTCCACGACGGGCAGTGGGGATTCGGCCACTGGGCGCCCTATTCCGACCATCCCGGCCAGAAGATGTGGCTCTGGTCGCTCGCGGGCGACGGCGAGATCTGGGACCCGCTGCTGACCGACACCGACGGGCAGTACGTGGAATTCCAGGCGGGGCGGCTCTTCGTGCAGTACAGCCAGGGCGATCCGACCAACCCGATCCGGGAGGCGTCCTTCGACCCGTACCGGACCGATCGCTGGGCCGAACGGTGGTTTCCGATCCGGACGATCGGCGGAATGGACGAGGCGAGCGCGTCGGGGGTCCTGCACGTGGAAACCGACGGAGACGTCGCGAAGGTCGGGCTCAACGCGTTCCGGGCGGGGGAGGCGACGGTCGTGGTGCGCTCCGGCGGCCGCGTCGTCGCGCGGCGGCCCGTGACGGTGCGCCCGCTGGCCGCCGTCGTCGAGCGCGTGGCCGGCATCGACCCGGCCGACCTCGAGATCGCCGTGCCCGAACTGGGCCTCTCCTGGTCGTCGCGACCCGATTCCACGCGGCTCGACCGGCCCTTCGCCACCGACGCCTACCCGGTGCACACACGCACCGAACCGGACCGTCTCGCGATGACCGCGGCCGAGCTCGTCGACGCCCGCCGGCTGCCCGAGGCCCGTGCCACCGTGGAGCGGGCCCTGCGGCTCGATCCCTGGAACCCGACGGGACTGCGGGTGGCCACGGACCTCGCCCTGCGTTCGGGACGCGCGGCGGACGCGGTCGGGAGCGCGCGCCGGCTCCTGCAACTCGACGCCTACGATCCGGGCGCGAACTGGCTGGCCGGCCTCGCGTACCGAGCCGCCGGGCACCGCACCGACGCCCGCGAGGCCTTCGGCTGGGCGGAACGCGCCACGGCGTACCGCCACGCGGCGCACGTCCAGCTGGCCGAGCTCGCCCTGGGTGACGCGGCCTACGACGAGGCCGCTCGGCACGCCGACCGCGCGCTGGCCTATGACGTGGACGGTATCGCGGCGTGGATGGTGAAGGCCGTCGCGCTGCGACGTGCGGGCCGCGCCGAAGAGGCGGCGGCGGCACGGGCCCGCCTGCTCGAACTCGATCCGCTCCACCACGGGGCGCGGATGGAGACCTGGCTGGCGACCGGCGCGACCCGGGACCGGGATGCGGCGCGCGCGGCGATCCGGAGCGAACTCGCCGAGCAGACCTGGCTGGAACTCGCCGCGGGGTACCTCGGGCAGGGGCTTGCCGACGACGCCGCGCGCGTGTTGTCGATCGCACCGGACCCTGCCGAGGTGCTCGTGTGGCGCGCCTGGCTGGCCAGGGACACCGACCCGGCCGCTTCGGCGCGCCTGCTGTCGGACGCCATCGCCCGAAGTCCGGGCTTCGTTTTCCCGTTCCGACCCGAATCGCTGGAGATTTTCGAATGGGCCGACGGGGCTTCGGACGCGTGGCCCGTCACCTGGTGGCGCGCGCTCCTGCTGTGGGGCCTCGATCGACCGGAGGAAGCCGCGACACTGTTTGCCGAACTGGGTGATGCGCCCGACTACGGACCGTTCCACGCATCGAGGGCCGCGCTGGGCGCCACACTGGCCGGCCGCGAAGCCGTCCGGTCTTTCCCGCCCGCGGCCGACGACCTGTACCGGGCCGTCTCGCTCACGCCCGACGTTCCCCAGCTCCGGCATCGCCTCGTCGACGAGCTGGGCCGTCTCGATCGCTGGGAGGACGCGCGCTCCGAGGCCGAGCGATCCGTGGAGGCCATGCCCGCGGAGTTCTCGCTGGTCCTGAAGTGGGCCCGCACCCTGCTCGAGACCGACCACCACGACCAGGCGGCCTCGCTGCTCGACACCGTACGCGTACTTCCATCGGAAGGGGGCGGCAACGGTCGCCAGCTCTACGAGTGGGCCCACCTGGCGCGGGCACTCGATCGCGTCGGGGCCGGGGACCGTGAAGACGCACTGCGGGAGATCGGGCGCAGCCTGGAATGGCCTCCGTCGCTCGGCCAGGGCAGGCCGTACGACCCGGACGAGCGGTTCCAGATCGCCCTGCGCGGGTTGCTGCATGCCGACGCCGGCCGCGCCGACGATGCGGCCCGAGATGCCAGAGCCCTCGTCGAATGGCGCGCCGGGCACCCGGCCGCTCCGGCCGCCGTCGACGCCCTGGTCCATCGTACGCTTCGGGCAGCCGGGCTCGACGAGGAGGCCGGGGCCCTGCGCACGGAGCTGTCGCGTCGCCTCGCCGACCCTTCGGCCGCCTGGGCGCTGGCCCGAATCGACGGATCACGCCAGGCATCGGACGCCGTGCTCGCGGCGTATCCCCGGTTGCGTACCGACTACGGGTTCCGCCTCGTCGCCCGCGCGCTTGACCGGTCCGCGCCCTCCGGCCGCTGATCTCCACCGTTGGTACCGAACCGTCCGGGCCGCTCCCATGCGCTCCATACAGCTCCTCCTGGCCGCCCTGCTCCTGCAGTCCTGCGACCCGTCGACGCCCCCGCTGCCGCCCGAAGGCCCCGGTCCGGTCATCGACGGCGTGCGCTTCGTGCCCGGGAACTGGGTCCACGACCTGCCGAGCGGCGAGGCCGGCGCCTCGCGAGGGTACCACCGCGTGGTGGTCGAGATCGATTCCGCGGCGGCGTCCGCGCCGGCGGTATTGGCCATCCTGCCATGGCGTCGACCCGACGCCGACCCGCAGACCAAGGATGTGCTGGTCTTCGATGCCGCGGGCGATGGCCCGGTCGTGGACCGGATCACGGTTCGGGTCACCGGCGACGAGGGTGCGGTCATCTTCCGACCGAATCCCGGATCGACCGTCTACCACCTCTACTACCTGCCGTACGAAACAGGCGGAGGCTACTACCCGAACGTGACGTGGCGGCCACCCACGGTGACGGCCGATCCTGCCTGGGCGGCGTCGGTCGGCGAGCCCGCCGCTCTGCCGCAAGCGACGGCGGTGGCGGTCGAGTGGCAGGACGACTTCCATTCCTTCTTCCCGATGCAGGTCGCCGCCACCGTTCACGAAACACGCGGAATCGCGGACGACGCAGGGGGGCCGTTCGTGCTCTTTCCCGAGGACCGGCTGCGCCCGATCCGCATGCGGGACCGGATTCCGTTCCATTGGGCCGCGACGGGGCCTTCGGACCGATTCGAGGGTGCCGCCCGGCCCGGCGAGGCCTACACGTTCCAGCTCGGCGCCTGGGCCGTGCGGGATACGGTGCGTGACGTCCGCGTGACGTTCGGCACGTTCACGCTGGACGGCGAAGAACTCCCCGCCACGGCCCTCACCTGCTTCAACCTGGCCGGAATCGACGAAGCGGGGCGGCCGTTCACGAAGCGGGTGGACGTGCCCGCAGGCGAAGTGCAGCCGCTCTGGATCGGCGTCGACCTTCCGGACCGTGCGGGCCTCGTCGAGGGCACGGTGACCGTGTCCGCCGGGACGGCCGCGAGCACGGTCGCGGTTTCGGTCCGCGTCGGTGGCCCTGCGGCCGTCAACCGCGGGTTCAACGAGCCGGAGAACCAGTCCCGCCTGGCGTGGCTGAACTCGACGGTCGGAAGCGACCCCGACTACGTCGTGCCTCCGTACGAGCCGGTTGCGGTCGAGGGCGCCACGCTGCGCGTGCTCGGACGCGTGATCCGGCTCGGCGCCGAGGGCCTTCCGGACGCGATCGCGAGCCGATTTACGCCCGCGATGACGTCGATCGGCGAGGTCGACCACCCCGTCCTTGCGGCACCGATCCGTTTTGATGCCGTCGTTTCGGGAGCGCGCGAGCCCTGGACGAGCGAGGCGTTCACTCCCGCTTCGGTCGCGAAAGGACGCGCGGAGTGGGCGGTCGCGAGCCGCTCGGCTTCGTTCGACCTGGAAACGCTCGGCGCGATCGAGTATGACGGCATGATCGAGGTGCAGCTCCGGCTCGTCGCGCGAAGGAACGTCACGGTCGACGACCTGCGCCTCACGATCCCGTACGCGCCCGAAGCCGCGACGTGGATGCTCGGCCTCGGGCGCAGAGGGGGACGCACCCCGGAGTCCGTCGACTGGACGTGGAACGTCGAGAACCACCAGGAAGGCGCCTGGCTCGGCGGCGTGAACCGCGGGCTGCAGTACGTGCTGCGCGATCCGGGCTACGTGCGACCCCTCAACACCAACTTCTACCGCAACCAGCCCCTGCGCCTGCCCGACGCGTGGGTGAACGGCGGGCGGGGCGGCATCCGCATCCGGCGCACCGCCGACGCGGTCGAAGCCCTCAATCACTCCGGCCCCCGGTCGCTCGCCGCGGGCGATACGCTGCACTTCACGGTGCGCTTCCTGGTGACGCCCTTCCGCGCACTCGACACGCGGTCGCACTTCGCGACACGCTTCGTACACCAGTACGTGCCGGTGGACACCGTGAAGGCGTGGGGCGGAACGGTGGTCAACATCCACCACGCGAACGCCATCAACCCGTACATCAACTACCCGTTCTACGCGCTGGAAGAGCAGAAGGCCTACATCGACGAGGCCCACGCCAAGGGCGTCAAGGTCAAGCTGTACAACACGATCCGCGAGCTGACCTACCGGGCCCACGAGCTCTTCGCCCTGCGCAGCCTGGGCGACGAGATCCTCAACGGCGGGGAGGGCGGCGGGCATCCGTGGCTGCAGGAGCACCTGGGCTCAGACTACCATTCCGCCTGGCATGCCTACACGGTCGACGATGCGGCGATCCTGGACAAGGGCACGTCCCGCTGGACCAACTACTACGTCGAGGGCCTCAAGTGGCTCGCCGAATACCAGCGGATCGACGGCCTCTACCTCGACGACATCGCCTTCAGCCGCGAAACGGTCAAACGCATCGTCAACGTGCTCCACGAGCACCGCGACGAAGTCGTGATCGACCTGCACTCGGCGAACCAGTACAACGTGCGGGACGGCTGGACGAATTCGGCCTTCCTGTACATGGAGCACTTCCCGTACGTGTCGCGCCTCTGGTTCGGCGAGTACTTCGACTACTCGAGCGACCCGGACTTCTGGCTCACCGAGGTCAGCGGTATCCCGTTCGGCCTGATGGGAGAAATGCTGCAGGACGGCGGTCATCCCTACCGGGGACTGCTTCACGGCATGACCTCCCGCAAGTACGGCGATACCGATCCGCGACCGGTCTGGGCGATGATGACCGATTTCGGAATCGAGGACAGCCGGATGCTCGGGTACTGGCTCGACCCGCCGCCCGTCACGGTCGACAACCCGCTCGTCCGTGCGACGGCCTACGTGCGGCCGGACGGCACCGCGCTCGTCGTGCTGGCCTCATGGGCCGCTGTCGACCAGACGGTGCGGCTGTCGTTCGACACCCGGGTGGCCTCGGACCCCGGCCGTCTCGACCTGCGCGCGCCCGCCGTCGAGGGCCTTCAGCCCGAGGCTCGATACGGGCTGGGCGAGGCCGTCCGCATTCCGGCCAACCAGGGCCTGTTTCTCCTGCTCGAACCCCGGTAAGCCACGATTCAGCGTACCAGGGCAACCGGGCGCGAACTCCGTACACCGTCGACGACGAACACCACGTGGTACACGCCCGACGGCAGGCCGTCGGCGTCGAACCGCACTTCGTGCCGGCCCGCGGACAACGGTTCGTCAACGAGCGTAGCGACGCGGCGTCCCGTTCCGTCAATCACTTCCAGGACCACCCGGGCGCGCGACGCCAGGTCGAACGGGACGAGCACCGAGGGATTGAACGGGTTCGGATAGGCCGCATGGAGCACGAATCCGGCCGCAAGAACCGGGTCCGACTCGGCGGCCGTCGTTCCCGTCGTCCACCAGAACTCCTGGAGGCGGTCGGGCAGCAGTTCGGTCGGGTTCATGAAATTGATCATGTAGTCGGTCGCGCTCCGGAGGAGACCCGACCCGTCGTAGTAGGCGTACTCCTCCTGGGAAAACAGCATCCAGGACCCGTCCCCGGCGTTGTGCATCTCGAGCCTGGTCGACTCCAGCAATCCCGAAGGTCCGTATCGGTACGAGTAGCGGTTGGCAAAAGCCCAGGCCGACCCGTCATGACCGTCCATGTAAAAATGCACGGTGCGGCCCTGTGTGTCCGTTTCGATCCGGGTCCGGTCTACCTCCCGCCACGCGGTACCGGTCCACTCGTAGTTGACCGTGGGCGGAAAGAGAAGGAACAGCCGCATGCTGGTCACCATCTGCTCGGCCTCCGCAGCGAGCCTTTCAGACCACGCAACCAGGTCGGCGAATCCCATGCCCGGGTAGATCGTGCGCAGGTGCGGCGTCCACTCCGTTCCGCTCCACTCGTAGAAGACCTGCGACAGCATGCCCCCGGCCTCCTCGTACACCTCCCGCTCCAGGTTGACCCATGCCGAGCCGTTCCAGTCCCGGATCAGGATTTCCGCGGCCCAGCCGCCCGAATACGTGAACTGCGTATGCAGATCCGGAACCCAGGCGATTCCGTCCCACGTTTCTTCCAGTTCTTCGGTGAGCAGGAAGGTCCCGCCGGGGCCCGACGAATACGTGTACCGGGTTCGGTTCGTTGACCAATAAGCCCCCGGTCCGGGATCCCAGGTTTCGTACACGGCCTCGATCATGCCCGCCGGGCCGTAGGTGAAGGTCTCCCGGAGGTCCGGAACCCACGACGCGGTCGACTCGACCCAGACCCGGGTTTCGATGGAGGTTCGCTGTCCCCCGACGTAGGTATGCCGGGTTTCGGTACCCGGTGCCCACGCCGCGCCGTTCCACGCCGACTCGACAACGCGGTCCAGGAGGTCCGAGCCGGAGAGGCGGCCATGTGCGGACGGCAGGAGGTCCGGCAAGGCAGCCAGCCGCTCGGCGACGGGCGAATCGAGGATCCGGGGTTGAGCCCTCATGGGCGAGGCGCCTGCCCAGGCAAGCGCAGTCAGAAGGCCGAGGCCGGCGCGCAGGGCGAAACGGGTAGTCATGGGGTATTCCTCCGTGAATGGCACGATCCACTTCCGGCATGGCGACCGGTTACCCAATGTGGCCCTTCGGTGCCCGCCGCTCAAGGGGAGAACTTCCGCGCCCGATCGTGCATCAAAGCGTCCGTCCAGCGTCATCCGGAGCGCCCGGGACGCGTGATCCCGAACCCTACGAGGCTGCTCGCATGGAATTCCTGGGCCGACCCGATCCTTCGGAATACGCCGTGTATTACCACGGATACGTTGCGGCGGCTCCGGATGGCGACCTCGCCAGGTCCCTGCGCGAGCAGGCATCGCAGATCGTGCAGCGCCTCGAACGGGTTCCGGCCGAGCGGGAGGGGTACCGATATGCCGACGGCAAATGGTCCGTTCGTGAGGTCGTCGGCCACATGAGCGACACCGAGCGGGTCTTTTCCTATCGACTTCTGGCCTTTGCCCGGGGAGACTCGGCCGAACTGCCCGGAATGGACCAGGAGGTCTACATCGCCGGCTCCCGCTTCGACGAGCGTCCGCTCGCTTCCATCGCGGCCGAGTTCGCCGCCGTGCGCGCGGCGACGCTCGCGCTCGTCGAGAGCCTCCGGCCCGAAGACACGGACCGTGTCGGCGTCGCGTCGGGATATCCCGTCTCGGTGCGTGCGCTGGCCTGGATCATCGCGGGACACGCCCAGCACCATCTCGACGTCCTTCGCGACCGGTACGGGGTATGAGCGCCCGGACCGACACCCGGCCCGGATCCCGCGTACCCAACGCGCGAACGGCCCTGCTGCTGGTTACCAGCCTCCTGCTCCCGCTCGCCGTGGGCGCGCTCGGCGGTTTCGCCACCGCCACGTCGGTGACCACCTGGTATGCGGAACTGCAGAAGCCCTTCTTCAACCCGCCTCCATGGGTTTTCGGCCCGGTCTGGACGACGCTCTATCTCCTGATGGGCGTTTCCCTGTTTCTCGTATGGCGCCTACCGCGTACGCCGAAACGGAACCGGGCGCTCGGTTGGTTCGCGGCACAACTCGTCCTCAACTGCGCCTGGTCGTTCCTCTTCTTCGGTGCCGAGCGACCCGACCTGGCGCTCGTCGATATCGTGCTGCTGGACGCGGCCGTTCTCGGCACGATACGGACGTTCCGGGGTCTTTCGCGGACAGGGGCTTTGCTGCTCGTCCCCTACCTGCTCTGGATCCTCTTCGCCACGCTGCTCAATGGCGCGATCTGGCAGTTGAACTGACGTTCGTAACACCTGCACACGTCGGCGAGGCGTACTTTCGGGCTCTCACCTACCCACGGATGATCATGGCCGACAAGGTCCAGAATTTCGAGAATCACGGGCAGATCGTGCCCCTTTACCACTACGTCACGTTCGGTCTCCTCGCGGTCACCTTCATCGGATCGATCGTCAACCTGGTCACCGCCGACCCCGCCGTGCACTACAGTGCGGCCCTGATCGTGGCGACCCATATCGTGCTGACGTTCGTCTTCTTCTGGTCACGCATTTTCGCGCTCCGGGCGCAGGACCGCGCGATCCGGGCCGAAGAGAACTTCCGCCACTTCCTGCTCACGGGAAAGCCGCTCGACAAGGGCCTCTCGATCCGGCAGATCATCGGGTTGCGCTTCGCCTCGGACGAGGAGTTCCCGACCTTGGCGCAGCGTGCGCTGGCAGAGAAGTTGTCCGAGAAGGACATCAAGCGTGCCGTGAGGCACTGGCGGCCGGACACGTACCGCGTCTGAGACCGGCCGACGTGAAAACGGGAAGGCCCGGCTCGCGTGAACGAGCCGGGCCTTCCGCTTTCCGGGATCGGGTTCGGCTCAGGAAATACCGAGCAGTTCCACGGTGAAGACGAGGACCTCGTTCGGCCCGATCGGACCCACGCCGCTTTCTCCGTACCCGAGCTGCGAGGGGATATAGAGCTTGACCTTGGATCCGACCGACATGTACTGCAGGCCTTCGGTCCATCCCGCGATGACGCCGCGGAGCGGGAACGAGATCGGCTCGCCGCGCTGGTACGAGCTGTCGAAAACCCGCCCGTCGATGAACGTGCCCTCGTAGTGCACGGTGACGGTGTTGTCGGCGGTCGGCTTGGCGCCGTCGGCCGCGGTGATGACCTCGTACTGCAGCCCGCTGGCGGTCGTCGTGACCCCTTCGCGCCTGCCGTTCTGTTCGAGGAATTCGAGGCCACGCTGGAGCGCTTGCTGGGCTGGGGTCATTTCAGGTTCGGGTTCGGCCTGGCTGCAGCCGGCCATCGCGGCTACGACGAGGAGGACGAGGGGCAAGGAAGGAAATCGGCTGCGCATCGGCGACAACGAGGAAGGTGACGGAAAACGGGCGGCCGAGTATACGATCGAGCGTGGCCGACTTGCACGGATTCGGTCCTGAGTCCGATCCTGCGACCCCGTCATCCCCGAGCGCCCAGCGCATGCACATCCTCGACGTCGTCTCGGCCCGCCGACTCGCCCTTGCCTGCACGGGTCTGCTCAAACCGGATTGGACGGGCTTCCCCTCGCGCTCGCGAGGCGACGCCGACCGGGCTCGACGTACCGCACTGCACGCCATCGAGCGCATGGGGTACCTGCAACTGGACTCCGTCTCGGTCGCCGGTGCGCGCTCCCACGCCATCGTTCTGCATTCCCGACTGGATGGTTTCGACGCCCCTTCGGCCGAGGAGCTGCTTCGACCCGGTGCCCCTATCTTCGAATACTGGGGGCACGAGGCCTCCTGGCTTCCGATGGACCTGTACCCGGTGTTCGAATTCCGGCGCCGGGAGTTCGCGCACCACCCGTGGTGGGGGGACGTGGTCGGAAAGCATCCCGAGGCCGCCGACCTGGTGCGCCGACGCCTTCGCGACGAAGGGGCCCTGCGCAGCTCCGATTTCGAGGGTGCGAACCGGGGCGGATGGTGGAACATCAAGGTCGCCTCGAAAATCCTGACCCACCTCTGGTCGTCCGGCGAGGTGGCGATCCGCGAGCGGCGCGGATTCCAACGCGTCTACGACCTTGCCGAGCGGGTCATTCCGCCCGACGCGATGGCCCGGCCGCTGCCGCAATCCGAAGCGCTGGACCGGCTGCTGCTGCTCGCTCTGTCGAGCCACGGATGGGCTACGGGCGGGACGCTCGCGCGCACGTGGCGGTTGCGCAACCGTGCGGCCGACCTCAAGGCATCGCTCGACCGGATGCGGGAAGCGGGCGCGATCGTTCCGTGCGCGCTCGTGGCCGACGGAACGCGGACCGCGGGTTGGATTCGACCGGGGGATCTTGATCTCGCCGATCGGCTCGGCGCGGTTCGCCCGCGCGGGGACCGTGGTGTCCTGCTCTCGCCGTTCGACCCCCTGCTCTGGGAACGGACCCGGGTATCGGCGCTCTTCGGCTTCAGCCAGGTCCTGGAGATCTTCAAACCCGCACCGCAGCGCGTATTCGGCTACTATTGCCTGCCGGTCCTGGCCGGAGATCGGCTCGTGGCGCGCGTGGACCTCAAGGCCGAACGGCGCTCGGGCCTCGTGCGGGTCCTTTCGTGTCATTTCGAGGAATCGGGCCGACGCCGTGGCATGTCCACGGGGGCCGAAGCCGTGCGCACGGCCCTGGCCCGGTACGGCGCCTCGATCGGCCTGGAGCCCGTGGGGGGGCCGGCGTGACGGCATTCCGGTGCCTCAGTCCAGCTCCTTCGACAACACCCACCGCCCCCCCGTCCGGTACAGTTCGACCGCGCCCCGGTCGGTGCGCACGCGGAAGAAGACCCGCTTCTCCTCGTCACCCCACCAGTGTCCCTGCACGACCCAGGCGTCGAGCATCTCCCGCACGCGGTACACCCGTCCGTCCCGCCGGATTTCGACCGGCCACCCGCGCACGTCGCGCACCTCGATATCGTCGCTGCGGCGTTTCATCGCAGGTCAACGCCATTTTTCCCGGTCGGAGGGTTGTCTTCGTTACATGTGCAGTATATGTTCGGCCTTCGGCGGTCCGCAAGATGTGCGACATCGCCGGGCGCACGAAACCCGAAGACGCCCATGACCCTCCCGCTCGAAAACCGGATCGCCCTCGTCACGGGCGCCAGCCGCGGCATCGGCCTCGGCATCGCGCACGAGCTCGGACTCGCCGGCGCCACGGTCTACGTGACCGGCCGCAGCCGCCGCGGTCGGCCGACCGTGGACGACATGCCCGGCACGATCGACGACTCCGCCGACCTCGTCACGGCCTCGGGCGGAACGGGCATCGCCGTCGAATGCGACCACACCGACCCGGCGGCGGTCGAAGCCCTCGCCGCCCGCATCGCTTCGGAGCAGGAGCGATTGGACCTGCTCGTCCATGCGGCCTGGGGCGGATACGAGCAGTACGACGCCGCCATGTTCGCGAAACCCGTCGAGGACCAGCCGCTCTGGCGCTGGCAGCGCATGATGGGCACGGGAGTCACGGCCCAGTACGACACGACCCGGGCCCTGGCGCCCCTCCTGCTCGCGGCTCCCCGCGGCCTCGTCGTGCACATCTCGGCGGGCGACGGGGGCAAGTTCCTGCATGACGTGCAGTACGACGTAGCCAAGGCCGCCGTCGACCGGCTGGGGTTCGCCTTCGCCCGGCGGTGGCGGGCGGAACGCGCGACCGCGGTGGTCATCCACCCCGGTTTCACCCGCACCGAGCGCGTACTCGCCGCCGCGCCGGCCGAAGCGATCGCGTTCACCCACTCCCCCCGGTACGTCGGAAGGGCCGTCGTGGCCCTCGCCGCCGACCCCGACGTCAAGCGGCACGGGGGACTCGTGTTCAAGGTGGCGGATCTCGGCCGCACGTACGATTTTGCGGACATTGACGGAACGCGCCCGGAACCGTTCGTCATTCCCGATTCGCTCGACGGCTGACCCGGCGTCCCGACGGACACGATTCCCGACCCGCATGCCCTCTTCCGCCCGCGGCCGCGTACGCCGCATCCCCGACCGCGCGCGCTACGACCGCGAGACCGTCTACGCCATCCTCGACGAGGCCCCGATCTGCCACGTCGCGTTCGTGGTCGACAGCCAGCCGTTCGTCATTCCCACCCTGCACGGCCGCCTGGGCGACGAACTCGTGCTGCACGGCGCGAAAGCGAGCCGCATGCTCAAGCACGCGGCCGCCGGCTTTCCGATAAGCGTCGCGGCCACGCTGGTCGACGGCATCGTGCTCGCCCGCAGCGTCTTCCACCACTCGATGAACTACCGGAGCGTGGTGCTTTTCGGCACGGGCCGGCTCGTGGACGACGTGGCCGGTAAGCTCGAGGCTCTGAAGGCGATCAGCGACCACCTGGCGCCGGGTAGGTGGGAAGACGCGCGGCTTCCGAATGCGAAGGAACTGGCCGCCACGAGCGTCATCGCGATGAAAATCGAGGAGGCCACGGCGAAGATCCGTGCGGGCGGGCCGAACGACGACGCGGAGGACTACGCCCTGCCGGTCTGGGCGGGCGTACTGCCGCTGCGCATGGTTGCCGGCCCGCTGGAGGCGGATCCGAAGCGGCACACGGACGAGCCCGTGCCCGTCTACCTCGCCGCGCTCGAGACCGGTTCCTGATCGGAATCGGGGTTTCCGCCGGATGCGCGGCGGGTCGGGCAGCGATCGAATTCGCGCCCGACCCGCCGGCTTTCTGCAGGTCAGCGTAGCAGGGTCATGACGCGGGATTCGACGTAGGATCCAGCCTCGAGACGATAGAGATACGGACCGCTGGGGAGGGATCCCGCCTCGAACGAAACCTCGTGCGTACCCGCCGGGAGCGATCCGTCGATCAGCACCTCGACGGCCTGTCCGAGCATCGAGTAGATCGTCAACCGGACCTTCGACGACTCCGCGAGCGCGAAGCGGAACCGCGTGGTCGGGTTGAACGGGTTCGGATAGTTGGCGAAGAGTTCGAATTCCGTCGGAACGACATCCCCGATCCGCTCCACGGCGACACCCGATACCGTCGCGAAGGACTGCGTGGTCCAAGGACCGGGACCGACGTCGTTCACACCCCTGATCCGCCAGTAATAGGTCGTCCCGCCGCTGAGGGCCGTAGGTGAATAGGTGCGGACGACCAACCCTGAACCCGATTCCACGATGGAGGCAAATCCGGCGTCCGTGGCGATCTCGATCTCGTACGTGGTCGCGCCGACCACTTCACCCCAGGCCATCGTGAGGACCGTAGGGAGATCGACCGCCCCCTGGAGGGGCACCAGGCCCGACGGTGCGGCCGACGGCGCGGTCGGCGTCACGAGCGTCGTGAACGAGGCCGACGCCCACGGGCCCGGACCCACGTCGTTCGTTCCGCGCACCCGCCAGTGGTACGTCGTGCCTTCGGCCAGCCCCGCCGGCGCGAACGAGGCGGTCGCGAGCCCGGTCTGCGAGGCCACGATCGACGCGAATCCCGCGTCCGTCGCCACCTGCACCTCGTACGTCGCGGCGCCCGACACGGCGTTCCACGTCAGCGTCGGCGTCGCCGAAACATCCACGCACCCGTTGCACGGCACCAGGCCCGACGGTGCCGCCGACGGCGCGGTCGGCGTCACGAGCGTCGTGAACGAGGCCGATGCCCACGGGCCTGTGCCGCCGGCATTACTTCCCCGTGCCCGCCAGAAGTAGGTCGTGCCCTCGGCCAAACCGGCCGGAGCGTACGAACCGGACGCAAGCCCGGTCTGCGAGGCCACGATCGACGCGAATCCCGCGTCCGTCGCCACCTGCACCTCGTAGGTCGTGGCGCCCGACACGGCGTTCCACGTCAACGTCGGCGTCACCGAAACGTCCACGCAGCCGTCACAGGGGCTCAGACCTGCCGGCGCGTCGGCCGGAGCGGCCGGCGCCGCCGGCACGCGGTTGCTGTACCCGATGGCGTAATTCGTGATGGTTCCCACGAAAGGCACCGTGATCGTCGTCTCCGTGATCGTGGCGGCCTGGGCCAGCCCGGCGATAACCCACGTGTAGATCGTGGTCGTCGTGGTGACGCCCTGGGTGGTGACCTTGACTTCCAGCGAATACCTCAGGCACTCGAACGTCCCGTTCGGAAGCGTGATTGTCCCCCACCCGTCGACGTTTCCGGTGTTCTCCTGCGTAATCACCACGTTTCCGACCCCTTCGATGAACCCGGTATATGTGCTGACGCCGTTCCATGCCGATCCAAAGGTCATCGGCAGGGGATTGGCGATGAGCGGAGGTGTGTACGTCTGGTTGAAATCGACTCCGCCCTGGAGAGCCTGCGTTCCGAGCGTATTGACGAGACCCGGCTGCAGATCGAAGAAGACATTCGTGAAATCGGCACCGGCCGGGTCGGTCACGATTGCATAGTCGGCCGTGGGGAATGCGCCGAAACCGGTCAGGCCATCTGCAGGGCTGACCCAGGTCTGGGTGCTGACGTCGCCCTGGGTCCACGAAAAGGCCGACATGTCCCAGTTCCTGTTGGCACCGGAGAGATTGATCAGCGGGGTCGCCTGGCCGGCCGTTGCACCCGTCACCGAGTAACTGGTCACCGTTTCCGTGCGACCGTACATCGCGGTGAGATCGGCCTCAGTAATCACCATCTGGGCCGTGACAACGCGGGTGAAAGGCAGGATAACGAGGACAAGGAGCAGCGTTCGAGAGACTCGCATCACGTAATCTGGATATTTTCTGAGGGAAGCGGGCCGCGAACCTACGGCTTTCGAAGGTTGGCCGGCAAGGCGGATTCGCAGATTTCGCGGGGCTGCCTATCTTCGGCCAAACCCCGATCGCATGACCCGCACGACGGCGGAAGCCCCCGCGACATTCGGCCAGGCGGTGCTTCCCATCGCCGTCCTTGCGGCGCTGATCCTCTACGGGCTCCTGCTGCGTCCGCTCGCCCTCGGGCAGCCGGCCATGCCGCTCGAGGTCATCTTTCCACTCGCGTCGGCCTTCGCGCTCGCGTGGCTGCGGTGGCTGGGACATGGCTGGTCCGACATCCAGGCGTCCATCGTCGCCCGCATGGGCCGCGGCGTGCCGGGCTTCTTCATCCTCTTCGCGATCGGGCTGTTGATCGGAAGCTGGATGGTCTCGGGCACGATCCCCATGCTCGTCTACTGGGGCATCCGGCTGATCGCACCCGAGTGGATCTACCTACTGGCTTTCCTCGTGCCCATCGTGTTCTCCACGCTGACCGGCACGTCGTGGGGCTCGGCCGGAACGGTCGGCGTCGTCATCATGGGCATCGCCTTGTCGGTGGGCGCCGACCTCGCGATCACGGCCGGCGCCGTGATCGGCGGGGCCTACTTCGGCGACAAGCTCTCCCCGCTCAGCGACACGACCGTCATGGCGTCACTGGGGGCGGAAGTGGACCTGATGGACCACGTGCGGTCCATGCTGTGGACCACCATTCCGTCGGCGCTCGCGGCCGCGCTCGTGTACACGGTGGTCGGCCTGATGCATCCGCCGGGGGGCTCCGGCACGACCGCCGAATCGGTGGCGTTCCTGGCCTCGCTCGAACGCATGTTCCGGTTCAACCCGGTGCTGCTGCTTCCGCCATTGATCGTGCTCGTCGGATCGATTCGCCGCTACCCGACCATCCCCGTTCTCGGGGTCGGAATCCTGACGGCCTCCGTCCTCGCCGTCACCGTACAGCCGTTCGGCGCGGGCGACGTCTTCATGTCGTTGCGTACCGGATTCACGCCCGACATGGCGGCCGCGTGGTCCGGGGAAGTGCCGGACGGTGTCGCCTCCCTCGTCTCGCGCGGAGGCCTCTACTCGATGCGGGAGGCCGTTTTCGTCGCATTCCTGGTCTTCTTCTTCATTGGCGCGATCGACCGGATCGACGCCATGCCTACGGTCGTGTCGCGGGTATTCCGGTTCGCCGAATCCCGCCCGTCGACCGTGCTCTCGGCGCTGGGCGCAGCCGCCGTCACCAACTCGCTCACCTCGAACCAGTACGCGACGTCGTTCATCGTCGGAGACGCCTTCCGCGCGAAATTCGACCGGCTGGGCGTCCCGCGGCGCATCCTGTCGCGCTCGATCGAAGACACCGGTACGATGATCGAGCCGCTCGTGCCGTGGCACCCGACGGCCCTCTTCATGGTCGCGACCCTCGGCATCCCGGTCGCCGAGTACTGGCGCTGGGAGCTGCTCACGCTCTTCAACTTCGTCGTCGCCCCCACCCTCGCGATCACGGGTATCGGGTGTTTCTACGGGGAGAAGCGGGGTTCGTCGGAAGCCGATTCGCAGGCGGAACATCGCCCCGCGTAAGCGTCCAACAGGTCTAGGACCGGCAAATGACGCAATCCATGGACAAGACGGTCGCTTTCAAGGGGAAGATCTCCGAAGCTCCCTCGGACGCCGAATACTGGCGCTCCCGGCCGCCCGAAGAGCGGCTGGCCGCAGTTGAAGAACTCAGGCGCGATTTCCACGGACCCCACTATGATTCTGAGCAACGACTTCAGAGAGTGGTTCGGATTGTCGTCCGGAAGGATCAATAGTCCCACAACCCCCGTTCGGCGGCGATCGCGTCGAAGCGCGAGCGGAAACGGTTCAGTCCGTCCTCCAGGTCTACTCCCTGCGCGACGATCCACACGACGGTCATGGACCTTGTCTCGCCCGGGGCCAGCTCTATGGGTCGGAGCGAGAGCAGACTGCGCCAGTCCGTCCGCTCGCTGATCCACCCGGTGCCCGCGACCGGATCGCCCGTAAAAGCGAACCGGGTCGCCTGTCCCGTGGTCGGGTCGATCATGGGCTCGCCCGTGGCGGAGAGGCCCTGGAGCGCCCAGAGGGCGACCTGCCCGGCCTCGAGCCTCTCACCGGAGAAGTTCGGATACGGGGTGTTGAACTCCTGCCGTGTCCAGATCCGGTGGGCCAGCATCTCGGGCCCGAGGCCTTCCGGCGCCGACGTGTCCAGGATCGCGAAGCCTTCCACCAGACCGTAACACGCGTCGGCCTGTTCGCCGTCCTCGGCGTGTCGGGCAGTGTAGACGAAGGTCAGACGCCTTTCCGGATCGTAGCCTACCTGGTTATGCCAGTAGGTGAGGCCGGGGCAGACGGCGACTCCCGTCCGATTGCGGAACAGGTCGGGATCGGCTCCAAACCCGACGTGCAGGTCCCGGTACGCCTCCCTCCCCCGGTTCGTGACGTCGTACCGCAGGAAGAAGGACTCCGACAGGTCTTGACGGTCCCACATCCATGCCGAGAGAGCGATCCCCAGATCAGAGAGGGCCCGATCCGGATCGAATCTCGCGGAGGGTACGTAGGCGGCCCACGCCATCCGGTCTCCGTAGAGCCGGGGGGAACCGTCCGGGTCGGCCGGGGCCCCGAGTCGGCTCGGCCAGTTCACGATTTGCCGGCGGGCGCTTTCGCGGTCGACCTTGAACACGCCGACGGGCCCGTATCCCGTCGAATCGAATTCGAATCCGTTTCCTCGGGTACCGACGGTGTTGGACCGTATGCCGTCCCGTTCGGCCGCCAGCCACAGACCGGCCATACTCAACAGCCAGGACCGAAGGGTGGGGTCCCCCGGGTCGAGGTTCCATGCCGTGCCGGCAATTCCGCCCAGCCTGTCCACTCGGAAGCCCAGCACTTCGTTTTCCAGGTACTGACTTGGCTCGGGCGTCAACGCCCCGGTCCGAAGCTCGTCCCGCGACGAACCGGTCGCCGACCCACCGCCCGGGATGGTTCCCTGGCTGTCGCAGCCGACCGCCGCCGCGACGGCAACCGCGAGCCCCAGGGTCCACGCAGCCGACCTCGGATATCGTTCCTGTGCCATGATTTCGAAAGGACACGGGCAACATAGCGCCCGACCCTCCCGCTTGAAACACGGGAGCCTCGATTTGCCCTCTCGAACCGAACCCGTTGCCGTTCTCTTCGGGCTGCAGCTTGTCGCCTGACGGTCCCCGGTGTCAAGCGGTCGCCTTCAGTCCCACGTCCTCCAATTCGAGTAGTGCTTCCGGTGCGATATCCGCACCGTTCGGCCACGCCACGGTGCCTCCGACCTCATCCAACTCGACCAGCGCGAAGTAGTCGGGATCCAGCAGAGGCTCGAATACCGGCCCCCAGAGGAGGGGCTTAGCCGAAACGGTTTTCTTCACGCCATTGGAGAAGACCAGCTCCATGGTGTACTCCTGGAGATAGCGAACCGATTCTATGCAGAGGACCTGCTTCATGGCGTGAGTCAATCGAGTGGCGCGACCGGGCGAATATCCTTTCCGGCGCGTGCAAGTTCCCAATCCGCCATGAGTTCGTCCCGGCGCAAACGAGCCCACGTCCGGACGAGTTTGGCCGCGCGTAAAGGCAATCTTCCGGCAAGCACCTCGCCGTCCGCGATGGAAAATTCCGCAGTCGATCCGGCGTAGAACGCGTGAAAGTGAGGCGGCGAGTGCTCGCGGAAGTACATGTAGACCGCGATGCCGTAGAATTCGGAGATCCGGGGCATTTCAAGTGGGCTTCGTGAATCCGAACGACTCGAAGTCCGCGGTTTCATAACCTCCCGGTCCAGCCAGCATCGCAGATGACCCAAGACCACCTCGACACCCAGCTCACCCACCTCGGCGAGAACCGGGCCGCGCACAAGGGTGCCGTCGTTCCGCCCATTTTCCAGAACTCGCTCTTCACCTTCGAGAGCTGGGACGCGATCGACTCGGCGTTCGATGACCGGATCAAAAACCCGATCTATTCGCGCGGAACGAATCCCACCGTGCGCCTGGTCGAGGACAAGCTCGCGGCGATGGCGGGCGGTGAGATGGCGCGTCTTTTCGCGAGCGGAATGGCGGCGATCTCGTCCGCGATCCTGCACTGCATCGGACCGGGCGACCACGTCGTCACGATCCGCAACGTGTACGGACCCACCCAGAACCTGCTCTCGCGCTACCTCGTCGAGAAGATGGGGATCTCGGTGACGTTCGTGAGCGGCGAGGACCCTGCCGAATGGGAGGCCGCGATCACCGACCGCACGCGTCTCTTCTACCTCGAGAGCCCGTCCTCGGCGGTATTCTCGCTGCAGGACATCCCGGCGGTCGCGGCCATCGCGAAAGCCCACGGCATCCGGACCATCCTCGACAACACCTGGGCCACCCCCGTCTTCCAGAAACCCCTCGCGATGGGGATCGACCTCGAGGTGCATTCCGCCTCGAAGTACTTGGGCGGGCACTCGGATTTCGTGGCCGGCGCGATCGTCGGGAGCGAGGCCGACCTGCGCTCGATCGCGCTGCGCGAGTACGAACTCCTGGGCGGAAAGATGGCGCCCTTCGAGGCGTGGCTGATGCTGCGCAGCTTCCGCACGATGACCATGCGCATGCGCCAGCACCGGGAAAACGCGCGGGTCGTGGCGGAATGGCTCGAGACGCATCCCCGCGTGCGGCGCGTGCGCTGGCCCGGGCTCGCATCGTTCCCGCAGGCCGAACTGGCCCGGCGCCAGATGACCGGCTTTTCGGGACTCATGGGCTTCACCCTCGACACGGACGACCTCGCGGCCATCAAGCGCTTCTTCGACGCGCTGCGGCTCTTCCTGCGGGGCGTGTCGTGGGGTGGCCACGAGAGCCTGATCTACGCCCCGGCGATCTCGTACCTCAAGGAACTGACGCCCGAGCGGTTCGCCGCGCTCGGCATCTCGGCCGGCGACATGCGCATCTCGGTCGGGCTCGAGGACCCGAGGGACCTTCTCGCCGACCTGGAGCAGGCGTTCGCGGCGATGGGGTGAGGCCGTCGCGCGAGGGCGGCAGCGCCCTACCGCTCCCGGTACACCTCCATCGGCGAATCCAGGAGGACCGCGACGACGGTGATTTCCGGGTCGAGCGCGGCCTCGGGCACGTCGATGTAGAGCAGCCCGGGTTTCGCGCTCCAGTAGGGTTTCATCTCGATCTCCCAGCCCATGCGCACGCCCGTTCCGACCACACGGACCCGCTGCACCTCGTTCTTCAGGCCTTTCACGACGATCGGGCCGTTCGGGCGGTACGGCAGCATCAGGTAGAGCGTGCGCCCGTCGGCCGACACCGTGGACGGCCCCCAGAAGTGCCCGTCGGGCAGCCCGGCGCGCGTGCCGTAGATCGCCTCGGCGTGTTTCGACGTCCATCGGCCGAATTCGCGCAGGATCTCGACGTATTCGTCGGCGAACGTGCCGTCAGCGCGCGGCGAGATGTTGAGGAGCAGGTTGCCGCCGTTGCCGATCACGTCGGCGAAGATCTTCAGGAGCTGGTTCGGCGTCTTGAAGTTGGTGTCGGTCGGTTGCCAGCCCCACGAGTCGTTGACCGTCATGCAGAGCTCCCACGCGCCGTCCGGCCTGACGATCGGCACGCCCTGCTCGGGCGTCGCGTAGTCGCCGAGCGGCCCGATGCGCGAGTTGAGCACGACCGACGGCTGCCACGCGAACAGCGAGTCGCGCAGCGCCGCAAAGCGCCAGGTCTCCGCGTCGTGCTCCCAGTCCCCGTCGAACCAGTACAGGTCCGGGCGGAAGCGTGTCGTCAGCTCCTGCATCTGCGTCTCGTGGTACGCGAGGAACCGCCCCCATCGGGCCGGATCGTCGGTGTAGCGCCGCCGCTGCGATGTCCAGACGTCGTAGTCGGGGTGCGACCAGTCGGAATGCGAGTAGTAGAGGCCGACCTTGAGCCCCTCGGCGCGGATCGCGTCCACCCACGGCGCCACGAGGTCGCGCCCGGCCGGGGTATCGCGAACCACCGTCATTCCGCCCGCCTGCGAATCCCAGAGCGCCATGCCGTCATGGTGCCGGGTCGTGAGCACCGAGTAGCGGGCGCCGCTCCCGGCGATCATCCGCGCCCACGCGGCCGGATCGTATTTCGCGGCGGTGAATCCGTGGCGCTGCGCGAGGTAGTCCTCGTGCGAGATGTAGCCGTTGAAGAACGCCCAGGACTCGTCGGTCCCGTTGACCGCGTAGATGCCCCAGTGGATGAAGATGCCGAGCTTGGCATCGGCGAACCACTTCAGCCGCTCGGCGCGGCTGGAGTGGGCGTACGAGGTCGAATCAACCGCCGGCGTGTAGATGGCGTCCTGCGCGCGTACGTCGACCGCGACTGCGAGAAGAAGGAGGAGCAGGCCTCGTTTCATCGTTCCCGCCGGCGCTCGCGCGCGATTTCAGGGGAATCCGGCTCCTCGGCGTCCGGCAGATCGATGCGGGCCGCACGCGTCGTACCAGCGGACTCGGGCAAGGCACCGGAGACCGCCCCTTCCGAAAGTTCGTCGGACGAGCTTTCCACGAGGGTCTCCAGCCGGTCCAGCAACTCCCTGTGCTTGTCCTCCCGACGGCGGACCCGGGCAGAAAAGATCATGCGGATGGCGAAGAACACCGTGGCAAGCGCCGCGATGACGCTGGTGATCGCGATTTCGGGGCCGAGCGACAACGCTTCGCCCAGGACCACCCCCGTGAGAATGCCGACCGCATACAGGGGCAGGAAGAAATTCAGGAACGCCTCCCGCCCGAACTCCTCGGTGATGCGGATCCGCGTCTTGCCCCGGACCGGGGTCGCCGATACGCGCACTTCGCGCAGCGTCCGGCTGCCGCCGTACGTCCATTCGCGGCCGGCGCCCACGGCCTGCGATCGTCCGGAGGTCCGATAGGTGCGGCTGAGTTCGTCGGCGATGCCGGCCCACACCTCGTCAGACAGCGGCCCGTCCACGGTGCGTTCCGCATCGAGATATACCGGCGCACCCAGGATGCGGAACCCCTTCTTCCGCGGCGCTTCGGGCGCCCGGAGCAGATCGGCCGCGGCGGCGCGCACGTACGTGGGGTCGATGCCGGTCTCGACGGCGATCTGCTCCACGTCCTCGAGCGAGAGTCCCGACCCCTTCGATCCCTGGTCGAGGTTCTGCAACTCGGTGGCGCGCTTGAGGAGTTGCGCGATCTCCGTTTCCGAGTATTGCCGGCCGGATGGGGGCATGTCGACCTCCGATGGAACGGGCGGAATATAGGACCGGCACCGAATCGGGACCCGATCGTGAAACGCGCGCCGGGTGCGGAGCACCTACCGTCAATCCCACGACCGAGCCCATGCCCACGCTCCTCGAAGCCCCCTTCCTCGTCCCGTGCGTCGGCACGAAGCCCAAGATCATCGCCGAGCACGTCGGACGCGCCAGTTCAGGGCACGCCAACGTGAGCGTGGCCCGCATGTCATCCCCTGCAGGCTGGGAGGAACCCGGCCAGCGTCCCGAGTTCGAGGAGATCACCCTCGTGCTCGAGGGTGCGCTGCACGTCGAGACCGAGGCGGGCACGATCGTCGTCAAGGGCGGCCAGGCGGTCGTCACGCACCCCGGCGAGTGGGTGCGCTACTCCACCCCCGAGGGTGCCGAGTACGTTGCGGTCTGCCTGCCGGCCTTCTCGCCGGACACGGTGCACCGGGACGAGTAGGCTCTCGGGGACCCTGCCTACAGGTCCAGGCCCACGACCAGCGGATCGTGGTCCGACGCGCGGTACGGGCTCGTATCGAGCCCCCGCTCGTAGCCGAAGAGCCGCAACTCGTCGCTGTTGCTGTTCCAGACCGCGGCCGTGCGCACCCGATCGGCCAGCGAACGACTGACGAGGGCGTGATCGAGGCGCCCGCGCTCGCCGCCGAAGACGTACGAATACGGACGTTCGGCTTCCGACACCCCGGCAAATGCGTCGGTCCACCCCGCCTCGGCCAGCGTGCGGATCGGGTCCTCCATCGCGTACGCGTTGAAGTCGCCCAGCAGGATCGAGTGCGGCGTGCCCGCGCCAGTGGGATCCCCCGCCAGCCAGGCAGCCAGCAGGCGGGCCGATTCGACCCGCATCGCGTTCCAGCAGCCCTGCCCGTCCCGCTGGTCCGCGTCCGCCCCGGTGGCGGCCTCCTCGTCCCGCCCGCAGCCCTTCGACTTGAGGTGGTTGGCCACCACGACGAACGCCGGGGCGTCCCCCCGTCGGAAGGCCTGCGCGACCGGCACGCGCGAATGGGTGCGGAAGGGTCCTTCCTGGAGCATCGCCGACGGTCCTACCGGCTCCACGCGCGAAGCCCGGTAGATGATCGCCACCCGGATGCCGTCGCTTCCGGGCGCCCCGTAAGTCTCGACGAACCGCCAGTCCGTCGCGGGCCCGGTCGCATTCAGCGCGGCCACGAACTGCGCCAGCGACGATTCGGGGCCGTACCCGTCGTTCTCGATCTCCTGCAACGCGGCGACGTCGGGAGCCAGCGCCTGCACCGCCGCGACGATCTTGGCGCGCTGCGCCAGGTACTCGTCCGGAGTCTCCGCGCCGCGCCCGGTCGGAAAACCCGAGCCCTGTCCGTCCCCGTTGAACAGGTTCAGCACGTTGAAGGAGGCCACGCGCACCGAACCCTCGACCCGCGGCGCACGGGGCCGCTCGGCGTGGCGCACGCGCCGGCCGAGCGGTTCCGTGAGATTCAGCCGCGCCGTTCCGCGCACGACGTCCAGGACCCCCGTCGCGCCCTGCACGATGCTTCCCGTGCGCAGCGGGCGATCCGCGTTTACCGAGTCGGGCAGGTAGGCCGGCAGGCCGCGGATCTCGGTCGTCAGGCCGTCGTCGAGCACGATGCGCCGGCGTGCGTTCTCGCGGGCAACCGCCAGCGCCGTATCGCCCGGCCGTGCCACCTCGGTCGGGGTCCACGGCCGGTCGCCGAAGGACGCCTGGATCTCGCCGAACCGGTCGATCGCGTACGTGCCGTCCACCGTCAGCGGGGCTTCGATCGTCACGAGCCGACCCACGTACGGCGTCCAGTCGTCCGGCAGGGCCGTGATCGGAACGGGCGCGTCCGCCGCCCCGGAGGGATGCGCGGGCGCGGCCGCCGGCTCGCGGGATACGCCGACACCGGCCGAACGACAGGCCGAAAGCCCGAAGACGAGGAGGCCCGCCAGCGCCAGCGGGCGGACCGAACGACGGACGTGGAGCATGGTGTAGGGGTTTGCCCCGAAGATAGATGCGGATAACGCCCCGATTGACGCGTTCCGCACGCGGTCCTACCCTTCCAGCGTGCGCGGGCGTCCGTCCCGGGCACGACCCGGCGCCGACGGCGACCGAGACCGCGACCGCCCGCCGACCCGGGTGCCCAGGAAACCCGGAGAATCCATGGAACGCCAGGAACTGGAACGGCGGGTCACCGGCGTGGTGGCCCGCGTGCTCGGGCTCGACCCGTCGGAGGTCCACCCCACCTCGAACTTCATCTTCGACCTCGGGGCCGATTCGATGGCCAGCCTCGAGCTGATGGCCGGCTTCGACGACGAGTTCGACATCGAGATGGACCAGGACCGCGCCCGCGAGGTCCAGACGGTCGAAGGCGCCGTAGAGTTCATCTCATCGTACGTATGATGCCCGGAGGCGAGCCGCCATGACCGAAACCACCGGGGCGACCCTCGAAAGGCTCACCCCGATCCTCTCGCCCCGCTCCGTGGCCGTCGTCGGTGCGACGAGCGCTCCCGGCACCGTTCCGCACGACCTGTTCGCCAACCTGCTCCGGGACGGATTCCGGGGCACCGTGTACCCGGTCAGCCCGGGCAACCGCTCCATCGGGGGCGTCCGGGCCTACAAGTACGTGCTCGACATCCCGGACCCGGTCGATCTCGCCATTATCGTCTTCCCTTCGAGCGTCGTGAAGCTTGCCCTCGAGCAGTGCGGGCAGAAGGGCATCAAGGGGGTGGTGATCATCAGCGCCGGGTTCCGTGAAGTGGGAGAGGCGGGCGTCGCCCGCGAGGCCGAACTGATCGCGATCGCCCGTCGCCACGGCATTTCCTTCGTCGGACCGAACTGCCTGGGGCTCATCAATACCGACCCGGAGGTGCACCTCAACGCCTCGTTCGCCCGCCGAATGCCCGCCGCGGGCCCCATCGGGTTCCTCTCGCAGTCGGGAGCGCTGTGCACCGCCGTGCTCGACTACGCGCACGCCAAGCACATCGGCTTCTCGAAGTTCGTGTCCTTCGGCAACAAGGCCGACGTGAGCGAGATCGACCTCATGCTCGCGCTCGCGGACGACCCCGCGACGAAGGTCATCCTCCTCTATCTCGAGGAAATGACGCGCGGAGCCGAGTTCGTCGAGGCCGCCTCCCGGGTGATCCGCGAATCCGGCAAGCCCGTGCTCGTGCTCAAATCCGGCCGCACGCGAGAGGGCGCGTCGGCCGCCGCCTCGCACACGGGATCGCTGGCCTCGAGCGACGACATCGTCGACGCCGCGCTCCGGCAGGCGGGCGTGATCCGCTGCCGCACGATCGAGGAGATGTTCAACGTGGCCATCGGCCTGGCCTACCAGCCCCTGCCGACCGGCCGCCGCGTGGCGATCATCACCAATGCCGGCGGTCCGGGCGTGCTGGCGACCGACGCCGCGGTACACGAGGGCCTCGAACTGGCCGCGTTCGCCCCGGAAACCACCGACCGCCTGCGCAAGGCCCTTCCGCCCACGGCGAACTGGAAGAACCCGGTCGACGTGATCGGAGACGCACGCGCCGACCGGTACCGGGCCGCCCTCTCCGGGGTGCTCGCCGACGACGGCGTGGACGGCGCCCTCGTGATCCTCACGCCCCAGTCGATGACGGACATCGACACCATCGCCGAGGAGGTCTGCCGCGTGGCGGGCGGGCAGGACAAGCCCGTCTATGCGTCCTTCATGGGCGAGACCGACGTCGCGTCCGGCATCACGATCCTGCAGCGCTCCGGCATTCCGCACTACATCCTGCCCGAGTCCATGGGCGTGGCC
>JANJTM010000015.1 GCA_024711125.1 Rhodothermales bacterium
CGCGCACCCGCCCGCACAGGGCCCCAGGTGGGTGCCTTGGGCGCCGCGCCCGACCCGTCCGGCTCCGCGCCCGGCCCGACCGACGTTGCGCACCGCTACACCACGAGCTTCGCCCGGAACCCTCGCGCCGCGTAGTACGACTCGGCGCCGTTGTGGTAGACGAAGACCCGTCCGAACCGGCGGTCGCAGAAGAGCGCGCCACCCAGCGTGCGCACGTCGGCGGGCGTCAGCACCCAGCTGGACGTCTTCCGATCGAACTCGCCGAGGCGTTGAAGCGCGCGATATTCGCTTTCGTCGAGGATCTCGACTCCCATCGCAGCTGCGGCCTCGAGCGCGTTGCCTGACGGTTTGTTCGCCTTGCGCGCGTCGAGCGCCGCCCGGTCATAGCACAGGCTGCGCCGACCCGCCGGGCTCTCGGGCGAGCAATCGACGAAGGTGACGGGGCCTCCGGCGGAATCGGTTGCGTTTCCCAGCATCACGACGTCGGGCTCGCCGCCGGTCTCCTCCATCGCGGCGAGCGCAAGCATGGCCGCAGGCGACGCGAGGAGTCGTGCGGCGACGTGACTCCATTCGACGCCGGCATGGCGCTCCATGTGCCGGTGGAAGCGGTCGGTCAGGACGTCCAGGAGGTCGGGGCGGTCGTTGGTCATCGGCGGAGTTGTCGGTCTTTCGCTGGTCGCTTTCGGGCGCGCACCGCCCGGCGCCCGCCCATCCGCCCGGCCAACCCGGCACGTCCACGGGGAAAAGCCGGATCGGGAGCGAGTTCCATTACGCTTGCCGAACCACCGGGATGTGCGGCGGGCGCAGAAACCGCCACGAAGTCGCCCACTGGGTCGCCCATATCCAAATGCACAACAGCCGCTCGGTGGCAAGCGCATCGGCGTCGTGGCTGTACACCCAGACCGAGGCCAAGGTTGCCACCGCCGAGCCCACAAGGTGCGACCGCGGGAGACCTATCGCTCGGGCCGGCACAGAAGAACGGGATCGCTGGAAAACGTCGCACGCGGCGTTGCAGGCTCCCAGAAAAGCTGGCGTCGTGTCGACATGACCTCCATGGTGGTAGTGCTGCCGGTCCAGACGCCGCACTGCCTCCACCTCCATCCGACCTCGAAGGATGCCCAGAGCGTGTCGCCCCGAACCGCGAACGGGTAGAAGTGCAGTACGCCCCACGACGAGTCGGCCGCTACGGGGGCGCGGGCGCCCAGGATCTCCAGGAGCCTGGACCGAGCCGACGACCACATGGCAGGCTGTTCGGGGACGGAAATCTCCCAGGGGGACCGTTCCCCAGGGAATGCCGCAAGGCGGCCGTCCGTGGCCAGATCGATCACCGCCGTACGGACGATGAACGCAACCGAAACGGAATCTGCAACCCGCGTCGTTCGCGGCTGCCCGGACGCGTCGAACGGCGCCAGGCAGGCAAACACGACGACGAGATGCATGAAGCGGGTGGACATGAAGCGATTGCGGGTTGCTTGCCTTTACTTCTCCCCGAACTCCCGGCGCAGGCTCGCGTCGTCCCAGCCCTCGTCGCGTGGTTGGTCGGAATCGCGCCGGTCGCGCAGCAGGATCTCCTCGAGGTCCTCGATGCGGGCGCGCACGGCCGAGAGGTAGTCCTTGCGGTCTTCTCGGCGTTTGCCGGTGAGGAAATCCTGCGATTCGAGGTCGTGGTGCAGGAACCGCTGCGCTGCGCGTTGCGCCTGGTACGCGCGGAAGCCCTGCCGCCGCAGCACCTCGACGCCGAGCCGCAGCCCCGGCTCGAGACTCTGGCGCACGACGTGGTCCACCCCGGCCTCGATCAGGTCATGTGTGTCGGCCCAGTCGAAGGCGCGCGCGACGAGGACGAGGTGCGGAAAATGCTTCTTCGCCATGTGCACCACGCCGAGCGTGGCCTCGGGCGTGTTCAGCGCGACGACGAGGATCTTCGCGTCGTGGGCGCCGGCGGTTTCGAGCAGGTCGTGGCGGGAGGCGTCGCCGTAGTACACGCGCAACCCGATGCGGCGCAGCAGATCGACCCGTTCGGGGTCGGAATCCAGCACCGTCGTGCCGACGCCGTTGGCGCGCAGGAAGCGTCCGATCGTGGAGCCGACACCGCCGAAGCCCGCGATCAGCACCTCGGCCCGGTGCTCGATGGCGTCGGCCGGACGGGCCTCCTGCTCGCGCGTTCCGAACCGGGGGCGGATCACCCGGTCGTTGAGCAGCAGGAGGAGGGGGGTCACCGCCATCGAAAGGGCGACGGCGGCCACCAGCGGGTCGGCCGTCCCGGCCTGGAGCACGCCTTCCTGCCTCGCGAACGACAACAGCACGAACGCGAATTCGCCCACCTGTGGCAGCGCGAACGTCACGAGCAGGGCGCTGTCGAGGCCCAGGCGGAATACCCGGGTCAGCGCAAAGAGCACCGCGCCCTTGACCACGAGAATACCGAGCGTGATTCCGAAGATGAGGCCGGGGCGCGTTCCGATCAGCCCGAAGTCGATGGACGCGCCCACCGCGATGAAAAAGAGGCCCAGCAGGAGGCCCTTGAACGGCTCGATGTCGCTCTCCAGTTCGTGGCGGTACTCGCTGTTCGCGAGCACCACGCCGGCCAGGAACGTGCCGAGCGCCGGGCTCAGGCCCACGCCCTTCATGAGCAGCGCGACCCCGATCACGAGCAGGAGGGCCGCGGCGGTGAACACCTCGCGCTGGCGCGCCGCCGCCACGATGCGCAGCGCGGGCCGTACGATGAGGCGTCCGCCGGCGAGGATCGCGCCCACGGCCCCGAGTACGACCAGCGTCTGCAACCACGGTGCGAGCCCTGTCAGCCAGCCGGTAGCCTCGGCGTGTCCGGCGTCGTGCCCGGTCGCCGCCGCGGTGGCCAGGAGCGGCAGGAGCGCCAGCATCGGGATGACCGCGATGTCCTGGAAAAGCAGCACGCTGAACGTCGAGCGGCCGCCTTCCGATTCGAGCTGGCCCTTTTCGGCCAGGGTCTGCAGCACGATGGCGGTCGAGGAAAGGGCGAGGATCATGCCGACGGCCAGTGCCGGCTTGACGCCGAGACCGAATGCCAGCGCCCCGCCCGCCAGCGCGAGCGTGCTCACGACGACCTGGAGGCCTCCGAGTCCGAGGATCGGCTTGCGCAGCCGCCACAACATGGACGGCTCCAGCTCGAGCCCGATCACGAACAGCATGAGGACCACGCCGAATTCCGCGAAATGCAGCACATCCTCGCGCTGTTCGCCGCCGACGAGGCCGAGCACGAACGGCCCGATCATGACCCCGGCGAGCAGGTAGCCCAGCACCGACCCCAGGCCGAGCTTCCGCGCGATGGGCACGGCTACGACCGCGGCGACCAGGAAAACGAAGGCCTGCGGAAGAAACGTCTCGATGCTCACGGGATCGCCTCCCCGCCGCCGGCGGCCAAGAGGTCGAGGAATGCGCCGTAGCGCGCGGCCTCGGCCTCGATGCCCGATGCGTCGAGCCGGTGCGTGCCGTGCACCACGAACGGAACGAGCGGTGTGACCCCGCAAAGCCGCCACGTGGCCTCGAGCGGACGCAGCAGCTCCTCGACCGAGTACCGGTTGCGGCCCTCGGGCCGATACGCCTCCTCGCGTCCGCCCGCCGAAACGACCGACACGGCGCGCTTCGAGCGCAAGGCCGTGCCCTGCGCCCCGTACGCCCACCCGTGCTCGAGCACGAGGTCCTCCCACTGCTTCACGAGCGGAGGCGTCGAGTACCAGTACAACGGGTGCTGCAGCAGGATCGTGTCGTGTTCCGCCAGCAGGCGCTGCTCCCGGGGCACGTCGATCTCGAAGTCCGGATACGCCTCGTAGAGGTCGTGGAGCGTGACGTCGGGGCGCGCTGCGACCTCAGCGAGCAGGCGCCGGTGCACGCGCGAGCGCTGCAGCGACGGATGCGCGAAGAGCACGAGCAGGCGGTGGGCCGGCGGGTTGGGCATCTGGACCGGGGGGCGGGGGAGGGCGGAAGATAGCGGGAATCGGGCGGAGGGTCACCGCCACTGCCGTTACATCCGGGGAGTCATTCTCCTCCATGTTTCCGTATGCCGCTCATGCGTCCCCATGCCACCCAGAAACCCGCCATGATGCCTCGCGTAGGTTCGGAAACCGCACACGTCCAGTCCAACCGCATGAAGTACAAGGTCGTGCTTCGAAAGTCCGAGGAGGGCTTCTCCGTTTCGTGCCCTGGGTTGCCGGGCTGCTGGTCCGAGGGAAGGACCGAGGAGGAGGCACTCGCCAACATCGCTGAGGCTATCGCAGAGTACCTCGCGGTCGCCTCGGAGCTGGCGGAGGAGGGAAGCGGCGAGGTGCGGGAGGTGGAAGTGGTGGCGTAGCGAAACCCCGTCAGTGCGTATACGATGGGCGGAATCGCGAAGGACGCAGGCCTGTCGGTCGAGGAGTTCAGGGCGCTCCTGTGATCGATCTCCCTATTGGGGCGATTCGCCGCAGCCCGTCACGGTAGCCGCACCCGCTCCACCGGCCAGGGCCGCACGTAGTTCGCGTCGGCCCACGCGTCGTACAGGGCGGCCAGTTCGGCGACCCGCTCGGGCTCTGAAGCCGCGAGGTCCCGGGCCTCGGTGCGGTCGTCGCTCATGCGGTACAGCGACCAGGGCTGCCCGTGCTCGGCCACGAGCTTCCAGTCGCCGAGAAACACCGCGCGGTTGCCCTCGTGCTCGAAGAAGAGCGGGCGCTCCTTCAGCGCCTCGCCGCGCAGCACCGGGGCGAGGCTGACGCCGGCCATCGGCGCGATCGCGACGCCGTTCCGCCCGGCCGGATACGCGGCGCCCGAGACGTCCACGAACGTCGCCATGAGATCGATGAGCTGGGAGCGGTCGTCGGCGATGCGTCCGTCCGGAGCCTCGCGCCCCGCGCCGGAGGCCACACCGGCCGGCCAGTGCACGACGAACGGCGAGGCGATTCCGCCCTCGTGCGTGTAGTGCTTGAACCGGCGGAAGGGCGTGTTCGAAGCGTTCGCCCAGCCCGCGCCGTAGCTCATGAACGTCTCCTCGGGCCCGGGCATCACGGTCTTGTCGTCGTTTCCGAGAGCCACCTTGCGGCCCGACCGTGTCTGGCGTCGAAGGAACGGACCCTGCCACTCGTCGGTCAGCACCTCGTCGCACGCGCCGTTGTCCGACAGGAATACGAGCAGGGTATTGTCGAGGCGGCCGGTCTCCTCGAGCGCGCGCACGATCTCGCCGATGCCCCGGTCGAGCCTATCCACCTGCGCCGCATAGACTTCCATCGCGCGGGCGTACCAGGCGCGTTCCTCTTCCGACAGCGAATCCCAGGCAGGGACATCGGCGTCGCGCTCGCTGAGCGGCCATTCCGCATCGATCAGGCCCATGGACACCAGGCGGCGGTAGCGCTCGGCGCGCAGCGAGTCCCAGCCGGCGTCGTAGCGTCCGCGGTATTTCCCGATGTCCTCGGGGAGGGCGTGCAGCGGCCAGTGCGGCGCCGTGTAGGCCGCGTAGAGGAACAGCGGCGCGTCCGCGGTTTTGTCGTGCCGCCGGATGAAGGCCGCCGCCGAGTCGCTCAACGCATCGGTGTAGTAATAGCCCTGGGGAGTCGTCGCCACCGGCTCGTTGTCGTTCGTCAGCGTGTTCGGATCGAAGAAGCTGCCGGCGCCCGTGATCGTGCCGTAGAACCGGTCGAATCCGCGCTGAATCGGCCAGTTGTGCCGCGACGCGCGCGTCGAATCGGCCACCCACTCACCGATCTGCCGCGTGACGTGCCACTTGCCGGCCATGTACGTGCGGTATCCCGCGGTCTTGAGCACCTCGGCGACCGTGACCGTCTCGGCGTTCAGGTCCCCCGCGTACCCGGGAAGCCCCCAGTCCCCTTCCATGTGCCCGAGCCCCGCGCGGTGCGGATACTGCCCCGTCAGCAGCGAAGCCCGCGTCGGCACGCAGCGTGGGGTATTGCGGAATTCGCTGAACCGCAGGCCCTCCCGCGCCAGGCGATCCAGCGTCGGCGTCTCGATTTCGCTTCCGAACGCCCCGATGTCGCTGAATCCCATGTCGTCGGCCAGGATCAGCACGATGTCTGGGGCGCCGGGCCGGGCGACTTCGGGCGGGTTACAGGCCGCGGCGCCGAGGGCCAGGAGGATCGCCAGGGGGGCGCTGCGGAGGAAGGGCGTACTCGCGGTGGGCATCGGACCGGGCTCGCGGAGGGGGTGGCGGGACGATACGAACGGGGGGGTGAGGGTGCGAGTCGTGCCGATTCGTAACCTCCGCTTCGCACGAATCGTCGCCCCCATGCACGGCCCATCTCCCGACCTCCGCTTCCCCATCGACGGCGTGACCCGGACCGCCTTCCTGAAGCCCTTCATCACGCGGAAGAACATCGAGGTCGGCGACTACACCTACTACGACGACCCCGCCGGCCCGGAGCGCTTCGAGGAGAACGTGCTCTACCACTTCGACTTCATCGGCGACCGCCTCGTCATCGGCCGATACTGCTCGATCGCCGCCGAGACCCGCTTCCTCATGAACGGCGGAAACCACGCCACCGACTGGTTCACCACCTACCCGTTCCCCATCTTCGGGCACGGCTGGGAGGCCGCGATGCCGGCGGAATGGCCCAACAAGGGCGATACCGTGGTCGGAAACGACGTCTGGATCGGTTACGGCGCCACCATCCTGCCCGGCGTTCGCATCGGCAACGGCGCCATCGTGGCGGCGAAGTCGGTAGTCACGCGCGACGTCGAACCCTTCGCCATCGTGGGCGGAAACCCCGCCGGGCTCATCCGCTACCGGTTCGACGAGACGACGCGCGCGGCGCTCGAGGAGATCGCGTGGTGGGACTGGGACGCAGAAAAGGTCACGCGGAACGTACGGGCGATCTGCTCGGGGGACCTGGAGGCGCTGCGGGGGGCGCGCTGAATCCAGATCGCGTCCGATTCTCTCCAAACTCGACCAGCGGCCGCGGCCGGGAGCCTACCTTTCGCCGAAGCCGTCGAGGCGGCGATCGCCACGGTCCACTGCCCGCCCGGACATGAAGAAGTACTCGCTCGACAAATCGCAGATCAAGGTCCTGCTGCTGGAAGGCATCCACGAGAGCGCCGTGGAGCTCTTCCGCTCGGCCGGGTACCACAACCTCGAGGTCCACGACAAGGCGCTCAGCGATGACCTGCTGGCGGAACGGATCCGCGACGTGCATATCGTCGGCATCCGCTCGCGTACCCGCCTGACGCAGGACCTCCTGGAGCGGGCCGAGAAGCTCATCGCCGTCGGATGCTTCAGCATCGGCACCAACCAGGTCAATACGCGCGTCGCCAAGAGCCTCGGCGTCCCTGTCTTCAATGCGCCGTTCTCGAACACCCGTTCGGTGGCGGAACTCGTCATCGCCGAGGCCATCCTGCTCCTGCGCGGCATCCCCGAGAAGAACGCCGCCGCCCACCGGGGACAATGGCTGAAGTCCGCGCGGAACTCGTACGAAGCCCGCGGCAAGGTGCTCGGCATCGTCGGCTACGGGCGGATCGGAAGCCAGGTCTCCATCCTGGCCGAAGGCCTCGGCATGAAGGTTCTCTACTACGACATCGAGAACAAGCTCAGCCTCGGCAACGCCGTGCGCTGCGCGACCCTCGAGGAGGTCCTTCGCCATTCCGACCTGGTCACGCTCCATGTTCCGTCGACGCCGATGACCCGCAACATGATGGGCGCGATGGAAATGCAGGCGATGAAGACGGGGGCGTGCCTCATCAACGCCTCGCGCGGCGATGTGGTGGACGTCGGCGCGCTGGCCGACGCCCTGCGCAGCCGGCACCTGTCGGGCGCCGCGGTCGACGTCTTTCCCGAGGAGCCGGCGTCGAACGACGCCCCGTTCACGAGCGAGCTGCAGGCCTTCGACAACGCCATTCTCACGCCCCACATCGGCGGCAGCACGCACGAGGCCCAGGCCAGCATCGGCGTGGAAGTGGCCGACAAGCTGGTCAAATACAGCGACAACGGATCGACCCTCTCGGCGGTGAACTTCGTCGGCATCGCCTTGCCGCCCAACGACAAGCAGCGCTTCCTCCACATCCATCACAACGTGCCCGGCGTGCTCAGGGAAATCAACGGCACGTTCTCGTCGCGCGGAATCAACATTGCCGCGCAGTACCTCCAGACCGACGCCGAGATCGGCTATGTCATCACCGACGTCGAGAGCGAGACCGAGGTCGACGTCCTGAAGGAACTGAAGGGCATTCCGCACACGATCAGGGCGCGGATGCTGTACTAGGCGAGGTCATGCCGCCCTGGGCTTGGGTTCGCACGTTCTGCTCGCGCGGTGGGGGGCGACTGGGGCGGGCGGCGGAGGAGGTGAGGCGAGGGCGGCGAAATTGGAAAATCGACCGCCTTTTCCACGTTGAAACGTTTCAAACATATCGAAAACATCGACAAACGGCGCAATTGCGACATAAGTGGGCGCAAAACCGGGTGAATATGTCGACTAGGGGCCCCTTTTTCCAGAATCGCGCCTTCGGAATGGCGCCCGGGACCCCACCGGCCCAGCTTGGCCCCGGCCGCGCCGGGGACGCCCGCGGCCCAACCGTCCCCGCCCCGGCGCCAAATCACGTCCCGGTGGTCTCCGTCGTCGGCATCACGTGGCCGCCCAACGACAAGCAGCGCAGCATGACCAACAGCCGCCGGTCTCACCGCACCCTGATCACGGGTCGAACGGCGACCTTCGCGCCGGTCGCGATGCGGAGGAAATAGGCCCCCGGAGGCATGCCGGCAAGATCGATCCGGTGCGAGGTGGACTCGTCCGCCGCCGCTACCACCCGGCGGCCCGTCACGTCGAACACCTCGACGTGCGCGTCGCCCGGCGTGGACACGTGCAGCACGTCACGCACGGGATTCGGATAGACGGAGATGCCGAACCCGTCGGGCGAAGGCTGAACGTCGGTACCCGCCGCCTCGCCCCACGCGGCCTGCACGACCGAGTACGCCGTCGAGTCGAACGTCTGGAGGTCGGAACGCACGAACGGGAAGTAGTCGTTCTCTCCGAAATACGCCTCGGTCATTTCGGAGAACCACTCCGTGTCATTGGTCAGCGCGTAGGCCCTCTGCATGATGGGCGGTTGCGAGAGATCGAACCGGTACGGCACCGACGCGAGGATACCGGCATCCCGGGCCCGAGCGAACGCGGCGAGAATGCCTGCGTGGTTGTACCCGAGCACCTGGTGGTGGTAGGCGTGCGCCAGTTCGTGAAGCACGATCCACGGCTGGTTCTGGCGGGACCAGTTGCGGAAATTGACCGCGTTCGACAATTCCACGGACCACGCCTTCTGCGGGATATACCCGTTGGCAGCAAGCCACGTGGGGCTCGGGTGGTAAACCGCCGCCCCGTTCGTCTGGTTGAACTCGACGAAGATCTTCACCGCGCGCAGCTTGTCGAGCACGTCGGTCCGCAGGCCGAGCGCGACGATGCGTCCGAGCTGGATTTCCAGCTCCTCCATGGCCCGCGTCATCGCCGTGGCCTGGGTGGCCGTCGCCTGGTCGTTCACCACGACCGTGAACCCGTGCACGGTCTGATCGGTGTAGCCGGGTGCGGTCTGGGCGTGGGCGGTGGCGGCCGTTGCGATGACGACGACCGTCGTAAGCAGAAGGGTTCGCATCATGGGGGCGGATGATGGGTCTCGCGACGGGTTGCGCGAGAGCGGGCGGAATATCGGGCGACACCCGCTTCGCACCAAGGCACCTTCCGGGCCATCGACGGAATTCCGATACGGCCCCTCGGTATTCCGTGCCCCGCGGCTTGCACGGCCCCTGGCGACCGTTCCGCTAGCCTGCTTCGACTACAGCACCTGCCCGATCCGCAGCAGATTCCCGTCCTCGTCGACCACCGCGAACTCCCGCATTCCCCACGGCTTGTCGGCGATCGCATCCATTCGCGGAATCCCCGAGGCCGGTAGCGCGGCTGATCGGAAGGCCTCGAACAGCGCATCCGCATCAGCGACGCGCAGGTAGCACCCCCCGTACGATTCCTCGGGCCGCAGTGTCGGGTGGGCGAAGAAGTGGATCTCGATGTCGCCGCGTGTCAGGATCGCGTACACGTCGCCGACCCCGAGCAGCCGTCCCGTGAAGCCGAGGCGAGCATAGAACGAGAGCGTTGCCGGGAGGGATCGGCTGGGGAGGGTGGGGATTGCGAGGTCGGGGGTGGGCATCGGCGGGTCACTCCGTATCGGACGTGTCTCCCCTGCGCAGGTCCGCAAACTTCGCCGCCATCGTGGGATTGCCCCGGGTCAGCTTCTTGACGGTCAGATCCTCGGCCTTGTTGTTCGCGAGCCGAAGGTTGTTCTCCGAACCCTGCAGCGCTTCCTTCGTCTTTTGGAGGTGGATTATGGTCTTGTCGATCTCCTCGATGGCTGTCTGGAATTTCCTGGACGCCAGTTCGTAGTTCCGCGCGAATCCCGTCTTGAACTCGTCGAGGGCGCTCTCGAAGTTGGTGATGTCGACGTTCTGCGCCTTCACCAGTGCCAGCTCGTTCCGGTACTTGAGCGAGTTCAACGCGGCGTTGCGCAGCAGCGTAATGATCGGAAGGAAGAACTGCGGCCGCACGACGTACATCTTCGGATAGCGGTGCGAGACGTCCACGATGCCGGTGTTGTACAACTCGCTGTCCGGCTCGAGGAGGGAGACCAGCACCGCGTACTCGCAGCCCTTCTCGGTGCGGTCCTTGTCCAGCTCCCGGAAGAAATCCTCGTTCCGCTTCTTCGTGGCCGTCTGGTCGCTCTCGTTCTTCATCTCGAACATGATCGAGACGATCTCGGTGCCCCCTTCGTCCGTATCGCGGAAGATGAAATCGCCCTTGCTGCCCGTGCGTGCGTCGGTGTCCTTCTCGAAATAGGCCCGCGGAAAGGCCGTCGCGCGGATGCGGTTGAACTCGGTCTCGCAGTGCTGCTCGAGCGTCTCGCCGACCATCTTGGTGGACAGGCGGGCCTTCAGGTCGCGAAGGCGCTCGATGGCCTCATCGCGGTCCTTGAGCTGCGTCTCGTACTTGTCCTTGAGTGCACTCTCGGCGAGCTGCTTCTCGAGGCGCGTCCGCTCGACGTCGCTGCGCAGCGCGTCCCGCTCCTTTTCGACCGAGCGGAGGGCTTCGGCGACCGCGAGTTGCTTCGCGACGCCGGCGGCGTCCAGCTTCGCCTTCAGGTCCTGGATCTGGGCCTCCCTCGCAGCGGCCGCGGTCTGCGCCTCGTTGGCCGCGTGCGCCCGGGCAAGCTCGAGGGCATTCCGCTTGTCCTTCTCGGCCATCTCCAGCCGATCGTGCAACTGGCGCTCGAACTCGCTGTCGCGAACCTGTTTCAGGATTTCCGCATAGCCGGCTTCGTCAATCGTGAAGGACTTCTTGCAGTGGGGACAAATGATTTCTCGCATTAGGTCTGCCGGGGTCCGGTAAGAATGATCGTGAGGCGACTGCTGAGCCCGTGCGGGGTTGGTAAGGTAGGCCTCGTGGCGCGGTGGAGGAAGGTCGGCGGTTCGGTGTGAAAGGCGGCTTCACTGGGTCACTGTACGATGCTTGGTTCCGACGGCGATCATGTACCATGACCATCGGGTCGGGCCCTCGGACACTTGCCGGCGAGATCGCGCCAACCACGCAGCATGTGCAAAATTTGCACGATCTGATTCCGGCGCCGGCGTGGAAGGCTACCCCCTGTCCGTTCTGCGAGTCGATCAACGTCTAGGCACGCGGTCTGTACGGGGCGGAACACGTCGTCCACTGGGATGCCGCAATGACCGCCATCAACGGCGCATGCCTCTCGGGCACCTAAGGCGACGCGATTGCCATCTAACGCGGAACCTCCATCCTACCTTCTGACACCCTTCGCGAAATCGGCCGCTCGGTCAAGTCCCGGTACCTCCTGGTCGTCACCCTCAACCCGCCGACGAGCAATTCGCGCCAGCCCCACAATCTGAACCGTTGCATTTTTTACATCGGTTGCCCAGACACGCCGTGTGCCTCAACGGTTCGCGGATATCGGTGCCCGACCGGTGCCTGATCGTGATCGTGCCGGGCAGCGAGGGTAATACCGGCGGCCGCTCAGCCTAAGCCGAGGTCGTCGAGGACCCGACTCGCGAACAGCGGCACCGATTTACCGAGTTGGATGAGCACATCCTCTTGATCGCGTTTCCGCTCGGCCGCGATGGTTCCGATCCTGCTCACCACCTGAAGGTCGTCCATCTCGTACATCGTGAGCAGGTAGTCCTGCGGGTGGAGAGCCTTGATGCCCCACGGCTTCAGTACCGCCCGTGGGAAGTCGCGCAGGTTGAACGTCAGTACCACCTCCGCACGAGCATGGATGGCCGCCGCGAGGACATGCCGATCCTTCGGATTCACATCCAGTCCCTCGGCCAGGTGCCCATACCCGGCTACCATCGCTTCGGGGAAGTGCGTCCGGAGTTCGCGTCCGAACGAGGTGGCCAGTTCTTCCGGCCAGCCCAGCCGTTGGGTCTGTGTGCGGAAGACTTCCGCCAGGATCTCCTCGGACCATGCCGGCAGAAACTGACGGGGCCGCTCGGTGAGCCGAAGCAGCAAGTCAGCCACGCCGAAGTTGGCGAGCACGCATGCGTCCAGGAAGACCTTGAAATCAGCCCGCATCGTCGCCGGTGTAAGAGGCGTCATAGAGACCCGCTTCGTCAACGGCATCCCCCAGCCCGCGGAGTGCGTTTCTCCGTGCCGTGTCCCGAAGCTTCTCAAATCGAACCAGGTCGCGGAAGGCCACTCGGCGGTGGCTGCCCACCTTGTGGAATGGAATGGTGCCCGCTTCAAGCAAGCCCACGAGGTGCTGCCGTGAAACGCCGAGGTAGTTGGCGGCGGCCTGCGTAGTAAATGTTTCGTCTTCGGGGATAAGAACGACCGTCCGCCGGTCGGCCATCAATTGGACGATCCGTACGAGGTGCTGGAATAGAGCGGACGGTAGCTCGGCGCGCCGACCTCCGTCGTCGACAAGGGCCACGTGACCGGGCTGGGCCAGCATGTCCGAAAGCGCCCCCAGTGCCTCGGGGGCGATATCTGCGGGATCGAGACGGTTATGCGTCATGGTGCGGAACGGGCAGGCTCTGCCGATGTCAACTGCGTTGCGAAGCGCAATGTAAACGCTACATACACCATAAACGCTATAAACGACCAAGTGTTGCATAGGTCCAAGTCAGTTCATGAGGCTGCCCTGCCTCGGTCAGCCGAGACCTATGGAGGCGCATCGGTGTCGTTCTGTAACAAGAAGCTTCGCGCTTCCCCGAACGAGCTGATGCATGGCCTCGGGGGTCGGACGCGCGGTCAAGTCCCGGCACCTCCCGGTCGTCACCCTCAACCCGCCGACGAGCAATTCGCGCCAGAAGCACAGCATGCTGACCGGCAGCGTCTACACCGAGCAGAACGTCGGCGTCGACGCCCACGGACAGGTCTGGGACGCCGTCGAGGGCCACATCGTGTAGGAGGGCGTCGGCGCGGCGCGAGCGACGTCGAGCGAGTTCACGTATGTTAAGGACCAGTCGATCGACACGTACAGCGCGCTCACGGCGCGGGCGCTGGTGGCGG
>JANJTM010000022.1 GCA_024711125.1 Rhodothermales bacterium
GGAGGACGGCCTGACCGGGGACGAGGTGCGTTCGATCGCCCAGGACCGGAACGGTCTCGTGTGGATCGGCACCACCCGGGGTCTCAACCGGTTCGACGGGGAACGCTTCGAGCACTATTTCCCGGATCCGGGTGATTCGACGAGCATTCCGCACCTTCGCGTGGACGCGCTGCTGTCCACCCGATCGGGCCGGTTGCTGATCGGCTCGCAGGACGGGCTTGCCCGTTACGACGAAGCCACCAACTCTTTCCGCACGTACCCTGTACCCCGGGTCCTTCCCGACGCTCGCGTGGTCGCGCATGCGTTCCACGAGTCGTCCGACGGTACGGTGTGGATCGGAACCTGGGAAAACGGGCTCCTTCGACTTGACCCGGGTTCGGACGTGCCCGTGTCCGTGACCGTTACCGGCGGAATCCCGTTGACGGGACCCCGTCCGGGAACGACGACCGTCCGCGCGGTGGCCGAGGACGCGTCCGGTTGCCTCTGGATCGCCTCGCTGCGCGGCGTTGCCTGCCTCGACCCGGAAACCGGACGCCGCGATCTCCCCGCGTGGCCGGACGCCACGATCCGCACGCTGCAGCAGGTCATCTCGTTCGCCATCCACAGCGATGAGCGGGGTTATCTCTGGGTGGCCTCCACGGAGGGATTGCACCGCGTCGAGCGGACTACGGGCCGCCTCAAGACGTTCTTCGCCGATTTTCCGGACGATTTTCGTAGGGTTCGGAGTCTCGCCACGGACGAAACCGGTGGGCTCTGGGCGGCGACCGGTGGCGGCCTGGCCCGATTCGGGCCGGACAGGGATCGGTTCGTCGCGTACGTGCACGACCCCATTCGCCCCGGTTCCCTTCCCGACGGTGGCATCTCCTCCCTGTTCCGGGATGCGTCGGGCATCCTGTGGGTCGGAACCGACCGACAGGGCATCGCGCTGGCCGACCTGGAAGCCAGGCCGCTTCACTCCGTCCGTTCCGTACCGGGCGACCCGACCTCCCTGCCGCCCGGTAACGTGAACGGCATCGTCACGACCGGGGACGGAACCGTGTGGGTGGGCACGGACAGCGGATTCGGGACCTGGGACCCGGCCAGCGAGCGATTCACGAGGCGTCCCATCAACGGCGCGTTCAGGGGGACGACGGCCCTGTACATCGACCGTCGGGATCGTCTCTGGGTTGCGTCCGCACCGGTCGGACCCTGCCTGTTCGACCGGCGATCGGGTTCGTGTACCCCGTGGCCCGGTTGGCCGGCAGGGACCGGTGCCGTGTATGCGATGGCCGAGACCCCCGACGGCCACCTGTGGGCGGCCACGTACGAAGGCCTCTTCCGCTATTCCGAGGGAGAAGGGCGTCTCGAGTTGTTCCGCAGCGACCCCGACGATCCGGCGACTCTCAGCAACTCCTTCGTGCTTGCCCTGCTGCCGGATCCGTCAGGCCAGCTCTGGATCGGGACGGAATCGGGATTGGATCGATACCTGTACGCCGGCGGACGCATGGAACGCGTGCTTCGGGCGGACGGAAGACCGGGGAGCCTGGCCGACGGCGCGGTGGGCCACCTGAGCCTGGACGGTTCGGGCAGGATCTGGATCGCGGGTCACGGCGTGCGCAGACTCGACCCCAAGTCCGGTCGGGTCGAGGACCTGGATCCGCTCCTGCCCGAGCAGCGCACCGGCATGCCCAAGTCGCTGATCCTCGATCACGCCGGTCGGGCATGGATCGACTACGACGGCACCGTCGTCGCCCTGTCCGTGCAGGATTCCGTCGTCAAGCGCTTTGACGGCCTGCCCGGCCGCCGGTCCCTCTCGAATCCGCTGGCAGCGCAGCACCGCGCTGCTGACGGGCGGCTATACCTGGGGTTCGACGACGGGTTCTACGTGTTCCACCCCGATTCCGTGGGTGCCAGCCCGTATCCCGTGCGCGCCGTGGTCACCGGGGTTTCCCGGAACGGGGTCCGCACGGCGGGAGTGCTGCAGGAGGGCGCGGACCTCTCCTTCGGTCCTGATGACCGCATCGTCGCGTTCGAATTCGGGTCGACCCACTTCGGGGATCCGTTCGCCCACCGGTACCGATTCCTGCTGGAGGGCTTCGATCCCGACTGGCGTTGGAGCGACACCGGGATCGGAACGTACACCGCGCTGGCCCCGGGCTCGTATCGGTTGCGCGTGAACGCGGTCGAGCCGGGCGGGCAGATCGCCACGACGGAAACGACGCTCCATGTCCGTGTACGTCCGGCGTGGTGGGCGACCCTGTGGTTCCGCGTGCTCGCGGCAATTGCAGGGATCGGAGTCGTCGCGTTCGTGGTGACGCTGCGACTGCGATCGATCGTGGAACGTAATCGCGAGTTGGACCGCCTCGTCGCGGAGCGTACCGACCGTATCGCGGAACAGTCCGAACAGCTCGCACGCCAGGCGGCCGACCTGCTGGAAGCCGACGCCGCGAAATCCCGGTTCTTCTCGAACGTGAGCCACGAGCTGCGCACGCCGCTGACGCTCATCACCGGGTATCTCGACGACATGCTCGAGTCCGGGCAGCCCGCCGATCGATCGCGGCTTCAGCGTGTACACGAGCTTGCGGAGCGGATGGGGCTGTTGGTCGGCCAACTGCTCGACCTGGCGCGTTCCGACGCGGGCAGGCTCCAATTCGCGCCGAAGCGTGGTGAGTTGACGGCCTTCGTACGCCGGGTGGTCGAGCATTTCGCCGTTTCCGCACGCTCCGCCGGCATCGAACTGGTGCTGGAGCACGACGACCGCGAACTCTGGCTCGACTTCGACCCGGACAAGATCGACCAGGTCCTGGCCAACCTGCTGGGAAACGCCCTGAAGTTCACCCCGACCGGCGGTTCCGTCTGGTTGACCGTCTCCGCGACCGAGGACGACGTGCTGGTTCGGGTTGCCGATACGGGTCCGGGGATTCCGGGCGAATCGACGGAGCGCATCTTCGACCGATTCTACCAGGTCGAGGACACGCTCACCCGGTCGAAGGGCGGATTGGGGATCGGCCTTTCGTTGTCGCGGGATTTCGCCCGGTTGCACGGCGGCTCGCTCACGGTCGACAGCGAGCCGGGAAGCGGCAGCGTGTTCACGCTCGCGCTCCCGATGCCTACCGGCGTTCCTGCCGGGGAAGATCCGCCCCCTCCGACCGTCTTCTTCCGACCGGACGAATCGATCGCGGAGGCCCCGGGCGAACTACGCCCCATGGTCCTGGTCGTCGAGGACGAACCCGAACTTCGGCAGTTCCTCGTCGACCTGCTACGCGGGGAATTCCGGGTCGTGGCGGCCGCGGACGGCAAGGAAGCGTGGGAGCGTCTTCAGTCCCTCCGCCCCGACGCAATCCTCAGTGACGTGATGATGCCGGGTCTCAGCGGTCTCGACCTGCTGCGGGCGGTGCGGCAGCACGACGAGCTGTTCACCGTTCCCGTGGTCCTCCTCACGGCCCGAGCATCGCTTGCGGACCAGCTCGAAGGGCTCGAGGCCGAAGCCGACGATTTCGTGCCCAAGCCGTTCAACGGACGGCTTCTCAAGCGCCGTCTCCTGAACCTGGTCGCCCTGCGACACCGACTGCGGCTGGACCCCCCGGCCCATCACACGACGAATCGCCCATCCGAGGACACGGAGTTCCTGGAACGCGTCGAGCGCGCCGTTTCGGAACGAATCGCCGATCCGACGCTCCAGGTGGCCGACGTTGCCGACGCCGTATTCATGAGCGAACGCACGTTCCAGCGCCGGATCAAGGACCTGACCGGTCTGTCCGCGGGTGCGCACCTTCGCCTCCTGCGGCTCGAACGAGCGCGCGCCCTGCTGGACGCGCGACAGGCGAGAAGCGTCACGGCCGCCGCACAGGCCATCGGCTTCGTGAACGTGTCCCACTTCGCCCGGGCGTTCGAGCAGACATTCGGCGTTTCGCCGAGATCGTTCGTGGAGTGAGGACCGGCGGTTGCCCGTCGCGGCAGCGCCGTTGCGAATTTGGCTCGGAGGCATGGCAGGGGTTTTTCGTTGGGCCGCTTGTGGCTAGGTTCCGGGATCAAGCCGACCACCCACGTCCATGACCACGATTCGCCCGGCAGCCTGCATCGCGTTGATCCTGCTGGTTGTCGCCGTCCCGTCCGTCCACGCCCAGCGCCGCTCCCGTCCCGCGCCTCCCCCACCGCCGAAGAAGGCCATGGACCACGCCGACGTGGACCGGTGGCGGTACGTCTCGGGCCAGCGGTTGTCGGACGACGGCGCCTGGGCCGTCTGGCGCGAGTGGCCCGATACGATCGGAGACGGCGAGGTCGTCGTGCGCTCGACCGACGGGCGCACGACGCACCGCATCGTTCGCGGCGACAACGGGCAGGTAACCGCCGATTCGCGCTTCGCGGTTGCGATCGTCAAGCCGCCCTACGACTCGACCCGGGCGGCGAAGATGGCGGGAAAGAAGGGCGACAAGCTGCCCAAGGACTCGCTCGTGGTCATCGACCTGGCTACCGGCACCCGGTTCGGGTACGGTCGCGTGAAGTCCTATGCCGTTCCGGAGCGCGCCGGTGGCGTGCTGGCCGTGCTGTTCGAGGCCGAGCCGGATACGGCGAAAACGAAGGCAAAGCCCGATTCGACGGCCAACGGGGCGAAGAAGGATTCGACCGCCGTGAAGCATGACAAGACCGACGGTACCCGGCTCGTGCTGCGTCATCTCGCCACGGGTGCGGAGGCCGCGTTCCCGTGGGTGCGCGAGTACCGGTTGAGCCGCGACGGCGCCTGGCTCGTGTACACGGCCGAGAACAAGGCGGGTACGGCCGACGCGGCGATCGCGGTGCACACCGACGCCGGTGTCGTGGATACGCTGCTCTCCGGGGCCGGATACTACCGGCAGCTCGCGCTCAGCGACGCTTCCGACCAGGTGGCGTTCCTCTCGAACACGGCCGATTTCGCGGCGAAACAGCCGGTCTTCACGCTGTACCGGGCGACGCTCGGCGAACCCGTGGCGGCGCTCGCGAGCGAGGGCCAACCGGGCCTGGCGCAGGGGTGGTGGGTGAGCGAAAACGCGTCGCTGGATTTCTCCCGCGACGGGTCGCGGCTCTTCTTCGGCACGGCTCCCCGGCCGGAACCGGAGCCCGAGGAGGACAAGCGGCCGGACGAGGAAAAGATCAAGCTCGACGTGTGGGCCTGGACGGATCCCCTCCTGCAGCCCATGCAGCTGGTGCAGAAGGACCGGGAGCTCAAGCGCACGTACCGGGCGGTGGTCTTCCGCTCGGACAACCGGATCGTGCAGCTGGCCACGCTCGACATGCCGGAGGTCAGCGTGCCCGGCAACGGCAACGCGGCGACGGCGATCGGCACCTCGAATCTGCCCTATCGACAGGAGATCAGCTGGGAGTCACCCGGCTTCACCGACATCTATGCCGTGGACGTCGCGACCGGCGCCCGCCGGCTGCTGCTCGAAGCGAACCGCTCGTTCCCGCAGGCCTCGCCCACGGGGGCGCACATCGCCTGGTTCGACGGCGCCGAGCGCGTCTGGAAGGTCACCGATACGGCAACCGGAGCGACGAATGCATGGCCGACGGGTACGGCCGTGCACAACGAACTGGATGACGAGCCGATGCTGCCCGGTTCGTACGGTTCGGCCGGCTGGTCTGACGACGGGGGCGCGTTCGTCTTCTACGACAGTCACGATCTCTGGATCGCGTCGCCGCGTGGCCCGATGATCGCGAACATGACCGACGGCAAGGGCCGCGAGCAGGGCGTCCGCTACCGGTTCGTGCAGCTCGATGCCGACGCAACCGGCATCGACCTCACGAAACCGCTTTTCCTGACGTCGTTCGACCTGGAGACCAAGGCGAGCGGCTTCGCGCTGCTCTCGCAGGGGTCGGAAGGGCCGGCGCCCCTCGTGACCGGCGCGGCAGACTTCGGCACTCCGCGCAAGGCCCGCTCGGCCGACCGGCTGCTGTATACCCGCGAGACGTTCGTCGAATTCCCCGACCTGTGGACGGCCGGGCTCGACCTGAAGACGCCGCTGCGCCTCTCCGACGCCAACCCGCAGCAGGCGGAATACCGCTGGGGCACGGCCGAGCTCGTGCACTGGACGAGCGTGGACGGCATTCCGCTGGACGGCATCCTGTTCAAGCCGGACGGCTACGACGCCTCGAAACCCCATCCGACGATCGTCAACTTCTACGAGCGCGATTCGGACGGGCTGCACTCGTGGCGCTCTCCCCGGTTCGGAGGTTCATCGGTGGCGATCCCGTTCTACGTGAGCCGCGGGTACGTCGTCTTCATGCCCGACGTGCCCTACAAGGCCGGATACCCGGGCGAGTCGGCCATGAACGCCGTGATGCCGGGCGTCACGATGCTGATCGACCGCGGAATCGCCGACCGGGAGCGCATCGGCGCCCAGGGACACTCCTGGGGCGGGTACCAGCTGACCTACATGATCACGCAGACGAACCTCTTCGCCGCCGTCGAGGCCGGCGCGCCGGTCGTCAACATGACGAGCGCGTACGGCGGCATCCGCTGGGGCTCGGGCATGAGCCGGGCGTTCCAGTACGAGCGCACGCAGAGCCGGATCGGCGGATCGCTCTGGGAGCGCCCGTTGCACTACATCCACAACTCGCCGCTCTTCCAGCTCGACAAGGTCGAGACCCCGCTGCTGTACATGCACAACGACCAGGACGGCGCCGTGCCGTGGGAGCAGGGTATCGAGCTGTTCTCGGCGCTGCGCCGACTGCAGAAGCCGGTATGGATGCTCAACTACAACGGCGCCGACCACGGGCTCTCGAACTACTTCCAGCGCAAGGACTTCGCGCAGCGGATGCAGCAGTTCTTCGACCATTACCTCCTGGGCACCCCGATGCCGGTCTGGATGGCGGAAGGCATTCCGGCCGTGAAAAAGGGCCGGACGCTCGGTCTCGAAACGGTAGGCGGCGACCGCTGATGGTGGCCGCCTACCGTACCAGGACCGCCGGACGCAGGTCGCGCAGCCGGCCCGAGCTAAGGCTGAACAGGTATACGCCGCTGGCTGCCGGGCGGCCGGACGAATCCCGGCCGTCCCAGGCCAGCAGGTGGCGGCCCGGAGGCGACGAGCCCTCGGACAGCACGACCACCTCCCGGCCGAGGAGGTCGTAGACGCTCACCCGTACGTCGGCGGCTTCGGACAGCGTCATCACGAGCGTCGTGGTCGTTCGGAACGGATTGGGGAAATTCCCCTCGATCCGGGTCCGGGCGGGAACGTCGGCCGCCGGTGCCGCCGCGGTCGGAACCAGGACGGTACTGCGCGAGGCCAGGAGCCACGTCTCGAAAAAGGTCGTGTAGGCTGCGGAGACCGACCGGTTCGCCCGGTCGAGCGTCGAGGGGAGCGCCTCCAGTTCACCGCTCAGCGGGTTGAAGCCGGCCACGACGAGCGAATCCTCCAGGAACGCCGGGTCGGCCGGGAAGTCGCGCGAGGGCACGTACGTGAAGGCGACGCGGGCCACCGTCGACGCCTCGGGCAGCGTCCCGAACAAGGTCCAGTGCGTCCGGATAGGCAGTAACCCCTCCGCCAGGTAATCGGTCGGGACGAGCGGCGGGAAGGCGTTCTTCGACGCGGTGAGCGGCCCGTCGAACCGATGGGCGGTGGCCGTTCCGCCCACCGGATTCGCGGTGAAGGCCAGGGCTGCGCCGACGATCCCGAACGATGCCGAGACTGCCCCCGGCGCCACCTGCACGGTCGAAGCCTGGGCGGGAACACGCACCTCCACCTCGACCGAGTCGCGGGCCATGAGACGCTGCGACCCGTCCCGCAGCCGCGCGACGAAGCGGACCCGGGCCGCACCCGACGGGACTTTCCGTCCGGGTGCGGAGACGTCCACCCGGCCGAAGACGTCGTCGGTCGTCGTCGCGATCGATCCGACGTGTCCGGTCGCATCCACCCGTTCGAGCGGGGCGCCGGTGGGTCCGTAGGTCTCGATCCGGTCCACGTCCACCTGCCAGCCCGTGGCGCCGGGGAGATTGACGCGCCAGGTGAGACCGGCATTCGCCGCCAGGTCGTCGCCCGCCACGAAGTACGAGCGTCCGAGACGGAGTTGCGGCTGGCCGGCCGTGTACGTCGTCGGGAAGACCGACGGCGCGTCGTCGTCGACGTCGCTGTCCTCGCGCCGGTCTCCGAAGTTCAACAGGCCCGGCGACCGCACGTTGACGCCGGCGCTGTCCGACGCCACCATCCGTCCCTGGTCGTCGAAGAGCCGGATGTGCATGAAGAACTCGCTCTTGGTCGGCGTCGCGTGGAGCGGAAAGACCGGATCGATGCGCTGTTCGGCCGCCAGGTCCGTTCCCGGCGGCACGGCCAGCGACCGCGAGCCGAGCGACGTGAGCACCGTGTTCGTGCCGCGAAGGCGCTCCTCGAAGGTCATCTCGAACCGTCCATTCCCGCCTGCCGTCGAAAGCGTGTACTGGAACCGGATCAGCGCGGCGGCGGTCGTGCCCTGGACCGGGGAATCGAGACTGCCCCGGGTCACGGGGTGGACGGCTTCGAAACGGAAGCGACTCCGCGGACCCTTCACCAGGAAGCGCTCCACGTTCGAACTTTCCCCCTCGGACTCCCCGTCCGGGATCAGTTCCGCGTTCACCTCCACGAAATCCCCGTTGGCCGGGACCACGGCACCGATCTTGCCGAGTTCGGCCGCGGTTTGGTCCTGCGTGAGGTCTACGGGTTCCGAAGACGCGATGATGGCGCCCTTCGGATCCTTGAGGTGGACCACGACCCGCCCCCGTTCGGCGGTCCGGAAGCGGATGAAGTCGGCGACGACCTCGACCTCGACGCTGTCGCCGGCCGCGAACTCGGTCGCATCCTCCCGGGTCAGGTCACCGTGGTCGTCCTCGAAGATGCGCGACGCGCCGACGACGATGTGGATGTCGTCCGTATACACCGCACCGCCGCCCACGAACGGCACGTAGTCGACGCCGTCCCCGACGACGATCCCCTTTCCGCGCGAATTCTGCAGGCCGTCGGCGTTCGACCGGTCGAGCGGACCCGAAGGATCACCCCACCAGTTGTTCTCGGCGTTCACGTAGACGCCCTGCGTGTATCGGCCGCCGAACGTCGGCGCGTTCACGTTCGAACCCTCGAGCGAGAACCGGTTTCCGTGGATTCTCAGGCCGTTTCTCCGGATGTTCTGGCTCGGATACGCCGCAAAGGCCGTCGCGAAATTCGAGACTTCGTTGCCGCTGACTTCGACGTCCGCGTCCATCACGAGGACCATGGCTCGTCCGCCCGGAGTCCCCTTCGACGGGTTGTTCGTTCCGCGAAACGTATTGCCCGCGATGGTCGCGCGGAAGTTCACGCGGTCGTACCCGCGAACCGTCTCGAGAACGGTGGTGCCGTTTTCCATCTCGAGACCCGTCGTGGTCTCGAACGTATTCCCGGTCACGACGGCGCTGCCCGTGACCGGCCCCCAGGGCGTCGACTCGGGATACCCCATGTTCTCGGCCACCGGGCCGATGACGAGGCCGACGGTGATGACGTTGGACCCTTCCGGGTAGGATCCCCCGGGCACCAGCAGGCTGCGCACCGTATTGCCGGAAAAGACGGGAGACTTGCCTCGCAGATCGAGGCGGGACCCGCCGCCCGAGGGAAAGGCCAACTCGAATTCGTTGTCCGTGATCACCGGCGACGTGTTCACGAGATTCTGGGCCGACACGTCGCTCATGCCCCCGAAAACCAGGAACCGGTTCCCCGTGATGCGCATGTCGCCGACCGACCAGACTGCGCCGCAGTACTTGATCGTGCTGTTCGTGATCCGGTTGTCGCCGCGCGCATTGAACTGCAGGCGGTACGCCATGCGGGGCGGGTCGGCCGGACCGTCGATCGGGATCACGGCCCCCACCGAATGGTCACGCACGTCGGTGATCGTGGCCCCGTCGATCCGGATCGACGTCCCGGGCTGAACGGCCCAGAGGCGCTGGTCGGTGGAGTACAGCGCCGGGACGCATTTCGTGATCCTCCCCTCGGCGTCGATCGAGCAACCCTGGGCGAGCTTCACGACGGCTCCGGCCTGGATGACCAGTTTCTCGGTTCCGTAGAGGTCGCAACCGTCCGTGACGTGCGTCTTTCCTCCGCCCCAGGTCAGGATCCCGTTCTTCACCCCGTCATCGTCGTGTCTGGGGTCGCCGTCTTCCCAGGAGTGGACGCAGGAGTGGAAGACGGCATTCTGGGCCTGAACCTGGCTCGCCTCGGGCATGGCGAGCGACCAAGCGAGCGACACGACGGTCGCGATCCGCACCACGATGCGCATGGCGGCATCCTCCCTGTGTGTTGGGGGTGATCGGCGAGGCCGGATCACGATCCGCACACTACGGCCAGGGCGGACGGAATCCGACCACTATCCGGGCAGCACAGCAAAACCACATCGAACGGGGGCGAGCGCATGGTACAAATCCGCTCGGCCGTAGTAAACTCAATTCCTGGATCCCGCCCCTGGAAACGAAATCCGAAAGGTCGCGACAAGCCGATGCGCCGCAAGGTCCTATACGTGATGGTCCTCGCGCTGCCGGCGCTGTTCCCGGCGTGCGCGCCGGGATCCGGGTCCGACCCGCGCTCGACCCTCGATTCCGCCTCGGTCGACTCCCTCTTCGCGGCCTACGACGGCGACGTGCCGGGCGCCGCGGTGCTCGTGCTGCGGGACGGGGAGCCCGTCGTGGCCCGCGCGTACGGCCTCGCCGACCTCGCGACGGGACGTCCGGTCGAGCCCGCGACCAACTTCCGCCTGGCGAGCGTGACCAAGCAGTTCACCGCCACCGCGGTGCTGCTGCTCGTGGCCGAGGGCCGGCTTTCGCTGGATGACCGCCTTACGGACGTCTTTACCGGCTTCCCTCGGTACGGAGCAGCCATCACGGTCCGCCACCTGCTGACGCACACGTCGGGCCTGCCCGACTACGAATCGTTGATGCCGGACACGACGACCGTCCCGGTTCTCGATGACGACGTACTACGTTTGATGGCGTCGGTCGACTCGGCCGACTTCGAGCCCGGAAGCGCGTACCGCTACAGCAATTCCGGATACGCCGTGCTCGCCCGCATCGTCGAGGAGCGCTCGGGCGCACGCTTCGCCGATTTCCTCCGGGACCGGATCTTCGTGCCGGTCGGAATGGACTCGACCGTCGCTTTCGAGAATGGGCGGAATCGCGTGCCCAAGCGGGCCTTCGGATACGTCGCGACCGACTCCGGCTTCGTATTCCGGGACCAGAGCACGACGAGTTCGGTGCTCGGCGACGGCGGGATCTACTCGTCGGTGGTCGACCTCGCGGCGTGGGACGCGGCGCTGACTGCCGGCACGCTGGTCGACCCGGAGCTGTGGCGGCAGGCATGGACGCCGCAGGTTCCCATTCCCGCGAGTGGGGCCGATGCCGACGACGTGGCGCCCCTGCCGGCCGATTCCGACGTCGCCTACGGCTTCGGATGGCGCCTGGACCTGTTCGAGGGACACCGGCGCATGCACCATACGGGCTCGACGAGCGGCTTCCGCAACGTCATCCAACGGTACCCGGAAGCCGGCGTGACGATCGTGATCCTGACGAACCGGGCGGGTCCCGACGTGGCGCCGCTGGCCGACCGCCTGGCCCGACGGTTGCTCGTGCCGCGCTGATCCCGGTCCGGGTTGGGTGTCGGGCTGTTCGAGCCGTATTTTTGCGGGTCTGCGGGCACCGCCCGCGTCGATCCCGTAGCTCAGTTGGCAGAGCAACTGACTTTTAATCAGTGGGTCACAGGTTCGAATCCTGTCGGGATCACGAAATGGAAGCGCCCCGCCGGACTCGATCCGGCGGGGCGCCATTCTGCAGAGGCCTTCAGGCGGCTCAGTTCCCGTTCGGGTTCTGCTGCTGCGCCTGCTGCTGGAATTCCTCGTTGGCCGTGATCGCGATCTCGACGCGCCGGTTCTGCGCACGTCCCTCGGCCGTCGAGTTGTCGGCGACCGGCTGGGCTTCGCCGTAGCCCACGATGGTGAGGCGATCGGACTTGACGCCGCTCGCGGCCAGAAACTCGGCGGCGGCCATGGCGCGGCGTTCCGAGAGGGCCTGGTTGTACGAATCCGAACCCGTGGCGTCGGTGTGGCCGCCGATCAGGATGTTGGTGTTCGGATAATCGGCCAGGCTTTCGGCGAGCTTGCGCAGGCTCTCCTTCGACGAGTCGGACAGGTCGCTCTTGTCGACGGCGAAGAGAATCGCGCTGTCGAAGGTCAGCACGATGCCCTCACCCACGCGCTCGACTTCGACTCCCTCGAGGTCCTTCTCGAGCTCTTCGGCCTGCTTGTCCATCTGGGCGCCGATGATGCCGCCCGCGATACCGCCTACGGCAGCGCCTACCACGACGCCGGTCGTGGTCTTGTCGGCCGTGGTCTTGCCGATCACGCCGCCCAGCACGGCGCCGGCAGCGGCGCCGATGGCGGCGCCCTTCTCGGTGTTGCTCATGCTGGCGCAGCCGGATACGGCGACGACCAGCACGGCAGCGATGATTTTCTGGACCATGGGTCTTGGGGTCTGGTTACGGGCCGCGAAACACCGCGGTCCCTGCGATCGAAAACTGTTCGCCGGATGCGGAGTTTCGTCTCCGGGGTAGCGACACACTTCAAGATGACGCGGATTTCGCCCTTCCTCGCCGCGCCGGCGGTCACGTTTCTGGCGTTTCTCGGCCTTTCAGCCTGTACGACGACCCATGAACTACCCGCGCCGGCGCCGATCGTGACGCCTCCGCCGCCTCCGCCGTCCTACGGCTGGTACCCGGGTGGAACGCTCGACACGCTGTTCGCAGATCGATTCGACGGAACGCGCACGGTCGAAGTCCTCTACGCGACCAACCGCGCCCCGGGCGAACGGACCGGCTGCGGCGAGGATGCCTATAGGACCGAAAGGGCCGACTCGCTGGCGTTCGGCACGTGCCGGATCAACGTGCCGGCCCGCCACCCGGTGGGATCGGTCGAATCGGCGCCCAATCCGCGTTCCGACCCGGACACGTACTACCGCGTGCTCGGCCACTCGGCGCTCGATCGCCGGTCCTTCGCGCGCGTGCTGGCCGACGGCCGACCCGACGTGCTGGTGTTCGTGCACGGCTTCAACGTGCGGTTCGAGGACGCGGTGCTGCGGGCCGCCCAACTCGCGTACGACCTCAAGTTCCAGGGCCGGGTGGTGCTCTTCTCGTGGCCCGCGGGCGCCCCGCCCGGGCTGCTGGCCGGCGCGAGGCTCCAGCGGACCTACGAACACAACGGGCGTAATGCCGCGGCGTCGATCGGCCAGGCCGTCGTATTCCTGCGACTTCTGGCCGACGCCGGGCGTATTCCGCACCTCGTCGTGCACTCGATGGGGCACCAGGTCATGGTGCCCGCCGTGGCGGCCGCGTTCGCCGACTCGGCCGGAATCAGGGTGGGCGAACTCGTGCTGAACGCCCCGGACTACCCGGTGGAGGACTTCCAGCGCGTGGCGCCCGACCTGGTCCGCGTGGCGCGCCGGGTTACCGTCTATTGCTCGTACAACGACACCGCGATCGCGGCCAGCGAAATGCGCAACGACAACCGCCGGCTCGGCGGATGCGAGCGCGCCGAGGGCGTCGACGTGGTGAACGTGGGCGAAATCGACGCGCCCGCGCTTGGCGTCGGCGGGTTGGGCCACGGATACTACGCGTCCCGGCCGATCCTGACCGATGTTTTCCAGGTCCTCCTCGGCATCGACGCGCCGCACCGGCTTTTCGTGCGGAAGGCAGAAACCAACGCGACGCAGGATTATTATCTGCGCCGTTGACGAGGGCCGACCTGCCACCGACTGCCGCCATGCACAATTTCGCCCTGACCGGCGTCGCCGGATACATCGCGCCCAGGCACCTCCAGGCGATCCGGGACACCGGAAACCGGCTCGTGGCGGCCGTCGATCCGCACGACTCGGTGGGCATCCTCGATCAGTACTTTCCGAAGGCGGCGTTCTTCACCGAGTTCGAGCGGTTCGATCGGCACCTGGAGAAGCTGCGCCGGGGTCCGGCCGGGGACCGCGTCTCGTACGTCACCGTCTGCTCTCCGAACCACCTACACGACGCCCACGCGCGCCTCGCGCTCCGCGTCGGCGCGGACGCGATCTGCGAGAAGCCGCTGGTGCTCAATCCGTCCAATCTCGAGGCGCTGCGGGTGTTGGAAGACGAATACGGCCGTCGCGTGTGGAACGTGCTGCAACTGCGGGTGCATCCCGCCCTGCTTGCGCTGCGCGAGAAGATCCTGGCCGACGGCGGCCGACGCCACGAGGTCCGGCTCACGTATCTCACGTCCCGCGGAACGTGGTACCGCTACTCGTGGAAGGGCGACGTGGAGAAGTCGGGCGGCGTGGTGACGAACATCGGGATCCACTTCTTCGACCTGCTGATCTGGCTCTTCGGACCGGTGCGGCACAGCGAAGTGCACGTGTCGGAGCCCGACCGTATCGGCGGATTCCTCGAGCTCGAGCGCGCCGACGTGCCGTGGTTCCTGTCGGTGGACGCCGCCGACCTGCCCGAACACGTGCGCGGTCTGCAACCCACCTACCGCTCGATCACGGTCGACGGCGAGGAAATCGAGTTCTCGGGCGGATTCCGCGACCTGCATACGCGGGTCTACGAGGAAACGCTCGCGGGGCGGGGTTTCGGCCTCGAAGACGCAAGGCCGTCGATCGAGCTGGTGCACGGGATCCGCATGGCCCGCGTGGTGGCGCCCTCAGGGCCCGTTCACCCGTCGTTGCGGCGCTGACCCCGCCCGCCGCCCCGGCGCGACGGGCCGCTCAGCCTAACCACTCCGCCCGGCGCCGTTCGTCCAGGTTGCGTCCGCAGACCGGGATCAGGACGTCGCCCGGTCCCGACGGGCCCGAGGTCAACGCGCCCGCCAGCGCGACCGCACCGGCCGGCTCGCTGAGCAGTTCTTCTTCGGTCCACAGGAGGCGCATGGCTTCGACGATCGCCGACTCCCCGACGAGTACGCAGTCGTCCAGCACCTCGCCGAGCGGACCCAGCGACTCCGGAACCGGGACCCGGACGGCGATGCCGTCGGCTATGGTGTCGGCGGTGGGCGTGACGATGATCGCGCGGGATCGCCAGGAACGCTCCATCGCCGGCGCGGCGGCCGCCACGACACCGACGATCCGTGCAGCCGGGCAGGCGTGGCGTACCCAGGAGCCGATTCCGCCCGCCAGCGATCCGTTTCCGATCGGAACGTAGACCGTCTCGAACTCGACGTACTCGGTACATTCGAGCGCGATGGTGCCGGCGCCCTCGGCGATTTCCGGCTCCCGGCCGTCCTCGAGGAAGAAGGCGCCCGTGCGGGCCGCCTCGGCGCGGGCCGCCTCCTTCGCGGCGTCGAAATCGTCACCCTCTAGTACGACCGTCGCACCGAAGCGCCGCATCGCGTCGATCTTGGCGGGGTTCGCGTTTCGCGAGGCGAATACCGTCACGTTCCGGCGCTGCGCCGAGCCGATGCGGGCGACCGCCTGGCCGAAGTTTCCGGCCGAAGCGCAGACGATCCGTTCGACGCCGGGGTTTTCGTGCATCCACCAGGACACGCCGCGACCCTTGAACGACCCGATCGGGGTCGCCGTCTCGTCCTTGACCCAGGTGCGGGCGCCCACGCGACGACCCAGCACCTCGCTCCGGAAAAAGGGCGTGTCCCGGTATTCAGGATCGATGGCCTCGTGGGCGGCCCGTATGCGGTCCGGGACGAACATAGGCGAACGGGATTCGGTGGTCGGGTCAGGGTCCGGCAAGCGCGGCGTCCACGCGCGCCAGCCAATCGTCGAGCCGATGGGTGAGTTCGACCAACCGCTCGCGCGCGTCCCGGCCGACCGCCTGGTCGGCCCCCGAGGTCTGCCCGGCCAGGTGGCTCCACTGCGCGTCCATCCGGCGTGGCGGATACGAGTCGCTGTTGTCGGTGACGGCCTCGGCACGAAGCGCCTTGAGGATTTCCCGCTTCGCCCCCAGGGCCGACGTCTCTTCTCCGACCGGTTCGCCGAGCGCTTTCAGACCCTCGTCGAGACGACCGAGCCCGCGCTGGAACCGGCTGACCTGGTCGCGCACGGCGAGGTTGTGCACGAATTGGCCTTCGATGTCCTCGAGCGTCACGCCGGACGCCAGTACCCGCGGATCGGCGACCACGGCGAGCGGCGCCTCCAGAACGGTACCGTCGGCGGTCAACCGCACCGTGTAGGTGCCCGGCGGCACTGCGGGGCCCGCGCCCGTGCGCCCTCCGGCTCCGACGGCGCCCGTCGTCCGGAAGTCCCACGAGAACCGGTGCAGGCCCGCCTCGGCCGAGAGACCGGTGGATGGCGGAGCGGCCTGGACCGGTCCGCGCATGCCCTGGTCCGGAGCCGCATTCGGACGCCGCGATGCGCCGTCGACCCGCGCGGTGGCTTCGTAGCTGCGCACCACGACTCCGGCCGACTCGAGGATCTCCAGGCGAACCGACTCGACGTCGCTCGCCAACCGGTACCATATCGACGCTCCGGCCGCCGGGTATTCCGGGGAGCCGTTCGACCCCCGCGAGCCCGAGTGCCGCATGCGTACGGCCTCGCGCGGCGCGAAGAGGTGCACGGGGACGCCGGCGGCCTCGGCCGTCCACTGCCGGAGCCATGAGACGTCGTCGAGCACCCAGAATCCTCGCCCCATCGTCGAAATCGCCAGGTCGGCGCCCCGCACCTTGAGGTCGCTCACCTGGACGACCGGGAAGTCGCCGTCCAGGCTGCGCCAGTGGGCGCCGGAGTCGAGGGATACGTAGAGCCCGTAGTCGGTCCCTGCGTACAGCAACCCGGGGCGAACGGGGTCCTCGCGCACGACCCGCACCGGTTCGTCGGGCGCGATGCCGTTCGTGCCGTCCGTCATCAGGGTCCACGTCCTGCCGTAGTCGTCCGTCCGGAAGGCGTACGGGCGGAAATCGTCCAGGTACACCCGGTTGGCCGCCACGAACGCGGTGCCCGGGCGGTGGGGCGAAACGTCGATCTGGTTCACGCGCCCCTCCGGTGGCATGGGCGGCGTCACGGCGTTCCACGTCGCTCCTCCGTCCCGCGTCACGTGTACGGGTCCATCGTTCGAGCCCGCCCAGATCACGCCGGGTTCGAGCGGCGATTCCTCGATCACGTAGAGTACCGAGAAGTGCTCCTCGCCCGTGATGTCTCGGGTGATCGGACTTCCGCTGTATACCTGCCGTTCCGGGCGGAACGCCGTCAGATCGGGGCTGATGCGCTCCCACGTGACCCCGCCGTCGGTCGTGCGGTGCACGTACTGGCTGCCGTGGTACACGGTGTTCGGGTCGTGCGGCGACACCTCGATCGGCACGACCCGCTGGAACCGGTAGACGAGATCCTTCGGATTGGCGCCGTACAGGTCAGAAGCTCCGACCGCGTAGTTGCGCTCCTGCCCGGTGCGCCGGTCGTAGGCGGAGAAAAGGCCCTTGCAGTTGGCGTAGACGACGTTCGGGTCGCCGGGCTTCGGCACGACCGGGCCGGTCTCGCAGCCCCCGATCTCCTCCCACCACGCGTTGGCCCCCGCGGGGCGCGGCACGTCGGGCAGGTACGGCACGGCGATCGTCGAGTTGTCCTGCTGCCCGGCGTACAGGTACCACGGGAACCGGTCGTCGAGATGGACCTGGTAGAGTTCGGCCGTAGCCTGGTTCTCCTGGGTCGACCACGTGCGTCCGCCGTCGCGCGTCACGTTCGCGCCCCCGTCATTCGACTGGATCATGAGGTCCGGGTCGTCCGGGTTGATCCACATGTCGTGGTTGTCCCCGTGCGGGGTCGAGCGGCGTTGCCAGGTCCTGCCGCCGTCTTCCGATCGGAAGAAAGCCTCGTTGTTGACCCAGACGACGTCGGCGTTCGTGGGGTCGGCGTCGACGTTGGTATAGTAGAAGGGCCGCCGCATCAGGCCCGGCTCGTTCGAAACGAGCTGCCAGGTCTCCCCCTCGTCATTCGATCGGTAGAGCCCTTCTTCGGCCGGCACGGTTTCGACCAGCGCGTACACGCGGCTCGGGTCGGCCGGGGAAACGGCGAGGTCAGACTTGCCGACCAGGCCCTTCGGCAGGCCCGCCGTGAGCTTCCTCCAGGTGGTCCCGCCGTCCGATGACTTGTAGATGCCGCTCTCGCGGTCGTCTCCGCTCACGATGGTCCAGGGGTCGCGGCGGGTATGCCAGAAGGACGCGTAGATCGTATTGGGGTCGCCCGGCTTGAGTTCGAGGTCGACGGCTCCCGTTGCCTCGCTCACGAAGTGCATGCGCTGCCACGAGGTGCCCCCGTCCACGGTGCGGTACACGCCACGCTGGGGGCCCGGTCCGAACGGACTGCCGAGGGCCGCCACCCAGGCCACCTCGGGGTTGGTCGGATGCACGACGACCGCGCCGATCTGGCCGGCGTCCTTGAGGCCGAGATCGAGCCAGGTGGCTCCTCCGTCGTTCGAACGGTGGATACCACGCCCGATGATCACGTTGGAGCGCGTACCGTCGCTGCCCGTTCCGACGTAGACCACGTCCGGATCGCTGTCGGCGACGTCGATCGACCCGATCGACCCGGTGTGGAAGTACCCGTCGGACACGTTGGCCCACGACTGCCCGAAATCCGACGTCTTCCAAACGCCGCCGCCCGTCGCGCCCATGAAAAAGGTGCCCGGGGTCGCGCGGTGACCCGCCACGGCCGTGACGCGCCCCCCGCGCGAGGGTCCGACCATGCGGAAATCGAGGCCTGACGTGAGACCATCGGGGAGGACCTGGCCGACGGACGGAGCGGCGGCGAGCAGCGGCAGGAGAACGAGAAGTGGTAGACGGCGCATGAAATCCGGTCTCGGGTTCGTGCATGGAAGATGCGCCGCAGCCGGATCAACATCCACCCGCGAATGTGACGCTTTTGTCGCAATCCGGGGCAGTGCGTACCATCAAGGCCCACCGTCGGCCCATCGCCATGACCCGCACCCTCCTCGCCTTGCTCTCGGTCCTGCTGCTTTCCGCTCCGTGCGCCCGGGCGCAGCAGACTACACTGCTTCGCCCCGCCTCCGTCCTCGACGTGCGCACCGGCCGCCTGCTCGACGGCGCGCGTGTGCTCGTCCGCGACGGCCGGATCGCGGCGGTCGGCCGCGACGTGGCCGCGCCGGCCGGCGCCGAGATCATCGACCTGCCGGGCCACGTGCTCCTGCCGGGCCTCATCGATGCGCACACGCACCTGCTGATCCAGCCCGACTACGCGTCGAACAACCCGATCCTGTACAAGTCGATACCGTACCGCACGCTCGAGGGAGTCGCGGCGGCGAAAGCGACCCTGGAAGCCGGCTTCACGACGGTCAGGGACGTGGATTCGGAAGGTGCAGACTGGGCCGACGTCGCCCTGCGGGACGCCATCGAGGACGGCCTCGTTCCGGGTCCTCGCATGCAGGTCGCGACGCGCGCGTTGTCCATCACCGGCGGGTACATGAACCAGAACGGCCTCGCCCCGCAGATCGACGTGCCGCAGTACGGGGCGCTCGTCGACAACGCCGACGACATCGTCAAGGAGATCCGCACCGAGGTCAAGTACGGAACCGATCTCATCAAGCTGTATGCCACGGGGACCACGCGGCACATCGACCTGAAGGACATGACGCCCCTGCCGCAGTTCACGACCGAGGAAATCGGACTCGTGATGCGGGAAGCCGCGCGGTTCAAGATCCCCGTCGCGGCGCACGCCTACGGCGGCCAGGGAGCCTACGACGCGGTCGTGCTCGGCGCCCGCTCGATCGAGCACGGCATGCTGCTCGAAGACCGGGTCCTCGACGAGATGGTCGCGCGCGGGACCTGGTGGGTGCCCACGATCTCGGTGTACTTCGAACCCGGTCCGCGGGACTCCTGGAGCGCCAGGGCGCGCGCGATCGCCGACGCGCACCGTGCCACGTTCGGCCGCGCCCTGGCCAAGGGCGTCCGCATCGCGTTCGGAACCGACGCGGGAGCCATTCCGCACGGATCCCAGGCGACGGAATTCCAGGTAATGGTCGAATACGGGATGCGTCCTTTGCAGGCGGTCCAGTCGGCGACGCTGGAGGCAGCCGAGCTCATGGGCTACGGCGAAAGCCTGGGCGCGGTCGAAGCAGGGCGCATCGCCGACCTGATAGCGGTTCCTCGCAACCCGTTGGAGGACATCACGGTACTGCAGGACGTGCGTTTCGTGATGAAGGACGGCGTCGTCCACCGGCGGCCGTAGGGGATTCCCCGGCCGCGCCGTATTCTCCGCCGCGCACCCAACTGCCCTACCCCATGTCCTTCCACCGCCTCGGTCCCGGTCTGGCCGCGATCGTCCTGCTTCTCGGTGCCGTATCGCTTCGATGCGGCGGCTCTTCCACGGCCCGCATCGCCGACGAGGCGGAACAGATCGCGGCAGCCGTCCAGGCGGCGCCGGCCGAGTTCGCGGACGGCGCCCGCGTGATCGGGCACGCCCCGGACGGCACCCCCGTCGACCTGCGCTCCGGAACGAACGATCTCGTGTGCCTTTCGGACGATCCGACGGGCGACGGGTTCAGCGTCGCCTGTTACCACACCTCGCTCGAGCCGTTCATGGCGATGGGCCGCGCGCTGCGGGCCGAGGGAATCACCGACGCGGGCGAAGTACTGAAGAGGCGCAACGAGGCGGCCGATGCCGGCTCGCTCGCCATGCCGTCCGCGCCCGCCACGCTCTACGTGCTCACCGGGGAGTCCTTCGACGCGACCACCGGCACGGTCGCTGGAGCCTACATGCGCTGGGTGATCTACACGCCGTACGCCACGTCCGAAACCACGGGCCTCGCGTCGAGCCCCGAGTTCGAGGGGCAGCCGTGGATCATGTTCCCCGGCACGGCGAGCGCGCACATCATGATTTCGCCCCCGCAGCCGGAATGAGCTCCGCGTTTCGTCCCTCGACGCGGAGGGCTTTCCTGGCGCTCGCGTCCGGTCTCCTGGCGCTGCCGAAGGCCGTACGAGCCGCCGTTCCGCACCCGGATCCGCGGCCGGGCATCGACGCGTCGCTCGTCCTCACGAGGGAACAGCTCGGCCGCGCCCCCGAATCGGTGAAGGCGGTGTACGACATGGTGCGGGAGATTCCGCAGATCGCCGACGGCCTCGGGTGCAACTGCGGGTGTTCGGCCCTGCCGTCGTACCGCTCGCTCCTGACCTGCTTCTACGAGAACAGGATGGCGATCGGCTGCGTGATCTGCCAGGGCGAGGCGAAGCTGGCGTACCGCCGCTTCAAGGACGGACAATCGCTCGAACAGATCCGCCGTGCCATCGACGCCCGATTCGGCTGAACCGCCCATGCCTCGCACCCTCGCGCTCCTGCTCACGACCGCAGCAGCGGTCACCGTGGCGGTCACCCCGGCGTTCGCCCAGGTCAAGGCATCCGAAGCGGCGTCGGTCACCCAGACGGTGGACGGGACCACTCTCCGGATCGAATACTCGCGCCCGTCGCTTCGGGGTCGCAGCGGGGTCTTCGGAAGCCAGGTCGCCTACGACACGCTGTGGACTCCCGGCGCGAACAACGCCACGACACTGACCGTCAACAGGGACATCCTGCTGCTCGGAAGAGTGGTCCCGGCCGGCACCTGGTCGTTGTGGATGGCCGTGCGCGACGGGGACTGGGACCTGGTCCTCGATCCGCGGGACCGGATGTTCCATACCGACCACCCCGCTCGATCCGACAGTCAGCTCGTTTTCACGGTAAGACCCGACACGACCGCGGCGTTGCGTGAAACCCTGCTCTGGTCGTTCGAAACGGTACGTCGCACCGGCACCGACCTCCGTTTCCACTGGGACCGCACGGTCGTCGACCTGCCCATCGAGGTCCAACCGAGCCGTGTGCTGACCATGACGGCCGAGCAGGCCGGGCCGTATGTCGGCGTGTGGCGCGCCGAAGGCACCCTTCCCGACAGCAGTGCGACCGCGTGGGGGTTCGACCTCGAACTGACCCACGAGAACGGATTCCTGGGCGGCATGATGAGCTTCGGCCCGGGCATGCCCTCCGAACTCATGATCCTGGCTCCGAAGGCCGACCAGGTGTTCACGCCGGTCTATACCGTGAACGGGACCGTCGGCGAACCCATCGACGACGCGTATTTCGAGTTCACGTTCGGCTCCGACGGTCGAGCGGAGACCCTCGAGGTGCGGTTCGGTCCCGAGGACACGCTCTGGATGAGCGCCCGGCGCGTCCGGGACCCCTGAGACGCGGAAAGGGCCGGCGAGACGTACATCCTCTCCGGCCCCTTCCGCTTCGCGTGACCGACAGCCGTTCAGAACGACAGGCTTACCCCGAACCGGTGCACGTCGTCGAGCGTGCGGATGCGCGAGTAGGCGTAATCGAAGCGGAAGCCGAGGCCCGAGTTCGGCAGCACGTAGTCGATGCCCATGCCGAGGTTGTAGATCGCCTGGCCGTCGCGCAGGTCGGCACGGGTGATCGTGGTCGGATTGACGTAGCTCGGACCGATGCCGGTGTTGTCGGCGGCGTCGCGGCCCTCGATGACCACGTCGTCCCCGCCGCCGAACGGGCTGCCTTCGATCAGGAATACGTTCGTCCCGGCCCGGAGGAAGAACGAGTCCAGCACCTTCAGTTCCGCCCCCAACCGGATGTCCTGGTTGAAGTCGCGGGCGTCGCGCACGTCCAGCATCGTGGTCAGGGCCAGCGACTCCGACGTGTACGGCGTCACCGCGACCCCGAACTGGAACTGGATGGGAAGCGAGAAGGTCTCGGTCTCCAGGAAGAGCGGAACGTCGTCGGGGTTGTCGCCCGTCGACGGGTACGGATCGAGTTTCGTTCGCAGGTTGTCTCCCGTCATCTGCAGGTCGGGCCCGAAGTTCGAGATCGTGGCGCCGATGCGCAGGCCGTTCCATTCGCTGGTGAACAGCAGGCCGAGGTCGAATGCCACTCCGCTGGCCGTCGACTTGGCAATCGACTCGCGAACGAGCTTCGCCTGGCCGCCGAGCGCGAGGCGATCGGTCAACTGGCGTCCATAGGCGAGGCCGAGGGCCACGTCATAGGCGTTGAAGAACAGCCCGGTGCCCTGCGGAGCCGACGGCGAGGTTTCCTCCATCTCGCCCATCGACAGGTAGGATACCGAGAGCCCGAGGCGATCGTTGGGGCCTATCGAGAATACGCCCGATACGAACTCGTGCTGGAGATCCAGCAGCCATTCGTTGTGCACGAAGGCTACCTCGTGTTTGGACACCCCGAGCATGCCGGCCGGATTCCAGTAGAGGCTCGACGCGTCATCGGCCATCGCCGAGTACGCGCCGCCGAGCGCGGTAGCCCGCGGTCCGACAGGGATCTTGAGGAAGTTCGCGACCGACGTTCCGGCGTTGTTGAACTGCTGCGCCCGGGCCGGCACAGGGCCGGCGAACCACGTCGCGAGGGCGACAAGGGGGACCAGGAATCGTTTCATGGTTTGATCTCTCGTAGGTGGAGAGGCTCCCGGGCGGGCGGGACCCGCCCGGGGTGCGCCGCAGTTGCCGTTACTTGATGACCGCGAACTTGCCGGTCCGCTCGTGGCCCGAAGGCGTCTGCACGATGTAGAGGTAGACACCGAAGCCCACCTCCTGGCCGTTGTAGCTCTGAAGGTTCCAGGCCTCGATCGAGCCGCCGTCGTGCTCGAGCTTCTGCACGAGTTCGCCGGCCGTCGTGTAGATCCGGATCGTGGCTTTCTCGGGCAGCTGGTGGAATTGCAGGATGCGCTGCACGCCGAAGCGGCCACGTTCGTACTCGCTCGAGACCACGAACGGATTGGGCACCACGGTCACGTTCTCCAGGTCCAGTTCGAGCTGCGCCTCGGTGAACGTGGGACCCGTGACCATGAACTCGAACCGGTCGGCGGGCGAGAGCGGCTTGTTCGATACGATCTGCAGCACATCGCCGGCGGCCCAGGTCGAGCCGGTTCCGAACCAGACCCGGTACGTGTAATCGTCCGGGTAGGCGCCCAGCCAGCTCCCCGCGTCGGCCTCGACCGCCGGGTAGGCCGTGTTCACGATGTAGATGCGCTCGCCGGGCTCCCACACGCCGTCGGTCGATCCGTCGGACTCACGGATCTCGGCGTGCACCTTCTGCCCGGTCGTCGTGTTGAAGATCTCGAACGGAGCAAGGCTCGGATCCCCGTCGAAGTAGTCCGTGTACGTCCAGAGCTTCGCTGTGAACCGGATCTCGTAGTCAGCCGAGAGGCCTTCGGGCGTACCCCAGCCTGCGTAGGCCATGTTCAGCACCTGGTCGACCTCCAGACCGGTTCCGACGGTCTGTTCGGCCGACTTGACGTCGTAATCGACATTCTCGACGTACAGCCGGAGACCCTCGAAAATCGGCGCGAAATCCTGGTTCGCGTCGTACAGCGCTACGCCCTCCATGGCTCTCCCCGACATGTCCTGGACGACGGTGCCGCCGCGCTTCACCGCGTAAGCCACTCCCCCCTCCCCGTCGTCGGCAAAGCTCACCTCGTACGTCCCGGTGACGAGCGCCGTCTCATCGACCACCTCGATCTCGAGCTCGGCGACATCGGCGGTGCCGGCGACCCGGATCGCCACGTCCCGCTGGTCGTCGGCGTTGTAGACGGCGCCGGAGGCCACGCCCGAGGCCATCGGCATCGGCACCACGCGCACGGTATTGTCGCCCGGAGCGTCCGGATCGGCCGTGTTGATCGGGGTCTCCAACGGAGGCACCGGCCCGTCCTGCCGATCGAAGGCAACGACCGCGTAGAGGTATTCCTTGCCGTTCTGCACGTCGTTGTCGACGTACATGTGCTTCAGGCCGGAGTCCTGCCCCTGGTCGAAGTAGCGGCGGGTGTCGCTCTCGCCCTTGATGCCGTTGGCGATGTCGAACACCGCGAGCGGGATGTAGCCCTGGACCCCACCGTAGAGATCGACGATCGACTTGCCCCAGGTCGCACCGCCGTCGTCGGAACGGAAGATCTTGTAGCCCTCGAACGCATTCTCGCCGGTCAGCGGGTCGCCGTACGAGCCGTCGGGATAGACCCCCAGTTCCGCCGTGTCGTCCCAATACAGGGTCACGCTGCCGTTTCCGGGAACCGCCGTCACGCGGGGCACCGGCGGGCCCGAGGCCGCCTTGTAGTCGGCGTCGAACAGGATCTGGGTGAGCTTGGCATTATTGAGGATGTCGGTACGGCTCGACCCGTGCACCGACGCGAACGTGAAGGGCAGGCTCTGTCCGGGTTCGAGCCGGTACGGACCCGAGGCCGCCGTGATCGTGATGTCCGGGCCGTAGGAGTTCGCGATCTGGAATTTGTCGTCCGGCGCGCCGTTCGGCCAGTCCGGGCGCTGGATGGGCGTGGAGCCCCCCTGCTGCGGGTCGCTCGGAGACAGCCCGACGTGCAGGATGCCTGCCATCTGGTCGTAGCCCGTCACGTCGCTGTTGGGCGCCGCCGAATACTGGAAGATGTCCAGCGTCGTCACGCCACGCTCCTCGCCGGTCGCCGGGTCGCGCGGTGTTTCCAGGAACTTCAGACCGATCCACCCCACGCCGTTCGGAATGAAGCCCTCGGCCTTGTCGTCGCCGTCCCACAGGTAGATCGTGTTCCACAACAGCATATCCTCGTGGGTATACACTCCGTCCCCGTCCACGTCGCTTCGCGGATCGGCATCCGCGTCGGGCGTGCCGTCCCCGTCCGAGTCCTTTCCGGGCGGAATCAGGTAGGCATAGTCATCCGTCCATTCGTTCGAGCCCTGCTCGGGCGCGTCCGGATCGTCGTGGATGCCCACGTATACATCCTCGATCGTCTTCGACCCCACGTTCGTGAACACCAGCCGGTAGATGATGAAGTTGCGGTTGACGAAGTCGTCCCACTGCATCGCCCAGACGTCCACGCGCACGTTCATGGGAGACGGCGCGGCGGGCTGGGCCGGATCGTTGTCGGTGATCACGAAATACGCCTCGCGCGGGGCACGCACCTCACCGTCCACCACGCCCGGAAAACCGTTCGGGCCTACCCGGGCCGTGCCGGTAGCCAGATCGTCGAAAACCGGGTTGGCGAGAAATGCCGTGCGTGCCGCGGCGTTCAGGACCTGCTGGCCGTTCGCGGCGACCATCGCCTCTACCGTCGGCCACGAAGCGGGCCACGAAGCCGGTTTGTCACTGAACGCGATGCCGATGTTCTGCTCGGCGCGGTACTCGCCCGAGTCATAGCCCGAAAGCGGACGGAACTCGTCTTCCGTGGTGCCCCGGACCGCGCCGAGCGCCGCGCCGGACACGAATTTCTGCCCGTCGATCTTGCCGGCGATCATCGGGGCCATCGTCCACCGGTACGTTATGCCCGAGTTGAACGGGTACTCGTAGCACAGCAGGTCGCGATCATACCCCAGCGTGCCCGTATTCCGGATACGCGCCCGCACGTTGCCGATGTCGAGTACGCTCAGCTTGAGGTCCGAAGGACCCGCGAACTTGCCCTGGACCTGCGGCGCCCGGGCGATGAACCCCGTACGGGCCAGGTAGTCCAGGTATTCGGCCTTCGTCATGCCCCGTTGGGCCGAGGCCGGGATCGCGACGAGGGTCGCGAGCGCCAGGAAGAGGGTCAGCGACCGGAGCCGGCGCGTGGAATCTTGGATTCGCTTCATTGCTGCTTTCCGTTGATCTGCATCCCATGCATGGATCGGACCGCCCCGGCGGGTTGCCGGGGCGGTCGCGCTCCGGTCAGAATCCGAGGGTGAATCCCATCTCGAAGTGACGCGGCGGCCCGAACAGGTTGGGCCGCTGGGCATCCTCGAACTGGGTGCCCGGATCGAGCGTGAAGGACGGCGAGCCCGTGTCGCTGTAGACGGCGAGCACGTTTTCGCGGTCGAGCAGGTTGGTCACCTCGAAGAACGGCGTGATCCACCCGCGCTCCTTCAGGTCGAACCGGTACTGGAGCCGGGCGTCGATCGTACCGGTCCACGGACGCCGTGCCGAGTTCTTCGGCCCGAGCGGAAGCCCGCGCGTCGTCGTCGGCGTGTACGGAAGCCCGCTTCCGAAACGCGCGAGCAGGTTCGCGTCGAACGCACCGAACTGTACGTTCACGGTGGCATTGACCGTGTGCGGCTGGTCCCAGTCGAGCGGTTGGGCCTTCTTGGCCGGGATGGTCCCGCTCACCGAGTTGTTGTACCAGTCGTCGAACCGGCCCGCGTAGTCGTCGGCATTGCCGATGGCACGGCTGTACGTGTAGCTCAGCGTAAAGCCGAAATGCTCCTCGAGCCGCTTCTCGGCCCGCAGTTCGAGCCCGCGCGAGTTCGCGTAGTCGAGGTTGTCCATCACCCACAGGAACTGGCCGCCCTGGCTCAGGATGCGGCTCACCGCGACGTAGTCGTAGATGTCCTTGTAGAACATCGACGCGCCGAGCTTGAACGACTCGGAGACAAGGAACTCACCGTCGACCTGGTAGAAGATGGTGCGCTCGGGCTGGATGTCCGGGTTGCCCACGAACGTCTCGAAACCGAGGTCGAATCCGAACTCGTCGAGCGGAACGTAGCCGGTACCCGGTACCCAGCTGGCCGTACGGTAGCTTTCGTAGAGCCGGTTGTACTCGGGGTACTGCAGGAACTGGCCGTAGTTGAAGGAGAGCCGGGCGCGGTCGGTGAGCGGGAAGGCGACTCCGAAGCGCGGAGACAGGCGGCGCTTGACCTTGGCGTCCACCGGCGTCGGTTTCGGATCGTTGGGTTGCGACGGCCGCTGCACCACCGTGACCTGCCCGTAGTCAGCCAGCGTGGCCATCGCCGGGTCGAGCACGTCCAGGCGGAGTCCGGGGCGCAGGACCAGGTTTCCGAACTCGATCTTGTCCTCGACGTAGGCCGACAGTTCCATCGGACTCACGTCGACGTAGTACTCGTCGTCGGGGCGATGCGTGAGCGTCGCCGGATCCGACGGGTCGGTCTGTGGATCCCAGGCGTTGTTCGCGAAGAGCAGGTAGCGGAAGAGGCTCATCTTCCGGTACTCCACGCCCGCCTGGATCATGTTTCGGCGGTCGAGCTGCGAGGTAACGTCGATGCCGAGCTGCAGGTCCCCGATGTCCCGTTCCTCGTAATCCTGCGAGGTGGGCGGAGCCAGGATCGGGATGAGGCCGATTCCGCCCGGTCCCCGGTTCAACCCGCGGGCTTCCAGCTCGGCGTCGGTCAGCGTGTCGAAGAGCTGTTCGAACCGGTCGACCAGCTCCTGCGTGAGCCGGTCGCCCTTGTAGAAGTCGAGCGTGCCGTCACCGTCCAGGTCCAGGTTGCGCGAGAGCTGGAATCCCTGGTCGAGGTCGCCCGTCAACAGGTAGGGGTAGTCCATCCGGATGGAGACCGGCGAGTACCCGTTGAAGTCGTAGTTGCTGCCGCCCTCCGCGTCAGACAGCCCGTCGGTGTTGAAGGCGCCGACGATCGCGAACGGGTTGAAGATGCGTCCGAAACGCCACGGGTTGTCGGCATCCTTCTGCTCGTCGTAGACGAACTCGTAGTACCGGTTGCTCGTGTACGCGGCGCGCGCCTGGTAGAACGTGTTGTCGGTGACCCGGTGCGTGACCTGCAGGTTGAAGGCGTCGATCTGCCGCTGGGACCGGTCGTTGTACTGCGGAAGGAACTTGTAGCCGTGGTTGTAGCCCCTCCACTCGCGCCGGGTGAGCTTGTAGCCGAACCGGGCATCGATGTCGTCGGTGATCTTGGCCCCGAAATTGGCCACCAACCGCGTACGATCGTCGTAGAGGCCGAGTTGGTGCTGCATGCGATAGTCGCTGACAGCGGCTTTCGCGAGGCGATCCACGTCGACGCCGGCCTCCCGCAGCTCGGAAATCATCTCGGGCGTGACTACGGCCCCTTCCACGAGACCCAGCGACTCCAGGTCGACGTCGACCGGCTGCCCGTTGGCGTCAAGCAGCGATTCCGTGCCCGGTCGCAGGAACGTCAGGCCCTCCAGCGACGCCCACGGAAGCACGGCGGGACGCATGGGGCCCTCGAATTCGCTCAGGTACGTGTCGCTGTCCAGCCGGTCGGCGTTGACGAAGAACGTGAGCCGGTCCTTGAGGATGGGCCCGCTCACGGTGGCCTCGAAGAGCCGCGTTCCCCAGTCGTTGCCGTTCGGGCGCCGGTAGTCGAGCGAGGGTCCACCCTGCCCGATGCCCTCCATGGACAGCCCGTCGGTCTGCAGCCGGATCGTTCCGCGAAGCTCGGGGCCTCCGGCCGGCGTGTTCACCAGCACGATGCCCGACATGGCCTTACCGTACTTCGCGCTGAATCCGCCCGTCAGGACCTGCAGCTCGTCGATCGACTGCCGGGCCACGTCGAATCCGCCCAGGCTGCCGCTCAACGGGTCCTGGATGAGCACGCCGTCGACCAGGTAGGCGAGTTCGCCCGTACGCCCCCCGCGTACGTGGATGCCCGCGTCGCCGCCGGCGCCGCTCTCCACGACGCCGCCCGCCAGCGTCAGCGCATCCTGGAAGTTGTCCACCGGCAGCGCCTGTACCTGCTCGCCGCGGATCACGGTCGTCGTCGATACCTCGTCCTGGCGGATGAGCCGCTCACCGAGCACGACGAACTCCTCCATCTCGATGCCCTCGAGCAGCTCGAAATCGACGATCGTCGTGAAGTCCGAGTTTACCTGTACTTCCGTGATCGCCAGGGTGCCGTACCCGACGTAGGAGGCCCGCACCACGTGGATGCCGGGCGGAACATTCAGGATCGTGTATTCTCCGTTCACGTCCGTGGCCGCGCCGCGCGAGGTGCCCTCGACCACCACGGTGGCTCCGATGAGCCCTTCCCCCGTGGTACGATCGACGACCTTCCCGGCCACCTTTCCCGTCTGGGCCCAGGACGCTGGAGCGATGAGAGCCGTCGCCACAAGCAGGGCGACCAGGCGCAGGATTCTGGTTTCCATGGATGCCGTCCCGTTCGATTCGTGGCAGCACCGTGGCGTGGAAGGCCTCCCCGCCCGGGGTGCCGGTTAATGGAGCCATTGATACCGAATCCTGCCCGACGTCCGGTAGCGGACGGGTGTGGCAAGACCTGTAGGATCTCGCCCCGGCCCCCCCCGGGTGCGCCCCGTGCCGATTGTGGGGATGCGGGCGATTCCCCTAGACTCCGAATGCGGAATCCTCGGATCCCCGGACCGGCGCCGGCTCCCTATTCTCCATGGGTCGACATCCCCCGGAATCCTGCCATGCCAGCCATTCGCCCCGGACCCGCCGTCCTTGCCCTCGTGTTCGCCGCGGCCTGCGCCGAGCCCGCTCCTCCCCCGTTCGACCCCGCGCCCTATCTCGAACGGGGCCTCGCCGCCACCGCGGCCTCGTTCCAGGTCATGTCGGGACAGCTGCAGGGCAAACTCGCCGAAGGCGGCGTGCCCGCGGCCATCGACTACTGCTCGCTCGCGGCCTATCCTCTGACCGACAGCCTCTCGGCGGCGTACGGGGTGCGCATGCGCAGGGCCGCCGTGCGCTTCCGCAATCCGGCCAACCGGGCCGATTCGCTCGAATCGCTCGCGATCGCGCGCTTCGCCGACCTCCTGGCCGCGGGCGAAGCTCCCAAGCCCGAGGTGCACCGCCTGGACGACGGCTCCGTGGCGTGGTACGGCCCGATCGTGACGCTCGAGCCGTGCACGAAGTGCCACGGAACGGTCGGAGACGATCTTTCCGAGGCCGACTACGCGCTCATCTCGGAACGTTATCCGGAGGACCTGGCCGTCGGGTTCAAGGCCGGCGACCTGCGCGGCATCTGGAGCCTGCGGTTCGACAGGTAAGGCCCGCTTGAATTCGGCGCGGCCGGATGCGATTCTACGGGCGCACTCGCCCCGGAATCTGCCATGCGCCGTCTCGTCGCCTTTCTGCTGTTCGCCGCGCTCGTCGCGCCCGCTCTCGCCCAGAAACCGCTCACTGTCGACGACTACGCGCAGTGGCAGCGCCTTTCGGGCGGCGAACTGTCGCCGAGCGGCGCGCACGTGGCCTACGGCATCTCGCTCGTCGAGGGTGACGGCTGGCTCGTCGTGCGCCGCGTAGGGGCGGTGGACCCAGGCAAACGCCTCGACCTGGGTTCCGCCCCGCGCTTTTCGGGCGACGGCCGCTGGCTCGCGTACACGATCGGAATCAAGGAGAGCGAGCGGAAGAAGCTCGAGAAGGCCAAGAAACCCGTGCAGGCCGACCTGGGACTCGTCGACCTCACCGACATGGAGGTCGACACCGTCAAGTCGGTCCAGTCGGCCGTCTTCCACGAGGATGGCCGTTGGCTCGCCATGCGCCCGTACCCGCCCGAGGGGGCCAAGGGGGCGGGAGACCTCGTGGTGCGCGACCTGGCGACGGGCGAGGACATGGCCTACGGGAACGTGTCCGAATTCGCGTTCAGCGAACACCACCCTCTGCTCGCCCTCGTCGTGGCTCCGCAGGCCGAGGCGGGACACGGCGTACACCTGGTGGACCTCTCGCGCGGTACCGTGCGCGTGCTCGAATCGGGCCGCTCGAAGTTCACCGGGCTGCGGTGGAACGAGGACGGCAACGCCCTGGCGTTCCTCGAGGAATACGAGGACAAGGGGTACGAGGAGAAGAACCACGTCGCGTACGCCTGGACCGACGTCGCCGTGCGCCCGACGCGCCATGCCTTCGACCCCCGCGAGCAGACGGGGGTGCCCGACGGTCTGCGCATCGCGGCCGAGGGGGGCATCTCCTTCTCGAAGAACGGGCCGGTCGCGTTCCTGGGCCTGAAGGAGCGGACCGCCAAAGATGAACCTGCGGCGACCGTCGCCACCGATTCGACGCGAACCGACTCGACCAACGTGGCCCCGTCCGATTCGACCTCGGCCGCAGACCGACCGGCCAAGGCGAAGAAGGACGAGGACCTCGACCCGCCGGGCGTCGACGTCTGGCACTGGAAGGACGACCGCCTGCAGGCCGAGCAGCAGGTCCGGGCCGCCCAGGACCGCCGCTTCACGTGGACGGCCGCGTGGCATTACGACGGTGGCCTGCTCGTCCGCCTCGCCGACCCCGAGCTGCGTACGGTGCAGCCGACCGGTTCGGCGCTCTGGGCGGTCGGATTCGACAGCCGTCCGTACGAACCCACGTTCCGCGAGGAGTGGCGGGACGTGTACGCGGTCGAACTCGCGACCGGCGCGCGCACGAAGATCCTCGAGCGCATCGAGTCGGTATCGACGTCGCCGGACGGCCGCTACGCCCTCTATTTCCGGGGCGGAAACTGGTTCACCTACGACTTCACGACCCGCCGCACGGCGAACCTGACCGCGTCGACCGGTGCGCGCTTCGACGACTTCACCCAGGTCTACGGACGCGAGGAACATCGCCCCTTCGGCAGCGGCATGTGGGCAGCCGGCGACGCGTGGGTGCTCCTGTACGACCAGTACGACGTGTGGCGGGCCCGGCCGGACGGCTCGAAGACCGAGCGGCTGTCGGCCGGCGCCGTCGACCGCATTCGCCACCGCCAGCAGCGGTTCGACTTCACGCAGGACGCCGTCGAACCCGACGAAACCGTCTTCTTCTCGCTCTACGGCGATCGCACCAAGGACTCGGGCTGCGCGCGCATGCGCCCCGGCAAGGCATTGGAGACCCTCGTGTACGAGCCGCGCATGGTCCAGTGCACGGGCCGGGCCGAGGACGCCGAAGCCTACCTCTACACGACGCAGAAGGCCGACGAATCGATGAACCTGCACGTCGCGTCGTTCGACGGCTCGGCACCCTGGCAGGCCTCGGACACCAACCCCCAGCAGAAGGACTTCCTCTGGGCCGGTTCCGAACTCATCACCTACCAACGGGTGGGCGGAGACACGCTCCAGGCCCGCCTGCTGTATCCCGCGGGTTACGAACCCGGCAAGCAGTACCCGATGATCGTCTACATCTACGAACTGCTCTCGCAGGGCCTGCATTCGTATACGCTCCCCTCACGGAGCAGCGCATACAATGCCCGCCGGTTCTCTGCGGAGGGCTATTTCGTGCTCGAGCCCGACATCACGTACCGCCTTCGAGACCCCGGCCTCTCGGCCGTCGAATCCATCGTGCCGGCCGTCGAGAAGGTGCTCGCAACGGGTAGGGTCGACCGCGACCGCATCGGCCTCACGGGCCACTCGTGGGGCGCGTACCAGACCACGTTCGTCATCACCCAGACCGACCTCTTCAAGGCCGCCGTCGCGGGCGCCCCGCTGACCAACCTCGAATCGATGTCGCTCTCGGTCTATTGGAACTCCGGCTCGCCCGACTCGCAGATCTTCGAGGTCAGCCAGGGCCGATTCCCCGAGCCGTTCTGGCAGGACGCGGAAAGCTTCCGCAGGAACAGTCCGATCCACAACATGCTGAACGCGCGTACGCCGCTCCTCGTGGCCTTCGGCGACAAGGATGGAGCGGTCGAGTTCAACCAGGGCATCGAGCTCTACAACACGATGCGGCGCATGGAGAAGCCCTTCGTCCTGCTCGTGTACGAGGGCGAAAACCACGGCCTCGCGAAGAAAGAGAACCAGGTCGACTACGCGACGCGCACCCACGCGTGGTTCGACCACTACCTGCGGGGCGCCGAGCCGGCCACGTGGATCACCGAGGGACTGCCGTTCCTCGAGAAGGAGCTCGAGAAGAAGAAGCAGAAGGAGGCGGGCAGGCGCTGAGCCCTGCCGTCCGACGCCGGATCAGTCCAACAGGGTCTCGATCCGGTCCACCCAGCTCCGGCTTTCGACCGACCAGGCACCGTCGGCCTGCGCGATCGCGCGCAGGTCGCGGGCGAGCGCGGTCACCTGGTGCGCGGGCAATACCCGGCGGAGTCGGTCTACCAGCCCGGAAAGCCGCTCGCCGTCCATCGGTGTTCCGTACTCCGCCAGCGCCTCCCGCACGAGGACATCCAGCGGACCGGTCGGAAGGTTGGGCAGCCACTGCCCCACACGCGCGGTAATCACTTCCAGCTCGGCATCCGACAGATCGCCGTCCGGCTCCACGGCGACGGCGATATACAGCGTCGCCAGGTCCATCGCCGTACGGCGCGCAGATTCCACGTCTCTGCTGCGCAGCACGGTCCAGAACGCTCCCTGTCCGTCGGCCGGGGGATGCACGCCCCATTCTTTCGCGACTCGCCCGATGAACTCGGCCTCGGTCTTCAGGAATCGCCGGTCGGCGAGCGCCACCTCGCTCATCTGTTCGAGGGCGCGGCGCTTTTCTCCCTCCGACAGTGCATGCCCCAGTGTCTCCACGGCCTGCAGCACCCGGACCGGGTCGTAGACCCGAACGGCGTCGTCGACCACCTGGGCGACACCGGGCATTTCGCTTCCGGTGCGCCAGGCATCGAGCAGCCCCGATATCGCGGCAAACTCGTGGAAATTGAGCCTTCCGTCCGACCCACGGGCGAGCCCGAGGTACAGCAGGGCGAGTTCGAGGAGGCGGTCGTCCGGCGACATGGCGTACCTTCCTGCGCTTCACGGAATATACACGTTCGACTGATGCCACGCTCTCTGCCCTTAGTCGCGCTTGCCGCGCTCCTGCTCGCCGGCTGCACGGCCGAGACCCGCCGTCCGAACATCGTCTTCATCTTCTCGGACGACCACGCGCGGCACGCCATCTCGGCCTACGGTTCCGCGATCAACGAGACGCCGAACATCGACCGGATCGCTTCCGGAGGCCTCCTCTTCACGCACAACCTCGTCACGAACGCCATCTGCGCCCCGAGCCGGGCCACCGTGCTGACGGGCACCTACAACCACGTCAACGGCCAGATCACCAATGCGGAGCGGTTCGACGGCGGGCAGGTCACCTTCCCCAAGCTGCTGCAGGCCGCCGGCTACCAGACCGCGCTGGTCGGAAAATGGCACCTCGGCACCGCCCCGACGGGTTTCGATTACTGGCGGGTCCTCATCGACCAGGGACCGTACTACAACCCGCAGATCGGCTCTCCCACTGATACGACGCGGTTGCCTGGCTACACGACCGACCTGATCGCCGACCTCTCGTTCTCGTGGCTCGAGCAGCGTGATCCGGAGCGGCCGTTCCTCCTCATGTTCCAGCACAAGGCCCCGCACCGCAACTGGAAGCCCGGTCCGGACCACCTCGGCGACTACGCCGATGTCGACGTGCCCATGCCCGAAACGTTCTACGACGATTACTCGGGACGCACGCGCGCCGCGGCGGAGGCCAACATGCGCGTCGACCGCAACCTGAACGCCCACGACCTGAAGATCTCGCGCCAGGGGGAGATGGACGACGAGCAGCGCGCCACTTGGGACGCGGTCTACGAACCCCAGAACGAGGCGGTTAGGGCGGCCGGCTTGACCGGTGAGGCGCTCGACCGGTGGAAGTACCAGCGCTACGCGAAGGACTACCTGCGCAGCGTGCAGTCGCTCGACGACAACATCGGACGGCTGCTCGACTGGCTCGACGCCTCCGGGCTGGCGGAAAACACCATCGTCGTCTACGCCAGCGACCAGGGCTGGTACCTCGGCGAGCACGGCTGGTACGACAAGCGCTGGATGTACGACACCTCGCTGCGCGCCCCGCTGCTCGTGCGCTGGCCGGGCCGCGTCAACGCGGGCACCGTATCGGACGCCCTCGTGTCGAACGTCGACTTCGCGGCGACCCTCCTCGACGTGGCCGGTGTCGAGGTACCCGCCACCATGCAGGGGCGCTCGCTCATGCCCATCTTCGAGGCCTCGACCCGCGCCGAGGGTCGCCCGCTCGTGCTCGCCGCATCCCAGCTCGTGCCCGCCGGACCGCCCGGGGCCGAGGTACCGTTCCTCACCGTTCCGCCCGACCCTGCGCCGAACGTCGCCACCCCCGACGATTGGCGAAAGAGCTTCTACTACCACTACTACGAATACCCCGCCTCGCACTGCGTGCGGCGGCACTACGGCGTGCGCACCGAGCGCCACAAGCTGATCCACTTCTACACGCTCGGCGAGTGGGAGCTCTTCGACCTCGAGCGCGACCCGGACGAGCTGCAGAGCGTCTACGGCGATCCGGCGTATGCCGAAGTGCAGGCTGCGTTGACGGCCGAGCTTTCCCGGCTGCGGTCGGAATTGGCCGTTCCGGAGGATACCCGGCCGGGCGGAGAGGACGAATGCACGTCGGACAGCGAGGGCTGGGACGGGTTCGAGTCGGAGTGAGCGCGGTCCGGCTCCTGCTCGTGGTCTGGCCGGGGGTCCCGCGTCCTTCCGGTGGCATCTGCCGGTAAATTTCCGATGCAGGTGGCGCTCGGCCCCGTCGGTTTGCTATTTTTGACGTCCTCCGATGCCCAGGTGGTGAAATTGGTAGACACGCCATCTTGAGGGGGTGGTGCCCGCAAGGGCATGCTGGTTCGAGTCCAGTCCTGGGCACTCAAAGCCCGTGTCCCTTGGGGACGCGGGCTTTTTTCTTTGTGGCCGCGCGGCGAACGCGAGACGCGTTTCCTCGGGCCGGCGACGGATGCGTTCAAGGGGATGTCGAGCCCGTACGGATCTCCGCGCAGCCCCGACGGGAACGGCCTGCCCCTGGTCTGGAATTGGCTGATCCCGTACCTCGCAGCGCAGCGCCGGGTCTGCCCGGTTGCGGGTCGGAAATCCATGGAGCCTGGACGCCCGATTCACCCTGCCGGAGGCTTCCGTGGCGCTGGCGTGGAATGAATGGCTGCTTTTCGACGTATTGGGCCTGTTTTGGGTGTCAAAACGTCGCATTTGGGCTCGCATGCGATGTTTTGGGCGTTTTTGGGGGTCAAAACGTCGCAATACGGTCGGAATGCGATGTTTTGGGGCGTTTTTGGGGGTCAAAACGTCGCATTTGGGCCGAAATTCCAATTTCGCCCTTCACTTGCCCTGCTGGGTATCTGCTCTCGTCGCGTGGGGCGAGGCCGGCCGGCGCTCACAGGATCGAGCAGGTGCGAGCGCCGAACGCCATCGGCGGGTGCGAGCGGCATGTGCGAACGGGGCAAGTGCGAACGGGGCAAGCGAGCGTGAACACGCCCCGGGCCGGCTGCGCTCTTCTCCGAGCCTCCACACCATCTCGGAAACGAAGCGATCGCTGTTGCAACAGATAACGGTATCCCAACGGCAACCCGCTTTACTCCATGGCTTCCGCCCTCCGTTCGATTTTCGCGCTTCTTGTGCTCCTGATCGTCTCCTCGGCGCCGGCGACCGCCCAGTACTCCGGCCCCAGCGTGCCGGCGGTAGACACCACGGAGCGTGCCCCATCCATCGGCACCATCGAGGGCACCGTCCTCGGCTCCGACTCCCGCGACGCCCTCCCTACCGCCACCGTGGCGGTCCTCAGCCTCCCGGACTCGGTACTCGTGACCGGCACCACGGCCGACGCCGACGGGCGGTTCGCGATCGAACGCCTCGCGCCGGGCCGGTATTTCGTTCGCGTGTCGTTCGTCGGGTACGAGCCGTTCGCGTCGGAACCCTTCACGATCACGCCCGGCAACCCCCGCATCGAGCTCGCGGCGATCAGCCTCGCGCCCGTCGCGGCCATGCTCGAGGGCGTGCAGGTCGAGGCCGAGCGCGCGGAGGTGGCCTTCGAGATCGACCGCACCGTCTACAATACGCGGGACCACATCGCGGCGCGGGGCGGAAACGCGACCGACCTCCTGCAGAACATCCCGGCCATCGAGGTGGACGTGGACGGACGCGTTTCGCTGCGCGGCAACCAGAACGTGGGCATTCTCATCAACGGCAAGCCGGCGCCCGCCCGCGGCGACTTCCTGACGACGTTCCTGCAGCAGATTCCGGCCGATCTCGTCGAGCGCGTCGAGGTGCTTCCGAACCCGTCCGCGAAATTCGATCCCGAGGGCATGGCGGGCATGATCAACATCGTGCTCAAGCAGGGCTCGGAGCTCGGCACGAGCGGCGGCGTGATCCTGTCGGCCGGCACGGCCGACGAGCGCAACGCGTCGGGCAGCCTGAACGTGCAGAAAGGCCCGTGGACGGTGTTCTCGAATTATGGATACCGGTCGGAAGACCGCTCGTCGAACGGGTACAATTTCCGCGAGAACCGCTACCTGGATCCGCTCACGTTCCTCGAGCAGAACTCGGTGGGACAGCGCAGCTCGCGGTCCCACGTGGGAAGCATCGCGGCTGACTATGCCATCGACCCGAAGTCGACGTGGTCGGTCTCGGGGCTCGTCTCGCGCCGCGACGGGTCGAGCGACGATCTCAACCGATACGTCGAACTGGGGACTCCCGTCGACGCGACGGGTCGTTACGACCGCATTGCCGCGAATTCGGGGTCGGGAACGAACGTCGATCTTTCGACCGGTTTCCGCCGCGTCACCCAGCCTTCGGAGCGCGAACTGACCGCCGAGCTGCGCTTCAACCGCTCGGTGAACGGCAACTTCGACCGCTTCACCGAGAACCTGGTGTCGCTCGACGGAAACGAAACGACCGGCCTGCGGGAGCAGTCCCGCGACGACCTCGACGTGCGGGAGAACGAGTGGAACGGCCAGGTGGACTGGATCCGTCCGCTGGCAGGACTCAAGCTCGAGACCGGCTACAAGGGCACGGCGCGCTCGATGCAGAACGACCTCCTGACCGAGCGCATGGACCTCGCGACCGGGGTCTTCTCGACCGACGTAACGCGCACCAACGCATTCGCCTACGACGAGCAGGTGCATGCCGCCTACGCGCTCGTTTCCGGTCGCGTGGCGGGCCTCGACGTGCAGGCCGGCCTTCGCGCCGAGCAGGCACTGACCGCGTTCGACCTCTTCACCTCTGGCGAGACCTTCGACGGCGACTACCGGTCGCTCTTCCCCAGCGGCGTCGTGGCGTGGAAGCCGACCGCGGCCCGGCAGGTAAAGCTTTCCTACAGCAAGCGCGTGAACCGTCCGCGCACGTCGATGCTCAACCCCTTCACGTCGTACGCCGACCCGCAGAATCTCTTCGCGGGCAATCCGTACCTGCGCCCCGAGTACACCCACGCGTTCGAACTCGGACTGCAGCAGTTCTCCCGCACGGGGTCGCTGTCGATCACGCCGTACTTCCGCCGCACGGTCGACCAGATGGAGCGCTTCAAGACCGTCAACGAGGACGGCACCTCGCTCACGACGTGGCGCAACTACGACCGCAGCGATTCCTTTGGCGCAGAAGTGATCGGAAGCCTTCGCGTCGGCCGCTCGCTGTCGGGTTTCGCGTCGTTCGACGCGTACCGCATCGTGACCGACGCCTCGGGCATCGACGACGGCCTCGGCAGCAACGCGTTCTCGTGGTCGGCCCGGGCAAACCTCACCTGGACGGTGCGGGAAGGGCTCGACGTGCAGGCGTTCTACCTGTACCGCGCACCGCGCGACGTGGCGCAGGGCCGCATCTCGTCGTTCACGGTGGCGAACCTCTCCATCCGTCAGAAGCTCATGGACGACAAGGCGTCGCTGACGCTGCGCGTGAGCGATCCGCTCGACCGGATGGGCTTCCGCTTCGAGATCGACAGCCCGACGTTCTACCAGCTCGGCGAGCGCCGCTGGGAATCGCGCCGCGCCACGCTCAGCTTTTCGTACAACTTCGGACAGGCCCCGAAGCGCTCGCAGCGCACCGACCGCGAGCGCGGCGACGGCGGCATGGGGGACGTAGGCATCAACTGACCGCGTTGCGTGTGGGGGCGGATCGGCCTCTATGGGGTAAGCGTACCTTGCCCGACCCCGAGCCGCCCCCATGCCCACCCCCGAACAGATCCTCCGCGTCGTATTCGGCTACCCGGAATTCCGGCCGGGGCAGAAGGAGGTCATCGAGGCGGTGCTCGCCGGGCGCGACTGCATCGCGCTCATGCCGACGGGCGCCGGCAAGTCGCTGACATACCAGGTCCCGGCCCGCCTGCTGCCGGGCACGGTGCTGGTCCTTTCTCCGCTCATCTCGCTGATGAAGGACCAGGTCGACGCGGTGGTCGCGCTCGGCTTCCGGGCGGTGGCGATCAACTCGACGCTCACGCCGGAGGAGCGCAGGGAGCGGCTGGCAGCCTTCCGCAACGGGCAGTACGAGCTGGTGTACCTGGCGCCCGAGGCGCTCGACGGACCGCTGCAGGACTTCGTGCAGGGATGCCCGATTTCGCTGCTCGTCGTCGACGAGGCGCACTGCATCAGCCAGTGGGGGCATGATTTCCGCCCGTCGTACCGGCGGTTGCAGGGGCTGAAGGCCCAATTGGACGTGCCGGTGCTCGCCCTTACCGCGACCGCTACGCGGCAGGTCGCGCTCGACATCCTGCGCCAGCTGGGCATGCGGAAACCGGCCGGCTACAAGGGCTCGTTCTTCCGCCCGAACCTGCACATCTCGGCGCGGAAGAAGGGGCAGGGCGGGCACACGCGGTCCGAGATCCTGGCGCTCGTGCGGCTGCACCGGGGGGAAAGCGGCATCGTGTACTGCCAGAGCCGCAAGGCGGTCGAGCAGATGACCGATTTCCTCGTTGAGCACGGGGTGCGGGCACTGCCCTACCACGCGGGACTCGACGCGGAGGCGCGCTCGCGCAACCAGGAAGCGTTCCAGCGGGACGACGTCGACGTCATCGTCGCGACCATCGCGTTCGGCATGGGCATCGACAAGTCGAACGTGCGCTTCGTGATCCACCGGGACATGCCGAAGGACGTGGAGTCCTGGTACCAGGAGATCGGGCGCGCGGGACGCGACGGGCTACGGTCCGATTGCGTGCTGTTCTACTCGTGGGCCGACGTGAAGGCGCACGAGCGCTTTCTCGACGGGTTGGAGGACGAATCCCTGCGGAAGCGCCAGCAGGCGGCGACGGCGCATCTCTTCCGGCTGGTCGAGGACGCGACCTGCCGCCACCGGGCCATCGTGGCCCATTTCGACGAGCGCATCGAGGCCTGCGGCTCCTCCTGCGACGTGTGCACGGGGGTGAGCGTGGAGGACCGCGTCGCCGCGGCGACGCCCGTCCGCGGCAAGCGCCGGAAGACCGGCCCCACCCTCCTGCCGATTCCCGAACCGGAGCCGCGGGGCGACGAGCACCTGCTCTTCGACCGGCTGCGCGGCCTGCGGCGGAAGGTGGCCGACCGCGCCGGCGTGCCGGCCTACGTGGTGTTCAACGACCGCACGCTGCAGGAAATGGCGGTGCGACGGCCCCGCACGACCGCCGAGCTGCTCCAGGTCTCCGGCGTGGGCGCGGCCAAGCTCGAACGGTTCGGCGAGGCCTTCCTGGACGCGATCCGCGACTTCGAGGACGGGGCGGGCTGAGTCAGACCTCGCCCAGCGCTTCCCGCACGGCTCGGATGAATGCCGGCGTCGTCCCGCAACACCCTCCCACCACCGTCGCGCCGGCCCGGACCATCGCGACGAGGTCCGCGGCGAACGGGCCCGCAGGCGCCTCGACGACCCGCCCGTCGGCGCCGAGGACCGGGGGACCGGCGTTCGGCTCGGCAAGCAGCGCTCCCCCGACCGACCGGACCGCATGCTCCAGCATGGGCCGCATGACATCGGACGGTACCGAACAGTTCATTCCGACCGTCGTGGCCCCGGCCTCGCGCAACGCGACGAGCGACGCCGCCAGTTCGTCGCCCATCATCGTATACCACCCGTCCGGCGCGGGTTCGAACGTCATCGACGCCCAGACCGGAAGCCCGGTGGCAATCGCCGCCCGGACCGCGCAGAGCGCCTCGCGCACGTCGAACATCGTCTCGATCGAAACCAGGTCGGCGCCCGCCCCGGCGAGGGCAGAGGCCTGCTCGCGGAAACCGGCCTCGACTTCCTCCTCACCCGCCGTGCCCATCGGAGGCAGCAGCAAGCCCGATGGACCGATGTTGCCGGCCACACGCACGCCCGGGCCCGCGGCACGCCGTGCCACGCCCACCGCGATCGCATTCAGTTCCGCACAGCGCCCCGCGAGCCCGATCGTCGCCAGTTTTGCCGGTGAAGCGCCGAACGTGGCGGTCTGGATGACGTCCGACCCGGCCTCGACGTAGGCCCGGTGGGCCGCTTCGATACGTTCCGGGGCCTCAAGGAGCCAGGTTTCCGGGGCCTTCCCCGCCGAAAGACCCATGGCCTGGAGCAGGGTGCCCATGCCGCCGTCGAGGAGGAGCGCCTCCCCCGGCCGGGTCGCATCGTCAAGCCGCATGTCGCGAACCGATGAGGTGTCGAGGGATCAATCGCCTCGGCGCCGCGGGGTTTCCCCGGGACGAATCCGGGCATAATGCGGAAGCAAGTTCGCGCAGCGCCCCGTCATCGATTCCGATCCGGTTGTTGTACTCACCCTCTGTCTGCGGGGCCGGCCCCGGGCGGAGGTCCCGTGCGCGCGACCCCGACCCATCCGGAGGACCTCATGAGGCGCCTTCTTACGGCAGGCCTGCCGGCCGTCGTCCTGCTATCGGCCGTTTGCATGACGCCATCGGCCGCTGCGCGGCAGGACGACCACCTCGTCATCGGCTACAGCCACGGCGACACCGGGGCCTGGCGCATCGCCCGGCTCAACGTGAACGGGGGTGGCCCAATGACCATCCTCGACCGGCCGTGGCCGAGGGGTCCCGTAACGGACCTGTATTATTCCGAACCGTGGGTGTACGCCCGCATCGCCGACGAGATAGTCCGGTTCGGTCCAGACGGGAAAGCCATCGAATTCTTGATGGCCGGCCTGTCAGAGGGGGACGCCAGCAGCATCGCCCGGGCCGGCAGCGCCGTGTACTGGTCGGAGTGGCCCTTGGACAGAGGACCGTGGATTCGCCGACTGGACCTATCGACCGGGGAGATCGCCGATGTCTACGCCGACGGCACGCCGATCCTCGACCTGGATGCCCATGTGAGCAACATGGGCGTTGACCTTGCCTTCGTGCAGAACGGCAGCGTCTTTCTCCTGGAGAGCGGAGAATCCACCCCACGGCTGCTGTACGATTCGGGCGGAGGATCGACGCAGCCGGGTGTGCTGAAGCTGGACCAGGACTTCTCGACAATAGTCGCCGCGACGTCTAACGCTATCCTATCGATCACCGCCACGGGTCCGCCGTCCACGGTGTTTGATTTCGCGACGATCGGCCAGCCGACGATGAACGTGACGGCACTCCAGATCGACCCGATGAATTCCTGGGTGTACTGGGCCGGCCGCATCTGGAACGGTCAATCGCTTTCGGGGGTCTGGCGCGTACGCCGGGACGGCACCGGCTTCGAGGAAGTCTGGCGTGCCTCGACCGAGGATATCTTTATCCACTCGATGGCCCTGGTCCCGGTCATCGTCCCCCTTGGAGATCACGTCACTGTTGAACGCATCGCAGCTCCGCGAGCGTGGGGGCGCGCCGCGGACGGCTCTCCCGCCCCGACTGAATCGACGGTAAGGGCCGTAATCAAGGCGGCCGGAGACACGCCGGCAGGAACGGAGGTGGTACTGGCGCTCACCACACCCGGTCTGCGGCTCTCGCCCGGCGAAACGCGAACGCGCATGCTCGGAGCACTGTACGCCAACCAGCGGGTCGAACTCGACTGGCGCCTGCAGATCGACCCAGCGGCTTACGGGGAGGCCGAGTTCGAGGTCCGGGCAACCCGTCAACAACACGCAAGCCCGCCGTGGAATATCCGAATTCCGGAACCGGACCACGAGTGGACGGACGCCCTGGCCGCCGTGTACTTCACGCAGGCCGTGACCGGGCCGGGCGGTGAGATATCGCGACCGCTGGTTCGATTCGGTACCGACGGATCCTTCCGCCATGCGGTTGCCGTCCCGTACCTGGACATCACCGCGGCAGCCTTCGACCCGGTGGACCGCCGGTTGTACTACGCCGCGTGGACCGTGCGCTCCTCGACGCCCGCCGGAGCCGATACCCGGGTCGTGCTCTCCCCCGGAGAAACCGTCCGAAATTTTGCCATCGACTCCTACCGTAGATGGCTCTACTACGACGGGTGGGGATCGCTGCGGCGAATGGCGCTCGACGGAAGCTCGGCGTCGGTGCTCGCCTCCGGGGAGGCGAAGACCGCGCCGGTCGCAGTCGACGAAACGAGTGGTCGCGTGTACTGGGCGGAACAGAGTCTGACCGACCGTCCGACCCTCCAGCGGGCCAACGCATCGATATCGGATCGCTGCGAACTGGACAGCCGAAGACTGCACCTCGTCGAGGGTCTTGCATTCGACGGAACGACGGAACGTCTGTACATCGCCGACCACCGCGACGAAGGTCTCTTCCTCCTGGAGATGAATACCTTCGAGGAGTGCGACCGCTTCGCGCCCATGAGGCTCGTCACGCCGCCGCGCCCGGGTGGCCCGGCCGGATCGCTTGCGATCGACTCCAATACAGGCACCCTGTACTGGGCCGAGTCCGACACGGGACCGAACGACGTTGCGAGGGAACGCGTCATGGCCGTTTCGGTGGCCGGCGGTCTGCCGTACCAGATTTCGGAAGGACCCCGAGGAATGCTTCCGCCCCCCATCGCCCTCGCTCACGGAGGCGGTCGCCTCTCCTACGAACTGCGCCCAGGTCAGACTCCGACGCTGACGCGGGGCGCGGGCGGCGGTCTCGAACCGGAGACCTTCAGATTGCCGGTGACCCTCGCGAACCTCGGCGACATCGACGGCACGTCCCTCCAGGTGGAGCTGTCGGTGCCCTCCGGATTGGTGGTGGACGGCGCGGCCGCCCAGTCCGTGAACCTGCTGGAAGCCGGTCTCTCGACGGATCTCGAATGGACCGTGTCGGTCACGGACCTGGTGTACGGCCCGATTCCGTATACCGTGACGGTTCGATCGGGAGCAACCGTGCTTGCGCGCGCGTCGGGTTCGATAAGCGTTCCGGAGCCCCCTGTCGCGGCGATCTACTGGGCCGAAAGCCCAGGGAACTGGGGACCGGCCGCCGTGCTGCGGGCGGGGCCTGACGGGGGAGACGTGCAGACGGTGGTCAGTACGGTGAATCTCGGAGGCCTCGCCCTCGATTCGGGTCGGGGTCGGCTGTACTGGGGTCGCAGCGACCAGGTGCGGGAGTCGGACTTCGCCGGCCAGGGGGAACGACTCCTGGCGAGCTGCGGGGCCCTTCCGGGCTTCCCGTGCTGGGTCGACGAGCTTACCCTGAACCCGTCATCGGACGAACTTGTGGCCGGGCTACTCTACACCGTAGGCGCCGGGTCGTACCGAACGGACGTGGGGTTTGCGGACCTCGCGTCCGGGTCGGGTTGGGAGGACGAAGCGATGCGCGCCCGGATCGACACCGACGCCGATTCGACGTATCTCGCCTTCGACCCCGGGTCCGACACGGTGTTCTGGACGCGGTACTGGACCGGCGGCGTATATGCCCGGCCGCGCGCACCGACCGGGGGTGGCGCGCGCACGGTGGTGCCCCCTTCCCACGCACGCCGCCCGCAGGGCCTGACCATCGATGCCGTCAGCGGGAGCCTGCTCTTCATCGACGAGCCCACTGCGGGCTCCTGGCGAATCCGACGCGTCTCCACCGGGGGTTCCGGTCTGGAAACCCTGTACGAGTGTGGGGCCTGCCGGCCGGTCGACCTGGCGTGGTCCAGCGGCGAATCCCGCCTCTACTGGACCGACAATCTGCTCGACCGGATCCTCGCTGGTGACGTGACCGCACAGGGACTGGAAAACGTGCGGGTGCTCGTACAGCGGCCGGCCAGTCCGCGAGGGGACGGTCCATTCCACCTCGCGCTTGCGTACGCGGTGCCGGGAGGTGAAACGGAAGCCCTGCGGCATTTCGACCCGACCGCCGAACCCAACGCCCCGACACTCGACCCGGGCGGCGGCTCCTCCCTCGGGTACCTGACCGGCACGAACGCCGACGCCGACCAGGCGGCCGCCACCTCCTTCCTCGCGCCCTCGGCGGGCAAGACGGCCGGAAGCGTCGATCTCCTGACCGACGTCCGGGTCTGGTTCGCGGCCCGTCGGGCGGATGTCGGACAGGAAACCTACCGGTTGGTCGTGCGCACGGTCGATTCGGAAGGCCGACCCACCGATGACGTTCTCTTCGCCCGGGAATACCCGGTTTCGGCGATTCCGCTGCCGATTTCGGGGGCAGACACGGAACCGGTCGGGCACCGCATCGAGCCGCCCGTCGAGGTGCCGACCCCGTTCTCGATCGCCGTCGAGTATCCGCAGGGCGCTCCCGTCGACCTCTTCGCCATCGGGGCAACAAACCTGATGGGCGAGCCGATCGACGACGCGTGGGTGCGACAGGCCGACGGCACGTGGCGCACGCTCACGGAGGCGCGCTTCGGCGGAACCGACGGGGTGCAACTCTGGATCGAGGCCACCCTGAGGCGAGCGCTGTCGGTCGGAACCGTCCACGAGGACGCCGCAATCCCATCCCGGACCGAGTTCGTCGCCCTGTTCCCGAATCCGACCCTGGGGCCGACGACCGCCGACGTGTCGCTCTCGACCGGCGGCCGCGTACGCATCCGGCTTTACGACCTGCTCGGACGCGAGGTCTTCGCGATCCGGTACGAGGAGCTGCCGGCCGGCGTGCACCGGATTCCGATCGACCTCTCGCGACTGGCGGCGGGCATGTACGTCGCGCGTATCGAGGCCGCCTCGGGCTCGGCGTCCCGATTGCTCGCGAAGCTGCGCTGATCCTCCCGGACGGTGCCCCGCGAACGCCCCGGGGCACCTCACTCGGGAAGGGTAACCACGTACAGCCCGCCGTTCATGGCATAGGCAAGGTGCGCCGCGTCCGGAGAAAATGCCAGCTTGACGAAGCCGCCGGATGTGGGAGTCAGCTCCTGCACAGCCACCCGGCGCCATTCCGACCATTCCGCTTTCCACACGTGGAAGAGGAATTGGGTGCGTGCACAACCGAGAATCCCTTCGGTCTGTGCGCAAAACCGGGTGACATGGGCTATGGATCGGCCGTCGGCCGACCAGGCGACGTACGGGGTGCTGGACTCGCCCGTCGTCGCGGTCCAATTCGTGGAACGGGCGGACCCTGCGTCCAGCGAGACGATCCCTTCGAACGAGATATGCTCGATCCCGTCTTCGCCCCATCGGAAACCACCCCACACATACTGCAGGGCCGGATGGCCTCTCGGGATGGCCAGCCCTGATCCGAGGTCGACCGTAACCAGGCCTCCGAATCGGCCCTGGTCGGCTCCGCACAGCAACGACGAATCGTCGGGCGAAAAATCGAAAAGGGTTCGGCATCCCCGGGCGACGAACCGAACAACCGATCCCTCCAGCAGGTACAGCGAATCCGGGTCGGCCACGAAGGCGATGCGATCCGAGACCCTGCCGGCGAGCACGGGGCTCCCGTCCTGGGGAGCACCGAAGCCGCTCACGGGACGATGAGCGATTTCGATGCGTTCTCCCGCGGTATGGCGGAACAGCCTGTATCCGCCCGCCGCGCTCTCCACGACAAGTGCGGTCTTGAGATCACGGGTCGTGGCATAGGTCAGGAGCTGTCCTTCGCCCCATGCCAGTTGTTCCGAGCCGCGGACCTCGGTGTCCACGGCGGAAATGCTCGTGCTGCCCGGGTTGGTGATCACGATATGCCTGTGTTCCGGCCAGTATACCTGGCCGAACTCGGACGCCGGGGTGATGAACTGCCCCGGACTCCCGGTAATCGAGCGGTCCGGTCCTGGGCCGTCCAAGCCGAGATCCGTGGAATCGCACGCGGGACACGCCCAGCATGCAGACAGCAGAAGAGCGTACTTCCAGAAGTTCGACGACATGGCCGGGTCCTCGACGGGTTGGTGCAAATCAAGGCAATCCGGCCCCGCATGAACCGGTCATCCTGGCCGGACGAATGGGACATTGTCTCTCCCGATCGCGTGGCCCGTCGAAGGCGGTACCGAATGCCGATTGCGTGTTGATCGGGGTCGAGGCCGAAACGAGGCGCCGCCGATATTTCGCTTGCAATCGCATCAGGCGCGTCGGTTCTTTGGTCGGAACCGGAAATCACCATGTCGAGACGGTCTCTTCTCCTTCTCCTCCTTGCGGGCGTGTTCGGCAGTTCCTCCGCCCAGGTCGTCACCCTCGGCTCCGGCACGTACTCCCTGACCAAACCCGGCGGGGCAACCGGCCCGTCGACCGACGCCGGCGCGCCGGTGCTGCCGCTCGTCACGCCCGACTGGACGGGGCCCGTCCCCACCAACGAGTGGTACAGCTCGCTGGTCTTCGACCGGGCGAACGACGTGCTGTCGCCGTGGTCGCGTCCGATGTACGCGCATCCCCTGGTATTCCAGGCGCGGCCCGACGGGCTTGAACTGCGGTATCCGACCGACGTGTCGACGTTCTCGAATTTCTACTATCACGGGACCTCCTGGGACATCCGGCTCGCGGTAGACGGACTGTCGGCGCCCGACGCGCGCCTGGCGCGGGCGAGCGACTTCACGGCGACGGCGGCATGGACCGACGGAACCCGGAGCCTCGAAGCCACGATGGGCCACGGCCTCCCGTTCGTGTATTTCAAGGTCACCGGAGCCCCGGTCACGCTCACTTTCGGCGCGACCCCCATCGTGCGCGAGCGGCGCGACGGGGCCGCCTGGGTGACGGTGAACGGGCATCACTATGGCATTTTCGGTCCGCTGGGCGCCACGTGGACCGGGTCGACGAACCTGAAGTCTGACCTCGCGGGTCGCGATTTCCTGTCGATCGCCCTGCTTCCCGACTCCAGGGCCGAGACGTTCGAGACGTATCGCCGTCGCGCCTATGCGTTCGTAACCGGTTCCCGCGTGGAATTCGAGGTCGACCCGGTCACGCAGCGCGTCACGACGACTTTCGACGTGACCACGGAACCGAAGGAGACCGGGCCGGACCTCCTCAATACGACCGTTCTCGCCCTGTACCGCCACCAGTGGCGCAATTCGACGACCCCGCGGACCACGTGGACGTACGTCTCGCCGCGCGGGACCATGCGGGTGGTCGACGGCAACACGTTCACGACCGAATTGGCGTTCGGCGGTGTGCTTCCGGGTCTTCCGACGCCCTGTGCCGGCACGCCCGACGCCGGGCTGTACGCCCTGGTGGACGCGGTGCACAAGGAAACGAACTACTACCCCGGCAACCAGGACGCCTACTGGAACGGCAAGGCGATGGGGCGGCTGGCGGCGCTCCTTCCGATCGCGGAACAGGTGGGGCATACCGCGGCGGCGGCGCGCTTCACCGACGCCCTGAAAGCGCGGCTTCAGCAGTGGTTCAGCGTGCTCGACGGTTCGCCCCGCTTCTGGTACGAGTCGTCCTGGGGCACGCTGCTGGCCTTCCCGGAGTCGTTCGGCTCGGCGTCGGAACTCAACGACCACCACTTCCACTACGGGTTCTTCGTGCAGGCGGCCGCCGCGGTCGCGCGTCGGGACCCCGATTGGGCACGGGCCGAACGCTGGGGCGGCATGGTCGATCTCCTGATCCGCGACGTGGCGAGCGACGACCGGGCCGACCCACTGTTTCCGTACCTGCGCACGTTTGATCCGTACGCGGGCCATTCGTGGGCGTCCGGCACGGCGAACAACGTCGACGGCAACAACCAGGAGTCGTCTTCCGAGGCGATGAACCTGGCGACCGGGATCATTCTCTGGGGACTCGAAACCGGGAACGAACGGCTGCGCGACCTGGGTATCTACCTGTACGCGACCGAGCGCAGCGCCATCGAGCAGTACTGGTTCGACGTGGAGGACGCGGTGTTTCCGACCGGTTTTCCGCAGAAGGCCGTCGCCCTCGTCTGGGGCAACAAGGGAGCCTACCAGACCTTCTTCGGGGGCGAAGCCGAGTACATCCACGGCATCAACTGGCTTCCGATCACGGGCGGATCGCTGTACCTCGGCCGGCACCCCGAATACGTGCGCGCCAACTACGACAACCTCGTCGCTTCGAACGGCAACCGCGAGCCCGACCGGTGGGCCGACATCGCGTGGCAGTACCTGGCCCTGTCGAATGCCCCGTCGGCCCTGAACCGCCTGCCCGACGCGGGTGTCGCCGATCCCGAAACGGGCGAATCACGCGCCCACACCCGGCACTGGATCACCTCGCTCGTCGGCCTCGGTCGCGTGGACACCACCGTAACGGCCGACCACGCCGCCGCGGCCGTATTCAACAAGGACGGGCGGAAGAGCTACGCCGTCTACAACCCGGATACCGACGCCCGCACGGTGCGTTTTTCGGATGGGTTCGAGACGACCGTCGACGCGGGCGCTCTCGTCGCGATGTGCGCTTCGGGCACGGCAAACGAGGATGGGCCGGCTCCCGAGCCGGGTCTCCGCTGGACCGCTGCGTGGCCGAATCCCTTCGCGGGCGAGACTCGATTCGAACTGTCGGGCCACGACGGCCGATCCGTACGGGTCGCGCTGTTCGACGTGCTCGGACGCCTCGTTTCCGTGCTGCACGACGGCCCGCCCGCCGCAGGAGCCACGCTGGATCTCTCGCTCGACGGAGCGTCCTTGCCGGCCGGGGTCTACCTGCTGGAAGCGACCGCCGGCTCGCAGCGGGCGACGCGGGTCCTCACCAAGGCCTCACGATAGGCCCGATCAGCCCTCTTCGGTGCGGTACCGCGACTCGGCGTACTCCCGCCGGAACCGGATACCCGTGCCCGACTCCTCGAGCCACGGCCAGAGGTCTTCGGGCACCCGCGGCTTGAGCGCAACCATGGCGAAGGAGTTGCACTGCTTCGGGAAGAGGGTCGTGAAGGCGCGCAGCCCCAGGTCGGCTGCACGAAGCACCCGCAGCTTCCACGGGCTCCTTTCCATCGCCGCGACCTGGTACGGCAGGTTCAGGCCGTAAAAGTACCGGAATCCCGGATTTCCGTGCGGAAGGAACGACCGCACCGTCTTCTCGAATTCCCTCTCGGTCCACCGGTAGATGTAGTTCGGCGTGCCGGTGTTGTTCACCCCTCCGAAGTCGAACCCCTCGTCGACGACGGCCTCGAGTTCGTAGTCGGGCGAAAGCCCGAGCCGGGTCGCGAGGCGCATCAGCGCGTTGTCACGGGACTCGAAGACCAGCACCCCGCGCCGGGCCACGCGCACCATCTCGACGAGGGCGCGGTGGGGAGAATCGCAGTGGTGCAGCCCGTCCGATACGAACACGAAGTCGAACGAGCCGTCCGGAAGGTCGAGCCGCTGCGCGTCCTGGAAACTCCAGGCGAAGGGGGCGAACTCGTTGCCGGTGAGGCGCGTGTCGAGGTTGGATATCGTCACGTTCGTGAAGCCGAGCTCCAGGAACAGCCCGCGCTCGGCGTCGGCCGCCGCCACGGCGAGCAGCGACGCCGAGCGGTCGAGCACCCCCTCGCGCACGAGGCGCTCGAGGGTCGATTTCACGAAAGCGTGGCGCACGGGGTCCCGGGACTGGCTGGAAGACCGGCAAAATACGGTCGCCGGGACCCCGCGATACGCCCCGATCAGCGTGAGGAGGGCGGCACGATGCCGTTCATCCGCATGTACGTCGTGAGGTTGCCGTAGTGCTCGTAGTTGTGCGTCGTGTTGAACGCCAGGATGCCCGCGACACTCATCGGGTTTCCGAAAAACGTCTTCATGCCGGCGGCCTCGGCATCGGTCGTCGCCGCGAAGACCCGGTTGCAGTAGGCGATGCCGTCGGCGAGCGCCTTGCGAAGCTCGTCCCGGGTGCCGTTCATCTGTTCGGCGTCGGCGGCATGGGGATTCTCCTCGCCGGCGGCCGCCGAGCAGAACATGAACTGTGCGGCCGCGATGTGGCCGATGATCTCGCCGGCGGTACGCACGTCGGGAGTCGGGCGATACGCGTACATCTTCTCGTCGAGCAGGTCGGCCGTGGCCGTGATCTGGGCGTTCGTCATGTCGTACAGGCCCTTCAGCGACGACACGATGACGTCGGACGAGGCCTGGCGCGCCTGCACCGCGGTCGGAGTCAGCGCAAGGCCGAATAGCAGGATTGCCGGGACCAGGGAATTCGGGTTCTTCATGACCATCACCTCTCGGCTGGTTGGGGGTAGCGCCGTGCAATGTAGGGATCGGGTGCCGGGAAACTGCGGGCCTCGCGAGGAGGGCCCGCCCGATGGGACGCCGGGACGGACCGGGCTACCTTGCGGCATCCGCACCCTGATCCCTGCCATGCGATTCCTCGCGTTGCTGCTCTTCCTTGCCGTGTCCTGCGCTCCGCCCCCGGAATCCCCGCGGGGCTGGACGACGCGAGGCCGGGACATCATCGACCGCGCGACGGGTGAACCCGTTCACCTTGTCGGCTTCGGCCTCGGCGGATGGCTGCTCCCGGAGGGTTACATGTGGGGCATCCGGGAGCTGAACCGCCCCCGACATTTCGAGGCGGCGATCGAGGATCTTCTCGGATCCGCCGACGCCGCGGAATTCTGGCGCCTCTACCACACCCACTTCACCACCTCGGCAGACTTCGCGGCGATGAAGGCCATGGGGGCCAACTCGATCCGCATTCCGCTGCTCGCCTCGCAGCTCATGCCACGCGAGCAGCCCGCGGCCCCGCCGTACGTCTACAGCGACTACGGTTTCTCCTGGCTCGACAGCGTGGTCGTCTGGGCGGAACGACACGATCTCGGCGTCATCTGGGACATGCATGGCGCGCCCGGCGCGCAGAACCGCGAGAACATCTCCGATTCGGACGGCGAGGCAAGGCTCTGGACCGAGCCCGACGTCTACTGGCCGCAGCTCGACTCGCTGTGGCTGAAGATCGCGCGTCGCTACGCGGGCAACCCGGTCATCATCGGGTACGACCTGCTCAACGAGCCGCTCCTCCGCCGGTACGAGGGCGTCGACGTGGGACTGCTGCGCCGGCTGTACGTGCAGCTGACCGCCTCCATCCGGACCGTCGACCCCACCGGGATCCTCTTCGTCGAGGGGGACGACTGGGCGCAGAACTTCTCGATGCTCGAGCCCATCGACTGGGACCCGCACCTCGTCATCGCCTTCCACTCGTATCCGCCGACGGCCGATTCGACGGGCCTTGCCCGGTGGGACTCCCTGCGCGTCCGGTACGACATCCCGCTCTGGCACGGTGAGACGGGCGAAGTGGGCGCTCCGTACGAGCGGAACGTCCAATCAACCGGATTCCTGCGGGAGGCGAACGTCGGCTGGAGCTGGTGGACCCACAAGAAGATCGACCGCGCGACGCAGCCCTGGGTCTGCCCGTCGACCGAGGGATTCCGCCGGATCCTGGCGTACTGGAAGGGGGAGGCGGAACGGCCCACGCGCGAAGAAGCCCGGGAGTGGCTTTTCGACATGGCCCGACGGTTGGATACGAAGGAGTGCGTCTACCACCCGGACATGGTGGCGTCGCTGATGGGGCTCGACCCCGGCGTTCCGCCGGAGACCGAGGTCACGCCTTGAATCCGCGGCCTGTCGTCCTCATGATGGGCGTTTCCGGCTCCGGAAAGACGACGGTCGGAAGGCTGCTGGCGTCACAGCTCGGCGTGCGCTTCGTGGACGGCGACGACCTGCATCCGCCCGCCAACGTCGCCAAGATGTCGGACGGAACCCCGCTCGACGACGACGACCGGTGGCCCTGGCTAGACCTCGTACGCGCCGAGATCGCCCGCGCGCTGGCAGGGTCGGAAGGCCTCGTCGTCGCCTGCAGCGCGCTCAAGTCGGCGTACCGGGCCCGGCTCGTCAAGCGCGGCGAGCCGGTATCCGTGGTGTTCCTTTCCGGGCCGCCCGAACTGATCGCCCGGCGGATGACGGATCGGAAGGGCCACTTCATGCCCCCCGGCCTGCTCGCGAGCCAGTTCGCGGCGCTCGAGGTACCGGACGGCGCGATCGTCGCCCCGATCGACCCGTCGCCGGAAGCGATCGTCGCGCAGATCGTGGCCGTCGCGGGATTCAGCCCAGCACCAGGCTGAGCCCCAGCACGACGACGAAGCCCACGACTCCCACGATCGTCTCGAGGCTCGTCCACACGCGAAAGGTGTCGCCTTCCGACAGCCCGAGATACTTCGAGACGAGCCAGAAGCCCGAATCGTTGACGTGGGACAGCACGGTCGCGCCGCCGGCGATGGCGATCGTGACGAGCGCGGGCAGCCAACCGGCCTGTCCTGCAAGGAGCGGGGCCACGAGTCCGGCTGCCGTCACCATGGCGACCGTGGCCGAGCCCTGCACGACGCGGACCAGTGCGGCCGCCGAGAAGGCGAGCAGCAGTACCGGCAGGCCCGAGCCCGAGGCCAGGTCGGCCATGACCCGGTCGGCGCCCGCGGCGACGAGCACTTTTCCGAGCACGCCGCCGGCTCCGGTCACCAGGATGATCAGGCCGACGGGTTCCAGGCCGCGGTTGCACACGCTGACGACCTCCGCGGCGTCGAGCGTACCCCGCCGCCGCAGCACGACGATCGCGGCCAGCAGGCCCAGAAGCAGCGCGGTGAACGGGTGCCCGACGAGCCGCAGCCAGCCCGTTCCCCCGTCCGATGTTCCGAGCATCGTCCCGGCGAGTACGAGGACGAGCGGAAGCGTCACGATGCCCACCGCAGCGACGGCAGTCAGCGGGCGTGCGGGAGGGTCGGGATCCGGCTCGAGCCACGCGACGGCGGCCGGGTCCGGCGCGACGCGTGACCCGGCGAACCGGCCGAACCAGACGCCACCGATCGCCACGGCCGGCAGTCCGGCCACGAGGCCTACGAGAACCACGCGGCCCAGGTCGGCTCCGACGAGTCCCGCGACCGCCACGGGACCGGGCGTGGGCGGAACGAACGCGTGTCCGACGGCAAGACCCGCGAGCAGCGGAAGCGCATACCTGAGAACGGGCCTGCCCGCCTCCCTCGCGGCAGCGTGCGCGAAGGGGAGGAGCAGCACGAGCGCGACGTCGAAGAAGACCGGCGTCGCGACGAGGACCCCGGCCAGCGCGAGTGCCCACGGCGCACGATCCGGCCCGAACCGCGCCACGAGCCCGCGGGCGATGGCCTGCGCCCCACCCGAGCGCTCGAGCAGCGCTCCGATCATCGCCCCGAGCCCGATCACTACCGCGATATAGCCCAGCGTACCCGCCATGCCCTCCTGCACGCGGGCCACGACCTCCGAAGCCGGCGTGCCCGTCACGAGCGCCAGGGCTACGGCGGTCAGGAGAAGCGCCGGGAACGCCGGGACGCGGCCTTTCGTGACCAGGAGCAGCAACAGCGCCACGGCGCCTGCCGCGGCGAACAGCAGCGTCGGGCCGGTCACAGCGCGTCGGCCTTGTGCACGGCGTGCCCTCCGAATCGCCCGCGCATCGCCGCCAGAAGGCGGGCCGCGAGCGACGACTGGTCGCGCGACTGGATGCGGGCGATCAGCGACTGCGTGATGACGGGCATGGCCACGCCCCGCTCGATCGCCGTCTCCACGGCCAGTCGCCCGTGGCCCGAATCGTCCACATACGGCCGCACCCGCTCGAGGCCGCCCTCGGCCACGATCCCGGCCGTGAGATCCATGAGCGTCGAAGACACGATGCTTCCGTGGCGCCACGCCCTCGTCGCGGCCGCGACGTCCACCGTCGGGTTTCCGCCGCTCGACAGCAGGGTGATGCCCTCTGCATAGGCCTGCATGAGCCCGTACTCTATCGCGTTGTGCACCATCTTCGCGAAGTGGCCGGCCCCGCTGGGCCCGACGTGCGCCCATCCCTCCAACGGGGACGGCGCGAGCGCCTCGAATACCGGCCTCCACGCTTCGACGAGCGCCTCCGCCCCTCCGATCATCAGGGAATAGCCCTTCTCGGCACCGAGCACGCCGCCGCTCGTGCCCACATCCAGCATGCCGACGCCCTTCGCGGCGAACAGGTCGTGCCGACGCATCGAGTCCCGGTAGTCGGAATTCCCGCCCTCGACCACCGAATCTCCCGGTCCGAGCAGGTCGGCAAGCGCCGCAACGGTCTGCTCGGTGACAGTGCCCGCGGGTACCATGACCCAGACTCGTCGCTCACCGGCGCCGGTCGAGCCGACCAGGTCCTCCAGGGTAAAGGCGGTGGAGATACCGGCGATTTCAGCGGCGAGGCGTGCCTCGGGTGCAGGATCGAAACCGGTGACCGTGTGGCCGGCACGCGACAGGCGGGCGCCGAGGCCGCATCCCATGCGGCCGAGTCCGACGAGCAGGAGGTGCATGGCGCTGTTGGGGGGCAATTTCGCAGGACGACCTGTGCAATATCGGGCGCCCGCACTATAATCGCGCTCCCCAATCCTCACGCCGATGCAGTTCGATTTCCGCCCCGACCAGCCCGAAGACGACGACGCGTGCCTCGCCGCGACCGGAAGGACGTACGACCAGTGGTTCGAGGCCATCGAGTCCGCCGGACTGGCTTCGAAGCGCCGCGACGCCATCCAGATGATCTACGATGCTACCGGTCGCGGAAAGGACGTCTGGTGGCCGACCACGATCTGGGTCGCATTCGACCGAGCCCGCGGCATCGTGCAGAAGGACGGGCGGCCCGACGGGTACCACATCTGCTGCACGAAGGGACTGAAGGCCGAGCCGGCGGCCGTATTCGCGCATTTCGCCGACGACGCGTCGCTGAACGCCTGGCTGCACGACTGGGTCGGACCGGTCGTCGAGGGCGCACCGTTCTCGTGCGGAACGTGCTCGGGCACCGTGGGCCGCATCCGGGAGGGCAAGGATATCCGCATGGCCTGGCAGAGCCCCGGCTTCGGACCGACCGACGTGGAGATCCAGTTTCCGTTCGCCGGCGGCAAGACCACCGTTACCGTGAACCACAAGCGCATCGCGACCCGCGCCGAAGCCGACGGGCTGCGGCGGGCGTGGAACGAGGCGCTGGAGCGGCTGAAGGCGAAAGTGGGCTGAACTCCGTTCCTCCCGAACCGCGCTCGAAGGCCGATTGCGCGGGCGGCGCGGATCCCGACGCACGGCCATCTCAGTACGCCATGCCGTCGCACCGCCGCTCGGTGGCGGCGTATCGGTCCGAGAACAGGCTCTGCGTCGCGTCCCAGCCCGGCACGTCGATCCCGTAGAGGTCGACCAGCGAATGGGCGAGGCGGTCGGTCTGGTACGGCAGGCCGAGGTTGGCCTCGAGCGTGCCGACCTCGAGGCCGGCCCCGTCGCGGTACGAAGGCGATACCCAGAAGAGCAGCGGCACCTCGAACCCCTGGCGCGGACCGTCGGGCATGCTGTGGAACATGGCCGGGCCGAACTCGCCGAGGTTCTGCCCGTGGTCCGAGAGGAACGTGACCGAGGCGGCCCCGCTGCGGCGCGCCGCATCGACGATGCGCCCCACGACGTGGTCGGAATAGCGCACGGCGTTGTCGTAGCGGTTGAACTCGGCCCGGGGGAAGTCCGGGTGGTTCCGGCGCGGCACCGTGTCCGGAACGGGCGCCGCGTCGGACCATTCGGCAAATTCGGCAGGGTACCGCCGCGCGTAGTTCTGGTGCGCACCCATCATGTGCAGGACGACGAGGGTCGGGCCGTCGGCCTCGCCCAGGACCCGGTCGAGTTCCGGCACCAGGCGCCCGTCGAACGACACGCCCTCCTGGATTCCGCGCGTGGTCTTGAACACGCGCTCGTCGGCCTGCCGGGCCCAGGCCGAGGACATCGAGTCGAAATCCCCGGCCGGGGCCTGGTTCGAAATCCAGACGGTCCGGTATCCCGCCTCGCGGGCGATGGAAATGAGCGACGCGCGGCGGGGCAGGTCGAGTCCCGCGTCGCCCCGGGCGGTCATCAGGTCGATCAGCGATTCGGTCGTGTTGTGCGCGGGCGAACAGACGTCGCGCCCCACGTACCGTTCGAAACCCGCGGCCTGGCCGGCCATGAAGGGCGTCGTGTCGCGCCCATAGCCGTAGGCCGACATGTGCCGCGACGTCACGGACTCGCCAAGCACCAGCACGTGCACGGGCCGGTCGCCTCCGCGGAGGGTCATCGTCGCGCCCGTTCGGCGGGCCGCCTCTGGCGAGAATTCGCGGGCCATGTGGCGAACGCGGAAGGCCTGCGTCCCGTTCGTCCACGTGAAGAGGAACGGGTTGTTGAGGGCGAACGTGCCCACGGTGCGCTCCGCGACCACCGTCAGCGGGACGAACGCGCCGGCGGCAAGCACCAGGATCGCCGCGTGGCGGCGGTCCAGTCGTTCCGGGTTCGCGCCCTGCAGCGACAACCGCGCGAGCAGGCCCAGCACGAGCGCGGCGACAGCCACGGCAAGACTGACCGCGACGCGGCCGAAGGTCACCGTGGACTGCAGGAATTCGCCGGACTCGGCGGAATTGGAGTCCAGGACGGCGAGAACCGACGACACGCCCAGCTGCTCGCCGTAGATCGTGAGATGGTAGGTCGACACGCCGAGGAACAAGGCCGAATAGACGGCGCCGACCGCGACGGTGCGGGCCGCCCACCGGGCCGGCAGCACCGAAAGCACGACCGACAGACCGACGCTCCACGCCACGCCCACGGCCAGGGCGGCCGCGAGGTAGCGGAAGTGGACGGCCGAGGCGCCCGCCTGCGAGGCCTGGTAGAACGCCAGCGCGAACTGGAAGCACATCCAGGCGGCGACCCACGCGTGCGTACGCCAGCGGCCGACACCGAGGTGCCAGGCCAGGCGAATCCCGTCCAGCAGGACGGCGGACGCCCGTCGGGTTCCGGGGAGCGTTGCGATGACTGGATCCATGCGGTGCGCGTCGAGCGGAAGCGGTGTTCCGGGAACCGCTCCAAACCCCGTGCCGCGCACGTCCCGGGCGCGGAACGCCGCGTTTCGAAGCCCTTTTTCGAGACCCGCGCTTTCGCTGTCCCGGTTCGAGACTCGCGCGCGACGTATTCTCAGCCCAATCGACGCCGAGACCCCCCATGGAACATCCCTTCCCGTCTCGCACCCGGATCCGCGTCGGACCGGCGCTGTCCGTCCTCGCCGCGATCCTCGTGGCCGCCCTCACCCCGCGTCCGGCCGCATCGCAGGCCGCCGCCCACGCCGACGTCGAGGCGGCTCGCGCCGCGGCGGCACGACCGGGCGGAAACGGCGCCCGCTTCGAGGTATCCTTCGCCGCCTCGGCGCACGGAGGCCCGCTCACCGGCCGGGCGTTCCTCTTCCTGTCGAAGGACCCCGAGCCCGAGCCGCGCCTGCAGACGGGCCTGCACATGCGCAGCGGCACGCCCATGTTCGGCGTGGCCGTCGAAGCCGCGAATCCCGGAGACGCGGTCGTATTCGACGCCTCGGCCCACGGCTTTCCGTACACCTCCATCGATGACCTGCCGGCCGGCGAGTACTACGCGCAGGCGCTCTTCAACGTCTACACCGAGTTCCGCCGCGTCGACGGCCACACGGTCTGGATGCACGACGACCGGTGGGAAGGCCAGAAGCTCACGGTTTCTCCCGGAAACCTGTATTCGCCCGTGCAACGCGTGTACCTCGACCCGGCGCAGCCGCAGACGGTCCGGCTCGTCGCCGACCGCGTGATCCCGCCCGTCGAGATTCCGCCCGACACCGAGTGGGTGAAGCGGTTCCGGTTCCAGTCGAAGATCCTGAGCGACTGGTGGGGGCGGCCGATCTACCTCGGCGCGACCGTGCTGCTCCCGAAGGGCTATGCGGAACACCCGTCCGTGAAATACCCCGTCAACTACATCCAGGGGCACTTTTCGCTCGGCAATCCCGACGGGTTCAACCCCATCGAGCCGGCCGAGGGCGAGACCCGCGGCCGCGCCGGGTACGAGTTCTACCGGTGGTGGACGTCCGACGAGGCCCCGCGCTTCCTCGCCGTGACATTCCAGCATCCGACCCCGTACTACGACGACTCGTACGCGGTCAATTCCGAGAACAACGGGCCCTACGGCGATGCGATCCTGCAGGAGCTGATCCCCGAGGTCGAGAAACGCTTCCGCGTGATCGGCGAGCCCTGGTCGCGGGTGCTGACGGGCGGCTCGACCGGCGGATGGGAGTCGCTCGCGCTCCAGATCTTCCACCCGGACTTCTTCGGCGGAACGTGGTCGCTCTGTCCCGACCCCGTGGACTTCCGCGCGTACGGGCTCGTCAACATCTACGAGGACGAAAACGCCTACTGGCGCTCGTTCAACGGCATCAAGGCCGACCGCGGCGAGTCGCGCGAGACCGACGGCCAGCTGCGCTACACGATCCGGCAGGGCAATTCGTACGAGTGGATGCTCGGCCCGAACTCGCGCAGCGGGCAGCAGTGGCACATCTGGGAGGCGACCTACTCGCCGGTGGGCAGCGACGGGTACCCGCAACGGCTCTGGGACTGGAAGACCGGCGCGATCGACCGGCGGGTGGCCGAGGCGTGGCGCAAGTACGACCTGACGGACTACCTGAAGACGAACTGGTCGTGGATCGGTCCGAAGCTGGTCGGAAAACTCCACGTCTACACCGGCGACATGGATACGTACTTCCTCAACAACGCCGTCGTGCTGATGGAGGAGTTCCTCGAGTCGACCACGGCACCGTACTACGCCGGGGTCATTCGATACGGCGACCGGCAGCCGCACTGCTGGGGCCCGCGCGGCCGCGAGGTGTACGAGCTCTTCGACGCGCACATCCGCCTGCATGCGCCGGAGGGCGCCGATCTCGCATCGTGGCACTACTGAGAGCTTTCTTCCTCGCCCTCGCCCTGGTCGGCGCTCTCCCCGCCGCGGCCCGCCAGGCCCCGGACGATCCGGAGTCCCGCGGCGACCGGCTCGCCGCGGCGTTCGACAACGCCGGCGCGATCGAGGCCTACGAGGAAGCGCTGGCGCGCCTGGGCGACCAGGCCGGGTACGAACTGCGCGCCAAGTACGTGCACGTCACGATCGACCGCGGCATGGACCTGGCCTGGGCCCGGGACCTCGAGGCCGCCGAACCCGTGATCACGCGCGGAATGGAACTCGCCCAGGCCCTGAAGGCCGACTACCCCGACCGCGCCGAAACGTGGCTCCTGCTGGCGATAGCGAACGGCTCGGCCGCCCAGTTCCGCAGCGGCCGCGAGAAGGTGCGTGCGGGATGGGACATCGAGGCCTACTGCAAGGAAGCGATCCGCCTCGATCCCTCGTTTCCGCTGCCCTATATCGCCCTGGGCAAGTTCTACGGCGAAATCGCAGGACTGAACTGGTTCATCCGCCAGATCGCACAGGCGCTGTACGGACGCATTCCGAAAGGATCCTACGAACAGTCGCTCGAGATGCTGGACCGCGCCATCGAGCTCGACCCGAACGTATCGATCGCCCACTACGAGCGGGGGGTGACCCTCTTCCACATGAAGCGGGACGCCGAGGCCGAAGCCGCCTGGCGGCGCGCGCTCGAACTGCCCCCTATGACCACGCGGGATGTCCAGCACAACCGGCGGATCCGGAGACGGCTGGGTATCGAGCCGCCTCCCGTCGAAGCCCCCTGATCCCTGGCGCGCGAGGCCGCCCGTCGGCCCGGGACCGCCTGCTCCAACCGCCATGAAGCCACCCTTCCGATTCGATTTCGACGAGATCGTCACCATCGTGACGGACGACCCCGAGTACGCCGAGGTGAACGGCGAGCGGGGCGTGATCCTCGGGCGCACCGAGGACCCGGACGATGCCGAGTACGGCGTGTTCGTCTACCGCGAAGAGTGCGTCTGGCAGGTCCCCGAAGCGCACCTCGTCGCGACCGGGGAGCACGAGATCCGCGAGCCCGCGACCACGATCCTGAAGGTTCGCGTCGACGCGCAGGGGCGCGGGACGCTTCTCGCCCTGTTTTTCGCGCTCCTGGCGGGCCTCGGCTGCGGGCCAAAGCCGCCCGCACGCGTCGTCACCCCCGAAGTCGCCACCCGCATCGACTCGACGCTCGCCCGCTTCGTCGCCGACGGACGCGTCGCCGGCGTCTCGGCCGTCGTGTGGGAGAAAGGGGCGGAAGCCTATTTCGGGGCCTACGGATATGCCGACCGCGAAATGGGAGCCCTCATGGCTCGCAACACCCTCGTCCAGATCCGCTCGATGACCAAGCCGATCACGGGTGTCGCCCTCATGACCCTGTACGAGCAGGGCGCCTTCGACCTCGACGACCCCGTGTCGAAATACGCTCCGGAATGGGCCGACCTCACCGTATACGCCGGCGACGACTCGACCGGCGCGCCGATCTTCGAGCCGCTCGAGCGGCCCCTGACGATCCGGGACCTGACACGCCACACGGCCGGGCTCACCAACGATCAGAACGCGCCGGGCATCGGACCGCTGCTGCGGGCCGCCGACCCGATGAACCCGTCGAATACGCTCGAAGAGATGTCGCGGCGGCTGGCGTCGGTTCCGCTCCTGCACCAGCCCGGGGCCCGGTGGAATTACGGACCCGCCGTGGACGTGCAGGCCTGGCTCGTGGAGAAGATCTCGGGCGTACCGTTCGAACGCTACGTGCGCGAACACGTGCTGGACCCCCTGGGCATGGAGCACACCCGCTATCTCGTTCCCGAAGGTGAGCGGCACCGGTTGGCCGCCACGTACCTGCGGGACCAGGGTCCCGAACTCGTGCGTCAGCCCGATTCGATCGCCTTCGCGATCAACACCCGGGAATGGCCGCTGCGATCGGGCGGATCGGGCCTCACCTCGACGATCGACGACTACCTTCGCTTCGCCCGGATGCTGCTCGGCCGCGGCGAACTCGACAGGGTGCGCATCCTGAAGCCCGGAACCGTGGACCTGATGGCGACGAACCAGCTCGACGACGCCGTCACCGACCGCATGTGGCTCCCCTCGAAGGGCCAGGTCGGGTTCGGAATCGACTTCGCCGTGCGCGTGCGACCGCCCGCCTCGCCGGAAGAAGCCGCCGGCGTGGTCGGCGAGTTCTTCTGGGACGGCGCCGCCTCGACCCTTTTCTGGGTGGACCCCGCCAACGACCTCGCCGCGGTGTTTTTCGTCCAGCTCCTCCCATTCGACGGCGTCGGACTGCACAAGGGGTTCCGCGACGCGGTGTACGGGGTGGCGCGGTAGACTGTATCGACGGCGAGTGAGCCTGAACCCGGTCTGCGGGCATTTCGTACCTTGGCCCGTGCCGAATGATCGCGGCTGCCCGTCGCGGCCTTGGTCGATCTGCAAATCCGGCTTAGTCCGCCATGGCCCAACCCGCAGTTCTTCCCCACGCAGCCATCGCCGAATTCTGCCGGCGGTGGAGGATCGTGGAATTCGCTGTGTTCGGCTCCGCCTTGCGACCGGACTTCAAGGACAGCAGCGATATCGACGTACTCGTGCGGCTCGCCCCCGAATCGGGCCATACGCTCTTCGATATGGTCCGCATGCAGGACGAACTGGAGGTAATGCTCGGGAGAAAGGTCGACCTTGTGAGCCGCAAGGGCATCGAAGCGAGTCGCAACGAGATTCGGCGAGAGGAGATCCTGTCCTCGGCCCAAGTGCTCTATGCAGCGTGACCGGGCCCACATACTCGACATCCGCGAGGCCGCGAGACTTGCGATCTTGTATGTGGAAGGTGTCGAAAAGGACGATTTCCTGACGGACTCACGAATTCAGGACTCCGTGATTCGAAGGATTGAGATCATCGGCGAGGCGGCGCGCCGGGTATCGGATCGGACTCGGACCTTGAATCCAGGTGTCCCCTGGCGCGAGATGATCGGAATGCGGAATCTCCTCATCCACGACTACGACGACGTCGATGCGGAGGTCGTCTGGCAAACCGTGAAGGACGGGCTTCCTCATCTGCTCGATCAGCTCGCACGTTTGTCGTTTCCGGATTGACTCGGGGCGACCCACGGCCTCGACCCGAACGTGGCCGATCTTTCACCATAATGGCCCGTTCCAGCCGACGGCAGATTGACCTGTTGCCCTTACCTACCAAGGTATTGCATCATGCTCGCCATGGTTCTTCCGGAAGGTGGCTCCGGTCGCGCCCGCTGCGCCGGGAGCGTACTCGCTGTAGCCTTTGCCTTCGCCGGGATAGGCCAGGTATTCGGTCAGGACGTGCGTTTTGAGCCCACGTCCGGACCCGATGGGGGTGTCGTGGTAGCGCTCACGGCGGCGCCCGATGGGACGCTTTACGCGGCAGGCTGGGGAGCGGAATCCCGGTGGCCTATCCTGCGGCCGGTAGTCGCACCGTTCTTTCGACGGTTGCCAGGCGATTCGACGTGGGAACGGATGGGTAACGTGAGCGGCGGCGTGCTGAGCCTTGAGATGGATGACGACGGTACGCTATATGCCGGTACGTCGACCGGTCTTCGACGGTCGGTGGATTTCGGGGCGAATTGGCACCTCATCTCCCCCGGAAATGTGGAAATGACGAGCCTCGCGCGGGACGACATCGGGGTCCTGTCGGCCACCTCCGCTGGGCTATCCAGATACCGCGAGGACGCGTCCGCGTGGGAGAACGTCGCCCTCGAGGGCACCGCCCTGACCCAGGTCGCGACCCACCAGGGGGCAGTGGCCGTGGTTTCACGCCAGGGAATCGTGTTCCGGTCCGAGGGCGGAGGGCCTTTCGTCCCGGTTCGTTCCGACCATGTCGGACCCATCCTGAGGATTGCGTTTCACCCGGACGGATCGCTGTGGGTGCTATCATCCGATGGTGACTCGTCCCGCAGTGTCTTCAGCCTTGACGAATCGGATTCGCTCGTGGCGCGCAATTTCCCGTCGATCCCGGATACTGTCCCCAGGCACCTCTCCATTCGCGCTGACGGTACCATCTACGTGGGATTGGGCATGCGGTGCGACCCTTCCGGATGTGGGGATCGTGGCGGCCTCTACCGTTCGGACAACTCGGGCGTAACCTGGACTCCTCTCGGCCTGGACGAGTGGGAGGTTTGGGAAGTCGCACTTGACGCCGACCAAGTCGTCTTCGCTGCCGCTATGAGCCCGGATCTCACCCAGGTTTCGCCGTCCCGGTCTGCACCCAGCCCCGGCCTGGTTAGATACGATGCCGTATCGAGCACCTGGACGCCGGCGGGGCACGGACTCGCCACCGGACAGGTTCGCCACGTGGCGACGGGGCCTCCCGGAGTTGTCGTGGCAAGTGCCGGATATGCGATCCAGATGACCGGGGACGCCGGGGACTCATGGAGTACCATCTGGTCGGGCTTCCCGGATGTACTCGCCGGCCCCGTCACGGTCTGTCCCGACGGCGCCGTCCACGCTTTCCTTGGTACTTCGCTCCATTCGAGACTCGATGGGAGTTCGTGGACCCCTCGCACCCTGCCACCCGTCGGTGACAACCGCATCTCGCTGCACTGCACCGTCCACGGGTTGTATGTGGACACCGACCACGAAACCCTTCGGTCAACCGACGACGGGGTCTCATGGACCGTTCTGCAACTCCCGAAAAAAGGCAAGTTGTTCTCGGCGCCCGACGGACACCTCTACCTCTCCGCGTATTCCAATGGTCGCTCTGACAACTACGAATCGAGCGATGGCGGCGACCAGTGGGACTGGGTAAACCTTCTTCAATCCCGTGGCTACATCTACGCGGTCGGCCATCGCGACTGGATCGCCACGAGCGGCTCGGCCGGACATTTTCGACATCGACGCGAGGGCGGCACCTGGATCGAGCAACATGCGGAAGGAGCCTTTCCGAACGGATTCAGCACAGGCGCGATGACCTCGGACGGGACCGTGCTGACAGGCTTCCTTACGGTTTTCAACACCCCCCGGCCTCCTCTCGTACTGCCACCGGACGCGACGGCATGGCAGGTTGCCGATCTCAAAGGCGTAGTACCGAACGTGAATAGCTTCGGGGTGGCGCCAGATGGCATCGTGTACGTCGCCACGGAGGGGTACGGCGTGTATCGGAGCGCGACACCAGTGGTCGACCGGGCAGAACGCCCGGCCACCATCCCGATCGTTTCCGCGCTTGACGTGTACCCCCAGCCCGCGCGAGACCGTGCGACGATCCGGTTCAACCTGGAGTCCCCGGCCCCGGTGACCCTCGCGGTGTATGACCTGCTTGGTCGGCGGGTGGCACGCCTCATCGATGGCGAGCACTTTCCGCCCGGACCGCATGAAATCTACTGGGGGACGCAATCCGTTTCCCAGGGTACGTACCGCCTCGTCTTGACCGTATCGACCGGAAGGTCGGCCACCGCGCTCCTGGTCGCTCACTGACGTCGACCTGCCGCTGCGGTCACTCCGCGTCTTCTACCCGGTAGTACATCGGCTGGAACCAGGCACCCTCATGCCCGACCCGGCGGCCGAAGGGCTTGAACCCGAGGCCCCGGTAGAGCTTCTCCTGCGTCACGATCCCCGAGATGAGGATCAGGTCGTAGCCGCGCGCTCGCATGACCCGCTCGGCGAGGGTGCGGAGGCCGAGAAAGACCCGGCCCCGGCGATGCTCGGGCCGCACGGCGAGCAGGCGCACCTCGCATGCCGATCG
>JANJTM010000024.1 GCA_024711125.1 Rhodothermales bacterium
CCGCCGGCTCCCTTGTAGTCCGATCGCTCCCCGTCGTAGGAGGCCGTCTGCAGGTGCAGCCCGACCTGGAGTCGTTCCGGATCGAACTGGGCAGCGGCCGGCAGGACGGCGGAAAGGAGCAGGGCCGGGAGCAGGAATCGACGCATGGCGGTGCGGAGTGAATTGACCCAATATCGAAAAAATAAGGCGGCCCGACTCGCTGGAGTCGGGCCGCCCTCTCGACACGCCGGATGTCATCGCCCGTGATCGGGCGAATCCGTCACTTCATCAGCACGATCGACCGTTCGAATACGCGGTTGCCGGTGCGCATCCGCACGATGTAGAGGCCGCTCGTCAGCGAGCTGCCGTCCATCTGCACGGTGTGGCGGCCGGCCGCCATCGTCTCGTTCACGAGCGTCTGGACCTGGCGGCCGAGGATGTCATACACCGTGATGGTGATGGCGCTCGTGGCCGGCACGTCGTAGGAGATCGTCGTGGTCGGGTTGAACGGGTTCGGATAGTTCTGATTCAGGGCGAACTCGGTCGGCAGGCCGGTGGCCTCGTTGGCCACCGAAACGGCCGCGGCCGCTTCGGCCGACGCGACACCCTGGTTTCCGTTGAAGTCGGTTGCAGTCACCACGTAGTAGTAGTAATTGCCCGCGACGACGGTATTGTCGACGTAGGTCGGATCGGTGACGGTCGCGAGCGGAGTCGTCGGGGAGAAGCCCGAGGTCGTTCCGCGGTAGACCGAGAAGAACTTGAAGTCGGCGTCGACCGGGTCGTCCCAGGTCAGCGTCACGCTGGATGCCGTCGCGTCGACGACCATGCCCGTCGGGGCCGACGGGGCGAGGTTGTCGGTCGACTGGCCCGCCATCGGGTTCGACATGGCCACGGCGCCCGAGCGCGTGTGGCCGGTCACCATGTACTCGGTGGCCGTGCCGTCGCCAAGGGTCGGAACGATGGCCGAGTAGTTCTCGAGCCGGGCGGCGGGCTGCTGGCCCACGGCCGTCCAGACTTCACCGGCGAGGTCGATCGCCATGCCCGCGGCTTCGCCTTCGACCTTGTCGAGCGTCGAGAGGTTGCCCTTGCCGGCGATGTTGTCCTTGCGCCAGATGTAGTAGGTCAGCACGGGGTCTTCGGCCACGCCGTCGCCGCCGAACTTCGACCACACGACCTGGACCTGCCGGCCCTGGTCGTTCGGAACGTCCAGCACGCTGGCGATGGCACCCGGGGCGAGCACGCCGCCCTGGAGGGCACGCAGCGTCAGCTGGATGAGACCGACGGCATACTGGTAGTTGTGCATGCCCTCGGAATTGTCCTCGTGGACGTAGTTGTAGTTGAACGCGGCCTGCTTCTGGATCCGGGTGTAGCTGTTGGTCACGGTGAAGGTCGGGACACCGATCGGCGGAAGCAGCATGGCGACCTGGTCCATCAGGCCGTGCAACTCATCGATGGCTGCCTCGACCGTCTTGTCGCCGTCGTAGTCGTAACGAGCCTGGATGTCGTGGAACGACTCCATCTCGCCGTGGCAGCGTTCGCACGCCGCGACGTTGTTGACGACCGCTCCGTTCACGAGCGCCTGCACGCCGAACGAGTGGCTGCCCAGCAGATTCTTTCCGGCGTCGTCCGAGGTCGGCGTCTCGTACATGTGGCAATCGACGCACGAGTTCTCGAGCGCGTCGCGGTGCGTCGAGCTCGGGATGTAGTACCCGAAGTTGTTGGCGACGTTATTGGCCGCCAGCATGTCGACCTGCGCCGAGCGGTGCGGATCCTGGCGGGTGCCGCCCGTTTCGACCTGGATGGCACCCGTGCGGCGAGCCTTGTGGCAGTTCATGCAGAGACGGCCCTTGCCGCCCCACTGGACCACGGTCCCGTCGATCAGCGTCACGTCGGCCACCGAGCGCAACTGGTTCGGATTGGCCGCGTCGTGCGGGTCGTGGCAGGCCGCGCACGTGATGGGCTCGCCGGTCCCGACCTTCTGATCGAGATTGGACAGCGGGTCGATCTTCGCGATGAAGCCCCACGTGGAGTGGCACTCGGCGCACGATGCACTGGTTCCGCGAGCAAAGGAGGCTCCCGTCGCGTGAATCGAGTTCTTCCACTGCAGCACGTACACGTGGTGCGTGCCCGAGTCGTGGCACTGCGCGCAGACCGCCGTTTCCACCGAGATGTCGGTGAAGTTGACGTCGCCCTTGTGCTCGGAGCCCGGTCCGTGGCAGGATTCGCACTGGATCTGGGTCTTGGCCGCCAGCGCCGGGAAATTGTCGACGATGTTCTGCCAGTCGCCCGGTGCCGGATGCGACGGGAACGCCCAGCCGAGTTCGCGCTGCACGTCATCGAAGCCGCCGTTGTTCGCCGACGGATCGGTGTTGTACCCGAGCACGTGGCAGCTCAGGCAGCGCTCCATGAAGTGGTCGGTCGAGATGCCGTCGATCGCCAGCGTGAACGCGTGCGAGTGGTTCGTCGCTTCCCAGTCGACCGTGTTGTCGACGTGGCAGCCCGCGCACTGTCCGTTGCGGAAGTTCGGGTTCTGACCGGCGATCGAGCCCACGCCGACGTATTCGGCCGCCTTGACCTTGATCGAGGTCGAGGCGGGACCCGCGGCGGTCGTGATCGTCAGGTTGACGGTGTATTCACCGGCATCCATCGGGCGGAACGTGGTCCATTCCTGGCCCTGCGTGTCCGGCGCGACGGCGCCGCCGGTCGGCCCGGTGATCGACCACTCGAACGCGGTAATGGCCTCGCCGCCCGCGTTCGAGCCCCGGAGATAGACGGTTTCGCCCTTGCCGACCACGTCGAGGCCGGACGAGGGCTTGGTGGTCCAACCGCGGTCGGCGAGATCGCGCGGGCTCATGCCCACGATCTTGATCCGGGCGGCCGGAACCATCTCGATGACGAACTGCGTGGCAGCCACCGCGAAGAGTGCGGCAACAAGCAGTATCAGTCGTTTCATTTGGAAAAGTGCTCCCGGCAGGAAATGCCTTGGCCCTGCCGTCAATGATACTTGGATGGGCCCTCTCACCGAGTCTTGCGTCTCGCCGGGGGCGTTCTTGACGTTCCAGCGCCCGCGGACCCGGCATTCCGGGCGATCCGCGCGCGCGGGATCGTCGGGAACAAGGATAGGAGCCGACGGGCCCGGAAAGCCCCGGCATTCGTCCGATTTGGGTGTCGGCTGACCCATGCTCCGCGGTGAGAGATAAAACCCGGGGGAGCATGAAGCAATGGATTACAACGCGAGTAGCCTTTTCCTTACATGCGTGTAAGGGCGCGGTAGGTGCCACCTCCCGGATCGATGCGGAAAGTCCTGAAAAACACCAAAATGACCTGTGACAAATCGTTGTCACATCCCTTGCGATATGTTGCCGTCGACACTGAAACACGCACCGCCATGACCGCTCCGTCCACCCGACCCACCGTCGCCGACCTGCTCCGGCTGCGCCGTTCCGCGCCTCGTACCCGCGCGGTCCACCTCGCCACGCCCGGCCCCGAAGGCATGCTGTCCGAATCCCTTTCGCGCGCCGTCGCGCCGGGCGTGCGCGTGCTGCGTCGCACGGTCGTGGAGACTCCCGCGGGACGCAGCCATGTTCCGCTCGTTCTGGAATCGGCCGGTCGGCGCATCGCGGTCCTTCCGGACGACGCGGCCGGGCCCGCTTCGGCAGAGGACGCGGCCATGATCCTGGTCTTCGGCGTGTTCGACGTCGTCTACCGGGTGCGGCGCCGGGCCCTGCTCGGCGACGTACCCGGCGTGGCAGCCGAGATTGCGGGGCAGGAGCCGACGCTGTTCGACGACGAATCGCGCCGCGCAATGCGCCTGTGCGCGTTGCCGCGCAAGGCCGGGGCAACGGCCTCGGATCGTCCACCGGTCCGTCCCGCGGCGGGTTCGTCGATGGTGGACGTGCGCGTGATGCGGCTGAAGTGCCCGACCGAGTGGGCCGACGCCTTCGAAATGGCGATGCGGTCGGTCGAAGCGACGCGGGCCCCCCTCTTTGCGCGCAGCGCCTGATCGGATCGGCTAGTCCCCGGTCTCCCCGCGTTCCTGCGACGCACGGCTGAGCAGGCCCGCGATGTCGATGCCCGTGGTTGCCTTCAGCGATTCGAGAAGCGCCGGGGTCGAGCCCGCGATCTGGTTGAATACGGCGGGAACGCCCTGTCCCTGTCCCGAATCGACCACCGTCAACTTGTCGATCTTGAGGTTGTCGACGGTCTTGATGACCTCCTTCAGGATGTCGGGGAGCATCTGGAGCAGGAAGAGCCGCTCGGCGTCCGGCCCGGCCTGGCGCCACAGTTCGAGCTTGCGCGTGAGAATTTCGACCTCGGCGAGACCGTCCTGGGCGATGCGGGCGGCGTTGCCCTTCGCGGTCTCTTCCTTGGCCTTGCGCTCGGCCTCGGCGACGACGACAACCTCGGCGTGCGTGCGCTTCTCGGCCAGCGCGATTTCCTGCTTGGCGAGTTCCTGCTCGGCGGTCGCCTTGGCGACCTGGCCGGAAACCTCCACACGGGCTTCTTCGGCTTTCGCCTTCGCGTCGAGCTGGGCTTTCAGGATGCGCACGTCGGTCTGCGCCTGCGCGATCGCGCGGTCGGCATCGGCCTCGGCCAGCTTGGCCTGCTGGCGCATCTGCGCTTCGACGACTTCGGCCGCGGCGATGATGTTCGCGGTACTCTGGCGTCCGATGGCGTTCAGGTACCCCCGGTCGTCCTCGACGCTCTGGATCTTGAGCGTGTCGAGCTGAAGCCCGAGAGCGCCCAGGTCGTTGTCGGCCTCCTCGACCAGCACCTTCGCGAACTTGAGCCGGTCCTCGTTCACCTCCTCGGGCGTCAGTGTCGCGCAGACGCCGCGGAGGTTTCCCTCGAGCGTCTCCTTGGCAATGGTCTGGATCTCCTCGAGCGGCTTTGCCAGCAGGCGTTCGACCGCGTTGTTGAGCTCGGTCTCGTTCGACGAGATCTTGACGTTGGCGATCGCCTTGACCGTGAGAGGGATTCCGCCCTTCGAATAGGCGTTCGACACGGTGAGATCTATCGGAATCGTCGTGAGCATCAGCCGGTCGACCTTTTCGATGATCGGAATGCGGAATCCGCGCCCACCCCGGATCACCCGGTACCCCACCTGGCTTCCGTCGGAAAGCCGCCGCTTGCGGCCGCTGAAAATGAGGACCTCGTTCGGCTGGCAGATCTTCAGATTGGCGCGCACGATGCCGAGCACGGCCAGAAATCCGAGGATCAGGATGGCCGGTACGACGAAGAGTTCCATGGCGTTGGCGCCTCCGGCGCGCTGGGAGATGGATCCTATTCCGGTTTTACCACTTCGGCGACTCGCCCGTCGATGCGGATCACGACGACCTCGTCGCCCGGTGCGAACGTCTCGGACGCGTCGTCCGAAAGCGACCTGGCGAGAAGCTGCAGCCGTTGTCCCCTGGCCTCGAGCAGGATCTTGCCGCGCTCGGCACCTTCGAAGGGAACGAGGACGCGGGCCGTCCGCCCTGCGAGCTCCTGCAGGCCCACGCTGCTCGTCACCTGCTCGTAGGCGAACCGCTTGATCGCGTAGTTTCCGCCCAGGCCCACGATCAGGCCGGTCAACGTCGCGAGGACCGCGGTGAGCGGTTCGGTCGTGTCGAGCCAGGAGAGCGCCGAACCGGTCAGGCCGAAAAAGGCCGCGAAGAGGAACAGCGCGCGAAGCGAGAACAGGTCGACGAAATCGGGACCGTCGTGGCCGGCGTCGAGGCCGTGGTCGAGATGGACGTCGTGGTCGGGCGATTCGCCCGCATCGGCGTCGACCTCGGCGTCGGCGTCAGCGTCAGACGAGCCCCCGCTCCCGCCGAAGATCGACAGCAGCACGAAGAACCCCCCGACGATCAGGCAGACCAGGTATACCGATTCCATGCGAGCAGCCCGCCGGATGAACGGCGCATGATAGATCCCCAAGCGCTCGGAATCAAAGCGAGATAGCCGTATCGGGGGGTCGGGGACTTCCCGTCAGGATCCGGTCCCGACGGGGGTCACGGCGGCGCGGTCCTCCTCGCCGGTGCGGATGCGGTACACTTTTTCCACCGGAAGTACGAAGATCTTGCCGTCGCCGACGTCCCCGGTGCGCGCGGCACGAAGAATGGCCTGGACCGTGGGCTCGACGAACGGGTCCGAAACGCCGATGTCGAGTTGCACCTTGTCGGCCAGCTCCCTGCGCACCGTGGTTCCACGGTAGGTCTCCTCGGCTTCGCGTTCCCCGCCGTGACCGCGGACGCGGGAGACGGTGAATCCGCGCACGTCGGCCTCGAACAGCGCGAAGAGCACGTCCGTCAGCTTCTCGGGCCTGATGATGGCCTTGACGAGTTTCATGGGTCGTAGCGGAATGGGTTTCAGGCGGCCGCCCGGACTGCGGGAGCCGGATTCGAGGATTCGAGAACGAGCACCGCACCCTCCCCGTCGGAGTAGGCCTCTTCGCCGTGCAGCGCCACGTCCAGGCCCTGCGCCTCCTGGCGGGGGCTGACGCGAATCGAGGTGATGCGCCGAAGGGCGAAGACGATGAGCGCCGAGACGGTCGCGCTGTACAGGAAGACGGCGGCGATCGACAGCGCCTGGACGGCGAGTTGCGACGGATTGCCGTGGAGCAGTCCGTCGTACGAACCGTTCCACGCCGGGTCGGCGAAGACGCCGACGAGCAGGGCGCCCACGATCCCGCCGACGCCGTGGGCCGCGAACACGTCCAGCGAGTCGTCGAGGCGGGTGCGGGCCCGCCATACCAGCGCGAAGTGGCTGGGGGCCGCGGCGATCGCGCCGATGGCAAGTGCGGATACGGGAGAAACGAGGCCGGCCGCCGGCGTAATCGCCACGAGCCCGACCACGGCGGCGGTGGCGGCACCTACCGCCGTGACCCTCCCCGTCCTCACGGTATCGAGGAGCATCCAGACCAGGATCGTGGCCGACGGGGCGAGCAGCGTATTGACGAAGGCGAGGACGGCCAGGCGGTCAGCCGCGAGCGCCGACCCTCCGTTGAAGCCGAACCATCCGAACCAGAGCAGCCCGGCGCCGAGCACCACGAACGGCACGTGGTGCGGAAGAAGTGCGAGGCGGCCGTAGTCCGTTCGGGGCCCGAGAGTGCGCGCCAGCACCCACGCGGCGGCGGCGGCGTTCACGTGGACCACGGCGCCACCGGCGAAATCGAGTGCGCCGAGCGAGGCGATCCAGCCTCCGCCCCAGACCCAGTGGCAGACCGGGGCATAGACGAAGAGGCCCCAGAGGGCGATGAATGCGACGTACGGACCGAATCGGATGCGTTCGACCACGGCGCCGGAGATCAGGGCGGCCGTGATCACGAAAAAGGTGCCTTGGTATGCCATGAAGAGGAGGTGGGGCACCGTTCCGCGCGCTTCGAGATCTACCCCGTCGAGAAAAGCCATCGAGAAGTCGCCGATCCATGCGGAGCCCGTGCCGAAGGCGAGGGAGTACCCGACGGTCACCCAGGTGACCAGCGAAACCCCCAGGGCCACGAAACTCATCATCATGGTGTTGAGCATGTTCTTCGCACGGACCAGGCCGCCGTAGAACAGGGCGAGCGCCGGGGTCATGAGCAGGACCAGGCCGGCCGACACGAGCACCCAGACGATATCGGCTCCGGAAAGCGCGGATGGAACGGTTGTAGGCATTGGATGACCAAGGAAATAAGGACAAGGGCCGCTCGTAGCTTACGAAGTAATGATGATGTGCGCTATGGACGTGCTTTCGGAAAGCGCTTCCGACTCGGGAAAATTTAATTCGGAGTATGACAGAATGATGTCATATACCCGCGGCTATCCTGTGCCCGCAACACACCGAGCCCCCCGATGACTCCGTCATTTCTCGCCGCACTCACCCGGAGGTTCTCCTCCGATGACCTCGCGTGGAAGCCCGTCGCCGTCAACCGCGAGCAGGGCCGGGCGCGGGTCGTGCCGTACGTCACGAACCGCGCGATCATGGATCGACTGGACCAGGTATGCGGTCCGGAAAACTGGCGCAACGAGTATTGCCCGGGCCCGAACGGCGGCCTGCTCTGCGGCATCTCGATACGCCTCGTACGCGAGGATCATACCGCGGAGTGGGTTACCAAGTGGGACGGCGCCGAGAATACCCAGCTCGAGCCGGTCAAGGGCGGTCTCTCGGCCTCCATGCGCCGGGCCGCCGTGCAGTGGGGCATCGGTCGGTACCTCTATCGCATCCCGCCGATCGAGGCCCGGGTAGACGAACAGGGCCGACTCGTGGGACGTCCGGAGCTTCCTCCGGAGTTCCGGCCCGAGCCGGTCGAACCGCGCCGTCTCCGCCCCGCGGCCGCCAGGGCCCGCGAGATGGCCGCATAAGGTGGTGGGCGGTCCACCGGTGCGTAGCTTCAGGTCCTGAACGAGCGTACGATCGTGATGGCCGAGGGGCATCTCAACCGGACCGAGGTCCTTCGATACGGAAGACATCTTCTGCTGCCCGAGATCGGACTCGAGGGCCAGGAGCGACTCCGAAACGCGTCGGTCCTCGTGGTCGGCGCCGGCGGACTCGGCTCTCCGGCGGCCCTCTACTGCGCTGCCGCAGGATTCGGCCGGCTGGGCATCGCCGACGCCGATACCGTGGACCCGTCCAATCTCCAGCGCCAGATCCTGTATTCGGAGCCCGACATAGGGGCCTCCAAGGTGGAGCGAGCCGTACTCAGGCTGCGGGAATTCAACCGCGGAGTGCGCGTGGAACCGATCCAGGTCCGGGTCGATGCTTCCAACGCCCTGGCCATCGTCGCGGAGTACGACCTGGTCATCGACGCGACCGACAACTTCGAAACGAGGTACCTGCTCGCCGACGTCTCCGCCCTCACGGGACGCCCGGTGGTACACGGCGCCGTGCACGGATTCGAAGGGCAGGTATCGGTATTCGGCCTGCCCGGAAGGCCGTGCTACCGTTGCCTCCATCCCGTGCCGCCTCCTCCGGGCCTGGCCCCCGGGTGCGGGGAGGCCGGCGTGCTCGGGGCGGCGACCGGCGTGATCGGCTCGTTGCAGGCCGTGGAAGCCGTGAAGCTCGCCGCGGGAGCGGGCGAGCCGCTGGCCGGGCGCCTGCTCCACATCGACCTGCGGCTCGGCCGCTTCGAGACCATCGAGTTCGACGCGGACCCGTCCTGCCCGGCCTGCGGGAGGTCCGCAACGCCGGAAATCCGGCACGACTACACCGAGTTCTGCGGAGCCGCCGACCCGGTCGTGCGCACCGTGACCGCGATCGAACTCGCACGACGCCTCGTCGACCCGGAATCCGTGCAGTTGATCGACGTGCGCCGACCGCACGAAGCGCACATCGTTTCGATCGGTGGCATCGTCATCCCCGAATTCGAGCTTCCGGCGCGGATGTCTGAGTTGGACCCGGCTCGCCCGGTCGTGTGCTACTGCCGATCCGGGATACGCTCGGCGCGAGCGGCGGCGCTCCTGGAGGCCGCGGGCTTTTCAGATGTCGCCCACCTGGCAGGGGGGCTGTTCTCGTGGGCAGCCACGGTCGACCCCGATATTCCGCTCTACTGACCCGCGACCGCGATCTCAGTCCCCGTCGGGTCCGTCTGCGCGCAACGCACGACCCAGCCCGATCGGAAGCGTGGCGCCTTCGAGTACGGCACCGGTGAGGTCGGCACCGGTCAGATCGGCACCCGCGAGATTCGCCGAAACGAGGATTGCGCGCCGGAGCACGGCCCCCTCCAGCCGGCAGCGACGAAGGTCGGCGTCGTGAAGGATCGCTTCCGTGAGTCGGGCGCCCGAGAGGTCGGCTTCGCCGAGGTCCGCCTGGTTGAGCACGGCGAAACTGAGGTCGGCTCCGCGGAGGCATGCGGCCCGGAGGACCGCGCCGGTAGCGTCTGCACCGGTCAGGTTCGCCCCGGACAGGTCGGAGCCCGAGAAGTCGCAACCCTCCAATTCGGCCACGGTGAGGTAGGCCCCGGCCAGATCCGACCGCGACAGATCGCATCCCCGCAGATCTGCCCCCGTGAGGTCGGCCCCGGTGAGATCCGGCCGAACGTCCGGAAATGCCCTCCGCCACGCGTTGAACGATTCCGCGCCGCCCAGCAGGCGATCCACGAGATCACGGTCGGCCATCGAATCCTCGAATTCCCTCGGGCGGGCAAGTGACATCAGCGGCATGATACGCGTAGCTTCGGCGTGCAAACGAATCCGTCGGTCCCCCTCGTGAACATCTGGCTCGACCGCCTGCCGGTCCTGTTCGCCCGGCTCGCGAAAATCGCCGTGGCCTGTTTCGGCATCGCGGCCGTGGGAATGGCGCTCGGATGGTCCTGGCACGAAGCCGCCCGGTGGGTGCTCTGGATCGGAGGAATAGGGGCCGCAGCCGCGACCGCTGGATGGGTAATCGGCACCCTGAAAACCGATTAAAGCGATTTCGGCCGTCGCGAAAAAGAAGAAGCGGTTCGGGACCCGAAGGGCCTCGTTTCGGAGGGCGGCTCGGTATTCGCGCGTGTCCGAGGTGGGCCACGAAACTCCGCAGGCCGGAGACCGCGCCTCCGTTCGCTCTTCTAAGGGAACGAAAGGGTGCGGACCTGGGATTTCGGCCCAAAGTCGATGTATTCGACCCCAAAAGCGGGTGAATATGTCGACTAATGGCCCTTTTTCGACGTTTTGCCCCCGAAAAGCGGGCCAATACATCGACTTTCGGCCTCGATTCGATGTATTGGTCCCCGATATGCGGAAGGGACAAGCCGCCCGCAGCCCTTCGCGGGCCGGCCGGGCCCGGTCGACGAGCCGTTCGACCCGCCCGGCACCGACGAGAAGGGGCTGTCCAGATCACTCCGGACTGCCCCGTAAGTATGCTCTAACCGGCGTTTCTGCCTGGAAGCACCCCGGCGAAGCCGGTCCCGGTCAACAAAACCAGCCGGTCCCGGTCAAACACCACCGCCCTTCGAACCCACCCCGGCGAAGCCGGTCCCGGTCAACCAAATCGAGTGGAGCTAAGGAGATTCGAACTCCTGACCTCTTGAATGCCATTCAAGCGCTCTACCAACTGAGCTATAGCCCCGGCGGCCATGTCGCACAGTCGGTTACGGCATCACTGAAGTCGTCCGGTCGGAGGCTGTGCAGACAATGTACATGATCCTTGGTCGAGACGCATCAGTTGAACACTGGTTGAAGGGGCGGAATCCCGATCCTAGTGGGAGCCACGCAGTGCCTACTGCAGGCTCGTGAGATCGACATGCGCACGTCGCCTCTCAACCAGACGCGCAGCGATCGACACGGCGATCTCGGCCGGCGTCGTCGCCAGGATGGGCACCCCAACAGGACCGTCTATCCGCTCGATATCGGCCTGAGAGAATCCAGATGACCGCAGCCGACTGCGCCTGGCTTCCTGAGTCTTCCGCCCACCGAGTGCCCCGATGTATCGTGCCGGACTCCGAAGCAGCACATGAAGGGCCGGATCGTCGACCTGCGGATCGTGCGTCAGAAGGACGGCATAGCAGGATTCGGACAGCGGGATCCTGGAGAGAGCGTGTTCTGAGGCGTCTGTGAGAACTGCGGACGGAGCCTCGATGTAAAGGCTCCCGTCCACGAGCACGCGCCGCGGATCGATAAGCAGCGTCTCGAATTCGAGAGCGTGAGCCAGAGGTATCAGATGGCACGCGATGTCCGAGCCCCCAACGATGATGAGTCGGTCCCGGGCAGGAAGAGGATGAAGGAGCCATTCGTCGTCCCCCAGGGTGGCCACCACCGGAGTACGGCAAGCGATGGATCGGCGTGCCGCATCAACTAGACCGGGATCCACTGCCAGAGCAAGAGGCTCCAGCGGCGTCCCTTCGACGTCGAGAAGCACCGGTGGAAATGATCCGGTCATGGGGCTGGCAAGCACAACCGGTCGGTCCGCTCGCAGCGCCTCGACGAGTGCACGGCCAACCGCCTGAGACTCCGGGTTGGCAGCGAACATGGGAAAGCGCTCGATGTGGATCCTTACCGTCCCGCCGCATGAGAGCCCAGTCGACCACGCGGTCTCGGCGCTCACGCCGTAGCTGACTATCTGCGGAAGGCCAGTGGCGAGGGTACCCAGCGCCTCGTCCACGACAGCGTGCTCCACGCAACCCCCGGAGACCGATCCGGCCCACTCCTTGGGCGATGCAACCACCATGGCCGCGCCCGGGCGACGCGGTGCTGAACCCCAGGTCGATACGACTCGGGCCCATGCCACGGGACGTCCGTCCTCGATGGCGCGTTCAATGAAGGGGAGGACGTCTCGCATCGGCCTATCCCGCTAGCCGCTGAACGGTAGTCTCACCACGGTCCCCACGCTGTCCAGCCGCCGGCTCGAAAGCACCTGCCGGCCTACTGCCGTGGCACCATGAACGGAAGCGCCTTCTCGATCACGTCCAGTCTTGCCTTACGCGGATCGGGTCCGGCAATGGGTGTGCCGTCGCGTTGGATTTCAAGAACGTTGTCCTGTCCGCGCTCATAGGTTGGCCATTCCGGCAACCCGAGTCCGTTTGGGTCGCCGGTCTTGGCGAAGTTCGCCCAGTATGAATGCATCACTCGTGCCACCTCGTGATCCTCAGGCGTCGCGGCGTCCGAACCCCACCGGGTGTCGAGCGTGTTGAACACGTATGGGATTTCGGATCCGTGCGGGGCCCCATATGGCATACGGTCTCGGACCGATGCAGGGACATAGGCAAAGAGATACATGTACGACGGAATGCCTGCGGCCGCCCAGGTCCGTGCGGTGAATCGGGCCGGCTCCGCCCACACCTTGTCCGTGTTCACCATCGTGAGCATTTCAGCGAGCTCAGTGGCGCCGTCGGCATCGTAGATGGCGGATGCCTCATCTGCGACGCCGCCGAACAACGCCAGCAGCTCCTCCTTGGAGCCCGCGTTGACGAATCCGCCACCGACCTCCGCACTGTTGGAGCCAATGATAATCGGCTTATGCGGTGCCCGGCCGCCGTTGTATGCGCTTTCGGCCGTCTCGACGACCAACGTGCCGTCGAGAATCGGACCCGAGTAGATCGGCGCCCCACCTTGGCCGTCATACTCCTCGCCGCCGTCGACGATATCCCCAACGGGCAGCCCGCGAAGTCTAGCCAAGGCGGCTGCATCCGTACCATCGATCCCGTGCCTGCGGGCGAAGTTCTGCCCAACCGTTTGCGCCGAAACCGGGTAGTATGGGTCGGCATGCTCCCTGTCGATCGGGCGCCCCGTGAGCACCCCGTCGCGGCCTCCTCCAGACTCGATGATCGCCTTCTGAAACAGGTCGTTCGCAGCCGGAATCGTCAGAAGCGAATGCACCGAGACGCCACCGGCGGAGAAGCCGAAGATGGTGACATTACCTGGGTCGCCACCGAACCTGGCGATGTTCGTCTGAAGCCACTGGAGCGCGGCGATCTGGTCCATGTAGGCGTAGCTGCCCTTCTGTTCGTCCGGATGCTCACGACTGAGTGCAGGAAACGCGAAGTGGCCCAGACGGCCGAGGCGGTAGTTGAGCGTCACCAGGATGACGCCTTGTCTGGCGAACTCGATGCCCGCGGTGGTGGGCCCGGCACCGCTGCCGCCGACGAATGCCCCGCCATGGATCCAGACCATCACTGGCAGACCGGCGTTGGTTGCCGTGCCCTCGGGCACCCAGAGGTTGAGGAACAGGCAATCCTCGGATGAGTCCTCGGCAATCGTGCCGGACCCTCTCGGCCAGCCTGGTTGGGCACAGTTGGCGGCAAACTCCCTGGCATCGAGCTCGCCCGCCCACGATGAGGCGGGCTGTGGCGGACGCCATCGAAAGGGTCCCACCGGTGGTGCAGCGTACGGAATCCCTTTGAAGCTGGTGACGCCTTCCTGCGTCGCACCGCGCACGAGACCCGAAGCCGTGTGCACCGTCTGTCCGCTGACCGTGCCAAACGTCACCATCATGCTCATCGCCACGAGGACGACGCTGCGAACTCCCGGATACGTTCCCTTCATGGCAGTTCCACCAACGATTTCGAGTACTTGAGATTCAGATAGAGCGTCCTAGTGTTCGATGACATGGGTGTCCCGCACCGAGCTGAAGGTCAGCGCCAGCAGCTTCCACACAGCCTGGTCGGCGACATAAACCTCCGTGACCGTGAACTCGGTGGTCACCTCCTCGCCCCGGACCATGGCCGTCAGGGTAATGCGGTTCCACAGCACCCCCGTGTCGTTCACTACCTCCGCAGCCACGTCGTGGACGTCGGCCTGTCGGTAGTGGATGCTGCCGCTACGGATGATCTCCAGCTCGCTGGCCTTTCCCCAAGTGCCGCTCATGTGGACGAACTTGGCCTTGTCGTGAAACAGTACGGCGAGCGAATCGACGTTCTTCTCGGCCATCCACATCCATTTCCGAGCCGACAGGTCACGGATCTGCTGCTCAGCGCCCGCTGCAGACAGGGTCGGCGGGGCCGCGTTCTCGTCCTGCCCCGTGGTACACGCAGCACAAAGGGCCAGAACACACAGGACGGTGCTGGTTGCTTTCATGACGAATGGGGGCCGTGGCCCACGTATCAATTCGAGTTGCCGCGCAGCGTGTCCAGCTTCGGCCCGAACGGCTGTTCGTAGAAGCGTGTCCCGGTTGCGCTGTGCAGCGCGTTCGCCAAGGCGGCAAACACCGGCGGAAACGGTGGCTCACCGAGGCCGGTCGGATCCACCTCGCTCGGCATGAAGTGGACGTCGATCGATCGCGGTGCCTCCCGGTGCCGGATGATGCGGTAGGTGTCGAAGTTGTCCTTGTCCGGTCGCCCGTCCGTGAAGGACATCTCACCGAACAGGGCGCATCCGATGCCGTCGACGATTGCGCCCTGGCACATGTTCGTAGCCGCGTCGGGGTTCACCACGATGCCGCAGTCCATTGCACAACAGACCCGCTCGATGACCGGTCGACCGTTCTCCATGCGCAGATCGACCACCTGGGCCGCGTACGAATCGTGGCAGAAGTAGGCGGCGACGCCGCGGTGGATGTCCGTACCCGGCGCAGTGCCCCACCCGGATTTGTCTCGCACCAGCTCAAGGACCCCCGCGTATCGGGAGGCGTCGTAGTCGTTGCGCTGACCCACCGGTCGGGTCCGGGCGCGCTCCAGGAGTTCTAGGCGGAAGGTGATAGGATCCTTTCCCATGGACTCCGCCACCTCGTCGAGGAACGACTGCTCGGCGCTCGCCATGAAGTTCGATCGCGGTCCCCTGAACGCGCCGGTCGTAATGTTTGAATCGATCGACCATTGCTCGGCCAGGTAGTTGTCCACGGCGCCGGCCGGAAAGCGGTCGGCATGCAGCGGGCTCTCCGGGATGCCTCCGGCCTTGACGTGGAACGCGATCAATCGGCCATCGGCATCGAGGCCAGCGCGGTAAACGGCGTGGTACGTTGGGCGATACACCCCGAAGGTCATGTCGTCCTCCCGCGTGTACTGAAGTCGCACGGGCACCTTCATCCGCTGGGCGATGACGGCCGCCTCAACCATGTAGTGGCTGTATGCGCGCCGGCCGAACCCGCCCCCCATCCGGACCATGCGCACATCGACGGCCTCAAGGGGCATGCCGAGACGGGCAGCGATGGTCTGCTCGATAAACTCCGGCGCCTGGACGGGACCGGAGATGACCGCCTTGTCGGAAGTCACCTCGGCGAAACACGCGATCGGCTCCATCGGGTTGTGGGCCAGGTACGGAGCCGTGTAGGTCCGCTCGATGACCTTCGCCGCGCGTGCGAACGCGGCTTCCGGGTCTCCGTCCCTTCGCACGACCCGGCCAGGCTGGGCCGCCATCTCGGCCATCTTCGCTGCATGCACAGCTGAGCTCTCAAGGCCGGCGGGAATAGTGACGGTCTGCGTGCGTCCGAAACCGCCCATGGTCACCGGTGTGTCGGGAATGGGCTCCCATTCGACCTGCAGGGCCTGCTTGGCCTTCAGCACGTGCCACGTTGTGTCGCCTACCACGGCGACCAGTTCGGGGAAGGCGTTCGCGTCGAAGAAGTTGCGTGCGTAGTCGTCCTCAAATGTCTTGAATCGGAACACGTCCCTTACGCCGGGC
>JANJTM010000023.1 GCA_024711125.1 Rhodothermales bacterium
GTGAACATGTTCGTCGGGATGCCCATCGCCCGGTACAGGATGCCGCTGTAGAAGTCGACGTTCGGATACAGCTTGCGCTCCACGAAGTACGGGTCCTCGAGGGCGTGGCGCTCGAGCTGCTTCGCGATATCGAGCAGGGGATCGTGGATGCCCATCTGCTCGAGCACCTTGTCGGCCGCGCCCTTGATCACCTTGGCCCGAGGATCGAAGTTCTTGTAGACGCGGTGGCCGAAGCCCATCAGCTTGAACCCGGCGCTCTTGTCCTTCGCCAGCGCGACGTACTTGTCCACGTTGCCGCCGTCCGCATGGATATGCTGCAGCATGTCGATGACCTGGACGTTGGCGCCGCCGTGCAGCGGACCCGAAAGCGCGCTGATTCCGGCCGACATCGAGGCGAAGAGGCTCGCTTCGCTCGAGCCCACCATGCGCACGGTCGACGTCGAGCAGTTCTGCTCGTGGTCGGCGTGCAGGATGAGCAGCAGGTCGAGGACCTTTTCGAGCAGCGGATCGATTTCGTAGGCCTCGGACGGCACCGCGAACATCATGTGCAGGAAATCGGCCGAATACCCCAGATCGTTGCGCGGGTAGACGTACGGCTGTCCGATCGACTTCTTGTACGCGAAGGCGGCGATCGTCTTGATCTTCGCGATGAGCCGGATGATGTTGAGATCCCGCTCGGCCGGATCGTCGCTCTCCCCGTAGAATGCGGACAGCGAAGCAACGATGGTGGACAGGACGCTCATCGGGGGCGCGCTCGGCGGGTAGCCCTCGAAGAACTTCTTCATGTCCTCGTGGAGCAGGCTGTGGTGGGTGAGCCCGTCCTTGAAGGTCTCGAGCTGCTTCGCGTTCGGCAGTTCGCCGTACATGAGCAGGTAGGCCACCTCGAGGAACGAGGCCTTCTCCGAGAGCTGCTCGATCGGGTACCCCCGGTACCGGAGGATGCCCTCCTCGCCGTCGATGAACGTGATGGCGCTCAGGCAGGAACCCGTATTGCCGTAGCCCGAATCGAGCGTGATGGCACCCGACTGGGCGCGAAGCTTGCGGATGTCCAGACCGACCTCTCCTTCGGATCCGACGATGACCGGCAGGTCGTACTCCTTCCCGTTGAGGGATAGTTTGGCGTTTTCCATGGCAAGAGCCTGTATTTCGGGATACGTTCCGACAGATGAAAAGAAGCTAACCCGACCGTCCCAGTATCGCTGCGAGGGACCTTCTTACGTCGCCGTATACAACGAAAATTCGCTGTTCGCGACATTCCGCCGCCCGACGGGTTCCACGGGCATACGGGACGCACCCAGACAGACACCATCATGCACCCGGATCACGATCCGCGCGACACCATGCACCCGGCGTTCGCCCGGGTGTGGGACGCCGTCGCACGACGCCTATTTACCGCCGAGTCGACGCCGGATCTCTTCAACCCGTACAAGGATGTCGATGCGCTCCTTGATGCTCCGGACGCGGCGGAAATCCGGAGAGCCAACCTGGCCGCGTATTTCTCGGCCTATGAGCGGCTCCCGGAGGTGCTCCTTCTCGCCGAGGCGCCCGGACCCTGGGGCTGCCGCTTCTCGGGTGTGCCCATCACGAGCGAAGCGCAGCTCGCCGACCCCGGGTTTCCGCTCTCGGGGTCCCTTTCCGGAGCGGACGGAGTGCCGCATGCCGAGTACAGCGCCGCCATCTTCTGGAGACTGCTGCAACCCCATTTCCCGCGGTTCTTCGTGTGGAACAGCGTGCCGATGCATCCCCATCGACCGGATGACCCCTTGAGCATCCGCACGCCGAGAGCCGGGGAAACGAGGCGTTTCGAACCGCTGACCCGTGAGATCGTCGCCGCGCTCGAGCCCCGCTTGACGCTGGCCGTCGGTCGAAAGGCCGAGTCGGTGCTCGCCCGGATCGGAGTGGCCCATTCGTACGTACGCCATCCTTCGCAGGGCGGGGCCTCGGCATTTTCCGAGGGGGTGCGCGCCGCGCTCGCCCGCATCGACGCAACCGGCTGAACCATGGACTCCCTCTTCGATCACGCGGCCGAGCGGGCCCGGCTGGGGCACGCCCCCCTGGCCGACCGCATGCGGCCGCGCACGCTGGACGCGTTCGTCGGGCAGGAACACATCCTCGGCCCGGGCCGACTGCTGCGCCGCGCGATCGAAGCCGACCGCATCACCTCGCTGATCTTCTTCGGTCCGCCCGGGACCGGGAAGACCACGCTCGCCCGCATCATCGCCGGCGCGACGCGTGCGCATTTCGTGTCGATGAACGCGGTACTGGCAGGCGTAAAGGATATCCGGGACGCGATTTCGGCCGCCGAGGACCTGCTGCGGTACCGGCAGCGGCGCACGATCCTGTTCGTCGACGAGGTGCACCGCTTCAACAAGGCCCAGCAGGACGCGCTGCTTCCGCACGTCGAGAACGGGACGGTCACCTTCATCGGGGCGACCACGGAGAATCCGTATTTCGAGGTCATCAAGGCGCTCGTAAGCCGCTCCCGGGTCTTCGAGTTGCGAACGCTGACCGACGACGACCTGGCCCGCATCGCCCGCCAGGCCCTCGTCGACCCCGACCACGGGTACGGACGCCGGACGGTCGCGGTCGACGAGGACGCGCTGGCCCACCTCGTCAGCACGGCGAACGGCGACGCCCGAAGCCTGCTGAACGCGCTCGAGCTGGCCGTGGAAACCACGGAGCCCGCGCCGGACGGCTCCGTGCACATCGACATGGCGGTCGCCGAGGACTCGATCCAGAAGCGGGCGGTACTCTACGACAAGGAAGGCGACGCCCACTTCGACACGATCTCGGCCTTCATCAAGAGCCTGCGGGGCTCGGACCCCGACGCTGCGCTCTACTGGATGGCCCGCATGGTCTACGCCGGTGAGGATCCGCGCTTCATCTTCCGCCGCATGCTGATCTTCGCGTGCGAGGACGTGGGACTGGCCGATCCGCGCGCGATCCAGGTCGCGACGGCGTGCATGCAGGCCTTCGAATTCGTCGGCATGCCCGAGGGCCGGTTCCACCTGGCGGAATGCTGCCTGTACCTGGCCACCGCTCCGAAATCCAACTCGTCGCTGTCCTTCTTCGACGCCCTCGCGTTCGTCGAGAAGGAGGCCTCGCACGAAGTACCGAACCCGCTCAAGGACGGCAACAGGGACAAGGAAGGGCTGGGCCACGGCAAGGGGTACCTGTATCCGCACGCGTACCACAACCATTACGTGCCGCAGCAGTACCTGCCGGACGGCATGCAGGGCACCTACTTCTATCGTCCGTCGGACGTCGGGTACGAGCGCACGATCACCGAGCGCATCGAGTACTGGCGCTCACGGGACGAGGCCGAAAGCCTGGAGCGCCGGCTCAGGAAGTACGGTTCGGAAGGCGCGCGTCCGGAAGAGGAACCGGCGCCGCCGGACGCTCCGGGACCGACTTCGGGCGGATGAGCCGCCGATCGAGGCCCGCCTTGGCATCGCATCACCGGGGCGGGGCTCACCGTGGCACGGCAACACCGTGACCGGATCGGCCATGGCATCGCATCGCGGTGCCCGCTATTTTCGGCCGCCACCCCACCCCGACCTCCGTGCCTGCTCTCCTCAAGTTCGCCGACGCCGTGGACCGCTTCAGCGAGCGTTCGGGCCGCCTCCTGGGCTGGCTCTCGCTCCTGATGGTGCTCGTCGGCTCGTACAACGCGATCGTCCGCTACCTCGACAAGTACAGCGGACTCGGCCTCAGCTCGAACACCTACATCGAGCTGCAGTGGTACCTGTTCAGCGCGATGTTCCTGCTGGGCGCCGCCTACACGCTGAAGAAGGACGCCCACGTCCGGGTGGACGTGCTCACCATGCGGCTGTCGCCGCGGGGAAGGGCCTGGGTCGACGTCGCCGGCATCGTGCTCTTCCTGGTTCCGTTCTGCCTGATGATGCTGTGGGTGTGCTATCCGGCGGTGCAGAACTCCATCGCCGTTCGCGAGATGTCGCCCGATCCGGGCGGGCTTCCGCGCTGGCCGATCAAGGCCGTCATCCCGGTCGCGTTCATCCTGCTGCTGGTCCAGGGCCTCGCGCTGCTCGCGCGCCGCGTCGCGTTCCTGGTCGACCACGGGCGCAAGGTCGCGGCCCCCGACGCCGGCGAGCACCTGGGCGGAGGCCACGTATGAACCCGGATCTCCTCGGCCCCCTGATGTTCGTCGGGGCGCTGCTCCTCATCTTCAGCGGCTTCCCGGTCGCATTCGCCCTCGGCGGAACGGCGCTCGTCTTTGCGTTCCTCGGCGTGGAACTCGGCCTCTTCGACTGGCACCTGCTGCTCGCCATGCCCGACCGCACGTTCGGCGTCATGTCGAACTACGTGCTCCTGGCGATCCCGTTCTTCATTTTCATGGGCACGATCCTCGAGAAATCGCGCCTCGCCGAGGATCTGCTCACCACCATCGGCGCCGTTTTCGGACCGCTCCGGGGCGGCCTCGCCCTCGCCGTCGTGTTCGTGGGAGCCCTGCTCGCCGCCGCTACCGGAGTCGTGGGGGCTTCCGTGGTCGCGATGGGCATGATCTCGCTCCCGGTCATGCTGCAGTACGGATACGGCAAAGAACTCTCCACGGGCGTCATCACGGCGGCCGGTACGCTGGGGCAGATCATTCCGCCCAGCGTCGTGCTCGTGGTGCTCGCCGACCAGCTCGGGGTCTCGGTCGGATCCCTCTTCATGGGCGCGTTCGTGCCCGGCGTGATGCTGGCGGGCCTTTTTGCCCTCTACACCGTCGGCATCGCGGTCTTCCGCCCGAAACTGGCTCCGGCGCTGCCCCTGTCGGCGCGTTCGGTGAGCGGAAGGGCACTCGCCCTGCGCGTCATGAAGGTCATGATGCCTCCGCTCGTGCTCATCCTCCTGGTGCTGGGTTCGATCTTCGCCGGCGTCGCCACGCCGACCGAGGCGGGCGCGCTCGGCGCGCTCGGCGCGATGGGCCTTGCGGCGGCGAACCGGCGGCTCACGCTGGCCGCGGTGCGCGACACCATGGACGAGACGCTCAAGCTGACCGCCATGGTCATGTTCCTCCTGATCGGCTCGACCGCGTTCGCGCTGGTCTTCCGCGGGCTCAACGGCGACCTCTGGATCCACGACCTGCTCACGAACCTTCCCGGAGGCGTCGTCGGCCTGCTGATCGTCGCGAACCTGGCGATTTTCCTCCTGGGCTTCTTCATCGACTTCTTCGAGATCGCGTTCATCGTGATCCCGCTCCTCGCCCCGGCGGCGGCCGCGCTCGGCATCGACCTCGTGTGGTTCGGCGTGATGATCGGAATGAACCTGCAGATGTCCTTCCTGACCCCGCCCTTCGGTTTCGCGCTCTTCTACCTGCGGGGGGTGGCCCCGCCCGAGATCCCGACGTCGACGATCTACCGGGGCGCCGTGCCGTTCATCGTGATCCAGGCGATCGGGCTGCTGCTCGTGATCCTGTTCCCGCAGCTGGTGAACTGGTCGTACTGAGCCTGGGGTGGGTCTGCCGTCCCGAGATACGGGAGCACGCGCCCCGCACGGGTCAGAGCCTGTGGCCGCAAGGGGTGGTTGCGCGGCTTACGGGCGCGGGAGGGAGTCTGAGCGGTGTGGAGCCGGATCGGAAGGCCGCCGGAGGCCTTCGGGATGGCGCGGAAGTGGGATTTCGGGCCAAAGTCGACATATTGACCCCAAAAACCTGACGAAAATGTCGATTTTCGGCCCAAAGTCGACATATTGACCCCCGAAAACGGGTGAATACATGGAAAACCGCCCCCATTTTCCAATCCGGGACCCGTACCTGCCAGAAAGAGGGTGAGCGCCGGCGTCAGTGAGATGGCAGGCCTTCCATGATCTGGATGGGGTATGCACTGCCCTTCGGCTTTCCCACGGCCGAGAAGGCTGACCCATCACCCTGTAAGCAGACCCGTGATTCGAAGCCGGCCTTGCGGATGTTGCCTTCGTCCAGCGACGAGACCGCGCTTCACGCCCCCAGGATCTCGTCCACGATCCCGAAGTGGTGGCGGGCGTGGATCGCCACCAGGCGGAGCCACTGGCGGGCGTCGAGCGCGCCGAACACGTGGTGGTCGGTTCGCCAGGCGGCCTCTTCGACGCGGGGAAGTTCTCCCTTGACACGCACCAGCGCCAACCGGCTCCGGGCCACCAGCTCGGCGGTTTCCAACCGGCCGGGATCGGCGGGCGGAACCGATCGGTCGGGCGCCTTGCCGCGTCCGCGGGGGATGTGGCCCGTGGTGAGTACGTAGCGGCCGACGAGGTTGATCGAGCCGCCGGCATGGGCGGGCTCGGCCTGGTGGGCGATGCGGTCGACGGCGGTCAGCATGAGGCCGTTCGACAGCGCCACGTGGCACAGATGCTGGGCGGGCGACCAGGCCGAGACGGACGGGACCCGCAGCCGAAGCCGCTCATCGGGCTCGGCGAGCAGGCGCTCGATCCGGTCGTAGGTCGCTGCAGCAGCCTCGAACCGCTCGAGCAGATCACGGGAGACAGGCATCGGGGAGTTCGGCGGTAGGGAAGACCCATGCAACGTACGGAATCGCCGGCGAATCGATGCATGCCGAACGACGTTCGGCCATGACCTGCCATCGACGAACAATAGTGGACCAAGTGTGGTACATACCGTATATTGTGTGGCACCACACGATGAACGCCCATGCTCGATTCGCTCGACCGCATCGATCGCCGAATCCTGAACATCCTCCAGGAGGATGCGACGGTGACGAACGTCGACCTGGCACGACAGGTGGGGCTGGCTCCCGCGTCCACGCTCGACCGCGTGCGCAAGCTGCGGCGGGAGGGCTACATCCGGTCGACGGTTGCGCTGCTCGAGGCCGACAAGGTCGGCCACCACACGATCGCGTTCGTCTCGATCTCCCTGCTCCAGCACGGGGCCGAGAAGCTCGAAGCCTTCCGATCCCACGTCGAAAACCTGCCCGACGTGCTGGAATGCTACCACGTGTCGGGCGAGAGCGACTTCCTGCTCAAGGTCGTCGCCCGCGACATCCGTGCCTACGAGGATTTCCTCCTGCATCGACTGACGTCCGTTCCCGGGATCGGACGCATCCATACCTCCTTCGTGCTCTCCACCGTGAAGCACGGCACCAAGCTGCCCATCGCAGACGCCTGAGGCCCGCCATGGAATCCAAGCGATCCACCTACGACCCCACGACCCACCTCATCCACGGCCGCATGCGCAGCGACGCGTGGGAGTACGGGCACCACCTGGTTCCGCCCATTTCCACCTCGACGACGTTCCGGCTCGACTCCACCGCGCGGGGGGCGGCGGGATTCCGGGAATTCGGAAGCGAAGAGGATTCGCACATCTACATCTACGACCGCCTGCACGAGCCGAACAAGGACATGCTCGAGGAGCGGCTCGCGGCGGCCGAGGGGGGCGAATGCGCGGTGTCGTTCGCGTCGGGCATGGCCGCGGTCTCGGCGGCGCTCGGCATCCTGCTGAAGACGGGCGAGCACGTGCTCACGCACCGGGCGCTCTACGGCTGCACGCACTCGCTCCTGCACGGGTGGTATCCGAAGCTCGGCATCGCGGCGACCGACATGGATCTCCGGGACGTCGAGGCGCTCGAGGCGCACATCCGGCCGGAAACCCGGGTCGTCTACTTCGAGAGCCCGGCCAACCCGACGATGGACATCATCGACATCGGCGCGGTCGCGGCCGAGCTGCGGCGCATCAACGCCGAGCGCACGCCCGAAACGCGGATCTGGATGGTGATCGACAACACGTTCTCGACGCCGTTCTGCCAGCGGCCGATCGAGCACGGGGCCGACATCGTGCTGCACAGCCTCACGAAGGGGATTTCCGGGTTCGGAACGGACATGGGCGGGGTCGTCATCGGACCCCGCGGAAAGCACGCCGACCTGCTCATGTGGCGCAAGGATTTCGGAGGCGTGCTCTCGCCGCGCGCGGCGTGGGCGATCATGGCCTACGGCCTTCCGAGCCTCGCCGTGCGCATGCGGCAGATGCAGGAGAGCGCGCGCCAGGTCGCGCGCTACCTGGAGAACCACCCGTCGGTACACCGCGTCGCGTACGCCGGGTTGCCGTCCTTCGAGGGATACGAGGTCGCGCGCCGGCAGATGACCGACTACGAAGGCAATTTCGCTCCCGGGTCGATGATCTACTTCGAACTGGTGGGCGACAGTCCGCAGGAGCGGCAGGAAGCGGGCGCGCGGTTCATCAACCACCTCGCCAGGAATGCCTACACGATCACGCTGGCGGTCAGCCTGGGCAACGTGCGCACGCTCGTGGAGCATCCGTCCACGATGACGCACTCCATGATCCCGCCCGAAGAGCAGGAGGCCGCCGGCATCTCTGCGAGCGGAATCCGCCTGGCGATCGGGCTCGAGTCGGTGGACGACCTGATGCGGGACCTGGAGGAGGCGCTGGTCGCGTCCGGCGAGGCCGTTCCTGCGTGACGCCGAAACCCGTCAGCCGTTCGACGCCTCGAAGTTGGCCACCGACAGCTCGGCCGTGCTGAGCCAGCGGTCCGACGCCGACTGGAAGGCCTTGTACGAACGGTAGATGCGGTCGTAGGCCGGGTCCGTGGCTTCCTCTTCGAGCAGCTCCCGGGTCGTGGCGGCGGCCGCCGTCAGGATCTCGGGCGCGAACGGACGCAGGGTCACGCCCTTGCCGAGCAGACGCTCGAGTGCGGGCGGATTGTTCGCGTCGTAGTGGGCCATCATGTCGACGTTCGCCTCGGCCGCCGCGGCCGCGACGGCGGCCTGGTAGTCTGACGGCAGCGATTCCCATGCCTGGCGGTTGACGTAGAAGCTGAGGTTGGGTCCCGGCTCCCACCACCCGGGGTAGGAGTAGTTCTTGGCGACCTCGAAGAAGCCGAGCTTCTCGTCGTCGTACGGTCCCGACCACTCGGTCGCGTCGATCGCGCCGCGCTCGAGCGCAGGGTAGATGTCCCCGCCCGCGAGGACCTGCACCGTGACCCCGAGCCGATCCATGACGCGCCCTCCGAGCCCCGGAATGCGCATCTTGAGGCCCCGCAGGTCCGACAGGCCCCCGATTTCCTTGCGGAACCAGCCGCCCATCTGCGTCCCGGTGTTTCCGCCCGGGAAGTTGACGATGTTGAAGTCGGCGAAGAGGGCGCGCAGCAGGTCCCTGCCTTCCCCGTAATAGAACCAGGCGTTGTACTGCCGGGCGTTCATTCCGAACGGCACGGTGCAGTCGAACGCCAGCGCCGGGTTCAGACCCGTGAAGTAATAGCTGGCCGCGTGCCCCATGTGCACGGTGCCCTTCTGCACCGAATCGAGCACCTGGTCGAACGGCACGATCTCGCCGACCGGGAAGACCCGGATGCTGAACCGGCCCTCGGTGAGTTCCGACACGCGGTTCGCGAAGACCTCGGCGGCACCGTAGATGGTGTCCAGCGAACGCGGAAACGTGGAAACGAGGCGCCAGGTCACGTTGGTGCGCGTGCGCACGGCGGGACCTTCGCCGCCCGAGCCGCCGCAGCCGGCGACGAGCGAGGTGGCGGCGACCGCTCCGGCGGCCGCCGGGAGCCCGGTGCGGAAGAATGCTCTCCGTTTCATCGTGGAAGCGGTTTGGATGGGGTCTGTGGGAAAGGCCTTCGGTTCAGCCGCCCGGTCTCAGGGGTCGCATGACGACTTCCGACACGAGGTAATTGTCCGGGGTCTCCACGATGTGGAGGACCGTGGAGGCCACGTCCTCGGCCGTCATCGGGTTCGCGCTGGGCGTCGAACCGGACGTGAGAAAGAACTCCGTGGCGATCGAGCCCGGGTAGATGCAGGAGACCTTGATACCGTGCCCCCGCACCTCCTTCATGAGGGCATCGCTGAGGCCGCGCAACCCGAACTTGGTGGCGTTGTAGGCACCGATGCGGGGGTTGCCGAGCAGCGCGGCGACCGAGGCCACGTTGACGATGTGCCCTCCGAACCCTTCCCGTTCGCCGCGCGCCTTCATGCCGGGAAGCACCGCGCGCGTGCAGAGAAAGACGGCGCGCAGGTTGGTGTTCATCATCAGGTCCCAATCGGCGGTCTCGAGGTCCTCGAGTTCGGCGAATCGGCCGAGGCCGGCGTTGTTGACGAGCACGTCGACGCGGCCCGCCTCGGCCTCCATGCGCTCGAACGCCGCGCGAACGCCGGCTTCCTCGGTCACGTCGCACGGAACGGGCACGAACGCAGGGCCCAGATCCCTGCGCACGGAGGCGAGACGGTCCTCCCGACGGGCAAGGCCGTACACGACGGCGCCCCGGGCCGCGAAAGCGCGGGAAACCGCAAGGCCGAGGCCGCCGGAGGCCCCGGTGACGACGGCGATCTTTCCGGAGAGGATCATGAGGCAGAAACGGAGGGTCCCGTAGAATACGACGCGGGGACCGGGCTCGCGAACCCGGAAGGCCGCGTACGTCCCGCGATCCTATCTTGAAACCATGCGACCCACCCTGAGAGCCACACCCGACGCACGAACCCGCCTTCCGACCCGGGTCGTCAAGGGCGGTCGCACCCTTCCGGACCGGTTCCTGGTGGGCGACGTCGAACTGCCGCCCCCGGAGATCTGCCGCCGGCTCACTCCGTACCTCTCGCCGGAGCGCGCGGCCCGCATCGAGCGCGTGCTGGACGGCCGGACGTACGGGATCGCGACGGTCGTCGAGGGCCTCGCGAACTCCGGCAACGTGAGCGCCGTCATGCGCACCGCCGAGGGCTTCGGATTCCAGCGCTTCGACCTCGTCGCCGGCGAGGCGCCTTTCAAGCATTCGCGGCGCACGGCGCAGGGCGCCGACAAATGGCTCGACGTGCGCGGCTGGTACGAGCCCGCCGACTGTGCCGATGCGCTCCGGAAAGAGGGCTACCGGATCGTCGCGGCGCATCTCGCCGAGGGGGCGCGGGCCTCGTGGGACATCGATTTCACCCGGCGCACCGCGATCGTCTTCGGAAACGAGATGCGGGGCGTCTCGCCGGTCATGCTGTCGGCCGCCGACGACCTGTGCGTGGTACCGATCGACGGATTCGTGCAGTCGTTCAACATCTCGGTGGCGGCGGCGATGCTGTTGTACCAGGCGCGCATGTCCCGGGAGCGGGCAGGGCTCGGCGGTGACCTCACCGACGACGAACGGGGCCGCATGCGTGCCGAGTTCTACCGCCGCAGCGTCAGGAACTGCGATCTCCTGCTCGCGCAATCCCTGGCGAACGACCCGTGACGGATCGCCCAACCGTGCTGCGACCCGAAGGAGCGCTGCTGGCGCGCACGATCGACAGTCCGGTCGGGCCGCTGGCCGTCGCCGTTTCGCCCGTCGGCGTGATGCAGGTAGCGTTCGGGCGGTACCCGGGTCCGGGTCCGGCCTTCGAAGCCGGCGAGGCGGCGAGAAGCCGGAACGCGTCGATCCGCCTGGCGGCGGGCCTCCTGGAGACGACCGCCCGCCAGTTGGAGGCCTATTTCGACGGCAGTCTGCGCGCGTTCGACGTCGCGCTCGATCTCCAGGGCACTCCCTTCCAGCTTCGCGTCTGGGCGGCGCTTCGGGCGCTGCCCTACGGCCAGACGCTGTCGTACGGCGACATGGCGCGCCGGCTCGGCGACGGCAACCTGGCGCGGGCCGTGGGAGCTGCCGCCGGTGCGAACCCGGTGGCGATCCTCGTGCCGTGCCACCGGCTCGTGGGATCAGGCGGCGAGCTGACGGGTTTCGCGGGCGGGATCCGGGTCAAGCAGGCATTGCTTCGTCACGAATCCCAGGCTTCGTCTCCCGATCTCTTCGGCGGTTTCTGACCCGGCCGCCGCCTACCGATGCCGCGATTCCGACCGATTCCCGTCCTCGCCCTGCTGCTCTCGGCCTGCTCGGGGCCCGCACCCCTGCCGATGCCGGTACCCGAGCCGGTCCTCGTCGAACCTCCGGCGCCGGAGGGCGTGCCCTTCCGGGCGCTCTATGCGGAGGCCGGAAGGGTCGTCGCCCATGACCTTGCCGGCGACGCCCGGCGGGACGTCTCGAGCTTCGCAGGCGCGGTCGTCGGCAGATATCCGTCGCCGGCGGGCGGTGCCGTCGTGGCCGTTGCCCGGGACGGAGACTCGCTGGCGGTCTGGCTCGTGGGCGGCGCCGACGAACGGACGCACCGCCTCGCTGCGCTGGCCGCCCCGGTGGAAACGACCGTGGCCTGGTCGCCCGACGGCACGAACCTGGCCTTCGGACACTACGTGCCGACCACGCGGGATGCCCGCCCGGCCATGGGAGCGGGCGACATCCTGCGGGTGGATCCCGCGACGGGTGTCGCTGCCCGGGTCGGCTGCCAGGCGGCGCGCGCGGTACTGGCGTGGATGGGTCCGGACGAGCTGCTGGTGCGGGACACCAACAACCTGTACGTGGTCGCGCTGGACGGCTGCGCCACCCGCTCCACCGTGGACGCCCGCCGCATGCACCGCCTGTCGGTCGCCCCCGACGGTCGCCACGTGGCGTACGTGCACCGCGAACTGGTCTACAACCGCCAGCGGCGCGCCTACGAGCCCGACTCGACGCTGCGTATCGCGGCCCCGGACGGCGCGGACGAGCGCACGGTGGTCGCTTTCCGGTACCGGCCCGAACGGCTTGCGTGGAAGGCCGACGGAACCGAGTTCGCCTACGACGTCGAGCACCCGGATCGTCCGGGCGTCCGCGTGATCTCGATCTACGACGTGGCTTCGGGGCAGAACGCGTACCTGCATCCACCCACGGGGGACGGGCCGTCGGAGTTCGCGCCGTCGTGGTCCCCGGGCGGAACCCGGCTCGCCTACCGCACGGCCGGATCCGACGGCGCGGTCCGGCTCGCCGTGCGCACCTTCGCCGACCCCTTCCCGACCGTACTCGAGGGGTCGGAAGGCGCCGGGCTCGTCGGGTGGGCGGGCGAAAATGCCGTGGCCGCGCGCCTGCCCGCGGGCGTGGCGCGGGTCTGGAGATTGGACGGAGGCATGCCCTTCGACCTGCCTGTCGGCGCGGACCCGATCGTCGTCGCTCCGCGCTGACCGGGTCGATCAGGCGAGCGCCGCCTCGAGCACCTCGCGCAGCAACTGCGGGTTGGCCTTGCCGTCCGTGGCCTTCATGGCCTGTCCGACGAAGAAGCCCATAAGGCCGGTCTTGCCGGCACGGTAGGCCGCGACCCGATCCGGAAAGGCCTCAAGCACCCCCGAGACGGCCGATTCCAGCGTGGCGCGATCCTCGATCTGGACGAGTCCGCGGCGTTCCACGATGGCCGAGGGCTCCCCGCCGTGCGCCACGAGCTCGGCGAAGACCTCCTTGGCGAGGCGGCTCGACAGGGTTCCGTCTTCGACCAGACCCACGAGCGCGGCGAGGGACGCCGGCGTGACGGCCATGGCCGAAAGCCCCCGCTCCTTGCGTTCCCGCTGCAGTTCGTGCACGACCCAGTTCGCGACCGACCGGGGTTCGGCCGACGCGGCGGCCTGCTCGAAGAACGTGCCCAGTTCGGGGTCTGACGCGAGGAGGGCGGCATCCTCGAACGCGATGCCCCAGCGCGATTCCAGGCGACGGGCCTCGACCTCCTGGTCCGCGTCCAGGGCGGGGATCGGCGGTCCGGACGACTCTTCGACCGCGGACTGACGCCCGGCCTTCGACGGAGCCGGCTGGGCCGTCCCCGCCGTCTCGGCCGCGCCGGACACCCTGGCCCACGTGTCGCGGAGCGTGATCGTACGGATGTACACCGGCCGTTCCGGGCGAAAGTCCACCGGGTCGGCGTAGAAATAGCCCTGCCGCTCGAACTGGAACCGGTCGCCCGCCCGGGCCCGGGACAGGCTGTGCTCGGCAAGAGCCGTCGAGACGATCTCCCGCGAGTTCGGCGTGAGGCGATCCAGGAAACTCTGTCCCTCGGGTACGTCCTCAGGATCCGGAATGGAGAACAGCCGGTCGTAGAGCCGGGCCTCGACCGGGACGGCATGATCGGCTTCGACCCAGTGGATCGTGCCCTTGACCCGCCGTCCGGCCGATTCGCCGGACTTCGAATCCAGGTCGACGGTGCAGCGCAGTTCGACGACGGTGCCGTCCGCATCCTTGACGACCTCGTCGCAACGGATCACGTAGGCATAGCGCAGGCGAACCTCCGCCCCGGGGGAGAGCCGGTGGAAGCCCCTGGGAGGAACTTCCGCAAAGTCGTCCCGCTCGATGTACAGGGTCCGGCCGAAAGGCACCGGTCGCGTGCCCTGCTTCGGCACGTCGTGCGGCCAGTAGCTCGCGTCGAGCCACTCGGTCTCGTCCTCGGGCCAGTTGGTGAGCACCACGCGAAGCGGACGAAGTACCACCATCACGCGCGGCGCCTCGTGGTTCAGCTCGTCACGGATCAGGTGCTCGAACAGGCTGATGTCGATCATCGTCTCGGCCTTGGCGATGCCGACCTGGTCGGCGAATCGCCGGATGGCGGCCGGCGGAACGCCCCGGCGCCGCTGGGCCGCGATCGTGGGCATGCGCGGGTCGTCCCAGCCTTCGACGTGCCCTTCCTTGACGAGGCGCAGGAGCTTGCGCTTCGACACCACCGTGTACTCGAAATTGCGGCGCGCGTACTCGTACTGGTGGGGGCGGGGCGGCTCGTACAGCGCATCGACCAGCCAGTCGTACAGCGGACGGTGCACGTCGAACTCCAGCGAGCAGAGCGAGTGCGTGATGCCCTCGATCGCGTCCGACAGCGGATGCGCGAAGTCGTAGAGCGGGTAGATGCACCAGTCCTTGCCGCGCCGGTAGTGCTCGAAGTACTTGATGCGATACAGCACCGGGTCCCGGAGCAGCATGTTCGGGTTCGCCATGTCGATCCTTGCCCGCAGCACGTGCGCGCCCTCCGGAAACTCACCGGCGCGCATGCGGCGCAGCAGGTCGAGATTCTCGTCCACGCCGCGCTCCCTGAAAGGGCTCGGGCGCCCGGCCTCGGTCACCGTGCCGCGGTACTCGCGGATCTGCTCCTCGCTCAGGCTGTCGACGTACGCCCTGCCGTCCACGACGAGCCGCTCGGCCATGTCGTACAACGCCTCGAAATAGTCCGACGCGAAGTACAGGTGCTCCCCCCAGTCGAAGCCCAACCAGCGGATATCCCGCTGGGCCGCCTCGACGTACTCCATGTCCTCGGTTTCCGGGTTCGTATCGTCGAAGCGCAGGTGACACCGCCCCCGGTAGTCCTTCGCCAGCCCGAACTGCAGGCAGACGGCCATCGCGTGCCCCAGGTGCAGGTAGCCGTTGGGTTCGGGCGGAAACCGCGTCACGACGCGCCCGCCGGTGGCCCCGGTGCGCAGGTCCTCCTCGATGATCTGGCGGAGGAAATTGCTCGGGCGCTCGGCCGGTTCGGGCGTGGCGGAAGAGGCGGAATCGGTCGACACGGGAGGTTCTCCTGGGGCCGGGCGCGGCGGTCGCCGCGTTTCGGGCGGAATCGTGGGGCGTTGAAGCGCGATTCAACGCATCCTCACGCAAAAAAATCCCTCTCCGCGTATCCTCGTCCCTCCAACAACCCGAATCCGGGGTGACGACATGAAGCGATTGGGAATGGCGATCTGGGTCGGTGCCCTGATCGCGACGATGGTCCCCTCGTCGGCGGCGCAGACGGTGAGTGCCGAGGCAAGCGACCTGGACAACGGCAAGATGTGGCTCTTCGAGAATCCGCCGCTCGACTACCTGGAGGCGACGTACGGCTTCCGCCCCGACGCCGCCTGGCTGGAGCGGGCCCGCCTGAGCGCGCTGCGCATTCCCGGGTGCTCCGCGTCGTTCGTCTCCCCCAACGGGCTCGTCGTGACGAACCACCACTGCGTTCGCGGGCGCCTGCCGGCGATCCAGCGGGAGGGGGAGACCCTGCTCGACGACGGGTTCCGGGCGGCGAGCCTGGACGAGGAACGCCGCATTCCCGGCTTCTACGCCGACCAGCTGCTTCGCATCGAGGACGTGACCGCCGAGATCGATGCCGCCGCCGCGACGGCGCAGACCGACGCCGAGCGCGCCGACGCCCGGCAGGCCGCCGCGACGGCCGTCCAGGCCCGGCTTTCGGCTTCCCGCGCGCCGGGCGACAGCCTGGTCGTCGAGGTCGTACCGCTCTACCAGGGCGGCAAGACCTCGGCCTACGTCTTTCGCCGGTTCATCGACGTGCGCTTCGTGATGGCGGTCGAACTCCAGGCCGGTTTCTTCGGCGGCGACGGCGACAACTTCACCTATCCGCGCTATGCGCTGGACTACTCGTTCCTGCGGGTCTACGGTCCGGACGGCAGGCCGATGGCGACGCCGCACCACTTCACCTTTTCCGACGCCGGCGTGCAGGAAGGAGACCTCGTCTTCGTGATCGGAAACCCGGGCTCCACGTCGCGGCAGTTGACCGTGGCCCAACTCGAGTACCTGCGGGACGTGCAGGTCGCCGTTCGGGCCCGTTCGCTGACGTCCCGCCTCGGGGCGTACCGCGCGTTCTACGCGGCCGATCCCGTCACCGGGGAGGCGATGGACCTGCGCAACGTGATGTTCGGCATCTCGAACAGCGAGAAGGCCTTCGTAGGACGGGCCGAGGCGCTGCAGGAGCCCTGGGTGATCGCGCGCCGCGCCGACGACGAGAAGCGGTTCCGCGACGCGATCGCCGCCGATCCGGCGCTCGCCGTGCGGTTCGGAGGGGTGCACGACGCCATTGCGGCCGTGGTCGCCGAGCAGCGCACGATGGCCGTCGAAACCGCGGCGTTCGAGGCACTGGGCGCGGCGCGGCTGGCCGCTGGGTTCGAACAGCGCATGATGCAGGCCTGGGCGCTGCTTTCCGACGCGCCCGGATCGGAACGTGCCCGGCGCACGCGCGAGCGGCTGATGCAGTCGGCGGACTATCCGGCAGCGCTCGAGGCGTCGCTCTGGAACCTGCGTATCGAGGACTGGAAGCGGGTATTGCCGGCCGACGACCCCATCCTGGCCGCGCTCGACGGGCTGCCGGGAAGCTCCGCACTCGCGTCGGCGGCCGGCACGAAGGCGGCCCTGGAGGCCGGAACGCTCACGATGGAAGACCCCGGGATGCGCCTGGCTTCGGTCCTCATGCCCCGCTTCGCCGCGTGGCAATCGGCCATGGCAGGCCTCTCGGCCCGTCTCGCCGACCTGCAGCGCGAGATCGGCAAGGCCCGTTTCGCCGTCTACGGCGTCGCGGTGCCCCCCGATGCCACCTTCTCGCCGCGATTCACCGACGGCGTCGTCCGCGGATACGAGTACAACGGAACGCTCGCGCCCGCGTATACCACGCTCTTCGGCATGTACGACCGGCACTACTCGTTCGCGGGACATCCCGATTGGGCGCTGCCGGACCGGCTCGCGAGCCCCCCGCCGGGATTGGACCTCGGCACGCCGCTCAATTTCGCCTCGACGAGCGATACGATCGGGGGCAATTCCGGGTCGCCGGCAGTCACGAAGGACCTGGCGCTCGTCGGCCTGAACTTCGACCGCAACATCGAGGGGCTGGTGCGCGACTACCTGTACCTGCCCGAGCGCGGTCGCAACGTGATGGTGGACATGCGCGCCGTGAAGGCCACGCTGGACCACGTGTACGATCTCGACCGGGTCGTCCTCGAGCTGACCACGGGGCGGCTCGTGGCCACCGAGGCCGAGGCCGACCGGTAGCTCATCCCGGCCGGTAGCCGCGGACGATGCGTCGCAGCAGGGCGGGAACGAAGCGGAACAGGGTGATCCCGACGATCTCGGCGCCGCCGATGGCCACCTCGGCGCGGCGTCGATCGATCGCGCGCAGCGCCTTGCGCGCGAACACGTCGGCGTCCATGCCCCGTTCCTGCTGCCCGTCCATGACCGCGTGGCTCGACCCGTCGGCATGCAGGGCGTGGATCGAGATGTCGGTGCGCACGTAACCCGGGCAGAGGATCGTGATCGAGACCCCGCGGTCGGCCAGCTCGGCCCGCAGGCTCTCGAACCAGCCGTGCAGGGCGTGTTTGGACGCGGCATACGTGGACCGCAGCGGCGTTCCGATGCGACCCATCACCGACGACACGACGACGATCTGCCCCGATCGGCGCGCGACCATGGAGGGCACGACCGCGCGCGTGGTGGCCACGTGCCCGAAGAAGTTCACCTCCATGATGCGCCGAACGACCTCGAGATCGGTCTCCAGGGCGCCCGCGCGCTGGCTGATGCCCCCGTTGAGCACCAGTACGTCCACCGGGCCAAGGTCCAGCACCTGTTTCGCCGCCGTCTCGATGGCCGACGGGTCGGCGAGGTCGATCGGAACGACGACCGCTTCGGATCCGGTTGCGAGCGAACGGGCGACGCTTTCGAGGGCACCAGGGCGCCGGGAGGAGAGCACGCAGCGCGCGCCGCCCGCCGCGAACGCACGCGCGAGCGCCGCACCGATTCCCGTGGAAGCCCCGACGATCCACACGGTGCGCCGGCGAGGAGCATCACCCATTATATTCCGAGCGTTTCCTTGTTGATGACATCTTTCATGGGGCGCATCGTCGGTTCGGGGGACACGCCGTCCAAACGTCGGTCTGCGCACGAGCGTTCGTGTGCCGAGGTCCTGCGACGGCTTGCCGAGCGCAGCACGTTCGACGAGGAGGCGCTCGACATGGCCGCGTTCCTCGTGTTCTCGCTGCGCGGAATCTACGCGACGATCGACGAAAGCGCCGGGGCCTGGGACGATCGCGACTACTGGCGCAAGGCCGAGGCCCTGCGCGAGAAATACCGTTGGGCCCAGGTGAAGGCCGACGAACTCGAGGCGCTGCTCAAGGCAGGTTCGACCTCGCGCGTTCCGGACTTCCTGATCTCGATCGTTCCCCATTTTGCCCACGTCACGGTCGTCGCCCTGACGCGCGACGCAGACTGGTGGTGCGGGGCGTGGAAAGCGCTGGCGCGGCAGGCCGGCGCGAACCGGGCGGGTGCGGTCTCGGAGGCCCGGGGATGAGCGAGACTGCGGGCCGCACGGCTGCCGTGACCGGCTCCCTGCTCGTGGCGGCGCCCGGGCTGGAGGACCCGAACTTCCGCCGGACGGTGATCCTCTTGTGTGAGCACGGTTCGGCGGGCTCTTTCGGACTCGTCCTGAACCGCGTGCTCGCCGTACGTCCGGGCGACGTGTTCGACTCGCTCGAGCCGGTCCCGCACCCCATGGCCTACGGGGGGCCGGTCCAGCCGGACACGATGCATTTCCTTCACCGGCTCGGCGACCGGGTTCCGGACGGCGTGGAGCTGCCCGGCGGCGTGCATTGGGGTGGTGATTTCGAACGGCTGCAGGCCGTCATCGAAGCGAACGCGGGCCTGGCGGGACGCGCCCGCTTTTTTCTCGGCTACGCCGGGTGGACCGCGGGCCAGCTCGACGACGAGGTGGCCGAGGGATCGTGGATTGCCACCTCCGCCAGGGTTGACGACGTGTTTCCGGTCTCCCCGGAAACCCTGTGGCGGGATACCATGCTGCGACTGGGCGGCGAATTCGCGCTCTGGGCCAATACGCCCGCCGACATCCGCACGAACTGACGGTCAGAGGTCGCCCAGCTGCGGACGCACGAGCAGCTCCTCGACGACCGTCCGGTCAGACATCGAGCACGCCGAAACGACGGCGGCCGCGATATCCTCGGCCGGCATGAAACGCTCGTCGGGCAGGTCGACGCCGTCCCAGGACGGCGTTAGCGTGGCTCCCGCCAGCACGGTGGTCACACGGATTCCGACCGAGCGGGTTTCCTCGCGCACCGAACGCGCGAGGCCGAGGAGGCCGTGCTTGGCCGCACAGTACGCGGCGCCGGAGGGATAGCCCTTGATCGAGGCCGTCGAGCCCATGAAGACCAGGTGGCCCCCGCCCGCGCCGATCATCGCCGGAAGCAGCGAGCGCGTGACGAGGAATGCCGAAGTGAGGTTGACGTCGACCTGGCGCCGGAAGGCCTCGGCAGACAGCTCCAGCACGCCTCCCGGCTCGAACGCGCCGGCGTTGTTGACCAGGACGGTGGGGGCGCCGAAGGTGCGCAGGATCGTGTCGGCGGCAGAAGCGACCTGGCGGTCATCGGTGACGTCGCACGGGACCACGACCGTGTCGGCACCGTGTCCCGCGCACGCTGCCGCCGTGCGATGCAGGCCGTCCCGGTTGCGCGCGACGAGCGCGATCCGTGTCCCCGGGACGGCGGCGAACGCGACGGCCACGGCCGCGCCGATGCCCTGGCTGGCTCCCGTGACGACGATGCGGTGTCCGGCGGTCGGCATGGCTCAGGCTCGGCCGGAGGAAATCAGGCGCATGAACTCTGAGCGCGTGCTCGTCGAGTCGAGAAACTCTCCCGACATCGCGCTGGTCGTGGTGACCGAGTGCTGCTTCTGCACACCCCTCATCACCATGCACAGATGCGTGGCCTCGATCACGACGGCAACTCCGACCGGCTTGAGCACGTCCTGGATCGCGTTGCGGATCTGGATCGTCAGCCGTTCCTGCACCTGCAGGCGGCGCGAATAGACGTCGACGATGCGCGGAATCTTGCTGAGCCCCACGACGTGGCCGTTCGGGATATAGGCGATGTGCGCCTTGCCGAAGAACGGCAGCATGTGGTGCTCGCAGAGGCTGTAGAGCTCGATGTCCTTGACCAGGATCATCTCGCTGTAGTCCTCGGCGAACAGCGCGCTCGTCAGGATCTGCCGGGGATCCTGGGAATAGCCCTGCGTCAGGAACTGGTAGGCCTTGGCGACCCGTTCCGGAGTCTTGAGCAGACCCTCCCGCTCCGGATTTTCTCCCAGGCGGGCCAGGATGCCGTGCACGTGATCCGCGAGGTCGGCGGTGGCGGCGGGATCGTAGTGATGCTCGGCCTGGTAGAGGGATTCTTCGATTTCCACGGTTTCGGTCCGGTAGGGTGGTGCGACGGGCGTGCAGTCATTCACCGCGGTATTCCGCGAAGTTGCGCTCGGTCTCGTACAGCTTCAGCGAGTGGAGGTGTCCCGCGGGCAGACAGCCCTCGAGCCGATTCCAGAAAGCGACGACCAGGTTCTCGCTCGAGGGCAGGATGCCCGCGAGGAAGTCCACGTCGAGATTGAGGTTCGCATGGTCGACGTGCCGCACGATGCGTTCCTCGACGATGGAACGCAGCGTTCCCAGGTCGATGACGTACCCCGTTTCGGGGTCGGGCTCCCCCGCGACGGTCACTTCGAGGACGTAATTGTGCCCGTGCCAGTTCGGGTTGTTGCAGGGACCGAACGTCGACCGGTTCCAATCGTCGTCCCGACGTGCGTTGTGCAGGCGGTGGGCCGCGTTGAAGTGCACGCGGCGCGTCACGTAAACCGTGGGCATGGTCGGCTGGGTCGTTGGCCGGGGCGGAAGGCTCGACTCGCCCCGTTCCCGAACTCGTCGGGCTGGATCCTTGGGTGTTCCCGGCAGCCGGACCGTTACCGCACGGCCCTGCCGGCAGTCGTTGCAGAAGGTATATTCCGAACGCCGAACCCCGTGTGCCATGGCCGAAAAAACCCTGTTCCAGCGAATTGCCGACCGCGAGATCCCGGCGCAGATCGTCTACGAGGACGACTGGTGCGTGGCATTCCGCGACATCTCGCCGCAGGCGCCCACGCACGTACTCGTGGTGCCGCGCAAACCGGTACCGACGCTCGATGACCTAGAGGACGCCGACGCCGAGGTCATGGGGCGGGTCCTGTTGGCGGCCCGCAACGTCGCGCGGCAGGAAGGTCTTTCCGGGGGGTGGCGGGCGGTCATCAACTGTGGACCGGACGCGCAGCAGACCGTCTTCCACGTGCATCTGCACTTGCTGGGCGGGCGCAGGTTCACCTGGCCTCCCGGCTGAGCCGACCGTGCCCCGCCCCGCGCTCCCGGTCGCGCTGCTGCTCGTCGCGGCGCTCGCGACGCCGGTTTCGGCCCGCCAGGCGGGGCGCTACGAGGGCTCGTTCGAGCGGGACGTGAACCGCTACCGCTGGATCGGGCTGCTCGAGGCTTCGCACACGGCGGGGCCCTGGCGGTTCTCGCTGCAGGACCGCTTCCGATCGGACGCGTTCCTGCTTTTCGACGATCGACTCAGTTTCCGCGACGAGAACGTGGCCGTGGCGACGGGCGATCGCCGGCTTGCCGACGCGGTTCGACTGCGGTTCGTCGCCCGTTCCGACTGGTTCAGCCTGAGCCGCGTCTCGAACCTGGCGGGCTTCGCCGGGCTCTCGCTCGGAAGACCGGGCGGAATCGTCGTGGAGCCCATGCTGGGCGTGGCGAGCGACCGGCGCCCCGGCGCCCCCGTCGCGGCCGGACCGGCGCCCATGCGCACGGACACGGGTCCCGCGGTGGCGCTGCGGGCGACGCTTCCGGCGATAGAAACCGGTGGATACGTGCTGCAGGGGACCGGCGACGCGGCCTGGCATCGCATCGAACCGCGGCGTTCCGGTGGCGCGAGACTCGCCGTCGCGGCCCGGCGCCGCTTCGAGAGCACGACGCTGCGGGCCGAGTGGCTGTCGGCTTCGAGCAGGCGCGATGCGTACCAGGCCGCATCGTTCCTGAACCGCGAGCCGACCCTTCGTTCGACCGAGTCGGTGGAATCGACCCGAAGCGATACGCTGGACCTTTCGGTCGGCGTCGAAGCCCCGCTCGCCGACGGGATCGCCATGGACGGAGTCGTCCGGTTTTCGTCGAACAACCGGTTCGTGCGCACGTTGCGCGCTCCGGCCGAGGCGCTCTTCTTCGATTCGGATTTCGGTCGCCGGGCGGGCGATCTCGCGACGAACCTTTCGGTGCGGCGCGGAAACGTGGAGGCCCGTTTCGGCGCCGAGGCCGGCGCCGAAACCGAGCGCCGCGGTCTCGCCAACGAGGAGGACCTTCCGGCGGTGCAGGCGGCGCAGAAGCGGGACCTGCTGCGGCAGGCCGACTACGACCGCGGTTACCTCACGCTGCGGTTCGATGCGAGGGTCCCGCTGTCCCGGCGGACGATGCTGCAGGCAGACGGTTCGGCCAACGGCATCCGCCACGACACGCCCCTCATCAACCTGGACGACAGGGACGAGGTCTTCTACAACGGCCGGATCGGTCTCCTCTTCCGCCCCGACAGGACGTTGGACGTGGACGTACAGGCACTGGGCACGTGGTACCACACGGTCTATCTCAAGGCGGCCCGTTCGGCCGAGAACACGGTCCAACGCAGCCTGCGCCTACGTCCAACGGTGGCCTGGCGTCCCGACCGCGCGACGCGGGTGCAGTTGACGGGCGAGGTACGGGCGACGTATACGGTGGACGATTTCGTGCTGCCCGGGCGACGTCCCAGCGACCAGTCGGCCCGCGAAATGCGCTACGACCTGGTGGTGGAGCGGAGGATCGAGCGAGGCATCCGGCTCCTGGCCGACGGGCGCTACAGCGACCTCCGGCTCGGCCGGTTCCTCCGCGACGCGTTTGCCGAGATCCCGTTCGACACCCTGCGCACCGGCGCGGCCTGGATACGGCTGCAGGTCGGAGAACGGGCCGTCGCCGAGATCGGCCTCCGGATCTTCGTGCGCAGCGATTTCGACCGGTCGGCGTCGGTGACCTACACGCGGACGGGGCCGGACGGCCTTCCCTTGACCGATGTCTCGGGCACCCCGCTGCGTTCCTCCGTCACGCGTCCGGGTAGGGAGCGCATCCTCCAGTGGGGTCCCACGACGTCGGTGGACGTTCCGCTCACCGGGTCGTCGGTGCTGCGCATGGAGGGTTGGTACACCGTCCAACGCATCACGCGACGACTCTACGGCGATCTGCCGGAGGAATCGGCCCCGTCGATACGCAAAGCCGCGTCCCGCGGCACCCGTACGACCATTCCGAACCTTTCCGTCTCGGTGGTGTGGAATTTCTGAGGCCATAACGGGTCACGATAGGGAAGCGCGGCATGATCGTCATCGGGGTCACGGGCGGGATCGGAAGCGGCAAATCCACGGTCTGCGCGTTGCTCGCGGCCCGTGGCGCGCGCGTCTTCACCGCCGACCTCGAAGCCCGGCGCATCATGGAGAACGGCCGCACGGTGCGCAAGGAACTCGTCGCGCTGCTGGGCAACGACGTCTACCGGGCCGACGGAACGCTGGACCGACCGCTCTTCGCGCGCAGGATGTTCGCCGATCCGGAACTGGTGGCCGCGGTCAACCGCATCGTGCATCCGAGGGTAGCGCGCGCCTTCGCCGCGGCGCGCCGGAAGGCGCTGCGCGACGGGGTACCGGTCCTGGTGAAGGAAGCGGCACTCCTGCTGGACGCGCCCGGCCTCGAGCGGCTCGACGCGATCGTCGTGGTGACGGCACCCGAGGCGGTGCGGGTTTCCCGCGTTGCCCGTCGCGAGGGTTGGACCCCGGAGGTCGTGCTCGCGCGCATGGCGCACCAGCGCAGCGATGCGGCCTTTCTCGAGGCCGCGGACTTCGTCGTCGACAACGGGGGTACGCCCGACGAGCTGGAGTCCCGCGTGGATCGTCTATGGCGCGTCCTTTCGGAGGGCGTGGTGGGACGCCGGCGGCTTGGCGGCCTCCCTCGCGGTTCGTAGAATCGGGCGCTCCCAGACCGCCATGCCGTTCCCGTCCCTTCCGCCCGACATGCCGCGCCGCGGCAATGCAGCCATCCGTTGGTTCGGCCGTACCGGCTTGCGGCTCATGGGGTTCCGGTTCGTTGGGGAGATTCCGAACCTCCGGAAGTTCGTCCTGATTGCGGGGCCGCACACGACGAATTGGGATTTCGTGCTCGGCATGCTGCTCCAGTTCGCGCTCGGCCTGCGCATCCACTTCATCGGCAAGCACACGCTCTTCCGCGGGCCGTTCGGCGTCGCGATGCGGTGGCTGGGCGGCATCCCGGTGAACCGCTCCGAACCGGGCGACCTCATCGAACAGGTTGTATCCCGGTTTCGCACGCACGAGCGATACGCGCTCGGTCTTTCGCCGGAAGGCACCCGTTCCCGGGTCGAGAAGTGGAAATCGGGTTTCTACCGCATCGCGGTCGCGGCCGAAGTGCCGATCCTCATCGGCATCTTCGACTTCGGGCAAAAGGAGCTTCGCCTCGATGCCGTCTTCCATCCCACGGGCGATTACGAGGCCGACCTCCCGCTGATCCGGGCGCACTACCGGCCGGAGCAGGCGAAGTATCCCGGGAAGTACGCGGCGTGACGGCCCGTGGGGCGGCGATTCGGGTCAGGATCCGCCTTCGCGGGCGCGTGCGGCCAGCAGGCGATCGATTCGGCCCTGCGCCTCCCGGACCTGCGGCTGCAGCTCGGCGTCGGCCTCGGCCCACGCCTCCACGAAGCGCCGGTAGGCCTCGATCGCGTCGTCCGATCGGCCCAGCGTCTCGGAAACGTCCCCGAGCAGTCGCCAGGCCTGGGGCTGCATGCCCATGTCCTCCATGGGATCGAGCAGGCCGGACCGGCCGAGCGAAGCGGAGAGGAGGTCGGCCGCCGTCTCGGCGCTGTCGGCCTCGACGAGGGCCGAGGCGAGTTCGAACAGGAGCAACCGGGGCGCCCCCGGGAAGATCGCCCGGGCCTCGCGCAACGCGGCCACGGCCTCGAGGGGACGGCCGTCTGCCGTGGCCAGCATCGCACGTGCCGCATGGCGGAACGGATCGTTTCGAAGCCACGCTTCGGGCCACGTCGATTCCTGGGAGGCCAGGAGCCGATTCGCTTCATCGGGCTGCCCCGCCACGGCCCGCAGCATCGCCAGGACACCGTACGGCCGCGACAGCGGCGGCATCGACTCCATGGGAAGGTCCCGAAGCTGGGCATCGATGTCGTCGGAGAGCCCCGATCGGTCCCCGGTCGCCGTCAGGCGGAAATACAGGGACCGCAACCGGGAAGCCAGGGCGGTCTCGGACATCGGCGCGACCGCCTCCCGGTTGCGCATCGCGCGCTGCGCGTCGGCCAGGCGCCCGGAGCGCATCGAGAGCACGCCGATCCCGTCCTCGACGAACAGCCGCATGGACGGATCGTTCACGGCCGCGGTCGCGAGGCGCAGGGTGTCGATCGCGGTCCCGGAATCGCCCGTTTCGAGGTAGAGCAGCAGCCCGCGCCACCAGTGCGTGTTCGGGTGCCCGGGGAATCGCACGGCGAACGAATCGAGTGCCGCACGGGCCTGGTCGATCCGTCCGGTCGACGCCAGCGACACCACGCGGTTGTCGAAGTAGACACTCGACGGGTTGGGGGTGCGCACGGCCCGGGCCGTGTAGCGCTCGGCCCGCTCGAACTCCCCGACCTGGAGGGCCGATACGGCCGCGTTGTTGAGCGCGGTGCCGTCGTCCGGAAATTCCTGCAGCATGGCGTCGTAGGTCGCGAGCACCGCGCGCTCGTCCACCTCGACGACATTGTAGTACCATGCCTCGGCGTAGTACCGCTCGTCCCGCGGCAGCCGATCACGCAACTCCCACGCGCGCCGGGCGAGCCGGACCATCTCGTCCGGACGGATCTGCGCGTTGTTGTAGAGCACCGACAGCTTGCGGTAGGCCATGGCGAAGGTCGAGTCGGCCGCAATGGCCGCCTCCAGCGCCGGGCGCGCCTTCGCATAGTCGCCCGCCTCGAACGCCGCCACGCCCAGGGTGTACTGGCGCAGGGCCTCGAGCGACCGCGTCGACACCGCCTCCAACGCTTCGGCCTGCCGGATCGATCGCAGGGATTCGCCGATGCGTTCGCGCAACGTTTTCGAAAGCCGGTCCACGGCGCGCACGATCTCGGCGTCCGAGTCGGCGGTTTCCCGCAGCGGCACCAGTTCCTGCCCCGATACCGCGTCGACGAGCCGGAGGCTCAGGACATAACTCGAACCCAGCGACGCGATATCGCCGGTAACGACGGCTTTCGCGCCCGCCCTCCGCGCCACCTCGCGCGCGGTCTCGAGATCGAGCGTGGCGTCGCCCCGCTGCATGAGCCCGAGAATGCGCCGCACCTCCGACGGATCGAGCAGCGAAACGACCGACGACTGCGCGAGGTCGATGCGAAGGGCTTCCGATATCGTTCGCCCCAGCCCTTCCTGGGCCGATCGGTCATCGAACTCGGCCACCACGACCCGATCCTGCGAAGAGAGCACGCCCCGCGTGACGAGCGTGCCCGCCGGACCGATGCCGAGCGCCCGCAGTCCCATCCAGCCGGCGGCGACGACGGCGAGCCCGGCCATGGCCACCACGCCGCCCCACCGGGCCCGGCGCACCGTGAGCCAGGCCTCGAGGCCCGACAGTTCGCGGCGATCGCCCGAATCGAGCCGCGCGCGCCGGTCCTCCACGCGGTCGGCATACCAGAGGATGGGGACTCCGGCCGCCATGAGCACGACGCCGAGGGCAAATACCCAGTCGGGAAGTCCGAACAGCATCATCGCCGCGTAAACCAGCGCCAGCACGAGGACCGCAACCGCCGCGAACCCGGCGAGAAAACCGAGTCCGGACCGTGATTCCGCGAGGGGCGCCGGCGCGGGAGCCGGACGTACCGCCGAACCGCCGAGGGCCTCGGCGGCGGCCGCGGTCGTCGCGAACCGGTCCTCGGGCCGCTTCGCGAGCAGGCGCGAGAGGATGGCGCGCGTCTCGGGGGTCGCGTCCACGGGCGGCGGATCCTCGTTCAGGATCGCGTAGACGAGCGCCTGCTCGTAATCGGCGTCGAACGGCCGGCGTCCGGAGAGCATCTCGTGGAGCACGACCCCGAGCGACCACTGGTCGGCGGCCGGTCCGACCCGCTCGCCGCGTGCCTGCTCGGGGCTCATGTAGGCTGCCGTTCCGACCGTGGAACCGGCTTTCGTAAGGTCGGCCGAGGACTCGAGCTTGGCCACGCCGAAGTCGAGGATCCGGACTTCGCCGCGCCCGGTGACCATGAGGTTGGCCGGCTTGACGTCCCGGTGCACGATGCCGGCTTCGTGGGCCCGCGCAAGTCCGGAAGCCACTTGCCGGGCGATGGCAAGCGCCTCGGCCTCGGGAAGCGGCCCCTGCTGCAGCCGGTACTTGAGCGTCTGCCCGTCGTACCACGGCATCACGATGTAGATCTGCCCGTCCTCGGTCTCGCCGATGTGGTGGATCGCGCAGATGTTGGCGTGGTCGAGCGCCGAGGCCGCCCGCGCCTCCTGCATGAAACGCTGCTTCGCGTCCGCGTCCTGGCTCAGGTGGGGCGGAAGGAATTTCAGCGCGACGCGACGCTGGAGCTGCTGGTCGAACGCGCCGTAGACGATGCCCATGCCGCCCGAACCGAGGCGTGAATCGATACGGTAGTGGGCGACGGTCTGGCCGATCATGGAGGCGGGGGTAGCGGCGCCAAGAACGTCACTTCCGTGCCGGGAAACAAGCGATCACCCGCCGTGCGTCGGCATGCGGGACAACATCACCGCGCCGAGGGCGGCCGGCACGAGAATATTGACGGCGTAGAGACCCAGCGCGGCGTCCACGGCGACCGCCGTGGACAATCCGAGACCCGCCATGAAGAAGGCCGCGGCGGCCTCCCGCACCCCGAGGTCTCCGAGGGTCAGGTTCGGAATCACGTTCTTGACCGACAGGGTGGCCAGCCCCGCGGCCACGAGCCAGGCGAAAGACACCTCGGCGCCGAACGCGACGGCCATGAGCGAGAGTTGCGACGCCCCGATGGTCAGCCGCAACCCGTTGGCGGCCATGGCCGCCATGGCGTCGCCCGGCCGCATCGCGAGCAGGAAGTCGAGGCCGGGGCGGGGCCGGCGGCGCACGAACCACCGGTGCAGCCGGTCGGGCCGGAGCGCAAGCGCGAGCACGGCCACGAAGAGCGCGAGAGAAACGGCGGCGACGGAACGCCAGGCGCCGGAAGGTTCGGGCGCGAGCAGGAGAATGCAGCTCGACCCGAGGAGAAACGGCGGTCCGTACCGCAGGAACGTCTCCAGCCCCACGCCCGAGGCCCAGGCCCACCCGTTTCCGCGCCCGTGCATCCAGCCGCGGCCGGCGAACTCCCCGATGCGCGCGGGGGTCCAGAACCCGATGGCGTGCGAACCGACGACGGCGCGCACGCTCTCGGCGTACGTCACGTCGGGCGCGATGCGACGCGCGATGAACCACCAGGCCCAGCCGGCGACGAGGAAATTCGGCACCATGAGCCCGAGCGCGGCGGCCGCCGGCACCCAATCGGCGCGCCGAACGGCCTCCAGCATGGCCCGTTCGTCCACCTGCACGACGAGCACCGCGGCGATGACCGCGGTCACGCCGAAGCGAACCCATGCGGGCAATCGGAACCCGGCGCCTGCCGGGTCCGCGTCGTCAGTCCTTGGTGACGACGTTCGCGATCGCGCTCTTCTCCACACGGAGCTTGGTGTTCGTGTCGACCTGCAGCAGGACCGACGCTTCGTCCACCTGGGCGATGCTGCCGTGCAGGCCGCCGATCGTGACCACGCGGTCGCCCTTCTTGACGGCCTCGATCATCTTCTTGCGCACGTCTTCCTTCTTCTTCTGCGGGCGGATGATGAAGAAGTAGAAGACGATGAAGATGAGGACGAGCGGAAGGAACATCGCCAGCGGGTTCGGCTGCTCGCCGCCGGCGGGGGCTCCCATGAGGAGGATCGCGAGAGAGGTCATCGAGTTTCGATCGGGATGAATCGCGCAAAGATACGCCCCCGGGCGGGCCGACGGCGAATGCGCGGTTGCGGATCAGGCGGTGAGGGCGCGCCAGTAGAAGGCGGGAGACAGCAGGCGCCGTCGTTCGTCCATGTCGTCGAACATGGCGCTGATGTCGGCGGCGAGGGCCGGAGAACGGGCCGCTTTTCCGATGACCAGGTCGAGCAGGAAGCGCGAGCGGCTCATCCGCTGCAGCGTGTGCGACAGTCGCAGTTCGTCGCGCACGACCCGGAGCGTTTCCCGTTCGTACGCCGCGAGCGCGGCCGGCGAAAAATCACTTTCGGCGGCGCAGCGGGCGATGCACTCGGCGGCGTTGAATCCGCTCACCATCGCGTTGCCGATGCCTTCCCCGGTGAACGGATCGATGAGGCTCGCGGCGTCGCCGACCAGCATCCATCCGTCTCCTGCCATCCGTCGCGGCTTCGAGCCGACCGGCAGGCCCCACCCCTTGACGGGTCCCAGCCGGCGGGCTCCCGCGAACCGGTGCGCGAAGCGCTCGTGGTTCACGACGCGCTCGAGCAGGTCCTTGAGCCGAGCGTCCTTGCGCTTGATCGCGGCGCTGAGCATGCCGAGGCCCACGTTGGCCCGCCCCTCGGCCATCGGAAAGATCCAGAAATAGCCGGGTAGCGTCTCCTCGACGAAATGCAGCTCGATGTGGTCGAGCGCGTTGAACCCGGTCACTCCCTCGTAGTAGGCCCGCACGGCGGCCACGTAATGCCTCGGATCGAGCTGGCCCATCCCGAGCTCGCGCGCCACGATCGAATAGGCGCCGTCGGCACCCACGACGACGCGCGCACGGTCCTCGTGCGATCGGCCGTCGGCGTCCGTCCAGCGGACACCCCGAACGGCGGCCCCGTCCCGGACGAGACCGGTTACCGAGGCACCTGTCACGATCCGGGCGCCCGCGGCGACCGCAGCGTCGAACAGCAGCGCGTCCAGGCGCTCGCGCGCGAGGACGTACCCGGGCGCAAATGCCCCACCGAGGGCCTTGCGGAACGGGATTTCCACGACGTCGCCGCGGGGACCGCTGAACGTGACTCCCCAGCTACCGACGCTCCCGGCGTCGTGCACCGCCCGCTCGAGCCCGAGCCGCCGCAGCACGGTCATGCTCTTTCCGCCGCACGCGTCCCCGCAGATCTTGTCACGCGGAAACGTCGCCCGGTCGAGCGTAAGCGCCGAAAGGCCCTTACGGGCGAGGAGGTGTGCGGCCGTCGATCCGCCCGGGCCGGCCCCCACGATGATCGCGTCGTACATGCGGTAGCGTCGCAGCGCCTGCCGGTCGTCGGAGCGCGGGCCGGCCGGACAAAAAAATAAGGGGCAAGCTGACCGTATCGCGCCGCATCGACCTCCTACCGCTGCTGCCTTCCGGCCCTCACGGGATTCAGAGGGAGCTGGCCGTACGGGACTTGCCCCTTGCGGGCGCCAACCGCGAACTGCCGGGATGGTTCCCGGCCGACGGGACGGCTATTTTACCCGACTCCACCCCCCGCCGTGTACTGGACCTTCGTCGCGCTCGGCCTAGCCTGCTCGGCCGGCTATTCCGCATTCCTCCTGCTGCTGGCGTGGTCCTTCCGCGCCGCGGTCCGGGAGGGCGGTTCGCGGCGCGCCGCGGGCGGGGCGGAGTTCCCGGTCAGCGTCGTGATCCCCGCCCGCAACGAGGAGAAGCACATCGGCGCGTGCCTCGACGCCGTGCTCGCATCGGCCGACGCCCGCTGCGAGGTCGTGGTCGTGGACGACGCGTCGAGCGACGGAACGGCCGATGCGGTGCGCCGCCGTATGGGCGCGGGCCCGTGCCCGGTGCGCCTGGTCACGCTCGAGGGAGCCGACCGCGCCCACAAGAAGCGGGCGGTGGAGGCGGGTGTCGCCGCGGCGACGGGCCTGTGGATCCTGCAGACCGACGCCGACTGCCGGCCCGGCCCGGCCTGGATCGTCGCCATGCGCCGCCACATGACGGATGACGCCGGGTTCATCGCGGGGCCGGTGCTCTTCGCTCCCGACGACGGGGCCTTCCGCGGTTTCCAGGCGCTCGAGTTCTGCGGCATGATGGGCATTTCGGCGGCGGCGATCCGCATGGGGCGCCCCATGCTGGCGAGCGGGGCGAACCTCGCGTTCCGCCGGGACCTCTTCGACCGCGTGGGCGGCCACGGGGCGACCGACCACGTGACCTCGGGCGACGACGTCCTGCTCATGCACGCGATCGACCGGCTCGGAACGGCGCGCATCGCGTCCTGCACGGATCCGGACGCCGTCGTCGAGACGCCGGCGCAGCCCGACCTGGAGGGATTCTTCAATCAACGCAGCCGGTGGGCGTCCAAGGCGGGACGCGTGGGGGATCCGGGCCTCGTCGCGCTGTATTCGGTCATCTGGGGCGCTTTCGTCTTCGCGCTCGTCGCGTTTCCCGCGGCGCTGGCGATGTCTGCGCCGGCCTGGCCGGCGGTCGCCGCCTGGCTGCTCAAGGTCGGCGGCGAATTCGTGATGCTCGATGCCGTCACGCGCCATTACGACCGCCGCCGGTTGCTGCGCCACCTCGTCCCGTGGCAGCCCCTGCACATCGCCTACGTCACCCTCGCGCCGGTCATCGGCCTGGCGGTCGGGTTCACGTGGAAAGGCCGCAGGCTCGCGCGATGAGACGATACGAATGGTCTGTCCGCACAGCGGCCCTCCTGCGCGGGGTCGAATGCCGGACGCGCTCCGAAGGCATACACCTGACCTTTGACGACGGACCGGACCCCCGCTCGACCCCCGGACTGCTGGAGGCCCTCGCACGCCACGGCGCGCGCGCGACCTTCTTCCTGTTGTCGCACCGCGCGGCCGCCGACCCCGGGCTTCTACGCGCGACGGTCGACGCGGGGCACTCGATCGCCTCCCACGGACGCGGCCACGTGGACGCGTGGCGGGTGAAGGCCGCCGAGGCCATCGCTGACCTCAGCGAAGGCACCGACGCGCTCGAGCAGGCGCTCGGGCGACCGATCCGGCGCGTACGCCCGCCGTTCGGACGCCTGCGTCCCGCCACGCTGCACTGGGCGATCGGCACGGGGCGCACGATCTGCCTGTGGAGCCGCATGCCGGGAGACTTCCGCCCCGACGCGACGCCGGAAACCGTCGCCCGCCGCGTCGCCGAACGGGTGCGCCCGGGCGATATCGTGGTACTGCACGACGCCCGGTCCGGTGCCGCCGAGACCGCCGCGCGCACGGCCGAACGCCTGGCCGACCGGTGGCCGCTCCTCCCGCTGGTCGAGGTCCCATGACGGCGCTCTCCCTCGTCCTGCTCGCGGTACAGGTGACCTACCACCTCCTGCTGCGCCTCGGGTGGCGACGGGCGCTGGACGACGCCCGCGCCTTCGAAGGCGCGCGCGCCGAGGTCCCGGTGAGCGTGGTCGTCGCCGCTCGCGACGAGTCAGCCCGCATTCCCGCGCTGCTGGACGCACTCTCGGCGCAGGAGCACGGGCGTTTCGAGGCCGTGATCGTCGACGACGGTTCGCTCGACGGCACGGCCGATCTCGTGCGGAATCACGCGGCACGGGACCCGCGGGTCCGCCTGGTTCCGAACCCGGACCCGAAGGAACCCCGCAAGAAACACGCGCTCGCCGCCGGCATCGCGGCCGCACGCCACGACCGGCTCGTGTTCACCGACGCCGACTGCGTTCCGGGTCCGGGTTGGCTCGCGGCCATGGCCTCGGCGTTGGGCGCCCAGGAGGGTCGGGGTCTCGTCGTCGGCGTCGGCCAGCCGCTCCGCCGCCCCGGAATGCTGAACGCGCTGCAGCGGTGGGACGCCGCGTGGGCCGCCTACACGGGCGCGGCGGCGATCGCGTGGCGGCGCCCGTACCTGGCGAAGGGCTCGAACATGGCCTACGATCGAGCGGTCTTCGAGGCCGTGGGCGGGTACGCGTCCATGCTCTCGAGCCTCAGCGGCGACGACGACCTGCTCGTGCAGGCCGTCGCGGAACGGGGAGCGGGACGGGTCCGCTTCCAGCCCGACCCGCGCGCGATCGTTCGGAGCCCCAGCCCGGAAACGCTGCGCGCGTGGGTCCGGCAGAAACGACGGCACACGGCCGCCAGTCGCCACTACGGCCCCGCGATCCAGGTGCACCTGGCGCTCTACCACGGCTCGGCGACCCTGCTGTGGCTGGCGCCCGTCGCGACCGGCGGCCTGGGTTTCGCCGCACTCGCGGCGCGACTGGTGATCGTCGCCCTGGCGGCACGCGATCCGCTGCGCCGGACGGGACATACGGATCTCGCGTGGAAGGCCCCCGTTCTCGACTTCCTCCACGCGTGTTTCCATGCCTCGATTCCGCCCATCGGGTATTTCTTCGGCGCGCGCCGCTGGTAGCCGGGCGGCGACGGCCGTCGGTGTCGGCGTTGCGCTGGCGGCCCTGGCGGTCCTGGCGGCGCCGGCCGCGGACGCGCAGCCGAGGGGCGACCGCCCCATGCTGCTCGTCGAACCCGGTTCGATAGAGATTCTCGGGCGGGCACGCGCCTCGATCTTCGCATTGGACATCGATGGGGCCGAGCGCGAGCTGGCCACGCTGGCCGCGCGGCCCGACGGGGCGGTCGCGGCCTGGTATCACCGGTCGCTGTCGAGCCTTCTCGTGGCCCTCCTGGACGACGAGGACGCGGCCTGGTCGCGGTTCTTCAGCCGCAGCGACTCGCTGCGACGGCGCCTCGACCATGCCCCGCGGGGTGCCTGGAGAGACCTCCTCGAGGCCGAAGCGGACTATCAGCGCGCCGTCGCGTGGGCGAAACGTGGCCGCTATGCGCGGGCGGCCATGGCGGCTTCGGCCGCGTTCCGCGGGTATTCCCGCACGGTGGAACGCTATCCGCACCTCGCCGACGCTCGCAAGGGTACCGGGCTCTTCGAGGCGCTCGTCGGAGCGCTGCCCGACACCTACCGCCGTTTCCTGACCCTTTTCGGTTTCCCGGGCGACTTCTCGCGCGGAACGGCGGCGCTCGTCGATGCCGCACGCGGCGACGGCTACTTCTCGGACGAGGCCTCGCTGTACCTGGGCATGCTCGGTCTCTTCGAGTTCCCGGTGCCGGTGGACGCCCTCGCCGAACTGCGGGCGGTCTACTCGCGGACCGGCCGCAGCCCGCTGGTCGCGCTGCCCCTGCTGGAGACGCTCCTGCGCAGGCGCCGTGTCGCCGAAGCCGAGGATGTGCTGAAGGATGTCGCCCGGCGCATGGAGGAGGGCCGCACGATGCCCGTCGCGTATCTCGCCTGGTTCGAGGGCGAATGCGCGTATCGACGCGACGCCTTCGATGCCGCGGCCGCGCACTTCGAACGGTACGTGCGGATCCACCGCGGCCCGGCGCTCAAGGCCCACGCATGGATGCGACTCGGACAGTCGCACGACCTCTCCGGACGACGTTCCGAAGCGGTCGCCGCATATCGCGAGGTCGTGGCGGCGCGCGAATTCGATTCGGATGCCGCGGCTGCCCGGTTCGCGGCGGAACGCCTGCGGGCAGCGCCGTCCGACGACGAACGCACGCTCTGGTACGCGGCCAACGCGTTCGATCGGGACGACCCGGCGATCGCCGAAGAGATGCTGAGAGGCCTGGTGGAGCGGACCGCGCTCGACCCCGGCCTTCGGGCCGAGGCGCTGTACCGGCTCGGTCGTGTCGCGGAGGAACGCCGTTCCGACGACGAGGCCGTCGCGTGGTACCGGCGGGCGGTGGACGCGGGCGGGGATGCGAAGGACCGGTGGAAGCCCACGAGCTGGTATCGCATCGCCCGCATCGAGGAGGCCCGCGGCAACCGGTCGGCGGCGCGCGCTGCGCTGGAGCGACTGCTCGAGGTGGAGGGCGACTACGATTACCGCGGGCAGCTGCGCCGACAGGCCGAAACCCGGCTCGCCGGGCTCAGATGAGCCCCATCGGATCCACGTCGACCGTGATGCGGCACCCGGCCGGAAGGCGGGCGATTCCCGCGGTCGTTCTCGCGATCGCGGCACGCAGTGCGCCGGGCGGCACCGACCGCGGCGCGCGCACGAGCACGTGCCAGCGCCAGGTGCGGTTGACGCGGGCGATGAAGGCCTGCGCGGGTCCGATCGCCTCGATGGGCGCCGCTCCGGCGAAGCCCCGGGAGGATTCGCCGAAGGCCGCCGCCCACGCCTCGGCGAGTTCCTGCACGGGACGCTCCTCGGGCCCGCGGAACTCGATGCGCACGAGTCGCACGAACGGCGGCCACGAAAGCGCCTCCCGCGCGGGCAATACCTCGTTTACGAATCCTTCGTAATCGTGCCGCTTCGCGAGGCGGATCACGGGGTGGTCGGCATGGCGTGTCTGCAGGATCACCTCGCCGTGCAGTTCCGCCCGTCCGGCGCGGCCCGCCACCTGGGTCAGCAGCTGGAAAATGCGTTCGTCGCTTCGGAAATCGGGGAAGAGGAGGCCGGCGTCCGCGTCGATCACCCCCACCAGCGTCACCCGCTCGAAATCGAGCCCCTTGGCGACCATCTGGGTACCGACCAGGATATCGGCCTCGCCGGCGCCGAAGCGGGCGAGGATGCGGTCGTGCGAGTCCTTCCGGCCCGTCGTGTCGAGGTCCATGCGCAGCAGCCGCGCATCGGGGAAGAGTGCCGCGAGATCCTCTTCGACCCGCTGCGTGCCGGCGCCCAACTGTTCGAGGGCCCCGCTGCCGCACTCGACGCAGGTGGATTCCAGGCGGAACGCGCGCCCGCACGTGTGGCAGCGCATCTGCCGCTTCGCCTTGTGCACGGTCAGCGTGACCGAGCAATCGGGGCAGGTGGGGGAGTGTCCGCAGTCGCAGCATTGCAGCACGGGAGCGTATCCGCGCCGGTTCTGGAGCAGGATCACCTGCTGGCCGTCTGCGAGCCGCTTCGCGATCGCCTTGTGCAGTGCCGCCGAGATCGCCGAGGCGGGCCGCCCCGATTTGCGCTCGGCCACGAGGTCCACGATGCGCACGTCGGGCAGGCGCGCCGGCGCGCTGCCCGGCTGTGCGACCCGCTCGGGCATCGAGACCAGCGTGTGTTTCCCGGTCGCCGCGTTGTGCCACGACTCGAGGCTGGGCGTGGCGCTTCCGAGCACGCAGACGGCGCCCGCGCGGGCTGCACGCACCAGGGCCACGTCCCGCGCGTGGTACCGCGGGGCCGGGTCGAACTGCTTGTAGGAGGCCTCGTGCTCCTCGTCCACCACCACGAGACCGAGGTTCCTGACGGGCGCGAAGATGGCGCTGCGCGGTCCGATAACGACCCTGCGCCGCCCCGCGCGGATCTCCCGCCACGTGTCGAACCGCTCTCCCGAGGCCATGCGCGAGTGCAGGACCGCGACCTGGTCGCCGAAACGGGCGCGGAATCGCCGGACGGTCTGCGGCGTCAGCGCGATCTCCGGAACGAGTACGATGCCGCTGCGACCCGTCGCCGTCGCGCGGTCGAGCGCGGCCATGTACACCTCGGTCTTGCCGCTGCCGGTGACTCCGTGCAGGAGGAAACTCGCGAACCCGCCGCCGTCGAGGGCTGTCGCGAGGGACTCGACCGCCGCGCGCTGGTGCGCCTGCAGTTCGGGCGCCGTGACGCGTGCCGTCAACCCGTCGGTCGGCGCGGACGCCCTCGACGATTCCATCTCGGCGGTCTCGATCGCGCCCCGCTTCGCCAGCGCGTCGAGCGTCGCGTACGTCGCGCCGGTCTCGCCGACCACGGTCGCGGCGCGAACCCAGGTGCCGGGGCGGGTGGCGAGGAGGTCGAGGACCGCCTGCTGGCGCGGCCCCGCCGCCGCGGGTTCGGCGCCGATGCGCACGTACCGCTCCACGAGCGCCTCGGCCGCGGGGGGCGGAAGCGCCGCCTTGCACGCCTCTCCCCACGAGCAGGCATAATATTCCGCAATCCAGGCCGTCAGGTCGAGCAGCTCGGGCGGAAGCGCGGGCTCGTCGTCGAGAACCGCCACGATCTGTTTGAGGGCCGCCGGGTCGGGGGCGTCGGTATGGGCACTGCCGGGTCCGGGTCCCGGTACGATCACCCCCTGCATCGAGCGCCTTCCGAACGGAACCTCGACGCGCGCGCCCGGCAGGGCCTTGTCTGCAAGGCGCTCCGGCACCCCGTACGTGAACAGGGTCTCGAGCGGAAGGGGCAGCGCAACGCGCACCAAGCGGGGTTCGGGCACGGGGTCGGGGGGACGTTGCGTTGAAACCCGCGCCGTCGGCCGGGGTTGCCACGGTTCTGGACTCCCGGAGCGATGCAAATCCGTCTACCCTCGATCCTGGCCCTGGTGCTCGTTGCGGCCCCCGGGTGCTTTCCGTACGCCTGCAACCGCACCGAGACGCGGGCGATCGCGCCGGCCGATTCGGTTTCGCGCGCGTTGGCGGCGGCGACGCCGGTCGACACGCTCGAGGTGCTCGGCGACGTGGGGGGAGCATTCGAGCATCCGCGCACGGTCGCGTTCGGGCCGGGCGGCGTGCTCTGGTTCACCGATACCGGGCGGAACAGCGTGTCGCGCGTCGATTCGACCGGCGCTGCGACCGAGTCCGTCCCCGACCACTTCGAATTCCCCTACCTCGCCGGTTTTCGGGGCGGAAAGCCGGTCGTGTACGCGGCCGGTCCGCGGCGGCTCGTCGGGCTGGACGACGACGGCGCCGAAGCCTGGTCGCAACCGATGCCGAAGGACGGCCCGGAAAAGGGCGCCCTGACGTACGCGCTCGTCACCGACCGCGGGTCCTGGTTCAAGGTGCTCGGCGAGGAGTTCGGCGGGCTGATCGTCGCGTTCGACAGCGCCGGCGCCGAAACGGGCCGCACGCCGCTCGGGGGCGCGTGGTGGCGCTGGGCCGGCTTCCTGCGCACGTGGCGGGGCGAGGCGTGGTCGCTCTCGGGCTATCGTCCGCTGCTTCACCGGATCGGCGAGACCCTCGGCGATTCGCTCGCGTTGCAGGGCTTCGACTCCCCGATGCTCGCCCGCCTGCGCAGCTTCGAGCGCGGCGACGCCGACGCGCCCCCGCTCCTCACCGCGTCGGCGACGGGTGCGGACTCGGTCCTCTTCGTGCTCAACATGCGCCCCGGCTGGCTCAACGTCGATGTCTACGGTCCCGACGGACGCCTTCGCCGCATCCTCACCGAGCCGAACCCGGGGTTCGACAAGAACTTCTTTCCGACCGACATCGCGGCCCGCGCGTTTCCCGGCGGGGCGTACGAGATCGCCGTCACGGTCACGGAGCCCGAGGCCGGGGTGCGGAGGTACCGCTGGGCGGGGTTCTAGGGCGCGTCTGCCCCCCGGTACGCGCGTGGTGCGTCCACGACCTCGGACGACGGGGTCGACGCGGCCATTTTCGCGATGTGCCGGCGGGCCCATGTGGAAATTCGGCCCTATTTTCCACTTCCGGAGCCGTTTTTGGAGTGCGGAAGTGTAATCGAGGCCGTTTTTCCACTTCCGGAGCCGTTTTTGGAGTGCGGAAGTGTAATCGAGGCCGATTTTTCCACTTCCGGGGCCGTCTTGAGGGTGCGGAAGTGGAATTGAGGCCCGTATTCCACTTCCTCGCTTGCCTGTGGCAGGCCTCGGGCCTCACCGATGCCGAAAGCCCGAGCGAAAGCCGCGGCATGACCGCAGGCGGGGGGCGCCGCCCACGCGACCAACCAGGGAGGCCCGGCCGGGCCCGCGCCAAGTGTCCACCTCCGCGTATCTTCCCCGGGATGCCCAAGCGCCCCAGTCCGCGCCCTCATGCCGGAGTCCTTCCTCGACGAGCCCATCCAGTTCCTGAAGGGGGTCGGTCCGCGCCGGGCGAAGGCGTTCGAGGAGGCGGGCGTCACCACCGTGCGCGACCTGTTGCAGGTCTACCCGCGCCGGTACCTCGACCGCTCGAGCATCACCCCGATCCGGCTGATCCGGGCGGAATCGGGTACCGTGACGGTGGTCGGAACCGTCCGCTCGGCCCAGACCGTGCCCGGGCGCGTCAAGCGCTTCGAGATCGTCGTCGAGGACGAGTCGGCCGCGCGCCTGCAGTGCGTCTGGTTCAAGGGCCTCGGGTGGATTCCGAAAGCCTTCAAGGTCGGCGACCGCGTCGCCCTGCACGGCAAGCCGCAAGTCTACCAAAGCCGCGTCTCGCTCGCCCATCCGGACTTCGACAAGCTCGTCGACGAGGGCCCCGCGCTCGACACCGGCCGCATCATCGCCCTCTACCCCGGCGGCGCCGCGTTCGACCGCGCGGGCATCACGAGCCGGCAGATGCGGCGCATCCTGTACGAACTGTTCAAGGAGCACGGCCTGAAGCTGCAGGATCCGTTCCCCGAGTCGCTGACGAAGCCGCTCGGCCTCATGGAAGGCCGCGTGGCGTGGCGCGCGGTCCACTTCCCCAAGTCGCAGGACGAACTGCGCGCCGCCCGCGCCCGCCTCATCTTCGACGAGTTCTTCTGGATCCAGCTCCTGCTCGCGCGGATGCGCCAGAAGCGCACCGCCACCCCCGGCCCCGTCTTCGGCGAGCCCGGCCCGCTCGTCCAGCGTTTCCTGAGCGAAATCCTCCCCTTCGAACTCACCGGAGACCAGCACGCCGCGATCGCCGACGTCGTGCGCGACACCCGCACCGGCGTCCAGATGAACCGCCTGGTGCAGGGGGATGTCGGAAGCGGTAAAACC
>JANJTM010000046.1 GCA_024711125.1 Rhodothermales bacterium
TCCCCACGCCGAGGCCCAGTCGAAGGGGACGAGCGCAGCGATGTCCCCACGCCGAGGCCCAGTCGAAGGGGACGAGCGCAGCGATGTCCCCACGCCGAGGCCCGACCCCGCACAGGAGCGAGCGAAGCGATGCGACCCGCCGACGCCCGGTCCCGCCCCCGGGGACGAGCGCAGCGATGTCCCCCCCGCCCCCGTTTGCTCCCGCGCGATCACGACAGCGTGCAAACTACTATTTCCGCCCACATGCGACGTATTGACCCCAAAAACGAGGCGAATACCTCGACTTTCGGCCGTTTGTCGACATATTCACCCCCAAAATAGGCCGAAAACATGGCATTCGGGCTCATATACCATGTCCGGCCCCCGGCATGCGGAAGGGGCCCACGCCCCGGGTCCATTTCCGGGCCCGCATTCGGCTGACGTGTGAACGGCCCCTGACCACCTCGACCGGCTCGCTCCGACCGCAGTCCGGTGCATGGATCGCCGCGGAGCCGCCCTACTGCCCGTAATACCTCCCCTCCCCGTGCTTCCGCCCGTAGTGCTTCTCCACCAGCGCCCGCTTCAACTCCGGCGCTCCCGGTGCCAACCCCTCCGTCATCCACGCCATCCGCGCCAGCTCCTCCAGCACCACGCTGTGGTACACCGCCTTCGCCCCGGAATCCCCGAACGTGAACGGCCCGTGCCCGCCGACCAGCACCATCGGGTGATCGAGCGGATCCAGCCCCCTAAGCGCGTACTCCTCCACGATCTGCAGCCCGGTTTCGGCCTCGTAGTCCCCCGCGATGCGCGCGTCGGACAGCGGTAGCGCGCACGGAACCGCCGCCGGCGTGTGGTCAGCGTGCGTCGTTCCGTAGATCGGGATATCGCGCATCGCCTGGGCCCAGGCCACCGCGTGCGTCGAATGCGTATGCGCGATGGCCGAAAGGTCCGGGAAATGCCGGTAGAGCACGGCGTGCGTCTTCGTATCGGAAGAGGGACGCATGCGCCCGTCAACGACGTGCCCGTCGCAGTCCACGATCACGATATCGCCGACCTGCAGCGCGTCGTACGGCACTCCGCTCGGCTTGATCGCGAAGACGCACCGGTCGCGGTCGAAGACGCTCACGTTGCCGAACGTGTAGAGCACCAGGCCGGAGCGGGGAAGTGCCTGGTTGGCCTCCCAGGCTTCCTCGCGGAGCGCGCCGAAGGGATCTTTCGCCATCTGCGGTATTGAGGTCTGAAGCGTTTCAGATTTCTGTTCAAGGTAGATATATTCCCCCTACCCTTCAATCGCGCACTGTCATGGCGACCCGACGGCTATTGCCGATCCTGCTACTCGCCGCCGCCTGTACCGGCACACCGGACGCGCCCGTGGCGAGCTTCACCTCTGAACCGTTCGGATCCATGCCAGACGGCCGCACCGCACAGCTTTTCACCCTGAAGAATGCCGCCGGCGCCGAAATGCGCGTCACCGACTACGGCGGCATCATCGTGTCGCTCACGATGCCCGATCGCACCGGCACCTTCGCCGACATCGTGCTCGGGTACGACTCGCTCGCGCAGTACCAGGCCTCGAGCCCCTATTTCGGGGCGCTCATCGGGCGGTACGGGAATCGCATCGGGGGCGCGAAGTTCACCCTCGACGGCGTCGAGTACCCGCTGACCGTGAACGACGGGCCCAACCAGTTGCACGGTGGTCTCGTGGGATTCGACAAGGTTCTCTGGGACGCCGAACCGTTCGCCGATTCGCTCGGCGCGGGCCTGCGCCTGCAGTACGCAAGCCCGGACGGTGAAGAAGGGTATCCCGGAACGCTGCACGTCTCGGTCGTCTACCGCCTGACCGACGACCATCGCGTCACGATCGACTATGAGGCCATGACCGACAAGGCCACGGTCGTCAACCTGACCCACCACTCGTACTTCAACCTCGCGGGTCCGGGCCATACGATCCTGGATCACGAACTCTGGATCGACGCCGACTCGACGACCGTCGTTGGGGCGGGTCTGATTCCGACCGGGGAGATCGCGTCGGTCGAGGGCACTCCGTTCGACTTCCGGACGCCGCTGCCGATCGGCGCCCGCATCGACGACCCGGACCCGGTACTCCAGCTCGGGCCGGGATACGACCACAACTGGGTCCTGAACGGGGGCATCACGCCCGAGCCCCGGACGGTCGCGCGGCTCAGCCATCCGGGCTCGGGACGGGTCATGGAAATCCGCACGGTCGAGCCCGGCCTCCAGTTCTACGCGGGCAACTTCCTCGACGGCACCATCACGGGCAAGGGCGGCATCGTCTACGGGCGTCGCACGGGTCTCTGCCTCGAAACCCAGCATTTCCCCGACTCGCCCAACCACGCGCACTTCCCGCCTACGGTGCTGCGTCCCGGCGAGACCTATCGGACGCGCACCGAGTACGTCTTCAAGACCGACGCGGCGGGGGCCTGAGCCGTGATCCGCGCGCTCGCCCCGGCTGTTTTCCTCGCCGTTCTCGCGGTGATCCGGGCAGAGCCGACCGCAGCCCAGCCCTGGACGGCCGATCGCGCGCGGGCCGTCGTGCCCGACGCGGTGCAGCCGGCGGTCCGGGCGTTTGCGCTGTCTGACGTGCGGCTTCTCGACTCGCCGTTCCTCGACGCGATGAAGCGGGACGCGGAGGTCCTCTTCCGCTACGATCCCGATCGCCTGCTCTCCGGATTCTGGTCGGAAGCGGGAGGACAACCCAAGGCGCCGCCGTATGCGGGTTGGGAAACCGACGGCCTCGGCGGCCATACGCTCGGCCACTGGCTCTCGGCCGCCGCCATGTATTTCGCGGCGAGCGGCGATTCGACCGTCCTGCCGCGCATCCGCTACGTCGTGCGCGAGCTGGGGGCCATCCAGGCGTTCAACGGTGACGGGTACGCCGCGGCCATACCCGGAGGAAAGAGGCTGTGGACCGACGTCGCCGCACGGCGCATCGAGACCTCGGGCTTCCGCCTGAACGGGGTATGGGCACCGTGGTATACGCTGCACAAGCAGTTCGCGGGGCTTCTCGACGTGTACTGGAACGTCGGGGACGACGAGGCGCTGGAGGTAGCGCGGCGCCTCGCCGACTGGGCGATCGGCGTTACGGCGGGGCTCGACGACGCCGACTGGCAGAAGATGCTCGTCTGCGAATACGGTGGGATGAACGAGGCGATGGCGAACCTCTACGGCGTTACGGGCGACCCTCGCTATCTCGCGCTCAGCCGGCGGTTCCACGACGACGCAGTACTCGGGCCCCTCGCCCGCAACGTGCCGAGCCTCACCGGGCTGCACTCCAACACCCAGGTCCCCAAGGTCATCGGGGTCACGAGGCAGTACGAGCTGATCGGCGACGACTCCCTGAAGACGATCGCCGATTTCTTCTGGGAGACCATGGTCGACGACCACACCTACGTGATCGGCGGCAACTCGATGGGTGAGTACCTGGGCGAGCCGCGGGTACTCTCCGACCGCATCGACGCCACGACGGCCGAGACCTGCAATACGTACAACATGCTGCGCCTGACCCGGGCGCTCTTCACGCACGAGCCCCGGGCCCGGTACGGAGATTTTTACGAGCGGGCCCTCTACAACCACATTCTCGCCTCGCAGGACCCGGAGACGGGCATGTTCACCTACTTCATGTCGCTCCGGCCGGGTCACTACAAGACCTGGTCGACCCCCGAGGGTGCCTTCTGGTGCTGCGTGGGCTCGGGCATGGAGAACCACGTACGGTACGGCGAGGCGATCTGGTTCCACGGGCCGGACGCGCTCTGGCTCAACCTGTTCGTTCCGTCGACCGTGACGTGGGAAGGCGTCGGCGTCACGCAGCAGACCCGCTTTCCGTACGAACCGACGACGCGCGTGGAAATCGGAGGCGAGGCGCCGCGACGCTTCACGATGAACGTTCGCCACCCGTCGTGGGCCGAAGGGGCGCTGGAGGTGCGACTCAACGGCGCGGCGATCGCCGTGGAGAGCCGGCCCGGGTCGTTCGCCTCGATCGACCGGACCTGGGCGCCCGGGGACGTGCTCGAGATCACGTTCCCGATGGGGCTGCGTACCGAGGCCATGCCTGACAACCCGAAGCGCGTGGCCCTGCTCTACGGTCCGATCGTGCTGGCCGGAAGGCTCGGCACCGAGGGCATGCCCGAGGGCGGCGCCTACGCGGACAGCGACACCCGGTACGTCGAGGAGCCCGCGCCGGATGTGCCGGTTTTCGTGGCGGATCCCGCGCGGGTTTCCGAATGGGTGCAGCCGCTGGCCGGCGGACCGTTGCGTTTCCACACGGTGGGGGCAGGCCGCCCGGGCGACGTGCTGCTCGAGCCGTTCTGGCACGTCGCCCACGAGCGCTACTCGATCTACTGGGACGTATTCACCGCCGACGGGTGGGCGGCCGCCGAGGTCACCTACCGGGCCGAAGCCGAGCGGCAACGGGCGCTGGAATCCGCGACGGTCGATATCGTACGGCTCGGCGTCATGCTCTCGGAGAACGAGCACGGCCTGCGGTCGGAACGATCCTCGACCGGCGTCGCATTCGGTCGGCCCTTCCGCGAAGCGCGGTCGGGCGGATGGTTCTCGTTCGACGTCGCCGTGCCGCCGAACTCGCCGGCCGACCTCGTATGTACCGCCTGGGGCGGCGACCGGGGGCGGCGCACCTTCGATCTCTTCGTCGGGAATACGAAGATCGCAACGCAGACGCTCGACGGTTCGAGCCCGAACCGGTTCGTCGATTTCAGCCACCCGATTCCGACCGGAGCAGCCGACCGCGTCACGGTGACCCTCCGTCCCCACGACGGCCACGTGGCCGGTCGGGTCTTCGGGTGCCGCACCGTGCATTTACCCCAACCGCCATGAGCCGGGTTACCATCAGGGAAGTGGCTGCACGCGCGGGCGTGAGCATCGGCACGGTGTCGGCCGTCATCAACGGCAAGAGTACGGTCAAGGACGCGACCCGGTCGCGCGTCAAGGCGGCGATCGATTCGCTCGAGTACCGCCCGGTGGAAGCCGCCCGGCGCCGACTCCAGACGCCGCGCGAGAAGTCGATCGGCTTCATCATCAAGGAACTGCACAACCCGTACTACGCCGACATCATCGTCGGAGCCCAGCAGACGGCCGAGGTACACGGTTTCCGCGTCATCTGCATGAGCTCGGAGCAGCGCTTCGAGTACGAGAAGGAGGCGATCCAGACGCTGGCGTCGAAGGACGTCGAGGGCATCATCATCAACCCGGCCCTGGGCGACGATCCCGACGTGAGCCACCTCGAGGACCTGCGCGAGCGCAACATCCCGTTCGTGCTGCTGGAGGGCATGCGGGGCGACTTTCCCGCTTCGATCGTGGATGTGGACAACGAGGCGGCGGCCCACGGACTCACCCGGTACCTGGTCGAGATCGGCCACCGCCGCATCGCGCACTTTGCGGGACCCCGGGTGTCGATGCACGCCGGGGAGCGCCTGGACGGGATTCGCAGGGCCCTCGCCGAGTCCGGCCTCGTGCTGCGTGCCGAGGACCTCGTCCATGCGGGCGCGGCTCTCGAGGACGGCTACCGCGCCGGCATCGAGCGGTTCGCGGGGCGTGGGCCGGAGCGCCCGACCGCGGTCACGTGCTTCAACGATCTCATCGCGGTGGGGCTGCTGCGTGCGCTGCACGAACTCGGCCTGCGCGTCCCCGAAGACGTGTCCGTTACCGGATTCGACGACATCAACGTGGCACGATACCTCACCGTGCCCCTGACCACCATGCGCATGCCCCGCAACGAGATGGGGCGGCAGTCGGCGGAACTGCTCATCCGGCGGATGCGCCAGCCCATCACCGTTCCGCCCGAACGAATCACCCTCGAAACCGATCTCGTCGTGCGGGCGAGCACCCGCCGTCTGGCCTGATGCCTCCGGCCGTCGCGCCCCGTTTCTCCATCCTGTACCGAAGATTCCCGTGAAGAAGTCCCAGGCTCCCGTCACCCTCGGTGTCATCATCGGCAACCGCGGGTTCTTCCCCTCCCACCTCTGCCTCACCGGCCGCCGCGTCATCCTCGACGTGCTGGAAAAGGCCGGCATCCGCGCGGTCATCGTTCCCGAGGACGCCACGAACAACGGTGCCATCGAGTCGCTCGAAGAGGCCCGCCTCTGCGGCGATCTGTTCAAGGCTCACCGCGACGAGATCGACGGTATCCTCGTGTCCCTGCCCAACTTCGGCGACGAGCGCGCGGTCGCGAACACGATCCGCTTCTCGGGCCTCGACGTGCCCGTGCTGGTGCACGCGTTCAAGGACGTGGCGGGCATGATGACCATCGCGCACCGGCGCGACTCGTTCTGCGGAAAGATGTCGGCCTGCAACAACCTGCGCCAGTACGGCATCCGGTTCTCGCTCACGAGCGAGCACACGATGGACCCGACTTCGGCTGCGTTCGCACGGGATCTCCAGCAGTTCGCTGCCACCTGTCGGGTCGTGCGATCGATCCGCGGAGCCCGTTTCGGGCAGATCGGCGCCCGTCCGGCGGCCTTCAACACGGTGCGCTACAGCGAGAAGCTGCTCGAGCGCACGGGCATCTCGGTCGAGACGCTCGACCTGTCGGAACTGCTCGGGTGGATCCGCCGCATGACCGATACGGAACCGGTCGTGGCCGCGAAGGTCGAGGAACTGCGGGCCTATACCAACACGGCCAACGTGCCGGCCGACCGGCTGCTGATGCAGGCCAAGCTCGGCGTCGCGGTGGACCGTTTCATGACCGAGAAGCAGCTCGACGCGACCGCGATCCAGTGCTGGACCTCGCTCCAGGAGTTCTTCGGCGTCGTTCCGTGCACGTGCATGAGCATGATGTCGAACAACCTGATGGCGAGCGCCTGCGAGGCCGACATCGCGGGCACGCTGTCGATGTACGCCCTCCAGCAGGCCTCCGTGAAACCGGCGGCGCTGCTCGACTGGAACAACAACTACGGGGACGATCCCGAGAAGGGTGTCGTCTTCCATTGCTCCAACCTGCCCAAGGATTTCTTCGAGTCCCACACGATGGACTACCAGGAAATCATCGCGGGCTCGGTCGGAAAGGACAACACCTACGGCACCATCGTGGGCCGCGTGGCGCCCGGGCCGTTCACCTATGCGCGCGTCACGACCGACGACCTCGACGGGAGCATCCGCGCGTACGTGGGCGAGGGCCGCTTCACCGAGGATGCGTTGGAGACGTTCGGCGGCTACGGCGTTTTCCAGGTGGACGATCTCCAGGCGCTGCTGGCGTACATCTGCGAGAACGGCTTCGAGCACCACGTCGCGGCGACGCGGGCCGAGGTGGCCCTGCCGGTGGCCGAGGCCTTCTCGAAGTACCTCGGCTGGGACGTCTACTGGCACGAATAGTCGCTTTCGGGACCGTCATGCACGATTCCCCCTGTACGCTCGGGATCGATTTCGGAACGAATTCGGTCCGCGTCCTGGTCGTGGAGACCGCCACCGGGCGGGAGCTGGCCACGGCGGTGGTCGGGTACGCTTCGGGCACCGAGGGCATTCTCGTCGATCCGGCCCGCCCAGACCTCGCCCGGCAGCACCCGCAGGACTACCTGGACTCGATGACCCGTGCGGTGCGCGAGGCCGTACGGTCGGCCGGCGATCCGTTCGACGTGCGACGGATCGTCGGCATCGGCGTGGACACCACCGGGTCGACGCCGATCCCGGTGGATGCCGATGGGGTACCCCTCGCCATGGATCCCCGGTTCGAAGGTCGGCTGGAGGCGATGGCCTGGCTCTGGAAGGACCACACGGGCCACGAGGAGGCGGCACGCATCACCGAGGTTGCCGGGCGGATGCGTCCGCACTACCTCGCGAAGTGCGGCGGAACGTATTCGTCCGAGTGGTTCTGGTCCAAGATCTGGCACTGCCTGCGGGCCGCACCCGACGTGTTTGACGCCGCGACCACGTGGATCGAGCACGCCGACTGGATTCCCGCCGTGCTGACGGGCACCGACCATCCTTCCGCCCTCAAGCGAGGGGTGTGCGCCGCGGGCCACAAGGCGCTCTACCACGCGTCGTGGGGCTGGCCGGACGAGGAGTTCCTGGCTGCGCTCGACCCCCGCCTGGTCCGGATGCGGGCTACCCTGCCCGAACGCATCCATACCGTGGCCGACGCGGCCGGGGGGCTGAGCCCGCATTGGGCCACGGTGCTGGGCCTCTGTCCGGGCATCCCGGTCGCGGTAGGGGCTTTCGACGCCCACCTCGGCGGTGTGGGATCGGGCATCCGCGAGGGCACGCTGGTCAAGATCATCGGCACTTCCACCTGCGACATGATGGTCGCGCCGCTGGGCCGGGACCTGCCGGATATCCCGGGTCTCTGCGGCATTGTCCCGGAGTCGGTCCTTCCGGGCTCCTTCGGACTGGAAGCCGGCCAGTCGGCCGTGGGCGACATCTTCAACTGGCTGGTCCGGTTCGTCGGGCGAGGCCACGAGGACCTGTCGGCCGAGGCCGAGCGGCTCCTTCCGGGCGAAAGCGGCCTCCTGGCGCTCGATTGGCTCAACGGCAATCGCACGGTCCTCGTGGACCAGCGGCTGACGGGCCTCGTCATCGGCCTGCACCTGCAGACGACTCCCGCCGAACTGTACCGCGCCCTCGTCGAGGCGACCGCCTTCGGCGCCCGCGTCATCATGGAGCGGTTCGAGGAGTACGGCGTCCCGGTCGATCGCATCGTGAACTGCGGAGGCATCTCGGCCAGGAACCGGCTGGTCATGCAGATCTACGCCGACGTGATGAACCGGCCGCTGCGCATCGCGCGTTCCGCCCAGACGTGCGCGCTGGGTGCGGCGATCGCCGGGGCCGTCGTCGCGGGCCGCGAACGGGGCGGATACGACGGATTCGCCGAGGCGACCGACCGCATGACCGGCGTACTGGACGTCGTTTTCGATCCCGATCCCGAAGCCGCCGCGGTGTACGACCGCCTGTTCGCGGTCTACCGCCGGCTTCATGACGCGTTCGGCGTGGCCGGCCGACGGGACGACCTCGCCGACGTGATGAAGACCCTGCTCGACCTCAGGGACGAGGTGCGGCGCACACGCATCTCGGCCTGATCCCCGTCCCGGGCGCCAGGTCCGGCGCCGTCCCGAACCCCAACGCCACACGCTGCCCATGACCCCGCTGGACTGGCTCATCATCGCCCTCTACTTCTCGGTGCTCGTCGGGATCGTCTGGTGGTCGTCCCGCAAGCAGGATACCACCGCCGACTACTTCCTCGCGGGACGGGACGTGCCGTGGTTCGCGGTCGGAGCCTCGCTCTTCGCGTCCAATATCGGGTCGGAACACATCGTGGGCCTGGCCGGCTCCGGGGCCAACAACGGCATGGCGCAGGCGCACTGGGAGCTGCACGCGTGGATCATGATCATGCTCGCGTGGATCTTCGTGCCGTTCTACTACCGGTCGGGCGTCTTCACGATGCCCGAGTTCCTCGAGCGCCGGTTCGACAGCCGGTCCCGCTGGGTGCTGTCGGTCGTGTCGCTGGTCGCATACGTGCTGACCAAGGTGTCCGTCACCGTCTATGCGGGTGCGCTGGTATTCCGCACGCTGCTCCCCGACACGTTCGGAAGCCCGGACAACGCGTTCTGGGTCGGCGCCTTCGCGACCGTCGTGGCGACCGGCATCTACACGGTCTTCGGCGGCCTGCGGGCCGTCGTGTGGACCGAGGTCATGCAGACCGTGCTGCTGCTCCTGGGTTCGGTCTTCATCACGTGGTTCGGCCTGTCGGCGCTCGGAGGGTGGGGCGAGCTGAAGGCTGCGCTGTCGGCCGATCCCGGCCGGTTCGCGCTCTGGCGTCCGAATTCCGACCCGAACTTTCCGTGGCTCGGCGTGATGATCGCCTCCCCGATCATCGGGATCTGGTACTGGTGTACCGACCAGTACATCGTGCAGCGTACCCTGTCTGCGCGGAATCTGAAGGAAGCCCGGCGCGGCGCGATCTGGGGCGGTTTTCTCAAGGTGTGGCCCGTGCTGATCTTCCTCGTTCCGGGCATGATCGGCTACGCCCTGCAGCAGAAGGGCCTGCTGCAGATCGGCGTGGACCCGGACGGCCGAATGCTGGGCGACATGGTCTTTCCGACGATGGTGGCCGAACTGCTTCCCGTCGGACTGCGTGGGCTCGTGGTCGGCGGGCTCCTGTCGGCACTGATGAGTTCGCTCGCGTCGCTCTTCAACTCGTGCGCCACGCTCTTCACGGTGGACATCTACGAGAAGCTGCGTCCCGGTCGGTCTGAGAAGCACCTCGTGGGAGTCGGGCGTATCGCGACCGGGGTGGTCGTGGGCTTCGGGCTCCTCTGGATTCCGATCATGAAGACCATGGCCGAAGGCAACAGCGGCCTGTACGACTACCTGCAGAACGTGCAGGGATTCCTCGCTCCTCCGATCACGGCGGTCTTCCTTCTCGGCCTCGCTTGGCGCCGGATCAACGGCAACGGGGCGTTCTGGGGCCTGATCACGGGCTTCGTCCTCGGAATGGCCAAGCTGACCGTGCAGACGTCGTACCAGACCGGCGGGCTCGAGCCCGGCGGTCTGCTGGCGGCCATCGGGGCCTTCAACGGATACTACTTCTCCGGCGTGCTGCTCGTCATCTCGGTCGCGACCATCGTCGGGGTCTCGCTCGCGACCGCACCGCAGGAAGAGGCCCGGATCCGCGGTCTGACCTTCGACTCGGTCACGCCCGAGCAAAAGGCCGAAAACCGGGCCTCATGGGGATGGAAGGAAGCCGCCGGTACGGCGGTCGTTCTCGGCCTCGTGCTCGGGCTTTACCTCTACTTCTCCTTCTGGCTCTGAACCGGACCGAGGTTCGTAGCGGTCAGCCGCGCGCCGAAAGCGCCGAGGCCGCCTCGTCGAGCCTGCGCTCCAGTTCGGCGATCCGACGCTCGAGCTCGGGCGAGCCACCGCCGGTGGCGGGCGCCGGGCTCGGTGCGGTCGCCTTTCCGCGAACGAACCGGATGTACCCGAGCGCGATCGTGATGACGAGCGCGCCGGTCATGACACCGAACCGCATGGGCGAGGTGTCGCTGAATACGATCCAACCCACGCCGTAGATCATCGAGAAGACGCCTCCGACCAGGAGGCCGTTCGAAATGACGGGCAACTGGTTTGCCCGCACCAGCGAGATCGCCATCACGAGCGTGGCGAACACCACGAGGATGATACTCGTGCGACGGCCCCAGTCGCCCGTGGCGACGCGCATCTCGTCCTGAGCCACGTTGATCCGGTCCTGGACCGCCTGGATGGCCGCCCGATCCTCGGCCGTGCGGTCGGGTTCCGATTTCGCGATCTCGAGCGCCTCGCGCTCCCGGTTCAGCGCTTCGATACGTTGATTGAATTCCTCGAAGGGTCCAGGGTAGAAGGTGTAAACTCCTACCCCGACGAACGCGGTCACCATCAGACCCAGGAAGATGGCGAACAGCGTCTGCAGCCCGGTACCCGTCCTTGATTCGACCATGTAGGTCTCCGGTTTGCCCAGGGTAGCGGCGACCTGCCGATTCCGATGGGGGATTGCGGGGCGTACGGTAGTGAGGCCTTTGGTGCGGCGCAATCGGGGAAATCCCGGTATCACAGGCTGTGCATTCATGCCGGAGCGGCCCGGGCACTCGGCCGGCGGCGGGAGAGTGCCGCTCACACTCCCGGGGCCCGAGATGGGTGCGAAAGCGGGATCCCGGCTCCTGGTCGAGGAATTGTGCCTGCTGAGCGGGTGAATCGGCCGACCTTCCGCCGTACCGGCCCTCGGCACGAGCGTTACCAGGCCCACGTCACGTACGACCCTGGTGGAGGAGAAAGCTGCGCATCGAGGCGAACGTGTCCCTCCAGCCCGTCTTGCACGCCGCGAGAAAGGCGTCGGCTTCCGGTCCGTCCGGAAAGCCGTCCTGCACCACGCGAAGGACGCACCCCTCGGGATGCGGCTGCGTTTCGAAGGCGGTCTGCATGTTCGCCTCGAAGGGAAGGCCACCCGAACGCGCCAGGTACCGGTAGTCGGCCAGGACGAGGCTGCGGGGTGGATCGAACCGAAGAATTCGGGCACACGTGACGTAGTCCGGGCTGTCTTCGTGCTCACCCCACGCGGCCGACCAGTATCCCCCGGGGCCAGGGATGACGATGGCCGATCGTGCCCCCCACCAGGAACGGACCGATGAAGGAGTGTGCAGTGCGCGGAACACGGTTTCGGGCGGTGCCGGGAATACCTCTTCGTGTAGGTGTCGTCTCATGGGATGCGGAACGCCGGCTTGGGGAAACGGTACAGGCTCGGCCTGCGGCTCTACCTGAAGGTCCTCCAGCAACGCCGAAACGGCAACCATGCTCACCAAGCGCATCATTCCCTGTCTGGACATCAAGGACGGCCGAACCGTGAAGGGGGTGAACTTCGTCGACCTGCGGGACGCCGGTGATCCCGTGGAGCTGGCGGCCCGGTACGCCGCGGAGCGGGCCGACGAGCTGGTATTCCTGGACATCACGGCCTCGATCGACGGCCGATCGACCTTCCTGGATCTGGTCAGGGACGTGGCGCACGCCATCAACATCCCGTTCACGGTCGGGGGCGGAATTTCGTCGGTCGAACACGTTGCCCGACTGCTCGACGCCGGGGCCGACAAGGTCTCCGTCAATTCCGCGGCGGTCCGGGATCCGTCGCTCGTGGACCGCCTCGCCCGGGAATTCGGGAGCCAGTGCGTGGTGGTAGCGATCGACTGTCGCGACGCCGAGGGCGGGAGCTTCGTGCATACGCACGGCGGATCGCGTGCGACCGGTCTCGAGACCGTGACTTGGGCCCGCGAGGTCGTGCAGCGGGGCGCCGGCGAGATCCTGCTTACGTCGATGGACCATGACGGCGTCAAACAGGGCTTCGCGCTGGAGATCACGCGTGCCGTGTCCACGGTGGTCTCCGTTCCGGTCATTGCCTCAGGCGGCGCCGGGGCGAAGGAGCATTTCGCGGCCGTTTTCACGGAGGGAAGGGCCGATGCCGCACTGGCGGCATCGATCTTCCATTTCGGCGAGATTCCCGTTCCCGCGCTGAAGCGGTTCCTTGGCGAGCAGGGAATCGCCGTGCGCCCCTGAGGACCCCAAGCCCGGCCTTCACGCCATGGAAATCCAGTACAATCTCGACGGACTCGTCCCCGCCATCGTCCAGGACACCCACACGGGCCGCGTACTGATGATGGCGTGGATGAACGCCGAGGCCATCGAGCGTACGCGCGCCACGGGTCTCGTGACGTTCTACAGCCGGTCGCGGAAGGAGCTCTGGACCAAGGGGGAGACCTCCGGGAATACGTTGCGGCTGGTTTCCATCGAGACCGACTGTGACGGAGACACGTTGCTGGTCAAGGCGATTCCGACCGGACCGGCCTGCCACACGGGAGCCGACACGTGCTGGGGGGAGCGCAACGACCGCTCGCTGGCCTTCCTCGCCGAGCTCGAGGGCATCCTGACCGAGCGCGCGGCGGCGCCCGCCGGTGAGAGCTACACCCGCCGGCTGCTGGATGCCGGTGCGCCCAAGGTCGGGCAGAAGGTCGGCGAGGAGGCCGTCGAGACCGTCGTCGCCGCACTGGCCGAGTCGGACGATCGCCTCGTCGACGAAGCGGCCGACCTGGTCTACCACCTCGCCGTACTTCTCCGAACGCGCGGGCTTTCGCTGGAGCACGTTTCCGCGCGGCTGGCCGAGCGGCACCGGGAGTGAACAAAGCGGTGCCCCGGTGGACCGGTGGACCGTCCGGCTGTAGTTTGCCGCGCATGATTCCCCGCTGCCTGCCGCCCCTGCTGATTCTCGCCTTCGCCGTCCTGCCCGTGAGCGCGCAGGAGGTGCGCGGATTCGTCACGGAAGCGGGCGGAGAGCAGCCGCTGCAGGGCGCGAGCGTGGTGCTGCTGCGCGGCGCAGACGTCGCGTACGGCACGACGACCGATGGAGACGGGTTCTTCCGCTTCGTGCGCGTGGCGCCGGGATCGTGGCGGCTGCGTGTGAGCTTCGTCGGTTTCGAACCCCGTGAGGAGGTGCTCGAATTGACCGAGGGCGCCGTCGTCAGCCTCGGTTTCGCGCTGTCGGAGGCAGCCGAAGGCCTGGACGAGGTCGTGGTCGAGGCGCAGGCGGCGTCGGGCGTTGCGGCCGTCGTCGCGGGACTCGAGTCCATACGCCCCCGGGACCTGGCGCGTGTTCCCGTCCCGGGTGCGGCCGGGGACCTGGCGGCCTACCTCGGAACCGTGCCCGGCGTCGTGCAGCCCGGTGATCGGGGCGGCCGCTACAGCATCCGCGGCGGACAGGACGACCAGAATCTCGTGCTGCTCGACGGCGTCCCGGTACACGCGGCATTTCACCTCCTGTCGATGTTCTCGGCGTTCAGTGACGAGATCGTCGACCGTGCGTCGCTGCACACGGCCGGTTTCGGTGCGGAATTCGGGGGGCGTCTGTCGTCGTCGCTCGACGTGCGCACCCGAAACGGCAACAAGCAGGCCTTGTCCGGCTCGGTGGCCGTGGCCCCGTTCGTCAGCGGAGCCCGCGTCGAGGGGCCGATCGTTCCGGGCCGGGCGTCTTTCCTGGTTTCGGGCCGGCGATCGCTTCTGGAGGACATCACTCCGCGCCTCTTCGGCCAGGAGATGCCGTTCCGCTTCGGGGACGCATTCGTCAAGGTGCACGCGCTTCCGGCGCGGGGACAGGACCTCTCGGCCTTCGTGCTTTTCACCGACGATACCGGCCAGTTGGCCGGGTCGTCCTTCGATTTCCGCGGAGACCCGATCACCGAGGCGCCGACCGACTCGCTGGACCTGCACTGGGATAACCGGGTGGCCGGCGCGCGCTGGTCGGCGACGACCGGCCGGGTGCGCACCGAGTGGACGGCCGGCCGATCGCGGTTCACGTCCCGGTTCGGTCCGGCCGGATCGCCGGAACGCACGTCGGCCCTCGAAAGCACCGACGTGGAGGCCCGCTTCGAGACCGACCGATTCGGAGCGGAGTGGAGGGCCGGGGCGTCCTGGCACTCGGTGGCGACCGATTGGCGGCTCGACGACGCGTTCCGCGATTCGGTCGTGACGGACGGGGTATCCTGGTCGGAATCGGCGGCCTGGGTCGAGTCGGAGTGGACGATCGGCTCATTCGCCTTCGTTCCCGGTGTCCGGCTGTACTCGCCCGGCAAGGGAGACGGCCTGTTCGTCGAGCCGCGCGCGCGGATTTCCGGCCGGCTGTCGGCGCTGGGGGTATCGCACCGGCTCTCCGTCGCCGCCGCCCGCGTGCACCAGGCAATCACCGGCCTGACCGACGAGCGTGACGTCGGTAACCCGTTCACCGTATGGACCCGGGTCCCCGCCGGGGGAACGCTTCCGCGCGCCACGCATCTCGTCGCGGGATGGGGGGCGGCGTTCGCCGGTGCCGATGTCGCGATCGAAGCCTGGCACAAGGCCATCGACGGTCTGCAGATCCCGGTGTTTTCGGTTTTCCCGTCGTTCACGACCGACCTGCAGCCGGCCGACGGCCGTGCTCGGGGGCTCGATGCGCGGCTTGCGACGGAGAACCGATCGATTGCGCGCGGCACGACGCTCGACGCCACGGTGTCGTGGGCCTGGTCGCGGTCCGAGTACGAAACCGCGGACGCGAACCGCTTTCCGGCGCCCAACGACCGACGCCATTCCGTTTCGGGAACGCTGATCGCGCGGCGTGGCGAGTTGTCCCTCACGCTGACGGCGCAGTACGGTACGGGGCTGCCGTTCACGCCGTCGTCGGGGTTCGACGCGTGGATCCTGCTGACCCCGGACACCGACGTGGCGACCGATCCGGCGCGGGTCCGGGTGCTGTACGGGGATCCCAATTCGGCCCGACAACCCGTGTACGCCCGGTTCGACCTCTGGCTTGAGCGCCGCGTCGACCGCGGTCGCACGGTCGCGACGATCCGGGCGGGAGCGATGAACGTGCTTTCGCGCGCCAACCTGTTCTACTACGACCTGTTCACCTACCGCCGCGTGAACCAGCTTCCGCTCGTTCCGTCGGTCGGCATCCGGCTGGAGGTGCGTTGACGATGCGCCGTCGGTCGATCCTGCTCGTCGGATTCGTGCTCACGGTTTCGTCCGTGCTGCCGGCGTGTGACGACCCGTTCCTGGACCCGTACGTGAACACCGGTCGCTGGTTCACGATCTGGGGGTTCGTCGACGCCTCGAAGACCGAGCAGGTCGTGCGCGTGATCCCCGTAACCCGCACGTCGACCGCAGACCGCGCCCCTTCGGTCGAGGATCTGGACGCGACGGTCGTGTCGATCGAGGTGGCTACGGGCGTCGCGACCACGTGGCATCCGACCGTGGTCGAATACGCCGACGGCTCCTGGGGACACGTCTTCCGAACGAACGCCCGGTTCCGGCAGGGTTACCACTACCGGCTCGAGGTGCGCCGCAGCGACGGCAGGACGGCGTACGCCGACACGTGGATTCCGGTCGACGATCCGCTCCACGTCGTACAGCGCGACTCGGTGCGCTTCGATCCCGACGGGCACTACCGGCAGCGCATCGTGCTGCGGGGCATCGCCTCGCCCTGGAACCTGCGCGTGACCTACCTGGCGCAGAGCGGGGTGGCGCGCCTGGTACACGAGGTCCCGTACGCGCGCGCGGGCCGTCGCACGGCCGAAGGCGACTGGGAACTCGACATCGACCTGTCGGCCGACCAGCCGGCGGTGAAGCAGCACGTTCGCGAGGCGATCCTGTCCGGCGAGGTACCCGGCGAGGGAGGGCTGTCGACCCCGTTCAACCTGCACCAGATGGGCATCCGGCTGACGAAGACCGACGCGGACTGGGATCTGCCCGAAGGCCCGCTCGATCCCGACCGATTCGCCCTGCCCGGCGCGCACACGAACGTCGAGAACGGGTACGGTTACTGGGGTTCGGCGCTGCCGTTCGAGGCCAAGTGGCTCGTCACCTACGAACTGTCGCGGAACCTCGGCTGGGACTACTGAGCCGCCCGGCCGCTAGCGCTCGAAAGCGGTGCGGTCCATCCCCGGGATGATGCGCAGCGCATTCTCGTAGTACATCGCGCGCAGCACGTCGTCCGGCAGGTCGAGTCCGTACAACCTCCACAGCGCGTGGTACTTCCGGTAGTAGGGGAAGTATTCGTCGGCCGTCTCCAGCGTCCGGAAGTACGTGTCGAACTCCGAGGCCCGGTACGTGTCCTTGCCCATCAGCACGCGGTCCTTGTACTTCTCGAGGAAGGCACGAGCGGCACGCGGCTGTCGTCCGAGTTCGTAGATCACGGCCCCGATCTCGGTGACCATGTTCGGAAGCTCGTCCATGAGCCGCCCGAGACGCCCCAGGTCTCCGCCCATCCAGCCCAGGTGGGCATTGATGAACGTGGTACCCGGGTGTTTGCGGAAGACGTCGTGCTGCTCGCCGAGGATCTGCTCGAACGGCGGGTAGGCGCCCGGAGCGCGGTACCGGTTCGGGTTGAGCTTGAGTTCGAGCCACTTCTCGTTGAAGCGGTCGCGCGGAAGCCAGAATCCCGCCGGGTCGGCGGAGTGGATGAGGACCGGCACCCCGAGTTCGCCGCACAGCGCCCAGATCGGGTCGATGCGCGGGTCGTTCACCGGGACCCGTCGACCGTCGGCGTCCTTCAGGTCCATGCCGAGGTTCTTGTAGATCTTCAGGCCGCGGGCTCCCGCCGCAATGTCGGCACGGAGTTGGGCGACGGCCTTTTCGGTCCACCCCGGCGTTCCGATCCCCGAGAAATCGACGTTGGTGAACGTCACGAAGCGGCCGGGATGCCTCGACTCGAAGGCCCGGATGTTGCGCACGAGCGTCTCCCCGCTGCCGCCGCTCAGGTTGACGATGACCTGCATGTTCATCGCGTCCATCTCGGCGACCAGCGAATCGATGGCGCCGTCGCTCATGGTTGCCGCACGGAACCAGTGGCTGTGCACGTCCACGAAGGGGAACCTGGCCCGGCTGAGCGGATGCTCGGGTACGACGAGGGACGAACGGGGCTCGAAGTCCTCGATCGACATCGTGTCGAGCTGTTCCTGGGCCGAGGCGGGGAGGGCGGCCAGGAAGAACACGGCGAGGACGGTTGCGCGGAGCATGGTCGTTTCCGGATGGGGAGCCCTTTGATGCGATCGCGCGTCGGGGGGTTCCGCCGAGGCCGCCGAGCCGCCCCCTTGCGCTCCGAAACGAGCGGGACCGGCGCGCGTTGACCCCGGATTCCCCGCGATGCATGGAAATCCCCCGCCACCACGCCTCCGCCCTCGTTCCCGAGGGTTTCCAGCTCGACGCGCCCTACGAGCCGACGGGGGACCAGCCGAGGGCCATCGAGGAACTGGTCCAGGGACTCGTACGCGGCGACCGCCACCAGACGCTCATGGGCGCGACGGGCACGGGGAAGACGTTCACCGTGGCGAACGTGATCCGGGAGGTGGAACGCCCTACGCTGGTATTGAGCCACAACAAGACGCTCGCGGCGCAGCTCTACGCCGAGCTCAAGCAGTTCTTTCCCCGCAACGCGGTCGAGTTCTTCATCTCGTACTACGACTACTACCAGCCCGAGGCGTACATCGTCGCGAGCGACACGTACATCGAGAAAGACATGTCGATCAACGACCGGATCGACCGGTTGCGGCTGCGCGCCACCAGTTCGCTGGTGTCCGGTCGGAAGGACGTGATCGTGGTCGCGTCGGTCTCGTGCATCTACGGTCTCGGCTCGCCGGACGAGTTCCTCGCCGAGATCGTGCAGATGCGGGAGGGCGCGACGCTCGAACGGAATGATCTTCTTCGCCGCCTCATCGCGATCTATTACCAGCGCAATGACGTCGAATTCGTGCCGGGCACCTTCCGGGTTCGCGGCGACGTGGTCGAGGTGTTTCCCGCGTACCTCGAGGACCGTGCCTATCGGATCGCGTTCTGGGGAGACGAGATCGAAAAGCTCTCGGTGTTCGACCCCCTGACCGGGCAGGAGATCGGCCGCGAACCCTGGATGACGATCTACCCGGCCAAGATTTTCGTGACCCCGAAAGAGCAGGTCGAGCGCGCGATCAAGGGCATCGAGGAGGAACTGACCTGGCGGCTGGCCGTGCTGCGCGACTACGGAAAGATCCTCGAGGCGCACCGGCTCGAACAGCGCACGCTCTTCGACATCGAGATGATGCGCGAAGTGGGCTACTGTTCGGGCATCGAGAACTACTCGCGCCACCTCTCCGGCCGGGCTCCGGGAGAGCGGCCGTCGTGCCTGCTCGACTACTTCCCGGATGACTTCCTCTTGGTGGTCGACGAGAGCCACGTCACGCTGCCCCAGGTGCGGGCGATGTACAACGGGGACCGCGCGCGCAAGCTGACGCTCGTCGAACACGGCTTCCGCCTTCCGAGCGCCCTCGACAACCGGCCGATGACGTTCGAGGAGTTCGAGGCGAAGGAGAACCAGGTCATTTACGTCAGCGCCACACCCGGCGATTACGAACTGGAGTTGTCGGGCGGCATCTTCGTCGAGCAGATCATCAGGCCGACGGGAATTCCGGATCCCGAGATCGACATCCGCCCCACGAAGAACCAGATCGACGACCTGTTGCACGAGGTGCGCATCGTGGCGAAGCGCGGCGAGCGTACGCTGGTGACCACGCTGACCAAGCGCATGGCCGAGGACCTGGCCGACTACCTGCAGTCGTACCAGATGCGCGTGCGCTACCTGCACTCGGACATCGACGCGCTGGAGCGGGTGGAAATCCTTCGTGGCCTGCGGCTGGGCGAGTTCGACGTGCTGATCGGCGTGAACCTGCTTCGCGAGGGTCTCGACCTGCCGGAAGTGTCGCTCGTGGCGATTCTCGACGCCGACAAGGAGGGTTTCCTGCGCAGCGACCGCTCGCTGATCCAGACGGCCGGGCGCGCGGCCCGCAACGCCAACGGCCGCATCCTCATGTACGGCGACACGATCACGGGTTCGATGGAGCGCATGATCGACGAGACGGAACGCCGGCGCGCCATCCAGCTCGCCTACAACGAGGAACACGGCATCGTGCCCCGGACCGTGCTCAAGTCCAGGGAGGAGATCATGGCGGGCACGGTGATCGCCGAGGAGAAGGGCGACGAAACCGGGCGAAAGGCCTATTACGACGGTCCCGACGAGACCCTGGTCGTGGCCGATCCGGTGATGAAGTACCTGACCGACGACCAGAAACGCGACCTGCTGGCCAAGATGCGGTCCGAGATGATCGCGGCGGCCGAAAAACTCGAGTTCGAGCGGGCCGCCGAACTGCGTGATTCGATAACCCAGCTCGAAACGGCCATCAAGCTCGGAAAGTGAGCCCGTGGGCTTCGGGAGGCCTACCCGTTGATGAAGCCCATCACCCCCGCCCGAATCATGGCGACCGCGATGGCGGCGAGGAAGAGGCTCGCCACCTTGGCGATGGCCTTCGCGAAGGCGTCGCCCGCGCGCTCGAGAAGGCGCGGACCGAACAGGTAGCCGATACCGACCAGCACCAGGTTCGCGACGAGCGATACGAGGGTCGGGACATATCCGAAGCCCTGCTGCGACACCAGGATGGTCGTGATCGCCGCGGGGCCGACCGTGAGCGGAATTCCGATCGGAACGATGCCCACCGTGCCCGGCCCCTCGCCCGGGGATCGCCGCTTGTAGTCCCCGAACAGCAGGTCGCTGATCGAGAGCACGAGCAGGATGAGCCCTCCTCCCACGCGCAGGTCGTTGAGCGTGATGCCCAGCGTCGCGAAGATGAACTCGCCGGCGAACAGGATCACGACCGACAGGGCGAACGCGGTCGAGATCGCCTGGATGACCAGCTTTCGCCGGTGTCCCGGCGCCATGCCCTCGGTGAGCGAGATGAAGATCGGCAATACGCCCGGCAGGTTCAGCGCAACAAAGAGCGGGAGAAACGATTCGAGGTAGGGTTGCATGAGCCTGGACGTCAGCCGATGGGCACGATGAAAGCCGGTATTGTTCGGACCTGTTCCCTGCTTCTCGCGCTCTTCGCCGGCGGCTGCGGCCTGCGCTCCACCGGCATTCCCGAACCGGAACCGGGCGAACTGTTCGTTTTCGACCCGCTCGCGCTCGGCCAGGCGGGGGCATTCACGTCACCGGTCGAGCGGGTCCTCAGGGACGAGGCGGCGTGGAGGGCAGCGCAGGATTCGCTCCGGCTGAACCTCCCCCCGGCAGCGGTGGACTTCGAGCAGTCCATGGTCCTGCTGCTTGCCCTTCCGCAGGAATCCGGGGGATACTCGATCGAGGTCCTATCGGTCGAATCGCTGGCCGATACGCTCGTCGTCGAATACGAACTCGCCGTCCCGGCATCGGACTGCATCACGATCGCCGGCCGGTCCCTGCCGTTCCAGGCGGTCGCCGTGCGCCGTTCCGACTCGCCCGTCCGGTTCGTGCGGTCGGAGATCACCCGGCGCTGTACCTGGCGCCAGAATACCTAGGTCCGGCCTTCAGGCGCCGACGGTTTCTCCGGCGAGCACGGGCCTGTCGATGCGCTCGTCCGACTCGATGAGTCCGTCGCGCAGCCTGATCACGCGGCGGGCGTGCCGGGCGATGTCCTCTTCGTGGGTGACGAGCAGTACGGTGTTGCCCCGACGGTACAGTTCCTCGAAGAGGCGCATGATTTCCTCGCCGGTCCGGCTGTCGAGGTTGCCGGTCGGCTCGTCGGCGAGCAGGATGGAGGGCTGGTTCACGATGGCGCGGGCCACGGCGACGCGCTGGCGCTGTCCGCCGGAGAGCTCGTTGGGTTTGTGGGTCATCCGGTCGCCGAGCCCCACGTTGACCAGGGCCTGTTCCGCAAGCTCCCTGCGCTGCGCCTTGCGAACCCCGGCGTAGATGAGGGGCAGTTCGACGTTCTGCAGGCAGTTGACGCGCGGAAGCAGGTTGAACGTCTGGAAGACGAACCCGATCTCCTTGTTGCGCACGGCCGCGAGCTCGTTGTCGTCCATCTGGCTGACCTGCTGGCCGTTGAGCACGTACGTCCCCTCGGTCGGCGTGTCGAGGCAGCCGATGATGTTCATCATGGTCGACTTGCCCGAACCCGACGGGCCCATGATCGCCACGTACTCGTTGCGGTCGATTCGAAGATCGACCCCGTTCAACGCGTGGACGCGCTCGGCGCCCATCTGGTAGATCTTCTTGACCCCCTCGAGGAGGATCATGGTCGAATTGCTGTTCGATGCGGCCATGCTGGGTTCCGGGCTGGGCGTGGGGCGGATCGTCTAGTTCTCCTCGTCGGTCTTCGCGACGATCGGGCGGTCCTTGATCTCCTCTACGGCATCACCGGGCTTCAGGGTGCGGGACACCACGCGGAAGGGCCCGGTAATTACCTGCTGACCGGAGGCCACCCCCGACTTGATGACGATGTGCGTGTCGTCCGAGATGCCCGTCTCCACTTCGCTCAGTTCGGCCTTGCCGTCGACGAAGAGGAATACGACGCGCCGAAGATCCTCCTCCTCGGGCACGACCGCGCTCGTATCGGCTTCCGCCTCCGGCTTGCCGCGCCGCTCCTTCTCCAGCGCCTCGCGCCGGATCGCGTTGATGTCCCGGACGGTGACGGCCTGGATGGGCACCGCGAGCACGTTGTCAAGGGTCTCGGTGTAGACGTCCACCGTGCCGCTCATGCCCGGCCGGAAGCTGGGAGCGCCCTGGACCGATCCGGGCACCTCGCCGTCGGTTGCGAGGACCTCGCCGGTGGGAGAACGCGACTGCTGGATGTTGTGCACGTCCAGGATGCGGATCTTCACGGGAAAGTTGGTGACCTGCTCCTGCGAACCGGCGCCGGAAACGCGGGCCGAGTTCGCGATCTCGGTGACGACGCCCTTGAACTTGCGGCCCGGGTACGCGTCCACTTCCACGGCGGCGGTGTCGCCCAGCGTGACATTGACGACGTCGTTCTCGTTGACGTCCACCTCGATCTCCATCTGGTCGAGTTTCGCGATGCGCATCATCTCGGTACCCGTCATCTGCGAGGTGCCGACGACGCGTTCGCCCTGTTCGACGTTGAGTTTCGAGACGGTGCCGTCCATGGGCGCGTAAATGGCCGTCTTGCCGAGCGATTCCCGGGATTCCCGGAGACGGGCCTCGGCAGCCTGGACCGCATAACGGGCGCCTTCGAGCGAAGCAACCGCGACGTCGTAGCGCGTCTTGGCCTGCTCGAAGACCGATTCGGCGACCGCGTTGCGCTCGAAGAGCTCCTTCTGGCGGTTGAAGTCCAGTTCGGCGCTCAGCACGTCGGCGCGTCGCTGCGCTTCGGCCGCCCGGGACTGCAGCACGCTGGCCTCGGCCTGCTCGACCTGGGCCTGGTAGAAGTCGGGCTTGATACGGGCCAGGAGCTGGCCCTGGCGTACCTGGTCGCCCTCCATGACGGTGAGCGTGACGATCTCGCCCGAGACGTCGGGGCTGATCTTGACCTCGGTTTCCGGCTGGACCTTGCCCGATGCGGTCACCACCTGGGTGACGGAGCGCAGGGCGACGTCGGCGAGTTCCACCTGCGTCGCCTTGGGTCCTCCTCCGAACCCGGCCAGGCGAGCGCCGACGATGGCGACGATGACGACGACGACGAGAATCCCGAGTACGATGAGCAGCCGGCGGGTGGCGCTCTTCTTCTGCTTGGCCATGAGGGGAGGTGGGTGCAGGTTGGGTGCCCGTTCAGAACAGGAGGTCGGCAGGGTCGAGCACTCCCTGGTAATAGTCGATGATCTTGTGCTGGAAATGGAACTGGAAGATGGCCTGAACCCGCTGGCCGGCCGCGTCAACGTACCGGGAACGGGCCTGGGTCAGCTCGACGAGCGTGGATACCCCGACGTTGTAGCGCTCCTGTTCGACGTCCAGCGCCTGCTTGGCCGCGGTCACCTGCTTTTCGGTGACGTCCAGGCGCTTGACCGCGGTCTGGTAGTCGAGCAGCGCCTGGCGCAGTTCGAGGGCGATCGCCTGGCGGGTGCTCTCGAGTTCGATTTCGGCGTTGTCGAGTTGCACTCGGGACCGCTCGACCGAGCGCTTGGTCACGAACCGGTCGAAAATGGGGATCTGCAGGCTGAGGCTCACCGACTCGGACCGGTTGTCGGACAGCTGGTCGCCGAAGCTCTTCTCTTGCCGGGTGATCGGATCGACCGACAGGGACGAGTAGCTGGTGTTGATACCGCCGCTCAGGTTCAGGCGCGGGAGCATGCCCGACTTGGCGATACGGATGCCCTGCTCGGCCGCAAGCAGGCTGTGCTCCTGGGCCCGCATGTCGGCTCGGCGATCGAATGCATTGCGGATCAACGACTCGATGTCGTACTGGCGCGCCGTGAGCGAGATGGCTTCGGAGGAGGGCGCGGCGAATTCGTAGGCCCCGAGCGGATCGAGCTGGAGCACCTGGATCAGGCGGGATTCGCTCAGCTGCAACGACCGCTGCGCCGTAAGAAGCGACGCTTCACTGGCCGCCATGGTGGCCTGCTGCTGGTACAGATCGGCGACGGGCCGGCTGCCCACCCGCACGAACTCCTGGATGCGTTCGAGTTGCTGAACCTGGGACGCGAGATCCTCCTCGCGAATCGCAATCTGCTCTCGGTCCAGGATGACCTGCAGGTACGACGAGATGACGTTGAAGACGACGTTCTGCCGGGCACGCTCCAGCGTCTGCTCCTGGGCAGCCAGGCTCTGTCGTGCCTGCTCGAGGCCGGCCACGTCTGCGAAACCGTTGAAGAGGTTGACCGAGGCGTTGGCACCGAGACTGAATCGGTCGCTCGACCGCGTGACCAGGCGCAGGGTCGTGGCGTCGAAGGTGAGGCCCCAGTTCCGACCGGTGCTGCTCGATGCGCTGAGCGTCGGAAGGAAGGCGTCCTTTTCCGACTGTACCGCGATTTCGGCGGTGCTCAGTGCGTTCTCGGCCCGCTGCAGCGTGAGGTTCTGATCGAGTGCGATGCGCACCGCATCGTCGAAGGTGATGCGCTGGGCCTGGACTTGCGGAGTGATCGATACCGCGAGCGCGGCCATGAGGAGAAGAATGCGGCGCATGACGTGCTTTGCCGAAGGTCGAAGGGAGTGGGTGGGCGCGGGCGTAGACGCGATGACGGGGGAGGTGTTGCGGTCGTGACAGAATCTGCGCATTCGACGCACGACGCATTCATTTCGGGAGGCGCGCGTCACGGGAGGGCATACGGACGTGCCCCGTCGCTGTTACAGGGTCGGGCGCGGGACGGAAATGTTACGGGGGGATCGGCGATGCGCCCGGTGGGCGCGGGCAGATCGAGGGAGGTGGGATTTCGCATCGCTTCGCTCGCAGATCCCCGGGGTGGGGACCTGCTCCGAACGCCCGCTTGCGGGCCCCTGAATGGGCCTTTCGTTTTGGGCCGCCCCCCTTCACGAGCAAGCTTGTTACGGGGGCCGACCCAAAACGAACGCCCGCTGCGCGGTCGCGCAAGCGGGCGTTCGGGCGGAGGGGGTGGGATTCGAACCCACGGTGCCTTGCGGCACGGCGGTTTTCAAGACCGCTGCATTCAACCGCTCTGCCACCCCTCCGGGTAGCGGAGAACGCGCCGGGTGGCGGTGCGATCCTAGAGGCGGGCCAGGATCTCGCGCAGTCGGGTCCAGGAGGCATCGCGGGCGTGCCGATTGGGATGATCCGCCGGCGTGGCGGGGTCGTCGCCGGCCCGCATGTAGGCGTGGCCGGCGCCAGGGTACGTCACGTGGTCGTGGACCTTTCCGAGGGCCGCCATGGTGGAGTCGGTGGCGGGGATGGTTGCGTTGATGCGGGCGTCGTTTTCGGCGTAGAAGCCGTACACGGGCGCGTCGATGCGGTCGAAGCCCGAAGCCGGGGGCGACCCGTAGAAAACGACCGACGCGGCGAGGCCGGACGCGTTCGTGGCGAAGCGGAAGCTCTGCGCGCCGCCCCAGCAGAACCCGACGACGACCACCTTTCCGTTCGACGCCGGGAGGGCGGCCGCATAGGACCGCGTGGAGTGGAGGTCGGCGGTCACGCGGTCGGGGTCGAGGCGGGACAACGCTTCCCGGGCGGCGTCGGTCGTCGCGAAGGCGCTCGTGCGGTCATGCTCCGCGTCGAAATCCGACAGGAGATCGACGGCAATCGCCAGGTACCCGGCCTCTGCCGCCTGGTCGGCGAAGAGCCGGATCGAGTCGGTGAGGCCCCGGTTTTCGTGGATGACGAGCAATGTCGTTGCCTTGCCGGCCCGCTCCGGGTACGCGACGAACGCGTGCAGCGTGCGCTCTCCCGACGGAATCGTTACCCACTCGTGGTGCCGGGGCGACGCGTCGAGGGCGGTGACGGCCCAGTCCTGGGCCCTCGCGGGCAGGGCGAGGACCAGCGCGAGAAAGAGGAATCGCATCGAATCGTAACGTCGCGTGGGACAGGGGGGCATCAACGCGCCTACCCGGTCCGCGGGTCCGCGGGTCGGCAAGACTCGACCCGCTGTCGTATCCTGATTTCGCCATGGCGGGCACGAGGAACCGATCGGCCAGCCCGCCGGAGACCGAATCGAGGTTCACCATGCACCGAGCGCTGCTTGCACTGGTCCTGCTGCTCCCCGCCTGCACCCCCAACGAACCCGCCGTGCTCGACAAGCGCGCGGTGCTCGAACGGCAGGCGTTCTGGGACAACCGCGATTTCGACTGGTACGCCGAGAACGTGCCGTTCTTCGAGTCGCCCGACTCGATCCTCGACCGCACGTACTGGTACCGGTGGGAGGTGGTGACGAAGCACCTGACGTACGGCTCGCCGACGAGCGGGTATACGTTCACCGAGTTCATCGACCGGCCGTTCTGGTCGGGCACCTACGGCGGCATCTCGTGTCCGCTCGGGCACCAGATCGAGGAGGTGCGCTGGCTCAAGGATCGCCGCGTGATCGACGATTTCTCGGCCTACTGGTTCGAGACCGAGGGCGCGCAGCCGCGCTCCTACTCCAACTGGTACGGCGACGCGGTGTGGGACACGTACCTCGTCACGGGCGATCGGGAGTACCTGGAGCGGATGTTTCCGCACATGCTGGAACAGTACGCGGGGTGGATGGCGGAACGGTGGGACGAGGAGCACCGCATGTTCCGGTGGGACGGCATGCACGACGGCATGGAGACGAACATCACGTCACGGCAGACCGTCGCGCCGTTCGACGGGGCGGTCGGATACCGCCCGACGCTGAACTCCTACCTGTTCGCGGATGCCCGCGCGATCGCCAACGCGGCCGCCGTGCTCGGCGACTCGCTCGTGGCGCTGGACTACGCGGCGCGCGCCGCGGAACTCAAGCAGCGGGTCCAGGACGAACTCTGGGACCCGTCGCGGGAGTTCTTCTTCCACCAGTTCGCCTTCGACGAGAAGGACGGCATCCAGGCGAAGTCGCTGACCTATGAGACCGGACCGTACGCCGGCAGCCCGTACGGGCGGGAGGCGATCGGGTTCGTGCCGTGGCAGTTCCACCTGCCCGACCCGGGGTACGAAGCCGCCTGGCGCACGCTGACCGATTCGAGTCGGTTCGCCGCGCCGTTCGGACCGACGACGACCGAGCGCAACGATCCGCTCTTCTGGGTCTCCCCCCGCTGCTGCGAGTGGAGCGGAAACCAGTGGCCGTACGCGACCACGCAGACGCTCCAGGGGCTCGCGAACCTGCTGCACGACTACGACCAGCAGGTGATGACGAAGCAGGACTACTTCGGCGTCCTGAAGACCTACGCCCGGCTGCACGAAAAGGAGGGGCGGCCGTACATCGCCGAGGCGGCCGATCCCTTCACGGGGTCGTGGGCCGGACACGACACGTACTACCACAGCGAGCACTACTTCCACTCGGCGTTCGTGGACCTCGTGATCACGGGCCTGGTGGGGCTGCGTCCGCGGCCCGACGACGTCATCGAGGTCCACCCGCTCGTGCCGGACGCGTGGCCGTATTTCGCGCTGGACGACGTGGCCTACCGGGGACGCAGGCTCTCGATCCTGTGGGACCGTGACGGGTCGCGCTACGGGCGCGGGGCGGGCCTGTCGATCCTGCTGGACGGGGAAACGGTGGCCCGGCGGGAGGATCTCGGACGGCTCGAGGTTCCGTTCGAGCCCTTCGAGCCGCGGCGCTACGAGCGGCCGGCGAACTGGGCCGTCAACAACGACGGCGGGCATTTCCCGTTCGTCGAGACGTCCTCGGCCGATCCGCTCCATCCCCCGTTCTGGGCGCAGGACGGAAACCGCTGGTACCACGAGTCGCCGCCCAACTTCTGGTCGAACGGCGCGCCGTCGGTCAACGAATCGTGGATTCGGGTCGATTTCGGGGTCGAAAGGCCCATTTCGACGCTGAAGCTGTATTTCATGGACGGCGTGAAGGGCACGAAGGCGCCGAAGGAATTCCGCATCGAGATCCTGCGCAAGGGCGAGTGGGTGTCGGCCGAGGGTTCGCGGGTGCCGGCCAGCCCCGAGGGGCGTCGGGCCAACCGGGTGGAATTCGGTCGTATCAACACCTCCTCCCTGCGGGTGGTGTTCACGCCCGACGGCGACGCCCCGGTCGGGCTGACCGAGATCGAGGCCTGGGGGCCGCACGAGGGCGAGGTGCCTGCGCCGACCGAAGCTCCGCGCAACGTCGCCCTGGAGGGTGTTTTTTCGGCCTCCTACTCCTCGCCGTACGACACGGTCGGGGAGGCCTTCGACGGCCGGTTCGGCATCACGCACTACTCGCGCAACCGCTGGACGGCTTTCGAGTCCCCCAACGCGGAGGACTGGATCGCGGTCGCCTGGGACGAGCCGCGCCGCGTCGGTTCGGTCGAACTCACCTTCTGGGGGGACAACCGGGGCGTGGGAGCGCCTGAAGCCTACCGCATCGAGGCGCAGGTCGGCGGCGCGTGGGTTCCGGTCGTCGAGACCTCCCGCGAGCCGGCCGACGCGCTCCCGTCGGCCCGGCACACGGTACGGTTCGAGGCGGTCGAGGCCGAGGCCGTTCGTGCGGTATTCCGCCACGCGCCGCCCCGGTTCACGGGCGTCACCGAAATGCGCGTCCTGGCGGCCGAATAGGGCTCAGCGGGAGGGAATGAGTACCAGGTCTTCCTGCGGCGGCGTGAGCCACTCGGCGCCGTCCGGGGTGATCACGACCATCTCCTCGACCGAGATCGTCTTGGTCGTGGAATCGTCCGGCGCCCACGCGAAGAAGCCGTCGAACGCGAAGGTCATGCCCGGACGCAGCGTGCGAAGCTGCGCTCCACCCGGCGTGCGGCCGCGCGCCGCGCCCCCGAGGGACGGCCCCACGTCGTGCGCCCAGTATCCGACCGGGTGCCCGGTGCTCCACGGCACGGGCAGTGAGCCCTCCTCTTCCATGACCGTGCGCTGGGCCAGGTCCACGTCGTAGCCCGTCGCCCCCGGCCGCATGGCGCCGAACGCCGCGCGCGAGCCTCGCTTCGCGGCCTCCCATCGCGCCAGGGCCTCGGCGGGCGGCCCGGTTTCGCCGGGGGCGAGCACGTAGGCGAAACGCTGGATGTCCGTGACCCATGTGCCATGGACCATGATTCCGAAATCGGTCTGGATGAAGTCGCCGGGCCGTATGACGCGATCCGTGGGATGGGAGTGCCCGCGGTCCTTTCCGCTGTTGACGGCGGGATTCTGCGCGGGCGCCCACCCGTCTCCCACGCCGGCCTCGGCCATCCTGGCCTCGAGCACATCGGCGAGGTCCCGGTCGGTCGTCACGCCCGGCACGACCGTGGCATAGGCCTCGACCTGCCACCGCGCCGTGAGGGCGGCCGCCCGGCGCAGGATCTCCACCTCGGCAGGGGTCTTGACGCCGAGCCATTCGACGACCAGCGGCTCAGACGAGACCAGTCGGCGCGACCAGTCCGGGCCGATGCCCGACTCGAGGCGAAGGCGCTGCGAGTGCGAGAGCCCGTCGGCGATCGGGCTGCCGCCCGAGTTGACGGCGATCGAGTCCGGGGCGAACCTATCGAGGGCGTCCCGCACGAGATCCCAGGTACCCTTCCCGTCCGAAGGCACCACGACCTCGTCGTGCAGGCCGATCTCGGCGAGCGCGGTCGCTTCGCCCGGCCCCGACACCGCCACCGAGAAAATGCCCGGTTCCGTGCGGAAGAACAGGAAGGGGGCTTCCCCACCCGCATTCTCGCACCCGACATGACGAGCGAGGGGATCGTTGTCGTTTTCGCGGCAGACGACGATCCAGGCGTCGACCCCGGCCCGGTCCATCGCCTCGGGCAGAAGGGTCAGGATGCGTTCCGCCCGGATGTCGGGCCACGGGTCTCCCGTGAACGGTCGGTCCACCGGCGTCGGAGCGGAACAGGCGGCAAGGAGCACCGCGGCGGCGAACGGGACCGGCAGGCGGATCATGGCGGCAAGCGGGTGATGGCAGGGCCGAAAGTACGGTCCGGGCCTCCATCCGGTCACGCCGGATCAGCGCGGAAGCCAGTCGGCGGGCAGCATGTCCCCCATGCGCTGCCACGACCAGTAGCCGTAGCTCGTGACGGGGAACGTCGAGCCGTCGGTGATCACGTTTCCGAGCGTGTCCACGATCGCCATGCCGTACGGAAGCTGGAGCCACGAGCTCTGCACATTGTCCCGCCCCGCCGAGAGCGGAGTGTCCGGCGCGATTTCTCGCATGTGGCGGGCGTATTCGGCCGGCTCCACGGCACCCACGAACCGGACGAGCAGGGTCCTGGGAAAAAGGATCGAGCGCGAATCGGCGTGTGCATCCCCGAACGCGATCCGGGTCGCTCCCGAGGCCGCGGACCGGCCGGACTCCAGCACCGGATCGACTCCGCGAACGCTGCCGGGCGCATCGACGAGGCCTGCATCGAATCCCTCCTTCGGAACGCGATCCGTCGCCAACGCACGAAGGAAATGCCGCATGGACCCCCGGAAGGCGGTTTCGCGGCGCCTTTCGAACCGCTCACGGGTCTGATCGTCGGCCATGTCCTCGAACTGGATCCGCCCGGTCCAGCGGAAAAGCCGGTGCGTTCCGCTGAACCGGAAACGGTGGAGGGTGATCCGGTAGCCCAACCACGGGTTTTCGATCTGAACCGGAACGGGTGCCGCGGCCGTCAACCGTCCGTCCCTTTCGTCCAGTTCGAGCATTTCGGGGTTGAGGAACCGGCAGCGCAGGCCGCCTTCGGTAGTGGAGAAGAGGATCTCCTTCAGCATGGCGAGATGTCGTCGCCAGGCACGCGGCTGCTCGGCCTCGACGACGAACTCGTCGAGTGCCAGCAGGCTCGGAGCCAGCCGGATCTCGCGCACGAGGCCGGCTTCCTCGGCGGTACGGACCTCCGTTTCGACGGCATCGTACCCGATCATCGATACCACCAGCCGGAACGGCAGGAAGGGCGGAAGCCGCAGCGCGAACGTCCCGTCGGGCTCGGTGACGTCGCCGATGGCCGTTCCGTCCACGAACACGTGGGCCGAGGGCACGGGCTCGCCGGTTTCTGCGTCCGTCACCCGTCCGCGGAGTCCCTGCGCGGTCGCGGCGGGTACCGAAGCGGCCAGTACGAGAGCGAGGAATGCGAGACGGGTCAATTGGAGAACATCCTCGGTCGCTCCGGATCGAGCAACTCGATGTCCTGCACGGCGAACCAGGACTCGTTCTGCTCGCCCGCGCTGTTGCGGTAGGGCACGTCCGGATCGCCGGTGGTAATGTCGACGACGTACACCAGGTCCTTCTGCATGCCGGGAGCTACCTCGACGCGCGGGGCGAAATCGGCGACGCGGCCCTCGACGGTGCCGACCGCGATGCCGTCGCGGGTGTAGAGGTGCACGCGCACGCGTTTTCCGATCCAGTCGTACATGTCAGAGCGCGAGGAAATTCGAGAGGATACGGGCGCCGACGTCGCCGCTCTTTTCCGGGTGGAACTGCACGGCGTGCACGTTCGCGCGCGACAGTCCGGCGCTGAAGGGCACCATGTACTCGCCGAGCGCGGTCGTCGTCGGCCCGGTCGTCGCGTAGTAGCCGTGCACGAAGTAGACGTGGCTGCCTTCGTCGACCCCGTCGAAAAGCGGCCCGGAAAGGCCCGAAATCGAGTTCCATCCCATGTGGGGCACCTTGTCGCGGGGCGGAAATCGAAGGACCCGCTCGTCGAAGACGCCGAGGCATTCCGTGTCGTTCTCCTCGGAGGACGCGCAGAGCAGCTGCAGGCCGAGGCAGATGCCGAGCACCGGCTGTTCGAGGCCGCGGATCACGGTGTCGAGCCCGCGCTCCCGCAGGTAGCGCATGGCGCTCGAGGCTTCTCCCACGCCCGGGAAGATCACCCGGTCGGCGGAGCGGAGGGCCGCCGGATCGTCGGTCACTACGGGTTCGACCCCGAGCCGCCCCAACGCGAAGCGCACCGACTGGATGTTTCCCGCATTGTAGCGGACGACGGCGGTAGTGCCCTTCACAGCGTTCCCTTCGTGCTCGGCAACACCGAGGCGCGGTCGCCGTCGACGCGCACGGCCTGGCCGAGCGCCCGTGCGAAGGCCTTGAAGACGGCCTCGATCCGGTGGTGGTCGTTCTCGCCCTCGGCCTTGACGTTGAGGTTGGCCCCGGCCGTGTCGCAGAACGACTTGAAGAAATGGCTCCAGAGCTCGGTCGGTACGTCTCCGACGCGGTCCCGGGCGAACGATACGTCCCAGGCCAGCCACGGTCGGCCCCCGAGGTCGAGCGCGACCTGCGCCAGCGCGTCGTCCATGGGGAGAAGGAAGCCGTACCGAACGAGGCCGTGCTTGTCTCCGAGCGCCTGTTTCAGGCAGGCACCGAGGGCGAGGGCCGTATCCTCGACCGTGTGGTGCTCGTCGACGTGCAGGTCGCCCCGTACCTCGACCTCGAGATCGATGCCCCCGTGGCGGCCGATCTGGTCGAGCATGTGATCGAAGAAGCCGAGGCCCGTCGCGATGCGCGTGGATCCGGACCCGTCGAGATCGATGCGCACGCGGATGTCGGTCTCGTTCGTCGTGCGCCGCACTTCGGCCACTCTGCGGGGCCGCTCGGGCTCCCGTCCGATCGTATCGAGCCGGACCGCGACGGCGCGCGCGTGCCCGTCGAGGCGTTCGGCGCGCGCCATGGTCTCGACGAGGGGGCCCAGGCGCCGCAGCCCGTCGGCCGTGAGTTCCTGGAACGTCACCTTGCGAACGAACGAATCCAGCGATACTCCCGAATACGCTCGCGCGGCGCCGCCGGTCGGGAGCGTATGGTTCGTGCCGGAGGCGTAATCGCCCACGGATTCCGGGGCGAACGGGCCCACGAACACCGATCCGGCGTGCGTGATGCGATCGGCGATACGCCGGGCGTCCTCGACCGCCAGTACCAGGTGCTCGGCGGCGTAGGCGTTCGCGAAATCGATCGCGTCGTCCAGCCGGGCGAAGGACACGCAGAGGCTGTTGTCCAGCGCGGCCTGCGCCACCTGCCGACGGGGAAGGTCCCGCAGTGCGGCCTGGAGGACGGGGTCGAGCCGGGCCGGCAGCGTGGGGTCGGTCGTGACGAGCACAACCTGGCTGTCGGCGCCGTGCTCGGCCTGGGACAGGAGGTCGGCCGCCACGAATCGCACGTCGGCCGACGCATCGGCGAGTACGGCCAGTTCCGTGGGGCCCGCCGGAAGGTCGATCGCGGTACCGCCCACCGAGGCGAGCTGCTTGGCCGCGGTCACGTACTGGTTGCCCGGGCCGAAGATCTTGTCGACGCGGGGGACCGATTCGGTGCCGTACGTCATCGCGGCGATCGCCTGGGCTCCGCCGATGCGGAAGACGCGGGTCACGCCGACCTCGGCCGCCGCGAAGAGAATCACCGGGTCCACGGAGCCGTCGGCCGCGGGCGGCGTGCAGAGCACGATCTCGCGGCAGCCGGCGATCCGAGCCGGAATACCCAGCATGACGACCGTCGAGAACAGCGGCGCCGTGCCGCCGGGGATGTACAGCCCCACCCGTTCGATCGGAAGGCTTCGTCGCCAGCACGTGACACCGGGCAGGGTTTCCACCCTCCGCTCGGCCTCCCGTTGGGCCGCATGAAACGTCTCGACGTTCCGGATCGCCGACCGGATCGCCTCCTGGAGCGCCGGATCCACTCGGTTGCGCGCATCCGCGATCTCGGCCGCGGAGACGGACGCGTCGGCGACGGTCACCCCGTCGAACTGCAGCGTGAAGCGTGCGACCGCCGCGTCACCCTCCCTGCGAACCGCCTCCATGACGGGGCGAACGCGCTCGACGGTGACGTCGATGGGCTGGGTGGGTCGCGTGCACAGGCGCTCCCACTCCATCCGGTCGGGCTCGTGGACGTGCCGCAGCATGGTCAGATCACCATCTTCTCGATCGGAACGATGAGCATGCCCTGGGCGCCGACGGCCTTGAGCCGGTCGATCACCTCCCAGAATTCGTCGTCCCGGATCACCGAGTGCACCGAACTCCACCCGGATTCGGCGAGCGGAAGCACGGTCGGGCTCTTCATGCCCGGCAGGATGTCGAGAACCTGCGGAAGGCTCTCGTTCGGCGCGTTGAGCAGGATGTACCGGTATCCCTGGGCGCGCTGTACCGAGTCGATGCGGAAACGAAGAGCGTCGAGCGTCTTCGTCTGCTCCGGCGTCAGGTCGCGGTGCGCGACCAGTACCGCCTCGGAGCGGAAGATCGTCTCGACCTCGCGAAGCCCGTTCGAAAGCAGCGTGGATCCGGTCGAGACGAGGTCGCAGATCGCGTCGGCGAGCCCGATGCCGGGCGCGATCTCGACCGAGCCCGAGATCTCGTGGATGCTGGCCTCGATGCCTTCCTTCCGCAGGAAATCGCCCAGGATGCGCGGGTAGGACGTCGCGATGTGCATCCCGGCCAGTCCGCGGGCGCCCGACACGTCCGAGCCCTTGGGTACGGCGATCGCGAGACGGCACTTGCCGAATCCGAGCCGGTTCAGCACGGTGACGTCACGGCCGCCCTCGGCGACCACGTTCTCGCCGACGATGCCGGCGTGTGCCACGCCGTCAGCCACGTAGCCGGGGATGTCGTCGTCCCGCAGGTACAGGAGTTCGATCGGAAAATTCTCGGCCACGGCGCGCAGCTTCCCGTCCATGCGGGAAAAGCGCACGCCGCAGTCGCGGATGAGCTGTACCGACTGTTCCGACAGGCGGCCGGATTTCTGGAGCGCGAGGCGCAGCATGGGTTCGGGGGAGAGGCTCGAACGTACGTTTTCGACGCCCCGGGGTTCTTCGAAGGTTCGAGCAAGGCGTCCCGCCGAGGGCCGGAGCGGCTTTCCGCTTGGCGCCGACCCCTGCCTTAGATTACCTCTTTCGATACCCGAACATGGATTCCCGTTTCGAACGCCACGTCGCCTGGACGAGCGACGCCCCCATCGGGCTCTCGGTGGATCGTGCCGAGGGCCCGTTCCTGTACGTCGAGGGCGGGCGACGCCTGGTGGACCTGATCAGCGGAATCGCGGTCTCCTCGATAGGGCACCGCCACCCGAGGGTCGTCGCCGCCATCCGCGACCAGGTCGACCGGCACCTCCACGTCATGGTGTACGGAGAGTTCGTGCAGGAGCCCCAGGCGGCGCTGGCGGCCCGCCTGGCCTCCCTGCTGCCGCCCGGCCTCTCCACCGTCTACTTCACCATGACGGGTACCGAGGCCAACGAGGGTGCGCTGAAGGTCGCCAAGAAGGCCACCGGCCGCACGGGGCTCATCGCGTTCGACCGCTCGTACCACGGGGACACCCACGGCAGCCTGAGCGTGACGGGCAGGGCCGTGTACCGCGACCCGTTCCTGCCGCTGCTCCCGGGGGTCACGTTCCTCCCGTTCGACGACGTGCGCGCGTTGTCGGCCATCGACGAATCCACCGCCGCGGTGATCGTCGAGCCGATCCAGGGAGAGGGCGGAATCCGTCCGGCCTCGGCGCCCTGGCTGAAGGCGCTGCGGGAGCGGTGCGACCGGACCGGAGCCCTGCTGATTTTCGACGAGATCCAGTCCGGGTTCGGCCGCACCGGAACGCTGTTCGCGTTCGAGGGCTACGGGGTCGTACCGGACCTGCTGACGGTCGCCAAGGCGTTCGGCGGCGGCATGCCTCTCGGGGCGTTCATCGGGTCGGGCGCTCTCCTGTCCACGCTGCGAAGGGACCCTCCGCTGAGCCACGTGACGACGTTCGGCGGGCACCCGGTCTCGTGCGCGGCCGCGTTGGCCGCCCTGGACGTGCTGGTCGAGGAGGACCTGGCCGCACGCGCCCTCCGCGTCGGCGAGCGCGTGCGATCGACCCTGAGGCACCCGAGTATCCTCGAGATCCGCGGCCGCGGGTCGATGCTGGGCATGGTACTCGAGGACCGGGACCTGACGGCGAGGGTCGTGGCAGCCTGCCTCCAAGGCGGAGTCCTGCTGGGTTGGACCCTTCATTCGGATACGCTCGTCCGCATCGCGCCCCCCTTGAACATCCCGTTCGACGTGCTCGACGAGGCGCTCGGCGTGGTGCTCGCGTCCGTGGAGTCGGCTGCGGGCCGTCCCCGGAGCGTGTAGGACATCGTCAGGGGTTCTGCGAGACGCGTTGCGAGGGTCCGCGAACCAGCATGACCGGCATGTCGGCCGCCGAAACGAGCCCCGAGAGCCTCTCGGCCTGCACACCCCTGGAGCCGGCCGGCACGATGAGCACCCCGGCACGCCGTCGGTGCGCTCTCGACACCACGTCGGCGGTGTGGTCCATCCGCACGGGCTCGGTTTCGACCCGGTTGGCCTCGGGGCCGACCCGTTCCAGCACCTTTCGCTCGTACGCCGGCCACTCTGCCGGGCTCGGCGCTTCGACGAGCACGACGAGGGGGCTCAACCGGTCCTGGCGGGAGAGCGCCCTGCCGATGTCGAGCGCCGCGTCGGAATCGACGGCGTCGTAGTCGTACAGGACGACCACCGGCAGATCGAACCGAAGGCCACGGCGCAGCACGAGGACGGGGCCCGAAGCCCTCGCAACCACCATGCGGGCCGTCGTTCCGATCTTGTGCCGGCTGGACGACAGCGAACCGGACTGGCCGACGGTGATCAGGTCGGCCTCATCGCTCGCCTTGACCAATTCGTCGGCCACCTGGCCGCGCACCACGTCGAACCGGCTTCGGACGCGGTGCTGCCGCGCGGCCCACTCGAAGGCACGCCGCGCGCGCTGCTCCTGGACCCGGAACTGCGTTCGCATCGAGCCGGCCGACATTTCCGTAAGCACCGAGCGGTAGCGCGATGCCTCGTACGCGAATTCGAACTCGGCCGCGCGCAGGGCGGTGGCGTCTTCGACGTAGACGCCGGCCAGTTCTGCGTCGAACACCGAAGCGAGCCGGGCGGCGGCTTCGAGCGCCGCTTCGCTGTGGCCGGAGCCGTCCAGGGCCACCACGATGCGACGGAAGCCTATGGGGGGTGATTCACGCATGGCGGTCCTCCCCGTCAGCATGGCGAAGGAACGCCCGGCGCCGCTCGGTGAACCGGGCCAGCCGGTCCGTCACGAGGCGGTTGAACGATCCTTCGGGAAACGTGCCGTCGTCTTCGGCTTCTCCGGCCGTCATACCCGTGAGGATTTCGATTCCGCGATCCACGTGGTCGACGGCGAATACGCGGAAGCGCCCGTTGCGAACGGCGTCGACCACGTCGGGGCGCAGCATGAGGTGTTTCACGTTCGCCTCCGGAATCAGGACACCCTGTTCCCCCGTGAGCCCCCGGGCGCTGCAGATGTCGAAAAAGCCCTCGATTTTCTCGTTGACACCTCCGATCGGCTGCACCCGACCGTGCTGGTCCACCGATCCGGTGACGGCGTATCGCTGGCGGATGGGCACTCCGGCGATGGCCGACAGCAGGGCGTACAATTCGGTCGAGGAGGCGCTGTCGCCGTCCACTCCGCCGTAGGACTGCTCGAAAACGATGGACGCCGAGAGCGAAAGCGGCTGCTCGACCGCGTACCGCGCGCCCAGGTACCCGGAGAGGATCAGCATGCCCTTCGAATGGAGGGGGCCTCCGAGCGCGACCTCCCGCTCGATGTCGATGACGTCACCCTTGCCGATGCGTACCCGCGCGGTGATCCGGCTCGGTTTTCCGAACGCGTAGGCGCCGACCTGGAGCACTGCGAGGCCGTTGATCTGGCCGACCGCCTCCCCGTCGGTTTCGACGCGGATGGTTCCCCGCAGGATTTCCTCGTGGATGCGTTCCTTCAGGCGGTCAGACCGCCGGGTCCAGGCATCGATGGCCCGCTGGACGTGCGGCGCGCGGATCAGGTCCGATTCGGCCTCCCGTGCAAAGTAGTCGGCTTCCCGCAGCAGGTCGGTGATCGGCTGCAGGTGGGTCGACAGCCGCTCGGCGTCGCCCGCCAGCCGGGCGCTGTGCTCGATGATGCGGCATACCGAGGCCGCGTCCAGCGGAAGCGTATCCTCGCGGCGCGCCAGCGCGGCGAGCAGGGCGGCGAAACGCAGGCTGTTGTCGGCGTTGCGCACCACGCGGTCGTCGAAATCGGCCGTGACCTTGAACAGCTCGGCGAAATCCGGATCGTAGGCCTGCAGCAGGTAATACAGTTCCGGCTCCCCGACGAGAATGACCTTCACGTCGAGCGGAATCGCCTGCGGCTCCAGCGACACGGTGGACATCAGCCCGAGCGCCTTGCCCGCCGACTCGATGCGGATTTCCCCTGCCGACATCGCGCGCTTCAGGCCCTCCCAGGCGAACGACTGCAGGAGCAGCTTGCGGGCTTCCACGACGAGGAAACCGCCGTTCGCGCGGTGCAGGGCGCCCGACTTGATGAGATTGAAGTCGGTGACCAGCGTGCCCATCTGGGCGATCTGCTCCACTTCACCCACGAGCCCCTGGTAATGCGGGTTGTCCTCGTAGACGATCGGAGCCCCGGTCGCTCCGGCGTGGTCGACCAGCACGTTCACGCCGTAGCGACGGTCGTCCAGCAGGTCCGACAGCTTGACGGGAGGCTGGCCGTCGCCGCCCTCTCCCGTATCCAGGAACGCCGACTCGATCTGCGTCGTGAGGTCGTCCCGGGCCGTCTCGATCCACTCGACGACGTCCGGAACGTCGTGGAACCGCTCGGTCAGCTGGCCCACGACGTCGTTCATGGCATACTCGGCCACCTCCCGGTTGAGCTTGCGCAGCTCCTCGCGCAGTTCACGCATGCGCTTGGGAAGCTGGCGAAGGATGCGTTGCAGTTCCTCCTGGAACTGTTGCACCGACGCCTGCATGTGCTGCTGCTCGGCCTCGGGGATCGCGTGGAAGTCCTTGGGCGACAGCACTTCACCGTCCTTGAGCGGGGCGAAGGCGAACCCGGTCGGCGTTCGCATGACCGCGATCGATTCCTTGCGGGCGCGCTCCTGCAGCTCCTGGAGCGCGGTCTCTTCGCGCTCGCGCGCCTGCTCCTGCACGACCTGCTTGCGCTGCTGGTACTCCTCGCTCTCGAACGCCGCGTGCAGGGCCGTGCCGAGATCGTCCATCATGCGCTCCATGCCGTCACGCAGTTCGACCCCGCGGCCCGCGGGAAGGCGCAGCGCCCGTGGCGCGGTCTCGTCGTCGAAACAGTTGACGTAGCACCAGTCGGGCGGAACCGGCCTTCGAGATGCCGCCTCCTCGAGGTATCGGTGCACGAGCGCTCGCCGCCCCATGCCTGCGGCACCTACCACGTACAGGTTGTAGCCCTTGCGCCGCATTCCGATGCCGAAGCGGATCGCGTCCTCGGCCCGCTCCTGGCCGATCACCTCGGGACCCGGCGGCAGTTCCGCCGTCGACGCGAACGGGAAGTCCTCTGCCCGACAGGCGTGATAGAGCTGGTCTGCAGACAGGGGATGGACGGAGGGAGTGCGCTGGGTCATGTCGGATGGGGCAGGTACGCGGTACGTCGCGGGGCGTCAGGAGGCCGAACCCGGCCGGGCGGCGAAAACCCGGCCAAACCGGTCGGTGAACTCCACGACGATGTCGCCCGAGTGCGTCGGCACGGGGGCGTAGAACAGGTGATCGGAAAGCGAGGGTTCGACCCACGTGCGACGGGAAGGCCGTTGCGGTCCCGTGAACCGGGCGACGGCCCACGGGTCCCGGCCGATCCGGCGGCTCATGGGACCGCGTCGGACCCCGTCCTCGCTCCACGTAACGAGGCAGGACGGATCCCAGTCCCAGGCGTTCGCGACGATCTCGTCGGGCGCCGTCGGTTCGGCACCGCGCGGATATACCCGCAGGCGTACGTCATCGGGCAGACCCGTACCCTTGTACCGCCAGCGGAACCCGGTCCCGTCGAATTCGAAGACCGCGTACCCGTTCGGCGTGCCGTCGTGGCAGATGTCGTCGCTCCACCAGGCGCCGCAGGTCGTGCCGAGGATATGCTCGTGAACGCCGCCCTCGAAGACATGCTCGTGCTCGTGCGTGTGGCCCGAGACCAGGTGGGCGTCGAACGGCTCGAGCAGCCGATAGAGGGCTTCCCGATTGGTGATCGATACCGAGGGCTCCGGCCGGGCCTCGCCGTCGCGTCGGAACTGGCGGCTGAGGGCGGGAATGTGGTGGAAGACCACTACCGGCCGGCCCGGCTCCACGAGCGCGAGATCCTGGGCGAGCCAGGCGAGCTGGTCCGCGTCCAGGTGTCCGATGTACCCGCCGCCGTAGTAGAACACGTCGTCGAGTACCACGTAGTGCACCGGCCCGCGATCGAACGAGTACCACGTGGGGCCGAAACGGCCCTGGAAGGTTTCCACCGAGCCCGGATCGGTGGGGGACTTGAGGTCGAGATCGTGATTTCCGACCACCTGGAAGAACGGGATGCCGACGCGGTTGACGGCTCGCTCGTACTCCGGGTAGAGCGACAGGTCGTCGAAGAGGATGTCACCGACCGCGATGCCGAAGACCGGCGTGGAACCCAGTCCCGCGACGGTCGCGAGCAGATCCGGAACCGTCTCGTCGTGCAGTCGGCCCATTTCGAACGCGTTCTGCGTCTGGGTGTCGCCGAGCGCGAGGAACGCGTGGCGTTCGTCCGACTGTTCCAGCGATGCCAGTGCAAAATCGGCATTCATGCGCCCCGAGGACCCCGCCGCGATCGGGTAGTAGGTCCGGGCCGTGCCCGTGGCGTGGGTCGGAATGGCGCACCCGGAGGGCAGGGATACGAACACGAACGGTCGGCGCCCGTCCGAAACCAGTTCGTATCGCCCGTCCGACGCCGTCGCGACTACCGTCAGCCCGTCAGACACGGCGACACGGGCCATGGGCCTGCCGTCCACGGTGACCCGGCCGCGGATGCGCACGGACGCGGTTCCGGGCCGGGCGAACCGGACCGGTTGGTACGGATCTGCAAGAAGGACCGAGGGCGTGAGCAGGGTGGCGCCGGCGGCCAGGGCGGCGCGGCGCAGGAAGTCACGGCGGTTCCGGTGGATCGACATCGACGGGTCCGGGATGGGAGGGGACCCACCAAAATCGCCCCGCCCGCCGGGACCTGCAAGCGGGATTCCCGCGCCCCGGCCGAGGACATCCCCTCACGACCATCAGAAGCAGTCGATGCGCGCCAGCCGTCCGTCGAGGGCCCCGTTGACCAGCGGTCGTTTCCAGGTCGTGCGAAGCCCCACGGCCTTGAGCAGTTCGGGCCGCCCGGCATACACGTAGGCCGTGGAACCCTTGCACCGCTGTTTCAGCCAATCCCCCAGCGATTTCCAGAGGGCCGGCGTACCGTCGTCGCTTCCGATGCGAAGTCCGTACGGAGGATTCGTGACGACCACGCCGTCCTTCAGGCCGGGGTGGTCCTCGAAGCGACCGGTCTCGACAACGACGGACGCCCCCCCGGGAAACGCGGCCAGGTTGGCCCGGCAGGCGCGTACCGCGGCGGCATCCCGATCGCCTCCCGCGATGAGCCCGTCCGGTATCTCCCGTCGGCCGGCGTCGGCCTCCGCCCGTACGCGGGCCCAGGCCTCGGGGTTGAAATCCGGGAACCGCTCGAACCCGAAACGCTCCCGCGCGAACCCGGCCGGAATGCGCGCGGCATGCATCCAGGCCTCACACAGCAGGGTGCCGGAGCCGCACATCGGGTCGAGCAGCGGCCGGTCGGGCTCCCACCCCGTAAGGCGGATGATCGCGGCGGCCAGCGTCTCCTGCATCGGGGCCTCGACCGACTCCCTGCGGTATCCGCGCCGGTGCAGCGAACCGCCGGACGCGTCGAGGCTGATCACCGCGCGGTTCTCGTGGATGTGCAGGTTGATCCACAGGTCGGGATCCGGGGTCCGGACCGACGGTCGGGCCCCGGTGTCGTCGCGGAAACGATCCACGATCGCGTCCTTGAGCTTCCGGGCCGCGTACTGGGAATGCGTGATGCGGCTGTTGGATACGGTCGCGAAGATGGCGAACGTGTCGTCCAGCCCGAAGAGGTTCGGCCAGTCGATGGCCCGGGCCGTCTGGTACAGGTACCGGTCGCTGTGGCAATCGAAAGACAGGACCGGCGCCAGGACGCGCGTGAGCAGACGGGCGCGGTAGTTCACGGAGTACATCGTGGCCGGATCGGCGTCGAAGTACACGCCGCGGTACGACGGTTCGACGTCCGTTCCTCCCAGCTCGGCGAGTTCCGCCGCAGCCAGGTCCTCCATGCCGCCCGCCGCGAGGGCGAAATAGCGGCCGGCACGCAGGTACTGGAAGTCCTCGATCTTCACTCGTGGGATACCGGGATCCAGGCGAACGCGACGAGATACACGAGCACGCCCGTGACGTAGACGGTCCAGGTGCCCGTGAGGAGCCACAGGACGCCGCCGAGGAGCGCCGCCGCTTCGCACAGGGCAAACGCGACGAGGCCGAGCTGGAAGCGGCGGGCCGGGTCGTCAGACTGTTGGACGAGCCGCCGCAGGACGAATACCGTTCCCAGGGCCGTCACCACGAGGCCTGCCGCAGCCAGCGCGAGAGGGGAGGTTTCGCCGTCCATCGCCGAGCCCGAATCGTACCCTTCCGACCGAAGGAACGCGATGACCGCGCCGAACAGCACGATTCCGGACAGCATGGCGATCCGAATGATGAACTGGACTCTTGCAGGGGGAGCCGATCCGCTCATGGGGTCAGGGGGTCTTGCGGAGCGCGTCCCGCGTCGATTCGAGCGACCCGTCCACGTCGGCCGGCACGAGGCCGAGCAGATGCGCCACGAGCGGGTACACGTCCACGTTGGTGAAGGAGGGCAGGATCGTTCCGGGGCGGAACGACGGACCGTGTGCGAGGAAGAGCCCACGCTGTGAAGCCAGGCGGGGATCGTAGCCGTGCATTCCACCCATCAGTCGCGGCGACCACTGCTCGGCGTCTTCCCGGGTCCGGAAAATGGTCCATCCTTCGTCCGCGACGGCGACAACGGGCGGAATGCGAGGATTTCCGGAGTAGCCGAACAACGAATCGAGGGTTTCGGCATCGAGACGTGTCACGTTCGGAATCCGGTCGAGCGCCGCCACGACCTCGGCCACGCGATCCGGGCCGGGATCCCACAGGAGGTTCGGGGACGCCTCGGAAAGGCGTCCGATCGTCGGATCGATCCAGTCCTCCAGCACGACATACCGATCGGGAGAAACCGCGGCCATGCCGTGATCGGCCGTGACGACAAGGTCCACCGAGTCCATGATCCCCCGCGCTTCGAGGCCTGCGACCAGGCGGGCGATCCAGGCGTCGATGCGCTCGACGGCTTCCTCGACGGACGCGGATTCGGGGCCGTCCCAGTGCCCCTTGCTGTCGGTGTCCGAGAAATAGAGTGTCACCAGGCGCGGCCTCCGATCCGGGGGCAGGTCGAGCCACGCGAGTACCGTGTCCACGCGCGCCTCGCCCGGCACCGTCGCATCGAACCGTTTCCAGAACGTGGACTGCAGGCCTTCGTGGGTGGTTTCGCTTCCGACCCAGTAGAAATTGGCGGCGCGGACGCCCTGTTTTTCGGCCGTGATCCAGATGGGTTCGCCCTGCCACCAGGCGGGGTCCTCGACCGCGTCGCGATCGCTGATCCGGAACCAGGCATCGCGCTCCCCGTCGTGCATGGTGTTCGCCACGATGCCGTGACGCGCCGGGTACAGGCCCGTCGCGATCGAATAGAAATTCGGGAACGTCTTGGACGGGAACACCGATACGATTCCGCTGTCGGTCGTCACGCCACCGGCTGCAAGCCGCGACAGGGTCGGCGCTTCGTACAGGGACAGGTAATCGTGCCGGAATCCGTCCAGGCCGACCATGATCACGGTCGGCTCCCGGTCGGGCCGGCAGCCGGCGAACGCTGCCGCCGACAGGACCAGGAAGAGAAGGCGTCGCATGCGATGGGGCACAGGGGATGGCCCGAAGATAGTCGCGTGCGACGGTCCGGGATTTTGTCCCGGCGTGAATACGTGCGGCGGCGAACGCGCCCGGCGTCGCCGCCGCACGTGCCCGACGGTCAGCGGGCGAAGAACCAGTAGAGCAGCAGGCCGCCGAACGGGAAGAAGACGATCAGGAGCACCCAAAGCGCCTTGCGTCCCGTCGTCCAGTCCTTGCCGGCGATCTCGAGGATGGCGATGACGTCGAGCACGACGAGGAGCAGGCCGCAGAAACCGTAGCTCCAGAGGTTGCCGACGCGGTCGAAGAGGTTGGGTCCTCCACAACCGGCCAGGACGAGGAGACCGGTCAGGGCGAGGAGGGCGGGGGCCAGTCGTTTCATGGGGAATCGTGCGTTGGGTCCGTTCTCCCCGTATACGGTCCGTCGCGAAAAGGTTGTGCCCTCGGTCATCGAACCGACGGACTGCGGCCGGAACAGCCCCGGGAAGGCCCTCGTTCGAGCCGGCCACCCCATACCCGGATTCCGTGCGTATCGCGAACATCGAACTCGGCGAGCGACCGATCCTGCTGGCCCCGATGGAAGACGTGAGCGATCCGCCGTTCCGACGGATCTGCCGCCGGTTGGGCGCCGACCTGGTCTACACCGAGTTCATCTCGACGGGCGGGCTGGTCTACGGCGCCGAGGGTTCGCACCAGAAACTCGATGTCTACGACGACGAGCGCCCGGTCGGAATCCAGATCTTCGGCGGAGAGGTCGACCAGGTGCGCGATGCGGTTCCGATCGTGGAGCGCGCCGGACCCGACCTGATCGACATCAACTTCGGGTGCCCGGTCAAGAAGGTCGTCTGCAAGGACGGCGGCGCCGGTATCCTGCGCAACCTGCCCAAGATGCGGCAGATCACCGAGGCGGTGGTCGAGCGCGCGTCGCGCCCGGTGACGGTCAAGACGCGGCTCGGATGGAGCGACGACTCGATCCGGATCCTCGACGTCGCGCGCATGCTCGAGGACGTGGGCATCGCGGCGCTGGCCGTGCATGCCCGGACTCGCTCGCAGATGTACACGGGCGAAGCGCGCTGGGACTGGCTGCGCCGGGTGAAACAGGAAGCGGGCCTGTCGATCCCGCTGATCGGAAACGGGGACGCGACGACCCCGGCGAAGATCGCCCGCATGTTCGACGAGACGGGCGTCGACGCGGTGATGATCGGGCGGGGAGCGATCGGCAACCCGTGGATCTTCCGCGAGGCGCGGCACTATCTCTCCACCGGCACGCTGCCCCCGCGTCCGACGTGGGACGAGCGCATCGCGGTCGTGGTCGAACACCTGACCCTCAAGTGCGAGTGGCTGGGTGAGCGGAAAGGCGTACTCGAAATGCGCCGCATGTACGGGGGGTACTTCAAGGGCTTTCCCTCGGCCTCCCGCCTGCGGCTCCTGGTGTCGCAGGCGGCCACGCGCGACGAGGTGGTCGACATCCTCGGGGAGTTCCGACCGGACGAAGCGGACCTGGAGGTGGGTGCGCATCGGGACGAGACTCCGGCGGCCGTCGTGGAGGCGTGAGGCGGCGGGAAGTACAGGGCACGGATTTCGGGATGTAACCGTCGATTCCGGGTGCCGTAGAGGGCGTGCAAGCTGCGACCGGCGGGAATTGCCCCCGGTGCCCCCGCTCACAAGCCCCAGACCCCGATGCGGTTCCCCTTCTCTCCGGCCGCTCTCGTGGCTTCCCTCGTCGTGCTGGCCGCGCAGCCGGCGCTGTCGTCCACCGCACAGACCAGCCTGCGCCAGGTGACCCCGCGGATCGACGACCCGAGGGAGTTCAAACCCAATGTCAGGCCCCGCCTGGATCTGCAGAAAGCCGCGGGGACCATCTCGGTCGACGGCGACCTCGACGATGCGGGGTGGGTAGGCGCGAAGGTCGCGACCTCGTTCGCCGAGACCAATCCCGGGGACCAGGCCGAGCCCCCGGTCAAGCTCGAAACGTGGGTCACGTTCGACGAGGAGAACCTCTATCTCGCCTACCTGGTCGAGGACGACCCGGCCCGCATCCGGGCCAACATGAGCGACCGCGACCGGATCTGGCAGGACGACTACGTCGGCATGATCCTCGACACCTACGGGGACAACGCCTGGGCCTATTTCATCGCGGCGAACCCGCTCGGAATCCAGGGGGATACCCGGATCGTCAACGGCGGTGAGGAGGACCTCGGGTTCGACGTCGTATTCCAGAGCGAGGGGCAGATCACCGACCACGGTTACCAGGTCGAGATGGCGATCCCCTTCCGCAGCCTCCGTTTCCCGAATCGGGACGTCCAGGACTGGCAGGCGACCTTCTGGATCACCCATCCGCGCCAGAGTCGCTCCACGTATTCGTGGGCCGCGCTGGATCGGGACGATCCGTGTTTCATGTGCCAGTTCGGCACGCTGGCCGGCATCACGGGAGTCGTTCCGGGCGGAAAGATGGAACTGCTCCCCGCGTTCGTGAGCAGCCAGGCCGGCAGCCTGGCGAGCCCCGACAACCCCGTGCCGGGCCTGGACAACGGCCGGGTCACCGCGGCCCCGTCGCTCGGCCTCAAGTACTCGTTCTCGTCAAACCTCGTGGCCGACGTGGCGGTCAATCCCGACTTCAGCCAGATCGAGTCGGACGAGGCCCAGATCGACGTCAACACCACGTTCGCGCTGAACTTTCCCGAACGGCGTCCCTTCTTCCAGGAGGGCAGCGACCTGTACTCGACCCAGGTGAACCAGGTCTACACACGCTCGATCAACAATCCGTCGGCCGTCGGCAAGTTCACCGGCCGGGTGGGCCGCCTGAGCTTCGGATACGTCGGCGGCCTTGACGAGGACTCCCCGATCATCATGCCGTTCGAGGACCGGAGCCGGTTCGTCGAGGCCGGGCGCAGCTACTCGACCATCCTGCGCGCGAAGCGGACCCTCGGCTCGGCATCCTACATCGGCGCGATGGTCACCGACCGTCGTTACCTCGAGAGTACGGGCTCGGGGTCCACGTTCGGACTCGACTCGCGCGTACGGCTGACCCGCTCGCTGTCGCTCGACGGCCAGTTCGTCGCCAGCCAGACCAACGAGCAGGAGGACGACGCGCTGAGCGCGCAGGTCGGTGACCTCACCTTCGGGGACGGATACACGGCCGCCTTCGACGGAGAGTCCTTCGCCGGATATGCCGCGGCCCTGGGACTGCGCAACGAGACGCGCCACACGATGGTCCAGGCGTCGCTCGAGACCACGAGCCCGACGTTCCGCGCCGCCAACGGCTTCGTGACGCAGGCCAGCCTGAACCGGGCGATGCTCGTCACCGGCTACACGTTCTTCTTCGAGGATCGCTTCTTCGAGCGGCTCACCCCGCACGTCATCTCGGGGTACTGGTGGAACTACGACGGGCAGCGCAAGGACGAGTTCTTCTGGCTGGCGCTCATGGGCCAGGCCAAGGGTCAGACGCGGTTCAACCTGCAGTACCTCGTGGGCAGCAACGAGTATTTCCGTGGGGTCGATTTCCGCGGGCTGCGCCGCGTCGAGGCCCGGGTCCAGTCGGCGTTCAGCGACCTGTTCCAGTTCGGGGTGTCGACGAACTTCGGCCCGGCCATCGCGAGGAACCTGCAGACCCCGGAAAAGGGCAGTTCCTTCAGCCTCGGCGTGTGGGGCACGATCCGTCCGGGATCCCGCCTTTCGATCGAGCCGCAGTTCGAGTTCGCCCGCATGACGTCCCGGGCAACGGGCGAGGAGTTCTTCGAGGGCTACGTCGCCCGCACCCGCGTCAATTACCAGTTCTCGCGGCGGCTCTTCCTGCGCGTCGTCTCGCAGTACAACGACTTCGCCAGCCGGCTCGAGATCGACCCGCTGCTGACGTACAAGGTCAATCCGTTCACGGCCGTCTACTTCGGCTCGACGCACGACCTGCGGGACTTCCGCATCCAGGACGGGTCGCCGGTCGACGGGTTCTACGCGACCGACCGGCAGATCTTCTTCAAATTGCAGTACCTGCTGCGTACGTGATTCCCCTCCGC
>JANJTM010000053.1 GCA_024711125.1 Rhodothermales bacterium
GGATCGCGTTCCCCGCCACGCGCTTCGCCAGCACCTGCGTGATCGCCGCCGTCAGCGTCGTCTTGCCGTGGTCCACGTGACCGATCGTGCCCACGTTCACGTGGGGCTTGTTTCGCTGGAATGTCTCCTTGGCCATGGTCTTAGCTCGTACTGCTCTGGAATTGCTGGATGGGCGACGTCAGACCTTCGCTCCCGTGGCCGCGGCGATCACCTCGTCGGCGACGCTCTTCGGAACCTGGGCGTAGTGGTCGAACTGCATGCTGTAAATCGCTCGGCCCTGCGTGATCGAACGCATGTCGGTCGAGTACCCGAACATGTTCGACAGCGGGACCTTGGCCTTGATGACCTGGGCGTCCTGGCGCTGCCCCATGCTCTCGATCCGGCCGCGCCGGCTGTTCAGGTCGCCGATCACGTCGCCCATGTACTCTTCGGGGGTCACGACCTCGACGGCCATGATCGGCTCCATGAGAATGGGCTGGGAACGCCGCGCCGCCTCACGGAAGGCCATGCGGCCCGCGATCTCGAACGACATCTGGTCCGAGTCGACGTTGTGGAACTTGCCGTCGTAGAGCTTGGCCTTGACGCCCTCGACCGGGTAGCCGGCCAGCGGGCCCTGCGACAGGGCCGACTTGATGCCCTTCTCGACCGACGGGATGAACTCGCGCGGAATGGAACCGCCGACGATGGCGTTCTCGAACTCGAAACCGATCCCGGACTCGTTCGGGCCGATCTCGACCCAGACCTCGGCGAACTGGCCGCGGCCGCCCGTCTGCTTCTTGTGGGAGTAGCGCTCGTCGACCAGGTTCTGCAGCGCCTCGCGATAGGCGACCTGCGGCTTGCCGACGTTCGCCTCGACCTTGAATTCGCGCTTCAGGCGGTCGACGATGATCTCGAGGTGCAGCTCGCCCATGCCGGCGATGATGGTCTGCCCCGTTTCGTGGTCGACGTTGACCTTGAAGGTCGGATCTTCCTCGGCGAGCTTCTGCAGGCCCATGCCCAGCTTGTCGCTGTCGGCCTTGGTCTTCGGCTCGATCGCGATCCGGATGACCGGCTCGGGGAAGTCCATCTGCTCGAGGATGATCGGCTTGTCCGGGTCGCAGAGCGTATCGCCCGTGTAGACCTCCTTGAGTCCGACCGCCGCCGCGATGTCGCCGGCGCGCACGCTTTCGACGTCCTCGCGCGAATTCGCGTGCATGAAGAGGATGCGGCCGATGCGCTCCTTCTTGCCCGTCGACGAATTCAGGACCTGGCTACCCTTGTCCAGCGATCCGGAATAGACGCGGAAGAAGGTGAGCTTGCCGACGTACGGGTCGGTCATGATCTTGAACGCGATCGCAGAGAACGGACCCGACGGGTCGGGATGACGGGCGTCTGCCTGGTCCGTGGAGGGGACGACGCCCTCGATCGCCTCGATGTCCAGCGGGCTGGGCAGGTAGTCGATCACGCCGTCGAGCATGCGCTGAACGCCCTTGTTCTTGAACGCGGAGCCGCAGAAAACCGGCGTGATGTCCATGGCGAGCGTAGCCTCGCGCACGACGGCCTTCAGTTCCTCGGGGGTGATTTCACCACCCTCGAGATACTTCATCAGGAGCTCGTCGTTGTGCTCTGCGACCGCCTCGAGCAGGTGGATACGCCAATGGCGGGCATCCTTCTGCAGATCGGCGGGAATGTCGATCTCGTCCCAGGTGGAACCCTGCGTCTCGTCGTGCCAGATGATGGCCTTGTTGCGGATCAGGTCGATTACACCGCGGAACAGGGCGCCCTCGCCGATCGGCACCTGGACGGGGATCGGATTCGCCTTCAGGCGCTCCCGCATCTGGTTGATCGCCGCTTCGAAGTCGGCTCCCGTGCGATCCATCTTGTTGATGAACGCGATGCGGGGGACCTTGTACTTGTTGGCCTGGCGCCACACCGTCTCCGACTGGGGCTCCACGCCGCCGACGGCACAGAAGAGCGCCACGGCTCCGTCCAGGACGCGGAGCGACCGCTCGACCTCGACCGTGAAGTCGACGTGGCCGGGCGTGTCGATGATGTTGATCCGGTGGTCCTTCCAGAAGCAGGTGGTCGCGGCCGAGGTGATCGTGATACCGCGTTCCTTCTCCTGCTCCATCCAGTCCATGGTGGCGCCGCCTTCGTGCACCTCGCCCATGCGATGGAGTTTGCCGGTGTAGAAGAGGATACGCTCGGTGGTCGTCGTCTTGCCGGCATCGATGTGGGCCATGATGCCGATGTTGCGCGTACGGTCGAGCGCGAATCCGTTGGGAGAAGCCATGACTGCTGGAATCGATCGTGCTGGGCCGGATCCTAGAACCGGAAGTGGGAGAAGGCCTTGTTCGCTTCCGCCATGCGGTGCGTGTCGTCCTTCTTCTTGATGGCGCCACCCTCACCCTTGGCCGCGGCGACGAGCTCGGCCGCCAGGCGGTTGGCCATGCTCTTGTCGTTGCGGGTACGGGCGTACTGGATGAGCCAGCGGAACGCGAGCGCGATCCGACGGTCGGGACGCACTTCGACCGGCACCTGGTACGTGGCGCCGCCTACGCGGCGGCTGCGCACCTCCACGAGAGGAGCGACGTTGTTCACGGCCTTGCGGAACACCTCGACCCCCTCCTCCTTGGCGCGCTCTTCGGCCAGGTCGAGGGCGTTGTAGACGAGGCGCCTGGCCACGTCCTTCTTTCCGCTCTCCATGACGGCATTCACGAACCGGGATACCAGGACGTCGCCGTATACAGGATCGGGGGACGACAGTCTCCGTTCCGCTTTCTTCTTACGCATGGTGTCGCTTTCGTCCGATGGAATTCAGACCCGATGACGGGTCCGAGGACCGACGCGGCGTTCGGCGCCGCGCGAATGGGCTTACTTCTTCTTCTTGCCGGCGGCCGCGGCGGCGGCGCCCTTCTTGGGACGCTTGGCGCCGTACTTCGAGCGGCTCTTGCGCCGGTCGTCGACACCCGAGGTGTCGAGCGCGCCGCGCACGATGTGGTACTTGACGCCGGGGAGGTCCTTCACGCGACCGCCGCGTACGAGCACGATCGAGTGCTCCTGAAGGTTGTGGCCCTCACCCGGGATGTAGGCGATGACCTCGACGCCATTGGTGAGACGCACCTTGGCGACCTTGCGGAGCGCGGAGTTCGGCTTCTTGGGCGTCGTCGTGTAGACACGCGTGCAAACTCCCCGCCGCTGCGGGCACTCGACCAGGGCCGGCGACTTCGTCTTCCGAACCTTGGGGTGCCGCCCCTTGCGGACTAACTGCTGAATCGTGGGCACGAGCGCTTTCCTGTTGACCAGGTCGTTGGTTGAGCACAAACCCGTGGCCACGCAGCCGCGGGTTCAGTCTTTCAATATACACAGACTCAACCCCGCGCTGCCACTTTCAAAATGAAGAAAGCTTCAGGATCGTGCCGTTTGCGCCCGTTTCCGTGCCTGTTGGAGGCTTCGCGGACCCCTACAGTGGTATACCGATATAGCGCCCCATACCAGTTGGGGCGAGTCGGCGTCTTCGAGCGTCAGGCGGCGTCCTCCCCGGTACCGGCCGCCGATGCTTCGCCCGCGGCCTGGTCGGTCTGCGCCTGGGCGACCTCCGATTCGACGAGGTATTCGCCGTAGGGACGTGTCCCCAGGATTTCGACCAGGTCCCGAGGGCCGAGCACCTCCTTCGACAGGAGTGCCTTCGCCATGGTCTCCAGCTGCTCCCGCCGCTCGACCAGCATCTCCCGCGCCCGCGCGCGCACCCCGTCGATGAGCACCTTCACTTCCTCGTCGATGATCCGCGCCGTCACGTCGGAATACGGCTTCTCGAACATCGGGCTCTCCCCCGCCGCACCGGACATGTTGAAGGAGACGTATCCGAGGCGCTCGCTCATCCCGTAATCCACCACCATGGCGTACGAGAGCTTCGTGATGCGCTCCAGATCGTTCTGCGCTCCCGTCGAGATGCGTCCGAACACGATCTCCTCGGCGACCCGGCCGCCGATGGCCATGGTCATCCGGTCGAGGAGGGCCTCCTTCGTGTACAGGTAGCGCTCCTCCGGCAGGTATTGCGCGTAGCCCAACGCGGCGAGCCCCCGGGGCACGATGGAGACCTTGACGACCGGGTCGGTGTACTGCAGGAACCACCCCGTGATCGCGTGCCCGGCCTCGTGGTAGGCGACGATCTCCCGCTCCTCGGGAGAAATGATCTTGTTCTTCTTTTCGAGGCCGGCGATGACCCGGTCGATCGCCTTCTCGAAATCGTCCATGGCGATCGCCTCCTTCCCCAGCCGCGCCGCGAGAAGGGCCGCCTCGTTGCAGACGTTCGCGATCTCGGCCCCGGCGAAACCCGGCGTCTGGCCGGCCAGCACCTCGACGTCGACGTCGAGCCCGAGGATCAGGTCCCGGGTGTGCACCTTGAAGATCTCGGCCCGCTCCTTGCGATCGGGCTTGTCGATGAGGATCTGCCGATCGAAACGCCCCGGCCTCAGCAGGGCGGTGTCGAGCACGTCCGGACGGTTGGTGGCGGCCATGATGATGACGCCCTTGTCCGTATTGAATCCGTCCATCTCGACGAGCAGCTGGTTCAGCGTGTTCTCCCGCTCGTCGTTCGCCCCCATCATCATGCCCCGACCTCGCGTCCGGCCGATGGCGTCGATCTCGTCGATGAAGATGATGCACGGGGCCTTTTCCTTCGCCTGCCGGAAGAGATCGCGGACGCGGGCCGCACCCACGCCGACGAACATCTCGACGAAGTCCGAGCCCGAGAGCGAGAAGAACGGCGTGCCGGCTTCCCCCGCCACGGCCTTCGCCAGCAGCGTCTTGCCGGTACCCGGAGGTCCGACGAGGAGTACGCCCTTGGGGAGCTTTCCGCCCAGCTTGGTGAACTTCTTCGGATTGCGAAGGAATTCGACGACCTCGACGACTTCCTCCTTCGCCTCATCCAGCCCGGCCACGTCGCGGAACGTGAGCTTCTGGTCCCCCATCGCGTCGAAGAGCACGGCCTTGTTCTTCCCGATGTTGAGGACCTGCGAGCCCGGATTCATGCGCCGGATGAGGAACACCCATAGCGCTACGAGGAGCAGGAGCGGGAAGAGCCACGTGATCAGTCCGCCGAACCAGTTTTCGCGCTTGCTCGCGTCGAACTCCACCGTCGCGAGCCCTTCGGCCGCGGCGCGCTCGTTGTGGTCCATGAGGAACCGTACGAGCTCGTGGTCTGCCGGCTTGGTGGATACGAAACGATCCCCCGCGTCGGCACCCGTGGAGAAGAAATCCTGGCGCGGTTCCGGTCGCTCCACGCTTCCCTGCGCGAGGGCCTGCTCGGTATACCGCCCCTCGACGAGGGCGTCGTTCACGATCACTACCTCCCGCACGTACCCCGACTCGACCTGCTGCAGGAAATCGGAATACGGCACCTGGTTCGGCTCCACGGCCGAGAAGGTTACCAGGATGTGCACCAGGATCATCATGAACGCGGCCAGGTAGATCCAGAGCGCGAGACGGGGACGGCGCTCCGGTCCCCTTCCCGGGCCGTCGGAAGACCCACGGTCCATGCGCAGCTGGTCGCGATCCTTTTCGGACATGATGCTTCGGTAATTGTCGCCGTCCTGCGGATCACGGGGCGACCCGCCGCCGCGGCAGAATTCGGACGACGCGGTACCCCGGGTTGCGGCCGGGGTTCCTTCCCCGCCGCCGTATCCACGGTCCCTCAACGATCTTCGGCCTGCGCCGACCTGCTACTCCAGCGTCAGGACGTGAAGCAGCCACGCGGTCGACGGCACGGCCCAGCCGGCCCGCTCGGCTGCCGCTTCGGCTTCCTCGCGGGTTTCGAACCGACCGAGCGCGATGTGGATGACCGCCCTGCCCTGTTCCTCCCCCATGAGGATTTCGGTCGTCCCGTATTCCCGCAGGCGCATCTCGTACCGCTCCCGCACGGCCGGGGCCAGGACCAGGTCGTCCAGTTCCTGCAGCACGATCATCCAACCCGTCCACTCTCCCGCCACGTCGTCCAACGGCCGGATGAGCGCGCTCTCCTTCGTGACCCACGGCTCCCGCACCCCGTCGGGACCGACCTCGGGAACCGCGGACATCGCGGCATCCACGAGCGAATCGGCGACCTGCGCATCCGGAGGGCTGACGCCGCCGGAAGACAGCGAATCGGCGCGAGCGAGGGAGTCTGCCGGCAGCGCCAGCGAGTCTGCGGTTGCGACGGACGGGTCCGGAACGGCGGTCGAGTCCGTCGCTGACGACGAGTCCGGCACGGCGGGCTTCAGCAGTTCCTCCACCGCCGCGGCCATCGCGCCGGCCCGTTCCGCGTGCGGCGTGCCGCGGAAGAGGGAACCGACCGTCGTCAGCAGCTTCCTGACGTCGATGCGCCGCCACGCGAGGCTGTCGACCTCCACGACCCGCGCAGCCGTCGTCGCCGGTCGGTCGGGCGGTTCGGCGCGCACGGCGAGCGAATCCGCCCGCGACGACCCCGGTGCGGCCGACGAGGTGGAGTCTGCATCGACGGCCACGGAGTCTGCGACCGCGGTCGAATCCGCTATGGTCCCGGGCGGCTGCGCCCGGGTCCCCAGCGAATCCACGACCGTCGAAATCGAATCGGTTTCCGCTGCCCGGCGAGGCCGCTTGATTACCACAGGGGCCGACGGCGCGCCGGCACCGTCCGCCGAATCCGCGACGGCGACCGACGGATTCGCATCGACCGGAGGGGCCGACACCACGCCCGTGCGTCCGGGCGGGGCGGCAATCCCGGACCGCACGAGTACCGAATCCGCGACGCCCATCGGGATCGGCCGATCGAGGGCGAGAGAATCCGACACCGACCAGTCGATGAACACCGAGCCGACCGCCAGCAGGGATCGGGGGCGCACCACGGAAGCCGGGTAGTCCGATGCCACCGTGAGCAGCGAATCGATCGCATCGGTCCACCGACGCTCAGACCAGAGTGCGTACGCCTTTGCATAGGCCGCCTCCGCGAGCGCCGCGGTATCCGCGGCCGCCACGATCCGGGGGGGAAGCCCGAGCCTGGTACGCCCGAGGTCGGCGAATTCGCTGTCGGGCGTCTCGTCGACAATGCGGCGGAATATGCCCTGGGCGGCGGCTTCATCGCCCAGGGCCTGCTGGACCTCGGCGAGCGCATACAGGGCCCGTTGCGCCACGGGCTCCCGCGGGGTCTCCTCCAGGATCATCCGGTACCAGGCGGCCGCCGAATCGGGCCGGGAGATCGCAAGAAAGAGCGTGTTGGCCAGTTCGTACCGCGCCCGCGCGAGTTCCGCCACCATGCGTGCCTGCGATGTCGAATCCCGCGGAATCGCACTCTCGTCGACCTCCGGAAGTTCGTTTTCCCCCGTCTCGGTCCCGTCGGAAAACTCGTCCGGCGCCTCCGGGTCCAGTCCCTCGGCGAGCGCGAGGGTCACGGCCTCGATGCGTCTCCAGTTGCGGACGAGCGGCCGATCCCCCCACTTCTGGCGGAACGCCGCCATGCCCTCCTCGGCCCGCGCGGCATCCTTGTGGAACAGGAAGCCGGCCTGGTTCGACGGGTCGTTGGCGAAATTGCCGGCCCCGCCCGACGGCGGCGCGTTCGGATTGAAACCTCCGTCCCCGCCCGTGGCCGCCGAGCGTGCGAAGGCAGCCTGGACCTGGCGCGCTTCCTGGAGGCGGCGCTGCTCCTCTGCCTCCCGGGCCAGTTGTTGGCGTATCTCCAGGATCCGCACGGCGTAGGCCTCGTCGTCGAGGCGGCCGAGGGCCAGCAGCGAGTCCATGCGGGCCACGTCGGTCCAGACCTTCGCGTACGCTCCGAACGCCTCCTTCTGCTCGTCTCCGTCCACGATCGCCTCCGGAGCCAGGCGCGGATCCGCCGCCGCACCGGCCGTATTCGCCCCCGAAACCGGTCTTCCCGGTGCGCCCATGGCCTGCAGGCCCGAAGACAACTGGGTGCGCAACTGGGCCGAGGCGGTGTCGAAATGCGCCGCCGCGCGCACGAAGTCCCGGTCCAGGTCCCGGTACAGTTCCCCGAGGGCGTAGTGGATGCGACCCCGGAGGTCGTTCACCAGCGAAGCGAACAGCGGGTCGTAGAGCAGTTCGTCATAGATCTGCCACGCGTCGTCGGCACGTCCCTGGGCCTGGAGGACGCGGCCCCTCAGGTACGCCAGCTCGGCCCTGTACCCGAAATGCTTGCCGTCGCGCTCGAGCCGGCGAATCTCGCGCAACGCGGCCGCCTCGTCCACGTGCAGACCCTGGACCCGCACGGCGCTGTACCTCGCCGCATACGACAGTTCGTACGGGGGGGTGAACGAATCCACTCGCCGATACGCCCTGACCGATTCCTCGTACCTGCCGAGGCGTTCGAGTACCTGGCCGAGCAGGAACTGCGCCCGGGCACCCACCTCGCGATCGTTCACCCTCTCGAGCCCGGCACCGAGATCTTCGGCCGCACGCTCGAAGTCCTGTTCGCGCACCCGCAGTTCGCCGAGGGCGAGACGCAGCATGGCTTCCCACTTCCGGTCCAGCCCTTCCTCGGCCAGGGATTCGCCGATCGCTCCCTCGGCCGCCTCGAGCGACCCCGCCGCGATGAGCGTGCGGGCCAGCCAGAACCGCCCTTCCGCCTCCAGCGAAGTCCCCAGGTCGATGACTTCGCGGAATTTCTGCTCCGCGCCGACGAAGTTGCGCTGTTGGAAATACGACTGGCCGATCAACAGCAGTGCATCGTCCACCCATTTCGACTCGGGGTGATCCCGAAGCACGTCGGCGCTCTTGCGGATGGCATTCTCGAAGTCGCGACCGGATTGCGGACCGGACACCGTCGAGAAGATCTCCATGAACCGCAGGCGATCGACCTTTCGATCGTCGGCCTGCGTCGACTTCACGCCGTTCTCGTACGCCTTGCGCGCGTTGTAGAACGTGTTGTAGTACGCGGTGAAGTTGTCGACCCGCCGCCGGACGAAATCGGGAGGCTTGCAGGCCGACCCGGCGACCAGGACCAGTAACAGGACGCCGAACAGGCGCGGCGTGAGGTGCGCGCGGAACGCGGAAGTGGGAAACCGTTCGGCCACGGATCGTTGCGGATCGCCTTCGCTGGTTGAGAAGCCGTGGTAGCGGTCGCCTATGCTCGTTCCGGGTTATGCGCGGGCCGGATTACAGGCGGCCTACGTGCAGCATGTTGGTCCTTCCTCGCGCCGGTAGCGGCATGCCGGCCACTACGACCACCATGTCGCCCGCCCGGGCGAGCCCCTGCTCCCTCAGTATCGACTGGACAACGCCGATACCGTGGTCGGTGTCGTGCTGATAGGGAATCGGGACTCCTTTTGTTCCCCACGTGAGCAGAAGACGGCGCACCACGCCGGGATCGTCGGTGAACCCGTACACCGGGATTTCGGGACGATGGCGTGCAATCGCACGCGCGGTCGTGCCGGTGGCCGTCAGGCACGCTATGGCCGAAGCCTCGACCTCCCCGGCCAATCGGACCGCGGTACGCGAGATCGCCTCGGTAACGTCGAAAGCCGATCGCTCGTCCGGCGCCGTGATCCCGGACTCCCGGTAGTGGCGTTCCGCCTCCTCCACGATGGATGCCATGACCTCCACCACCCGGACCGGGTCCCGGCCGACGGCCGTCTCGCCGGACAGCATCACGGCGTCGGTCCCGTCGAGTACGGCATTGGCCACGTCACTGACCTCTGCCCGGGTCGGACGGGGATTCTCGATCATGCTCTCGAGCATCTGCGTGGCCGTGATCACCGGCTTGGCCGCAACCTGGCACTTGCGGATGATGCGTTTCTGCGTTCCCGGCACACGCGAGAGCCGCATTTCGATGCCCAGGTCCCCGCGCGCGACCATGATGCCGTCGGAGCGCGCGAGAATCGCGTCGACCCTCTCCACGGCCTCCGGCTTCTCGATCTTCGCGATGACCCCGGCCTTGGATCCTGCCTCGCGCACCCGTTGGACGAGGTCGGCCACGTCGGTTTCGTCGCGAACGAACGACAGGGCGACGAAATCGACGCCGACGTCGAGTCCGAACGCGAGATCCGAAAGGTCTTTTTCCGTAAGGGCCGGGGTGGAGGTCCGGATATTCGGCAGGTTCACGCCCTTTCTCGACCGGAGCGGTCCGCCCGTGATCACCTCGGTGACGACGTCACCGTTCACCACGTCCAGGATCCGGAGCTCCAACCGACCGTCGTCGAGCAGCACGGTCGAACCCGCCTCGACGTCGTCGGCCAAGGTCGGGTAATTCACGTGGACGCGGTCCGGTCCCGACGCTTCGATCGGTCGGGCCGTGAGCGTGACGCGGGAGCCGGTGCGCAGCACCACCTCGTCGCCCTCCATGCGGCCGACCCTGAGCTTGGGTCCCTGCAGGTCGAGCAGGATCGCGACCTCCCGCCCCACCGACGCGGCCGCCTCGCGCACGGTGTGCACGGCGCGGCGATGCTCCTCCTGCGTACCGTGCGACAGGTTCAGCCGGGCGACATCCATGCCGGCCACGACCAGGCCCCGCAGTACGTCGGGCGTGACGGAGGCGGGACCGAGCGTGCAGACGATCTTGGTTCTACGGGCCATGCAGGCGGTTTCCGTTGGGGAACGCCTGCGAAGGTACGAACCGGGTCAACGCCAGTACGGCCGGGTCACGTAGGTCGTGGCCGTGTCGAACAGGGCCGGGTCGATGTCCACGTCTGCACGGATGCTGTCGTAGTACTCTTCCTGGTACAGCCGGCCGTCCACGTACATGACGATCGAATCCTCCTGGTAGTACCCGTCCATCGCGCGGTGTCCCACCACCCGTGCGTCGAATATCGCGGTGCCGCCGCCCACGGGCTGGAGTACGCGCAGCGTGAGGAGGCGCTCTTTCTCCACCCAGAACTGCATCGTGCGCTCATCCCCTTCGGCCGCGCCCACCACCCAGACCGGACGCCCTTCCCACTCGGCCTCGCGGATCGTCCCCAGGTCCACGCCCAGCGAATCGAGCGTATCGATGGTCAAGGAAGGATCGAACTGGTAGACATCCATCAGCAGCAACAGCAGCGGGTTGACCTCGGCGCGCCGCGCCACCACCTTTCCTCCGCTGCGCACGAAGAGTTCGCCGTCACGGTAGATGGCCCCGTTGCCCGCCTCGACGGGCGCGAAATCGATACGCAGTCGCCCGGGCACCGCCGCCTCGTACCACGTCGTCGTATCGGCCTCGGCCCCCGGTCGGTGCATCACGGTCGTCTGCACGAACGTGATCGAGCCCGGCCGGATGCCTGTATAGCGAGCGTGCATCGCTTCGATGAGAGCACGGGCGTCCATGGGCCTTTCGGAGGGCGTGCAGGCCCCCGCCGCGAGGGCGACAACGACGACGACGGGCAGGATTCGGGAGACGCGCATGGGGTACCCGGTCAGGAAGGGGGTGATCCGGGCTATACGCCCCGACGCGCGGCAGGATGCAACCGTTGAAGTTTGTCAACCCCGGCGGCTATTTTGCGGAACTCGAATCCCTGACATGCTCTCCTCCTCCTGTTCGTACGGGCTGCGCGCCGTGGTCTTCCTCGCGGCCCATTCGTCTGAAGCTTTCGTACCCGTTCGACGCATCGCAGACGCGCTCGCCATTTCTCCGACCTTTCTGTCCAAGGTCTTCCACGGGTTGGCGGCGGCCGGACTCGTCGACACCTATAGAGGCCCGAACGGGGGCGTGCGCCTTGCCCGGCCGGCCGGCTCCATTTCGGTCCGGGATGTAGTGACGGCGCTGGACGGCCCGGGGCTCTTCACCGAGTGCGTGCTGGGACTGCCGGGATGCGGAGAACAGAAACCCTGCCCGATGCACGCGAAATGGGCCGAGATCCGGGCCCGCATCGAGTGGTCCATGCAGGACGAGTCGATCGAATCGCTCGCCGAAGGCTATCGGACCGGGGACCGTCGCCTGGGGCCGGAAACGGTGCTACCCTAGAAATCGCGGGTCACGAACGCCTTTCGCGCCGCGAGCCACGGCGCCAGCGTCCAGAGCCCCAGGGCCGCCACCGACACGGAGAGGCCCGCCACCGATCCGAAAAACCGCGAGAAGACCGCGCCGGTGTACCCCATGAGCGCGGCGGCATCCAGGAGCATGAGCAGGAGCACGCGGGCGAGGTCGACCGGGTTCAGGAAGACGGCGACCAGCATCGGGCGCTCCAGCGGGTACTGGGCGAAGGCGGTGACGACGAGCAGCACGACCGCGTCGAACGCCAGCGCGAACCCGATCCAGGTCACGAGCGCCAGCCCGATACCCTTCACGCGGTCGGCCTGGCGTACCGCCACGAGGAACGCGACGGCGGTGAAGACGAGCGTCAGCGCCACGCCGCAGCCCACGAGTGCCGCGACACGCACCCCGGTCTCGCCCCCCAGCGCCCCGTGCACGAGGAACGGCACGAGGATGCCCGCCGCGAACGTGACCGCGAGCGGAACGGCAAGCCCCAGGTAGAGTCCGCCGAAGAGCGCGCTGCGCCTCACCGGCTGCGTGAGGAGCGTCAGGACGAAATCCCGTGCGTCGTAGAGTCGCATGACCCCGAAAACGAGGCTCACCAGCGGTACGAGCAGCAGCACGACGTTCACGAGGCCGACGACAGCCTTGACCGATGCACCGCCCGTCAGCAGCATTCCCTCGGTCACCGCGAGGTAGGCGAGGAAATGAAGGACGATCCAGCGGCTGCGCAGGGCGTCCCGGGCCTGGTAGAGGGCGATCCGTTGCGTGGTGTTCATGCGGCCTCGCGGGAAATCAGGGTCGAAATGGCGCGTTCCAGGGCCCGTTGGCCGGTCTCGTCGCGCAGGCGGTCGAGCGTTCCGTCGAAGCGGATCCGTCCGTCGAGCAGGAAGAGCACCCGGTCGCAGAGCGCCTCGAGGTCGCTCATGACATGCGACGTGAGCAGGATGCCGGCGCCCCGGTCCTTCGAATGGCGAAGGTGATCCTTGAAGGCGGCTGCCGAAACCGGGTCGAGTCCCGCCGTCGGTTCGTCGAGCACGAGCAGGGTCGGATCGAAGAGGAACGCCACGGCAGCGCTCAGCTTCTGGCGCGTTCCGCCCGACAGGGTGCGAACAGGCTTGTCGAGCTCACCCTCGAGGCCGAGCAGCCGTCGGATGGACGGGTCCCCGGGCTCCTCGCCCCCACGCACCTCGCGGAGGAGGTCGATCACCTCCCGACCCGTGAGATTGTCCGGAAAACTCGGGTTCTGCGGCATGTACCCTATGCGGCGCCGGTATTCGCCGTCCGGATCGACGGTACGCCCTTCGACCTCGATCCGGCCGCGATCGGCCCGTGACAGGCCGAGCAGGCACTTGATGAGGGTCGTCTTGCCCGCCCCGTTCGGACCCACGAGCGCGGTGATCTCGCCGCGATGCAGATCGACGTCCACCCCCGCAAGGACGCGGTGGTTGCCGAAGGACTTCTCGATGCCGTCCATCCGTACGAGCGGCGATTCGGCTTCGTGTGCAGGAACAAGCATCATGGCCGTTCGATTCGTTGCGCAAGCGGGGTGCGTGGGTCCGATCGCGTGGCGTGTACCGCCGGCTCGGTCATCAGCGGAGCTTCGTCGACCAGGTTGTCCGGGGTCAGGACGGGCAGAAACCGCTCGGCCACGTCGAGAGCGTCGACGAGCACCGAACGAAGCAGCATGAGCGCGGGCTCGTTGCGTTCGACGAGCAGCGAGAAGAGACGCACCGGGCGGAACGGCACGTCGCCCGTCCCGTCGCGGTCCAGGTCGTACCCGCGGTAGCGGTCCCAGAAATTGCCCTCGAAACGGCTGTAGGCGCGCCGCGAATTGGTCGCCACGTCGAACGTATTGTTGCGGAAGACATTGCGTTCGAAGCGGTTGTCGCCGGCATTCGCCATGAGCTTGACGGCCCAGCCGTTTCCGTCGAACGCATTGCGCTGGAAGCGGCTGCGGTCGGTTCCCTCGACGAGGAGCGCCACGGAGTTGGCCTCGAACCGGTTGTCTTCCACGACGGCATCCTTCAGCTCCTTGAGCAGCAGCCCGTAGGCCGACGGTCCCCAGGCCCCGGCAAACCGGTTCCGTCGCATCTCGATCTCGTGGGCATACATCACGGCCACGCCGGCCGCGTTGGACTCAAAACGGTTGTCCTCGTACCGACAGCGGTCCGAGAACATGAAATGGAGCCCGTATCGCAGGTTTCGGCGGGACGTGTTGCCCATGACCAGCGCGTCGGTCGTGAACTCCAGGTAGATGCCGTCCCGGAAGCCTTCCATGCGGTTGTTCCTCACCTCCAAGTCGGTCGAGTGCCAGGAATGCACGGCGTTTCCGCCGTCGGTCTCCTTTTCGGAATGCGAAACGAACGTGTTGTCCTCGACCACGCACCGGCGGCTTCGCGCCAGGTAGATACCGAAGAAGACGTCGTCGAACCGGTTGTCCACGATGCGGCATCCGGATGCCTCCTTCACGCGGATGGCGGCCCGATCTTCCACGAACGACCTCCGGACGCCGCGAAACGCGAGGCCCCGGACCTCGACGTCGTCAGACTCGATTCGCAGCAGCTCGTGATCGCCCGATCCGCCGTCGAGAACCGGTCTCCCCGAACCGAGGATGACGAGCGGCTTGTCGATGACCACGGTGGGCCAGGCATACACGCCTGCGGGCACCCGCACCGTATCCCCGGGCTGGGCCGTGGCGACGGCGGCCACGAGGTCGAAGACCTGCCGGGCGCACGCGTCCGTGGGGACAGCGCATACGATCGACGCCAGGAGGGACAGTATCGGGAAGACCGAACGGGGCACGGCAGCGCTCAGTGGTGGGAACCGGAATTCGCGGAGGAAGCCGACAGGAGGGCAAGCGTACCCTCCCAGTCCAAACGCTGCACCTCGGCCCAGGCGTCGGGAATCGGCGCGCCGGCGCGAACCGCCGCGAGGCCTCCACCCATGGGCGAGGAGATGGCCGCCCCGTACAGGATATCGGCCTCGTTCGCGGGCACGACCGTGCCCGGTTCGTCGAAGAGGCTTACCCAGACGCCGTGGACGGCGTCCGGCTCCACCAGGTCGGCCTGCAGGTAGCGGCCCATGCATTCGATGGAGTCGAACTTGAGCACCTTGCCCGTATTCAGCACGACCTGTCCGGCGAAGCGCTCGTCGCTGATCGACATGCGGCAGAATTCGTCCCGGTCGATACCGAATCGGAACGGCTCCGGTGCCGGTGTGCAGCCTGCAAGGACCGCCAGCGCGAGGACGGCGGCAACCGGGGCGCCGGACGCACGACGGCGCAGCGACTGCCGTGACAGCAGCACACCCACGCCGGCGGCCAGCATGGTCGTCCACCCGCCGATGTCGGGCCAGGAGTGCGCCGTGAAGTTCAGCAGTTTCTTGGACCCGATGAGCGGCGGCTGGTAGCTCATGCCGGGGACCTTGATGGCCGCGTGTTCGAGGTCGAGGTCATGGCCGTAGTCGTACTCCCACAGCCAGAAATCGACCAGGCCGGCGACCGCGAGCACGAGGAAGATCCCTGTCCAGGCATACAGGAGGCCCGGTTTCCCGGAAGCGGCCGCCACGAGACCGAATGCGATCAGGAAGGCGATCGCCCACGGCATGATGCGCAGCTCCGGGATCGCGTCCGGCTCGATGCGCTTCATGCCGATGTAGTGGTTCAGGTTGTTGATGTTGTTGAGGTCCTGGGGCTTCTGCCCCTTGACCGTGTTCAGCATGATGCGCAGGCCGAGTCCTTCGGGATACTGCGGAGCCTCGAGCTCGATACGCCACAGCGGGGTGAAATACGTCACCACCAGCGACAGCGAAACGACGGCGAGGAGAATGCGGGAGCGCGTGGTCATGGTACGTGCCGCCTGCGGGGCGGCGAGGGTCCGGGGCACGCCGCGCGGCCTGCCCCGGACCCGCCTGTTGTCAGTTTCCGCCCGTGGAAAACGAGATCGGGACGTTCGAACCCTTCGGGGAGACCCGCAGGTATCCCTGCATCTCCTGGTGGAGGGCCGAACAGAAGTCGGTGCAGTAGAAGGGGTACACGCCCGGCCGGTCGGCCTTCCAGACGATCGTGCGCGTGTCGCCCGGCATGACGAGCAGTTCCGACGTGTTGGCGCCCGTGATCGCGAACCCGTGCGGCACGTCCCAGTCCTGCTCGAGGTTGGTGACGTGGAAGTGCACCTCGTCGCCGACCTGGATGCCCTCGATGTTGTCCGGCTTGAAGTGCGAGCGGATCGACGACATGTAGACGTGGACCACGCCCCCCTCCCGCTCGACGCGGGCTTCGGCCTCGCTGCGGATGGCGTACGGGTTGCCGTTCTCCTGCAACTGGAAGAACTTGACCTCGCGTCCCATCACGAGGTCGGCCGCAATAGCCTGCGCGTAATGCGGCTCGCCCATCGTCGGAAAGTCGAGCAGCAGTTTCATCTTGTCGCCCGAGATGTCGATGAGCTGCGCCGAATGCGCCAGCTCCGGCCCGGTGGGCAGGTAGCGATCCTTCGTGATCTTGTTCATCGCCACGAGGTACTTGCCCCACGGCTGGCGGCTGTCCCCGCCCGGAATCATGAGGTGGCCGACCGAATAGTAGACGGGGATGCGGTCGACGACCTCCCAGGTTCCGAGCTTCCACTTGGTGACCTCGGACGAGAGGAAGTTGGTCGTATACGCGTTGCCCTTTCCGTCGAACTCGGTGTGGAGCGGCCCGAGACCGATGTTCTCCACCTCGGCCGCGATCACTGCGTCGTAGCGGATGACCGGGATTCCGTCGACCGTGCTTTCGAAGGCCTGGTCGGCTATCGCCTGCTTCATCTTCGTGAACGAGTGGACCGGGAGCGCGGTCGCCAGCTTGCCGCCCGCGACGATGTATTCGCCCGACGGGTCGACGTCCACGCCGTGCGGCGACTTCGGCGTGGGCAGGAAGTAGACCAGGCCTTCGCAATCCTCGGGGAAGAGCACCTTGACGCCCTCCTTTACCGTGGAGACACCGACACGGGCCTCGTTCATGTGGTTGTGATAGTACCGGCCCGGGAAGTCGCGGGCCTTGCCCTCGGCCACGCACGCTTCGCCCCGCTGCCAGTTGACCGCGGCGACGAAGTCCTTGTCGGCCTGGGAGGCGTTCACTTCGAGCAGCGTATTCGCCTGCTCGGTGTTGTAGGTCGAGAAGAATACCCAACCGTGCGAGGGTCCCTTGCCCGCATGCGACACGTCGTAGTCGAAGCCGGGCATCATGATCTGGAACGCCACGTCCATTTCGCCCGGGCGGTCGGCGCGCACGAAGGAAATCGTGCCCTTGAACTGCGCCTTGTACTCGGAAATCGAGATGTCGGCCTGCGGAATCGGCACCGAGAAGCGCGTCGAGGCGACGATGTACTCCGAGTTTTCCGTGATGAAGGGCGATGCGTGGTTGCCCGCCGAATTCGGAATCTCGAGGATCTCTTCGGTCTCGAAGCTCCCGAGATCCACCCGGGCGACGCGCGGCGTGTTGTTGCCGTTGATGAAGACCCACCGCCCGTCCGGCACGCCGGCCGTCTGGGACAACTGGGGATGGTGCGCGTCGTCCCACGGGATGAACCCGTAGGTCGTCTGCAGCATGGGCTTGGTTTCCTCGGAATACCCGTACCCGTTCTCGGGGAACTGGGAGAAGACGGCGACCGTCTTCAGGAGGCGTCCCGAAGGCAGGCCCATGACGGTCAACTGCCCCGAGTAACCGCCCGACATGAAGGCGTAGAATTCGTCGTACGTGCCGGGCGCCACGTACACGGCCTGCGCGGCGTCGGCCGTGCCCGACGCGTCCGGGGTGGAGCAGCCGTTGGCCACGACGGCGATCACTGCGATCACCGAAGCGACAGCCAGCAGGTTCTTGAGGAGAGGACGTTTCATGGTGTTCTGCGGAGTTGAGTGGGGATTCACTGTGCCGGGGCCTGCGTGCGGAGGTACTCGAGTACGGCCCGCGCTTCTTCCTCGGTCAGGTTCTGGTTGGCCATCGGGGTCATGAATTCGGCCAGGAGCTTCTTCGCCTCGGGATGGCGCTTGATCATCTCTTCCGGGTTCAGGATCATGTTCATGACGAAGGCCGGGGTCCGCCGCACGGTCACGTCGCCGAGAGCGGGGCCGACGTAGCGCTCGGTCATCTTGTGGCATGCCGAGCACTTGACGGTGAAGAGTTCCTCACCGGCGGCTGCCAGCGCCGCATCGACGGGACCGAGCGTGATCGAGCGGACCGGTCCGATGCCGTCGGCGATCTGCCCGGGGGTCAGGGCGTCAGGGTCGGCAGACGTCGCGGTTTGCTCCTGGGAACCTCCGCACGCAGCCAGGGCGAGCGCGAGAAGCGAGGCGAAAAGGATGTTCTTCATGGTCTTGGGGTAGGTGGATATGCAGGTCCGCCATCCGGCGGTCAGTGTTCCGGGTCGAGCGACGACAGGCGCAGGGACTCGGTGTCGAGACGTGCCGCCAGCGCGCCCACGGTCGTGTCATCCAGCAAGCGCGACACGTTGGCCCGCACCGCAGACCACGCGTCGTGCATCGGGCAGGGCCGATTCTCGCCGCAGCCGGGCAGACCGAGCACGCAGCACTCGACGGGCGTGGAGCCGTCAATGGCCCGGACGACGTCCCGCACGTGGATCTGCATGGGGTCGCGGGCCAGGGCGACACCGCCGTTGGGCCCCCGGTACGATTTCACGAGCCCGGCCCGGGCCAGCGGGCCCACGGTCTTTGCGAGAAAATGCGCCGACAGGCCGAGGCCGGCGGCCGCCTCGTGCACCGGCTCGAACCGTCCTCCCTCGCCGTGCGCGAGGTGAACGAGGAGCAGGATTCCGTATTGGCAGGCCCGGCTGAGCATTATTGCTGTTTTGAGACTCGTTTGTCTAGAATGTAGCATCGCGTGCCGCGACGAACAAGTCACGGGCCCCACATTCAGGATTCCTTCATCCGAATTGTCACCGCGGGGCGGACCGTATCTTCCCCGCCACACGAGATTCGAACCATGCAGACGCACGCTCACCGGGACCGGATCGTCCCACGCATTCTCCTATCTGCGTCCGTCGCGCTGTTCGGTTCGGCCGGTTGCGCAACGAAGATCGATCTCGACCCCGCGGACGAATTGCAGGCCGACATGGAGATCGGCTCCCTCATTCGCCAGGCCCAGGATGCGTGGAACACGGGCGACGCCGAAGCCTGGACCGCGCTGTTCGCCGACGAATTCGTGTACCTGCCTCCCGGCGCACCGGCTGTCCGTGACCCCGATTCCCTCGCCGCCGCATTCGTTTCCCGGCTCGACGATCGCCGTTGGGAGGTCATGGTCCTTCCGGAGGACTTCGAGGTCGACCGTGACCGCGCGGTAGCCCATCTCGAAGTCCGCGGCTTCTCGGTGGGGGCCGCGGGCGACTCGACCGTCGTGGACGGGAAGCAGCTCGCCGTGTTCGACCGCACGCCCTTCGGTTGGCGCATCGCGATGCTCATGGCCAACGAGAACCGCTGAGCGCGGGCGGGAACGCCCGTGCGGCGGCCGGCTCGAAGCCGACCGCCGCGTCGGGCCGAACCCGTACCCCGCCGGAACGACGCTTGCCCAAGCGTTCCCTGCCGGCCGTTCACCGTCTCGAACGCTCGTCGAGTTCCCTCGCGATCACCGCCAGTACACCCGCTTCGAAGGCAAGGAGCGCCAGCCCCCCGATCGCCAGTGCCGCGCGGGACCGCCCCTCGGGCGCCACGGCGCCCAGGGTCGCATCCCCGACACCCGCCAGCAGTCCGGCGGCGAGCACGAAGCCCGTGACACCGATCGTGACCAGGACGGCTCCGCGGGCGAAACGCAGTCCGGCCGCCGTTCCGGCGAGGACCCCCAGGCCGGCGGGCAGGAGGAGCAGCTGCGTGCCGAACTGCACGTCCCGCAGCACCAGCCACACCTTGACGGTTTCCACCAGATCCACGGTTCCGAGCCCGACGAGAAGGAGCCCGACGGCGTATCGCATCACGCCGCGCATGGGAGAGGACAGGTTGTTCCTCATCAGTAGAGCAGGGTTGAGGACGAACCGAGCCCCGGTTCCGGCGACACCGAGATCTCGCACTCGGCGATGCACCAGCAGGCATACACGGGGGCTTGCCACTTGAAGAAGTAGAAGTCGTACGTCTTGGAATCAGGGCACTGCCCCCATCCGAGGCACGACTCGCCGGGCGCGACGAAGATGATCTTGCAGCTGACTTCCGGGCCGACCTCCTTGCCGGCCTGGTCCGGATCCGCGACGCACGCCTGCGGCACTACGGCCGAGAAGATGCCGTCACCCGCCATGGCGTCGGCGCCGACGCCGTCATCGCTGACGACGATCGGCTCGCCCCCTTCGACGGGTGGCATGACCGCAAGGGACTTCGGCAGCCGGAGGCCCTCCGCCCGGGAATCGAAGGACACCTCCAGTCGATACTCGGGCCGCCCTTCGGCATCCACGGTTTCGAGCCGGGTGGCCTTTGCCTCCCGGTATGCGGCGCGCACCGCTGCCCTGGCTTCCTCGGCCGTCGTAGTTTCCATGGCGTTGTCACAGCCCACCGCGACGATCGCAAGGCCTAGCAGAAGGAGAAGGGACAGAGTTCTCATGGGTTATCTCTCGCTGGGTTTGAACGTGTATGGATTCGGTGGGCGAACCCAAGACGCCCGGGACCCACCCGCATAACCTCCATCCCGACATTTCTTCTGCCCGTGCCGGAACGCGCGTTCTATCTGAAGCTGCTGGCCGCCGTGTACGGCGCATGGCTGGCCATCTTCGAGGCCGTAGGGCGGTATGCCGCCACGCTCGATACCGTCGACCTCACCACCGCGCTCGATCGGCTCATCCCGGTCGTACCGGAGGCGGTATGGCTGTACGATTTCTGTTTCCTGCTCCCGCTCGTCGCCGTGTTCGTCGTTCGTGACGGACACACGCTGAACCGGGCCGTCATCGCCATCTTCGTGAGCACGATCACGGCCTGCGCCGTCTACCTGCTGGTTCCGGTCGCCTACCCGCTGCCGGAACTCGGCACGTCGCTGTCAGACCGCCTGCTCGCCTGGCACTACCGGCTCGATTTTCGACCGGGTGCCAACAAGTTGCCGAGCCTGCACGTCGCCAACTCCTTCCTCCTCTGGTTGACGGTTCGCCACGTCTCGAAGACCACCGACCGGACCTTCCTGGCGCTCGCGATCGGCATTTCGATCTCCACCCTCCTGGTCAAGCAGCACATCGTACCCGACGTCGTCCTCGGGGCGGCCTGGGCTTTCCCGAGCTGGTGGATCGCCGGTATCCTGTATGCACGCATGAACCGCCACGGCCGGTCGAGCGCCGACACGGTGCGGGCCCTGTGGACCCCTGGCCTGCGCTTCCGAACCCCCGAACCCCTGCCCTGAGATGCCCACGCGCCCGCTTCTCCTCGCCTGCTTCGCCGTCGTGCTCGCCATGGGCTCGGAGGCCCGTGCGCAGGCTCCCGCACGCCTCTCGGGGGTCGACGACCTCCTGCGCCTCGGCCCTTCGGCACGGGGGTCGGCCCTGGGCGGACTCGCCACCCTCGACCGGATCGGGGGCTCGCTGGGCGGCAGGGATTCCGACGTCTCGTGGGAACAGCCCGGAGCGCTCGTCGGAGCGACCGGCATGTCACTGGGACTCCTGCGAACCGCCGACGACGCAACGGCGGTAGTCGCATCGGCCGCAAGGACTTTCGCCGGCGGACACCTCGGCGTCGGCCTCCGGGCATTGGCGTCGGACCGAAGCGCCCTGGTCGGGTCGCTGACCTACGCCCGCCGTCTTCTCGGATTCGGCCTCGGCGGCTCGGTCAAGTACATCGAGGAGAGGCGGGGAACGGAGAGCGCCTCGGTGATGGCAGCCGACGTGGGCCTGTCGCACGACGTAGCCTTCCTGACCCTGTCACTGGCCGCGCGCAACCTGGGCCCGGATCCCGGTTTCCGGAGTACCACCACCCGTCTGCCCCGCGACGTGACGTTCGAACTGGCCACCGAAAGCGCGCAGGTCGGGCCGCTCGACGTGGCGGGGGGCGCCCGGGTCATGCGCCGCCGGGACGGAGCGTGGGTCCCGGGAGCGGGTCTCGAGCTTGCCTGGTGGCCGATCATCGGCCGCACGTTCACGGTCCGCGGCGGGCTGCAGCGGGAGCCCGATCACGGGTTCTCTGTGTTGTCGATCGGCGTCGGGTATTCGAACGACACGCTCGCGCTCGACTATGCCTTCGTGCCCGGTGACCGGTTCGAGGACGGCCACCGGATCGGCATCGCGTGGCGATGACGTCGGCCCGGGCGGCGAATCACCGACCGAGGTCGATCCGGGCCGAGAGGTAACCCGCCGGCAGGCGCGAGAACCCGACCTCATCAAGCGCGATGCTGCCCGCCGGGGAACGGTCGAAGACGAACCCGATCGAACGCACGGTTCCCGCATCGAACCCGGGCGCTTCGCGGGCGAGGTCCGAGAGCGGAATCGTGAAGCCCTGGAGCACGATCTCGTGGTCGGCACCCACGCGGGCCTTCTCGATTTCCTTGCGCCGCAGGAGGCTGATACGGAGCGGGCGCCGTACCGGGCCGTAGCGGGAAACGGGTACCCTGGCGACACGACCCGCTCCGTCGGATACCTCGACGGAAAGATCTGTCCGAGCGTCGTCGTCCGAGAGCGAATCCGGTTTGACGGACGTCGCCGCCAGCAGGAAATCGAGCGTCCAGGTCGAATCCACACCCCACGACGCGGCCAACGAATCCGGGAGGTCGATCCGGAAGGAGCCGGGCACTCCCGCCGAGTCGGTACCGGCCGCTCGCGCCTTCCACTCCAGCCAGACCGCCTGGTTGACCTGGGATGCCGAGGTGGACGCCCGGTTGCGCGAACGCAGGTCCAGGCGCTTCTCGGCCCAGGATGCCACCGAGTCGGCGGCCAGGACCACGCCCGGCACCGAGCCCGTGGTCACGTCGATATCCTCCTCGAAGTCGGCAACCGCCCGGAATCCCGCCGCCCGGAATCTCGTGACGAACAACGTGGGCGGAAGCCACCGTCCCACGGTCCGATGGTCCACGAAGATCGGGCGGTACCGGTCGTCGTCGCGGAGGGTGGCCTCGAGGAAAGCCGCGATGTAGAGTTTCCCGAACCTGCGCTGGTCTTCCCCGTCCACGAGCTCGTCGAGGTCCAGTATTCGCGGCGACCGTGGACCGTTGTCGTTCGCGTTCCAGACCGTGTTCCACTGGCCGTGGTTGGCCCGGTACATGTAGACCGCCGCCTTGAATCGGTCGACGGCCCCCGTGAACGACACCCGCTGGTACTGCCGCAACCCGTGGAAACTCGACACATCCCCGTCGTGCGACCCATGGAATACCAGGTAGTTGACGTCGGAAAGCGGCGTGGGGCGCCCGGTCGGCAGATACTGGCCGTCCACCGGCGCGATCGCCACGAGGGACCGGATGCCGAACCCGAAATCGAACCGCACCGTTGCGTCGTCGGGATAGTGGGACAGTCCGTTGAAGGCCGCCGCGACGGCCACTGCCTCCCCACCCCGCGAGTGACCGATGAGCGCCACGCGGTCGAGGTCCACCTTTCCGCGGAAAATGCCCGCCGAATCGGCGTCGAAAACGCGCCAGGCCTCGAGGTGCCGGAGCAGCATCCATCCGCGGGCGTCGTTCTCCTCCTGGATGTTGCCGTTGAGGAAATTCTCGTCCACGCTCACCGTGATGAAGCCGCGACTGGCCAGCAACTCCCCGAGGTAGGCATACCCGGGGTCGGAAAAGTCCTTCATGTCGTGGTTGCCGTGCACCACGAGCACCAGCGGAAAACGCCCCGGGGCATCGGGATACCAGGCCCGACCGTTCACGGGGAATGCGTCCGGCCCGAATCCCCAGTACCGCTTGCGTGACGCGGCCGACGCGCCCAGCGATACCAGTTTCGAGGCGTCCACCGTCGCGGTCTTCAGGGTCACCGAATCCCGGAACTCGACCCGGCGCCGATCGGTGCCGCTGCCGTAGTACAGGCGGGCCACCGGGTAAGGCCCCGGCTCCGCCGGATTCGGGGCCTCCAGCGCCAGGTGGGCCAGCACCGTGTCGGCGTCGCTGCGGGTGAGCGGCGGTCCTTGGGCACATCCGGCCGCCACGAGTGCGAGAGCGGCAAACCCGGACAGGCGTCGAAGCTTCATGGACGGCACGAGGGCGGTTGACGTACGGGGCGTAGATTACGCCGCATTCGGTCAATCCACGAATGGACCCGTGTCCGTGATCGCCGTCGGTCTGCCGTTCCTTGGCGAATTGGTGGTGCTCTTCGTCGTGAGCGTCGCCATCGCGTATGCCTGCTATCGGCTGCGCATCGTGCCCATCGTCGGGTTCCTGCTGGCGGGTGTCGCGATCGGCCCGAGCGCGCTCGGTCTCGTGCGCAATGGCGCGCTCGTCGACATGCTGGCCGAGATCGGCGTGATCCTCCTGCTCTTCACGATCGGCGTGGAGTTCAGCCTCCAGAAACTGGCGCGAATCGGCCGGGCCATCTTCGTGGGCGGAACGATCCAGGTCGTCACGTCGGTCGTCCTCGTCGCGGCCATCCTCGGCGTCCTGGGCGTGGACTGGAAGGTGGGCGTCTACACCGGCTGCCTCGTGGCATTGTCCTCGACGGCGCTCGTGCTGGGCCTGCTGGCCGAGCGCGACGAAACCGATTCGCCGGCCGGCCGCATCTCGCTCGCGATCCTGATCTTCCAGGATCTCGCGATCGTGCTCATGGTGCTGCTCGTGCCGGTCCTGGCGGGCACCGCCACCTCGGTCCCGGAGGTGCTCACGATCCTCGCCAAGGCGACCGGGCTCATCGCGGCCGTCCTGCTGCTGGCCCGGCGCATCGTCCCGTGGATCCTCGAGCAGGTCGTGCGCACGCGCCGGCAGGAGCTATTCCTGCTCTCCGTCGTCGCGATCTGTTTCGGCACCGCGGGCGCCTCGGCCGCCGTCGGCGTCAGCCTGGCGCTCGGGGCCTTCCTGGCGGGGCTCGTCGTCAGCGAGAGCCACTACAGCGACCAGGCGTTGGGGGAGATCCTTCCGCTCAAGACGATCTTCAACGCGGTCTTCTTCGTGTCGGTGGGCATGCTGCTCGACGTGCGGTTTCTCGCGGCCAACCCGACACTCGTGTTCGCCGCCGCCGCCGCCGTGGTCGCACTCAAGGTTCTGACGAGCGTACTCGGCGTCGCGGCACTCGGCTATCCACCGCGCATCTCGGCCGCCGTGGGCATCATGCTCGCGCAGGTGGGCGAATTCTCGTTCGTGCTCGAGCGCGCGGGACGCGCCGCCGGCCTGTCCCCCGCCGGCATGGGCGAAGCCGGCGCCCAGACCTTCATCGCGGCGAGCGTGCTGCTGCTTCTCCTTACCCCGTGGCAGGTGCAGGGGGCGGCTCCCATCGCCAACCGGCTGGGCCGGTTGCTGCCCGCCCGTCTGCGCCGCGGGGACGACGGGGAAACACCCACCTCGAAGTACGGACCCCGGGAGGACCACGTGATCGTGGTCGGATACGGCCCTGCCGGCCGCCGGCTCATCCAGGTCCTGCGCGAACGATCGATCCCCTTCGTCGTCATCGAGATGAACCCGGTATCGATGGCCGAAATGCGCCGGGATGGCATTCCGGCGGTCTTCGGAGACGCGTCACGGTCGATCATCCTCGAATCGGCCGGCGTGCACGAGGCGAAACTCTGCGTCATCGTCGTCAACGACCCCGGAATCTCGCCGCGCATCATCCGCCAGGCCCGGTTCCAGAACCCCACGCTCCAGATCATCGCGCGCACGCGGCGCCTGCACGAGATGGAGATCCTGCAGGCAGCGGGCGCCGACATCGTGGTGCCCGAGGAGATGGAGACGACCGTTCGCATCTTTTCGCACGTGCTCGGGGCGTATCTCATTCCGCCCGACGAGATCGACCGGCACGTGCGCCTGATCCGCTCGGACGACTACGGGGTGATGCGCGGAAGCATCCAGGAGGCCCACCTGATGGTCCTGCAGGGCCTCGACGAGGACGGAATGCATACGCGGGCGGTCGCGATCCGCGACGCCGCCCCGGCCGCCGGGCGTACGCTGTCGGAACTCGCCCTGCGCCGTACGCACGGCCTGAGCGTACTCGCCGTCAGGCGCCGGGACCGCACGATCGCCAACCCGGCGGGCGATTTCACGGTCGAAGCCGGAGACCGGCTCGTCATGGTAGGCACGGCCGACCGGTTCGCGGCGTGCGCAGACCTCTTCCGCCGGCCCGTGGACCGGCCGGCCGAAACCTGACGGGCGTCAGGAGGCCATCGGGACGTAGGCCGCGATCCACAGCATCGCGCCCGTCGGATCGGCCAGCTCGGCGATACGCCCGACACCGGGCACGTCCATCGCCGGCACGACCACGCTCCCGCCGCCCTTCACCGCCCTTTCGAGGGTCTCGTCCACGTCGGCGACCGTGACGAACGCCGTCCAGTGCGGAGGAAACTCGGGCGCCGCAACGGGAATGATGCCCCCGATGCCCTCCCCCGCCACGACGATGGTCCGGTACGGTCCGCCCGGCATCGTGTCCCTGCGGATGTGCCACCCGAGCAGATCCTGGTAAAACGCGGCCGACGCCTCCACGTCCCGCGCGTTCACGTGGTACCACGAGAAAGCGCCCGGCGTGGCGAATCCGTCGGCGAAGCTCGATTCGGGAGCCCCGGTACCATCGGGCGCCGACTCGTACTCCATCAGGTTGAAGTGCGCCCCCTGCGGATCGGCGAAACCCGCCATGCGGCCGACGCCCGGCACCGTCACGGGATCATAGGTCTCCGTCGCGCCGAGTTCGAGCGCCCGGGCGCGGGTCGCGTCGAGGTCGCTCACGGTCACGTAGAACGTCCAGCAGTCCGGAACCGACGGATCGGGCAGATCCATGATGCCGGCGACGGGGCCCGCCTTGGTCGACTGCAGGTGATAATCACCCTGCGGGATGGGCATGACCTCCCCGGTCCAGCCGAAGAGATCGGCATAGAACGGGCCGACCCGGGCGGGATCGGAGCTCATCAGTTCGTTCCAGGAGATGGCGCCGTGGGTGGATCCGGGGTTCATGGATTCGGACGGGTTGGGGGGTGGCAGGAGGCCGGGCGGCGCTATTTCGTGACCTGCCGCTCGTTGCGCAAGGTCATTTCGGAATCCCGTACATCCGGGTCGCCGAAAACCGTACTCTCCTCGATCTCGAGCCGCGGACGCACGGGATCGGCCTCGCGTGCCGCCCCATCGGTCTGCGCCGGACTTACCACGCCGCCGTGGACCGGGAATTCCGCTGCGGCGTCCCTGGCGGGTACCCGGGCGTCGACCCCGGGCTCGACCAGCATGCCCGCCACCGCCGAAACGGCGTTGTTCACATCCCTGAGCAGGCGTGCCCTCCACCGGCGATCCAGCACTTCGACGGTAGGTGCCGCCACGGCCAGCATGGCGAAAAAGCCGACCACGAAGGCCGTCGCGGACTGCAGCACGCCCGCAAGTATTCCGGCCGCCACGAGTGCGAATACCGCACCGTAGCCGATGCCTTCCACCCTCGGGCTGGCGAGGCCTACCCTCCGTTCGAAGCGTACGTGCTGGGCGCCGTCGATGGTCCGGACGGAAAACTCGCTCGTCACCCCGAGCCCGGACGTGTGCCGCCACGTGCGCATGCTGCCGATCTGCTCCGTGGTGCCCGTCCCGAACATCTCGTTGCCCACCATCGCGCCGAGATCGCTGCCGTACCGGCGCCGCAGGAAGATCACCACGTTCTCCCAATCGACCTCGGAGAGTTCACCCGGCACGACACGCTCGACCCAGACGTGGGTCTTCGTCTGGCCGGAGGCATCGTGTGCCCGGACGCCGAACGCCGACTCCCTCAGCGCGGCGCGCAGGAATTCGGGCGCGATGCCGGCTTCGGCCGCGGCATGCTCCATCTCGGCCACCGTCAGGCCGGGAGTGCGCTCGTCCGGCGCGTTGCGCTGCAGTTCGGCGGCGCGGCGCATGAGGTTGCGGATTTCGTCTTCCGAATAGATGCGGTCGCTCATGGGTCGGGAATACGGTTCAGCGGCGCCGGAAATTAGGGCGCGATCTCCTGTCGGCGAATCATCTGCCCAACGGGCACGCGTTCGACCGGGATCCTGGCTCCGATTCCGCGTAGAACGCCCGCCCCGGCGCCCCCCGGGTCGCCTTTCGCCCTCTGCCTTTTCCGAACCCGAATCGCCGTCATCCCATGAAGCCCTGGTGGACCACCGGCAGCCTGTACGCCGAAGACGGCGCGCTGCGCCTGGACGGCGTCGATCTGGCAGAGCTGGCCCGTCGACACGGCACTCCGCTCTACGCGTACTCGCGCACGACCATTCGCCGACAGCTCGCACGGATGTCCGAGGCCCTCTCGGGTGCGGTCGGGCGGCACCGGATCTACTACGCGATGAAGTCCAACCGGAACGAGGACGTCCTGGCTGCCGTGCGGTCGGTTGCCGGCACGGGCGTCGACACGTGCTCGCCGCGCGAGATCACGTTGGCGCTGACGGCCGGCTTCACGCCGGAGGACCTCTCCTTCAACGCCGGGATGCTGTCGAACCGGGACCTTTCGGTCGTTGCGGGTTCGAGGGTACACGCGACGCTGGATACGCGGTCGTCCCTGCGCCGGTACGGAGCGATGGTACCGAGGGGTACGCCGGTGGGTCTCCGGTTTGATCCCGGCGTCGCGGCCTCGTACGGGCAGCATCCGCGCATGGTCTATGGACTGTCGAAGTTCGGCTTCGACTTCGAGGAGGCCGAAGACGCCGTGGCGAGCGCCCGCGCCGCGGGACTGGAGGTGGATTCGGTGGCCACCCACATCGGATGGGGCCTGCCGGAAGCGCATGCGGACCTCGTGGACCGTGCCTTCGCCCGGCTCGCGGCCGTGGCGGGACGGATCGAAGGGTTGCGCTCGGTGAACGTGGGCGGCGGCCTCGGGGGGCGCTACCGCGCCGAGGACCGCCCGATGCTCCTCGAAACCTGGGCCGGGCTCGTGGCGAAGCACTTCGGGCCGCTGGATGTCGAGGTCGTCTGTGAGCCGGGAACGTGGGTGGTCGGCCAGGCCGGGGTCCTCCTCGTCGAAGTGAACACGGTGGAGCAGCGACGGGGAGCGCGGTGGATCGGCGTGGACGCGGGGTATGCGATCAACGTGCTGCCCGCCCAGTACGACATTCCGCTCGAGATCATTCCGGTCGCGTATCCCGGGGCGCCCCCGATCGGTCCGGCGAACGTGGCAGGACACATCAACGAGGGAATCGACGTCTGGGCCCGGGATCGGCCCCTGCCCGATATCCGCGAGGGCGATCTGCTGGCGCTCTGGCCCGCCGGTGCCTACGGGTCGAGCATGGCGAGCGATCACTGCCTTCGCGGATCCTGCACCGAGGTCGCCGTCGGTTGATCCCGCGATCGAGTCGGTCGACTCACCCAAGGTTCACTTGACGGAGGTCGGCTGCGCGGCGTACATTTTCAGTCTGCCATGGAGCAGCACGTGCCCGTAGCTCAGCTGGATAGAGCGGTTGACTACGGATCAACAGGTCAGGGGTTCAAATCCTCTCGGGCACGCGGAAGGGAGCCCCGCAGGTCGTCGGCCTGCGGGGCTCTCCTGCGTCCGGCCGTGCCCAATCCCGGGCCTTCGCCGGTTCAGGCCAGTACCCCGGCGGCCGCCTGGCGCTTCGCGTAGACCCACAGCGCGACGGCTACCACGACGATGGTGATCGTCATCGCGAGCGCGATGCCTCCTCCCATGATCTCGATTCCGTCCGACAGCACGTAGTTGTAGATCATGGAAACGAACATGCAGACCATCGCGACGAGGAATACCTTTTCGGAGGTCCGCTTGCGGAAGAGCAGAAGGAGCGATCCTGCCACGCTCGCCCACACGGCCGTGGCCCAGAAGGCGACGGCCCAGGCGGGAAAACCGTAGAAATACTCCAGTTGCTCGGGCGTGAACTGGGCCATGTAGACCTCGTTCTGCGTCTGGGTCATCAGGTAATCGTAGGCACCGAATGCGTTCCAGAGCAGCGAGAGGACGCCGACGACCCAGAGGTGCCACGGCGTACGGGCGGATTCGGACATGACGGTTCCGGCTGGGTGCACGCGGCGTTCGCCGGGGGGTCGGCGGACGTCGCAAGCGGAAGGAACCGAATTCCTGCCGTACCGGCAAGTCGTCAGCCGTTTCGGCGCGGCCCCATGACCCCGGTGACCACCAGCATCCACGCGAGCAGGACCGGCAGGCCAACGTAGAACGGCAGGAAGAAGAGCCCGATGGCGTCGGTCGAGGACGAGGGGAAGTAGAGAATGCGGACGGTCATGGCGAAATGCACGACGCAGACGATCGCCGCGAGGGCGCCGAACAGGCGGGATCTGCCGGTACGCACCGTGGCGAGCGAAGCGGCCGCATACGGGGCGGCAGCGATCGCCGAGAAGACGAGCCCGCCGCCGAGCCGCAGGGCGAGATCGAGGAAAAGCGTCCGCGGTCCCGCCTGGGCGATGACGGGGACCTCCACCACGACGCCGTAGATCACGGCAGCGTAGGTGAAAGCGAACATTCCCAGCCCCATGACATGCACGGCGCGAAGCCAGGGATCCTCGTTGACGAAGAAGCGCACGATTCTCAGCAGCATGGCGGCACCCTCCCGGCATCCGTGAGGAACGGTACGGCGACCGAAGGCATCAAACAAGAAAGGGCGGCCCGACACCGGTCGGACCGCCCTCTCCGGGCAACTGCCTGGGGGGTTCAGGCGCCGGCGAGCGCCCGTACCGAAGCCGCCAACGCGCGCACCTTCGCGGCGTCGGAAGAGCCCGATACGAAACCGTCGATTTCGGACGCGAGACGGTTCAGCGCCGTGGCACGCGTCGCGCCGGAAGCCCGCTCTGCCGACGCGAGTGCCGCACGCGTGGAGGCGACCCGCTCGTTCGACAGCCCGGCGTGACGCTCCAGCTGATCGACGTACGCGCGCGACAGCGCGAACGACGGCGGGAAGTCATACTTCGGCTGGCCCTGCGCGTTGAGGTACGCCAGGCGCACCGTCTTCGCGGCGGCGATCTCGTTCGCCGACAGGTGGGCCGACGGCGTGAGTTCGAAGATGTCGAGCCCGCGCGCGATCTCGGAGCTCACGATCAGCCCGTTGTACCAGTAGACCGACCAGCTTCCGCCCATCACCATGCGATTCGGATCGACGGGACCGCGGTCGTGGTAGGCTATCTCGTACGCGTTCTTCGGATCGGTGAAGTCGAAGATCGAGATCCCGCCCTGGTACCAGGCCTGCACCATGACGTCCCGGCCGGGGATCGGGATCAGCGAGCCGTTGTGCGCCACGCAGTTCTCCTCGTTCGTCTGCGGCGCCGAGAGCTTGTAGTACGACTCGAACGTCATCTTGCCGTTCCTGAGGGTGAACAGCGCGTTGGCGCCCCACTCCTTGGGATCGGTGGCGCGGCACTTGGGCTGTCCGCCTCCACCCCACTCGTCGGTGAAGATGACCTTCGTGCCGTCGTTGTTGAACGTCGCCGAGTGCCAGTAGGCGAAGTTCGAGTCGGCCACGGCGTCGGTGCGCTTCGGATTGGCCGGGTCACGGATGTCGAGCAGGAGGCCGTAGCCTTCGCAGGCTCCGCCCGCGTAGCCGATCTCCGGGAACAGCGTGATGTCGTGGCACTGCGTGGGTCCGGGGCGAGGGCCGTCGCCGTCGCCGCCCTCCTCGATGCCGAAGCGCTGGCGCACGAGGGCCGGCAGCGCCTCGCGGAATGCGGCGCTGTCGGCCGCCGTCGCGGCCTCACGCCCCTGGGCGCGGACGAATTCGCCGAGCATCATCGCCGCGAATTCGTCGGGCATGACGAACGTCTGCCCCATGATCTCGACGACGAACTTGCCGGCGGCCCGGGCGGCCTCGATTTCCGCGATGTCATCGGGCGCGAGTCCGTGCGTCGGCGGCTCTACGAGTCCCTCGAAGATGCGCGGCGAACTGACGATTTCGGCCTTGGTCGGATCGGCCAGCGGGACCTTGATGACCTCGATGCGGAAAAGCGCCGAGTTCGGATCCTCGCCGGGGGCCGCTGCGGAGCATCCCGGAAGTTCGTCCTCCGGACGCACCGGGGCCGAACCCGACACGTATACGTACACGTTCTCGTCGTCACCCGGGTGCTTCAATACCGAGTGGGTGTGCGAGCCGCGGCAGGTCTGCACGTTCGATACGTAGGCCGGCTTGCGGATGTCGGTGATGTCGAAGATGCGGATGCCGCGCAGGCGGTCCGGGCTGACGGCCTCCTCGACGCCCTGGGTGCCGCAGTCGAGACGTCCTTCGAAGCCTTCACCCGAGACGAAGAGCAGGTTTCCGTACACCGAAACGTCGCTCTGGGAGGCCGGGCACAGGTACTCGGTGACCAACGACGGCTGGGCGGGGTTCGAAATGTCCCACACCATGATGCCGTTGTAGTTGCCCTGGATGGCGTAGTTGCCCTTGAACGCCAGGTCAGAATTCGTCACGCCGACGAAAGCCTCCGGCGGAGCCGTCGCCGAGAGGAGGCGCAGGTTCCAGATCGCCTGTTCGGCGTCGAAGAGGCCGGCGCCGAGACCGACGCGCGGATCAGGGCTCGGGGCATTCGACGCGGCGACGTAGGGGGAGGCCGGCGAGCCGGCGATGCGGTCGGCCTGCTTCGGCGCGCATGCCGCGACGCCGAGCGCCAACACGAGCGCTGCGGCGGCCCACGGGCCCGGTCGGGAGTTTCTGGGGGTCATGTGCATGGGTGGTCCTTGGGTGGTTGGAGGTTTCCGGCGGGCCCGGGGAGGGGTCCCGACGGGAATTCGGTCTCGCGCGGAAGGCCGACTCAGCGGGTGCCTTCCAGCGCGGCCAGCATCAACTCCATGCGCGCGATCTCGGTGACCTGGTCTGCATGGATGTCGGCGGCGAGTTTGTAGGTCGCGTCGTCCTGGGCCGCGCCATCGGCTGCGAAGAGTTCGTCGACCATGACGAGCGCGCCCTTGTGGTGCTGGATCATGTACCGGAGGAAGAGCCGGTCGAATTCGGAACCGCGGGCGGCGGCGAGTTCCTCGAGCTGGGCCTGCGTCAACATGCCCGGCATCATGCCGTGGTCGTGGCCATGGCCTCCCGCGCCGTGTATCATCAGGTTCAACCCGTCGATATGGATCTCGGGGACGGGTTGTCCGCGGTCCCGCAGCCAGGCCTGCATCGTCGCGATCTCGTCGTTCTGCGCGTTGATGATGCGGGCGCACAGCGTGGCGACCGACGGGCCGGCACCGTTCGTGGGAGCGAGCGCCGACATGACGAGGGCCTGCGCGTGGTGCGCGATCATTCCCGTCATGAAGTCGACATCGGCCTGGACGAAGCGCGTGGCCTGTTCCTGTTGGCGGGCCCAGAAACGACGCTCCAGGTCGGCGCTGGCACCGTCGATGCGGGACGCGGAAACCGGTGCCGCCGCATCGGCGACGACGCCCGGTGCGAGAGGGCGAGTGGACGAGCAGGCGGCGACGGTCCCGAGGACGAGGACCGGGGCGACGGCACGGAGGATGGAAGGCATGGGCCGGGCGTAACGACGACTTTCGGAACAGCCGTTTGATACGGAGGGATTCCGATTGGGTTCACGCCGTCCGCACAAATCCCCATATCGGGTCGAAGTGGCCCGTGAAGCCCGCGGGAGAGGTCACTCCGGGGCCGGAATCACGTACGTACCCACCGCCCCCGGCTGCAGCGCCGAACGCCACGTCGAGCCCGGCAAGGCCAGGTTGAACGTGACCGGCGCGGAACCGTCGTTGAGCACGATGACCACCGTGCGCCCGTCCGGCGTCTCGAAGGCCACGTTGGGCAGCCCGGCCGTTTCTTCCGACGCGATCCGAACCGACCCGGGGCGTACGTACTTCGCCGCGTGCGCGATGATGTAGTACGCCGGGTTGCGTACGACGGTATCGCCGGTGATGGTGACCGCACCGAGGCACTGCGTACAGCCCCCGGGAGTGTGCGGATCCTGGTTGGCGTCGGCCGCGAGGTTCCACTCGAGCACGATCCGGCTCCAGTTGCGCGTCGCGCCCACGATCAGTTCCCGGACGTGCCAGCGCAGGTCTCCGGCGAGGTTTCCCGGGGCGCCCACCCACTGCTCGGTGAAGTAGAGATGCTTGTCCGGGTGCCGGTTGTGCACCTGGGAGAGCGCCGAAATCTCCCCTCCGTACAGGTGGAAGGCACTTCCGTCCACGAAGATGCGCGCCGCGGGATCGTCGAGGATCGAGATCGGGTAGTCGGGTCGGTCGGCGTTGTGGTCGTAGATGACGATTTTCGTGTCGATGCCCGCGCGGTGGAACGCCGGGCCCAGCACCTTGACGAAGGCCGCCTGCTCGGGTGCCGTCATGAGCATCGACGGATTGTTGCCCGGATGCAGGGGTTCGTTCTGCGGGGTGATCGCGTCGATCGTGATGCCTTCGGCGGCCATTCCCTGGACATACTTCACGAAGTAGGTCGCGTAGGCCTCGTAGTACTCGGGTTTCAGGCTTCCGCCCACGGACGAACCGTTGGTCTTCATCCAGGTCGGCGGAGACCAGGGCGAGCCCATGATCCTGATGTCGGGGTTGATCGCCAGGATCTCCTTCAGGACCGGGATGAGGTGTTCGCGGTCCGGATCGAGCGAGAACCGATCCATCGCCGGATCGGTCTGGCCCGACGGCAGGTCGTTGTACGAGAACACCCGGGCGTCGAGGTCCGAGGCGCCGATCGACACGCGCAGGTAACTGGTTCCGATCTCGGTGCCCTCGGTGCCGAACAGTTCGCGGAGCAGCGCCGCGCGGGCCGGGGCCGACATGCGGTGGATGTGGTAGGCACTTCCCCCCGTGAGGGAGAATCCGAATCCGTCGATCTCCTGGTAGCGGGTACCCGGGGCGATGCGCACGGTCGGCGCCGAGGCAGCCTCTTCGTTCGAGAACCCGGTCGTCTGCTCGGCGAAACGGACGCCGCGGGCCGGATCGGTGAGCCAGAAATGCGGCTCGCGGTCGACCGGATCGGGGTCGACGGGTCCGTTGCGGTCGCAGCCCGGAGAGAAGCCGGCCGCGATGACGAGGACGAGGGTCCACAACAGGTTGGAAAGTCGCATGGTTCTGGCCGGTTTGAGACCGAATATCGTGGAAGGCGGCGCCGGATCCCGGTCAGATTGTGTCAATTCGGTGGCCTCTGCCGCTTTGGACGCGGGCAGCGCGGCGGGCATTGAATTATCGGACCCTGCGGGCGATACTCCCGCGCCCCAACCCGGAGACTGCCATGCCCAGGAACCTGCCGATCGCCGTCCTTTCGTTGACCTTGCTGCTGACCCTGCCGGTTTCGGCCCAGGGCTTCCGTTTTCCCGAGCAGGCCGCGAACCTGCGGGTACTTCCGAAGGACACGGGCGCCGAAGCGCTGCGCGGTGTCATGCAGGGCTTTACGCGGGCGCTCGGCGTGCGGTGCGCCCACTGCCACGTCGGTCCGGAGGGCGCTTCCATGGCCGAACTGGACTACGCCTCGGACGACAAGGCGCAGAAGGAGATCGCCCGCGTGATGATGCGCATGACGCGCAGCGTGAACGCCGATTTCCTGGCCGCCCTCGAAGGCCGCACCGATCTGCTTCGGGTGACGTGCGAGACGTGCCACCGCGGCGCCCCGCGCCCGACGACGCTTGCCGACGAAATGACGGCGGCATGGAAGACGGGCGGCGTGGCGGCCGCCATCGAACGGCACGGCGTGCTGCTCGAGCGTTTCGGCGGCGGCTACACGTACGACTTCCGTCCGGCGTCGCTGGACCGGTTCGGCGCGTGGCTGGTGGAGGCCGGCCATCCGGCGGATGCCATCGCGTTCTACCGCTTCGTGCTCGAACGGCACCCGACGTACGGCGAAGCCCACGTGGCGCTGGGGCAGATCGCGGTCTCGGCCGGCGACACGGCGACCGCGCGCGCCGAGTTCGAGGCCGCGCTCGCTCTCGACCCGCGCAACCGGGCCGCACGCGCCGCGCTGGACCGTTTGGGCGGCGGAAACTGAGGTCGCCGGGCGATTCAGAATCCGGCGGGACGTTCCATCCAGGCCGGAAACTCGCGCTCGAGCGCCAGGCCGACCCGAGCCACGGTGCCCTCGTCGAACAGGCGTCCGAGCAGCGTGACGCCGTGCGGGACCCGCCGCGGCGGGTCGAACGTCGGCAGCGGACGCTCCGGATCGGGTGCCCAGTCGCTGCGTGCCTTCGAGACCTCGACGAAACCGGTGCGCAGCGTAAGGGACGGATGCCCGGTGAAGTTTCCGATCGTGAGCATCTCGTCCCGCAGCGACGGCACCAGCAGCACATCCACCTCCGAGAACACACGCGCCATCTCGAGGCAGACCAGGCGCCGCAGGCGGTCGGCCTGCACGAAATCGACCGCCGACAGGAAACGCGTCATGCGGAAGAGGTTGGGCCAGGCGTCCGGCACCTGCGCCGCAAGCGTGTCGTCGGCGCCCGAGAGCGTCAGGTCCTCGAACGCGGCGGCCGCCTCTGCGAACAGTACCGGGAACAGCGAGCCGTACGGCCAGTCGGGCAGCGACACCTCGACCGCCGACATGCCGAGACGGCCGACCGCATCCAGGGCCGCACGGTCCACGTCGGTCGCGGGCGCAGCCTCCATCCACGCGGGGACGAATCCCACGCGCAGGCCTCGGACCGGCCTTTCGGCCTCGAATTCCAGAGGAACGGACCGACCTGCAGGATCGCCCGCGTCGGCGCCGTCGATCACCCGCAGCACCAGCATTGCGTCCTCGACCGTGCGCGTCATGGGACCGAGCTTGTCGAGCGACCAGCAGAGCGTCATCGCGCCGGTGCGCGGAACGCGCCCGAACGTCGGGCGCAGGCCGGTCACTCCGCACCGCATGGCGGGGCTGATGATGGAACCGCCCGTTTCGCTTCCGATCGTGAAGGCGACGAGCGCGGCGGCCATGGCGGCGCCCGGTCCGGCCGACGAGCCCGATGCGCCTTCCTCCGGCAGCCACGGATTCATGGTCTGCCCCCCGAACCAGATGTCGTTCAGGGCCATCGCGCCGAGGCTGAGTTTTGCGAGCAGCACGGCGCCGGCGTCCTTCAGACGCGCGACGACGGCCGAATCCGCCTCGGGGACGCGGTTCCTCCAGGGTTCGGCGCCGTACGTCGTCGCGATACCCGCCGTGTCGAGCAGGTCCTTCACCCCGTACGGGATGCCGTGCAGCGGTCCCCGGTATCGGCCGGCCGCGATTTCGGCGTCGGCCGCGCGCGCCGCTTCCAGGGCCTCTGCCTCGACCAGCGTGATCACGGAACGCAGCTGCCCGTCGAATCGCGCGATGCGGTCGAGGTAGATGCGCACGAGGCGCTCGCTCGTGAGGCGGCGCGCCCCGATCCAGCGCGACAGTGTCGATACGGGCGCATAGGCGATATCCTCGTCGGCGTCGGGCAGCGGCGGCACACCCGACCGGGTCGGCACGAACCGGTCGGCGAGCCTCGGCACCTCCACGCCCGGAAGCACCGGGTTCCAGACGAAGCCGGGGTGCACGTCCGACCCGATCGCCACCGTGCGCGGTCCGACACGGCGCTCCATCATGGCCGAGATCGACCGGTTCCACGCGCCGGCCATCTGCTCGCGCTCGGCGGGCGTGTGCGCGATCCGGACCAGCTTCTCGGCCTCCTCGAACGTTCGAGGCGAGACCGGAGGACCCGCCGTGGTCATGGTTCCGAACGTGGGCGGAGCCCCGGGCGTCGAGGAATCCTGGGCGGTGCCTCCGGGGCGATCGGGTGCGGCCCCGGGGTTACGGCAGGCGGCGGCGGCCCCGAGGGCCACGACCGGGGCCTTCAGCAGGAACTGGCGACGGGTATTCATGGCGAGCGGAACGGGCTTGACGGGCAAGGTAGCCGTCAGCCGGGCATCCGCGCCACGAGGTCGAGGATGCGTCGCAGATCGAAACCCACCACGTGGTCGGCGGCCTCGGCAACCTCCGGAGCCTTCGGATCGACCGCGATGCCGAGACCCGCTTCGCGCAGCATGCAGATGTCGGGAATGCCGTCGCCCGCCGCCAGGACGTGGGCCGGCCCGATGCCGTGGTGCCCGCAGAGTCGCTGGAGCGCGTTCCGCTTGCAGACGGGGTGTTCGGGACATCCGCCGTCGAGGATCATGGCCGGCGAGACCGTGATTTCTCCGGTCGCGACTCCGGCCCGGAACCGCATGAGATGGGCGACACTGAATTCCGCGAAGACCCGGCGGCGCACGATCTCGGTCGCCGTGTGGAAACTGTCGCTCACGATGCCCACCCGGAATCCGCGCCGGCGAAGTCCCACGACGGTGTCCACGGCCCCGGGAAGGAGCGGCATGAGCCGGGCGGTCTCCTCGAACACGGCTCGCGGCACCCCCGAGAAGACCGACGCGATGCGACGTGAACGTTCCGAGGGATCGACGCCAGGGCGATCCAGCCACTCGTCGAGGCGATCGCGCACCCCGGAGCGTTCGGCCAGGTGGACGGCAAATCGCCCGTCCACGAGCGTCCCGTCCATGTCGAAGAGCGCAAGCCGCTCGACGGAGCGGTCCTCGACGGCGAAGAGCGCCATCTCGGCCCGCGCATGCCGTTCCTCCTCCTCGGCTTCGGTCATGTGCAGAAGATCGAGCCGGCCGCGGCGGGACGCCCGTCTGAGAATGGTCCGCACGACCTCCCGGGCCATGTCGCCGAGCACCTCGAGCGGATGGCTCGCATGCTCGATGAAACCGACATCCACCTGCTCGATGCGCGCACCGGCGGCGAGAGCGTCGAGCAGGAGGCCGACATCCACACCGTAATCCAGCTCGAGGGACATTTCGACGAGCAGGGACCGCCGTCCGGCGACGAGGCCGCCGAGGGGCTGCTCGATGCGGGCCAACTCGGGAAAGAAGGCGTCGAGGAGGGGTCGGGCCGTGAGGATCGTGACGCGGCCCGCCCGTCGTGAGAACCGTGCCTTCACGAAATCGGCCCGATCCTCGAGAATCGGCTCAACCAGGCGCTCGACGAGGTCCGGGGCCAGTTCCGACAGGTCCCCGTCCAGGAAGGCCACCACGTCGTTCGTCGCCGCCCGGATGCCGTCCTCCATCGAGGCTCCCTTGCCCAGCAGCGTACTGGTGATGACCCGCGCGCCGGCCTCCCGGGCGACGCGTGGCGTTCCGTCGATCGATCCGTCGTCCACCACGATCACCTCGGAAACGCTCGGAGAGGCGCGGGCCAACTCCACGACCGAACGGACGGTAGCCGATTCGTTGAGCACCGGAATGACGACACTGACCATGACCGCACCTCGAATCCCCGGGAAGGGTTGACGAGTACCCGGTCCCGGGGTTCCGACCGATTTCCGCAACGCCGAACGAAGGATTCGTGGGCGTCGGGTTCACTGGCCGGCGGCCGCGCGCAGTCGCGCCAGGAATCCCTCCGGATCGGCCGGGCTGACGAGCACCGAGAATCCCTCGTTCGTGGGCAATTCGACCACGCGGTCGCGGGACGTCACCGCGAGCAGGGCCTTCGATCCGTCGGCCAGGCGGAACCACCCCACGGAATAGCCGGGAATGCCGAGACCGTTGGTGCGTGACGTGGGTCGGCGCGGGAACGAGCGGTCCAGCGACACGATGGCGGCGCGCTCCAGGTCGATCCGTTCGACAGGTATCGAGCGGCCGTAGATGGGCACGCGAAGGACGAGGGCCCCGTCCTGCACGGAGACGGCCGAGCGGGAGGAGTACCAGGCGATCCAGCCGAAGAGGCCCGCGATCGTGAGGCAGAACACGACGACCAGGAGCGGGACGACGAAAGCCGAAGCCGAAACGCGCGTCAGTTCGAATTCCATGGCGTGCAGCGTGGGGGAACCGCGGAGAGTCGAGGCAGGGACCGTGGGGCGACGGAAAGCCCCGGGCGCAAGCTACGACGGGATCCTGTGCGGAAAACCCCGGTGGCATCGCAGTCCCGGCACGGTTACACTGCGCCAACCGCGAAACCCTGGATACGAACATGCCATCCAACCTCACCCGCCGCCATTTCCTGCTGTCCTCGGCCGCCGCCGGAGCAGGGCTCGCCCTCGCCGGAATGCCCGTGGCACGGGCAGCCAACCGTAATTCGAAGGTGCGCGTACTGAGTATCGGCGTCGTCGGCACCATCGGCGAGGACGATCGCAGGGAGGTGGCCGGCCACCCCATGGCCGAGATCGCGGGACTGTGCGACGTCGATGACGCCGCACTCGCGCAGGCTTCGGCAGAGCACCCGCAGGCGTTCACCTGCAAGGATTGGCGGGAGGCCTTCGCCCGCTACGGCGATCGGTTCGACGCGGTCATCGTCGCCGTGCCCGACCACTCTCACGCGCCCATCATGCTCACCGCGCTGGCGCACGACAAGCACGTCTACGGGCAGAAGCCGCTCGTGCACCAGCTCGAGGAAATCGTCATGATCGAGCGGGCCATGAAGGCGAAGCCGCACCTCGTGACGCAGGTGGGGAACCAGCGCATGGTCTACCCCGGGCGTCGGGCCGCCGTCGAAATCCTCCGTTCCGGCATTCTCGGGCCGGCGGTGGCCGGATACGCGTGGACCAGTTCCCCGGGCGGAAACTACTATTTCAACGAAGGCAATGTGCTGAGTGCGCCCGGCACGCCGCCGCCCGGCGTCGACTTCGATCTCTGGCTCGGTCCCGCCGAGGATCGCCCCTACCAGGAGTTCCTGGTCCCGCGCCAGTGGAGATCGTGGTGGGAATTCGGTACGGGCGGCCTCGGGGATTGGGGGGTGCACCTTCTGGACGTCATCCTCTACGGATTCGACGAACTCGGGTCGCCCATCTCGGTGAAGACACACGCGCCGCAGCCTGCCGACACCTTCCACACCTTCCCGTGCCAGTCGACGGTGACCTACGCGGTGGATTCGCCGCGATTTGCCTCCCGGCGATTCCCCATCTACTACAACGACCGCGCCCAGGGCCCTTCGCGCGCCGCGCTGGGACTCGAGGGCGATACCTGGGCCGACGGAAACATGACGGTCGTGTCCTGTGAAGGGGGCGTGCTCACCCTCACACCGGGCGGCGCGCTGGAGATCTGGCGCGACGGGAAGATGACGCCGGGACTGGAGATGCCGGGGCTGCCGGATTTCCCCGTGCTCAACCACTGGCACGCGTGGATCGACAACATCGTCGGCACGAAGACCGAACTGCGGACGCCCTTCACGCAGGGAACCCGCATCACGGAACCGACGCTGCTGGCCGTGAAGGCGAGCCGCTACCCGGGTGTCGAACTGCACTGGAACAAGGCGTCGCTCTCCTTCACGAACCACGCCGAAGCGACGGCCACCATCGTGAAACGCTCCTACCGCGAGGGTTTCGCCCCACCCGCCGTCGGCTGAGCCGCCGCCGGGCCGGACGAAACCCCGTCCCGGGCTTCATCCCTTTGGAACGATGGCCGGTAGCCACGGACGACGAACGCCCGTGGCTACGGCACGACGGGCTGTGCCCGGCCGGTCAGTCGATGCGTGTGAACGTGAACGCCTCGCCCCACGAGAACGTGACGCCCAGCGTCGATTCGTCCACCGTGGCGGTCAGCGTACCGGTATCTCCGGTGACCAGGTTCGTGCTCTGCAGCGACAGGACCCCGAACGACAGCGTGCCCTCCCAGAAGTGGTTTCCGGGCGTGGGCGGCGTGTGCGCCGGGTTCGAGCACTCGCAGAAGAGCATTGCGGTACAGGTGCCGTCCGTGTTTTCCACGACCTGGAGCACGTACCGCGTATTGTAGTCTCCCTCGGCATCGGTGCCGGCGTACACCCATGGGGATACCCACCGTCCCGAGACATCGTCCACGAAATCGCGCGGCGGCACGTCCAGGGGCGTCGCATCGCAGGCCGCCAGCACGAGAGCAAGCGCGAGAAGACCTCGCATGGTGCCGTACCTCCGCCCGGAACGGCGTCCGGGCGCTGGTTCATGACCTGCCGCAATGTGCACAACGATCACGGATCCCGATAGCGGACCGCGCCGCTCCCTGTCGTAGGACGGGATCCCACCGGAGCGGCATTCGGCGGACCCTCCGCACGCGGTTTCCCTTACGGCGATCGTTCGTGGGGAGCGGCGAGGACGCGATTGTTCACACTGCTCCCGCATGATACCTTTGAGTCCATGATGCGTGACATACTCCCTGCCATCCAGGACGCCCTCGAGCGACAACGGCCTTTCGCGTGGGCGCGCGTCGTTTCCACATGGGGATCGGCGCCACGGCGTCCCGGTGCCTGCATGATCGTCGCCGCGCCCGACGACTGGGCGGGTTCGGTGTCCGGGGGTTGCGTGGAGCACGCCGTGATCGACGAGGCGCTCGGATCGCTGGTGAGTTCCAGCCCACAGGTCGTCGACTACGGCGTGCGCGACGAAACGGCGTGGTCGGCGGGTCTGTCGTGCGGCGGGCGACTACGGGTACTGGTCGAGACCTTTCCCGCTTGTGCGCTCGATCCCGGCACGCGCGCCGTCGGTCGGGCGCTGCTCGACGCCCTGAACCGCGATACGCCCGTGGTTCTCGCCAGTCCGATGGATCCGGGCGTTCCGGGGCCGTTCCTCCTTGACGGCCACGGCGCTCCGGTCGCACCGGCCGGAAGGTCGGCCGATCCGGAGATCGCGGAATTGGCGGGAAGACTGCTCCGAGCGCGGGAGCCCGGGGTGTACGAGAACCCCGTCGGGCGGTGGTTCCTTCAGCCGTTCCCTCCACGCGATCGCCTGCTCGTGTTCGGCGGCGCCGAGATCGCCGTGCGCCTGATTCCCATGGCCCACGCCGTCGGCTTCGAGACGGTGCTCGTCGATCCCCGGCGGGTTCTGGCCGACGGTCGCCGATTCGTCGAGCGCCCGAGCCACCTGGTCACGGACGGGGTCGAAACCGCGTTGGCCCGGTACACGCCGAACGAGTCCACGTACGCTGTCCTGCTCTCCCACGAGCCGGCGTTGGACGACCCGGCGCTCAACGCCCTGCTGCGGTCGCCGGCGCGATACATCGGGGCGCTCGGCGGAGCCAGGACCCAGGAGGCGAGGCGGGAGCGACTTCGTGCCGCGGGGTTCGGTGACGACGCGATCGCACGCATCGACGGCCCGGTAGGGATGCCGATCGGCGCGGCCACGCCGGCCGAGATCGCCGTTTCCATCACGGCCCGCCTCGTGGAAGTCCGGCGCCGGTCGTGAACCCGCTCTCGGCGAACGCGCGGGGGTGCGCGGGTCAGCCGAGGCGGATCGGAAGCTCGCGCACCGGTCTGCCCGTGGCCGCCAGGACCGCGTTCGTGAGCGCCGGCATCATGGGCGGAATGCCCGGTTCGCCCACGCCTCCCGGAGGCGCCGTCGATTCGACGATGTGCACGTGCGTTTCCGGCGTGTCCTTCAACGCGAGCAGGCGGAATTCGTCGTAATTGCCCGTCGTGACGGCCCCATCCCGCGCCAGCACCTCCCCGTAGAGCGCGTGCGAGAGCGAAAACACGACCGCCCCCTCCTGCTGGGCGCGTACGCGGTCGGGGTTCACGACCGTTCCGCAGTCGATCGACGCATCGACCCGGTGCACCCGTACTCGCGTTCCCTCGACCGAAGCGTGCACGACGAACGCCGCGTAGCCCCAGAACGAGTAGTGCGCGGCCACGCCCATGCCGTGGCCCGCCGGCAGCCGCCGACCCCAGCCGGCCATCTCGGCCGCGAGCTCGATCACGCGGCGCATGCGCCCCGAGTCGATCGGGTGCGTGGCGATCGGCTCTCCGTACGGCCCGCGGCCGTTCGTGAAAAGCTCCGTGACCGTGCGGTCCGGCCCGAGCAGCTCGAGCCACATCTCCACCTGGTCCTTCCCGAGCGCATGGGCCAGTTCGCCCACGAACGCGCCTATACCGAACCCGTGGTGCACCGCCATGACGCTGCGCAGCCAGCCGATGCGCACGTGGGCCGGCGCGGGCCCGTTCTCGACACGCAGATTCGGCACCGCGAACAGTACCTCCTTGGAGCCCTGCGTGCCGCCGTACAGCTCACCCTCGGTGAACGTAGCCCCGATCGCCGGATAGCTCGAACGGTGCAGCCAGGCCGTGACCTTTCCGCCCGCGTCGATGCCGGCCTTCAGGTACTGCGCGGCCGGCGGATGGTAATAGCCGTGCCGCATGTCGTCCTCGCGCGTCCACTGCACGCAGACCGGGCCGTCGACCCGCTTCGCGACGAGCGCCGCCTCGGGTGCGAAATCGAGCAGCCCCTTGCGCCCGAACGCACCGCCCATGAGGGTCATGTGGAGCGTCAGGGACTCCTTCGGAATGCCGAACGCCTCGGCCGCGAGCGTGCGGGCCGACTGCGGATTCTGGGTCGAACACCACATTTCGGCCGAGCCGTCGGGCTTCAGCCACGCGACCGTCGCCGGCGGCTCGAGCTGGGCATGCGACAGCATGGCCGTGGTGTACGTCGCCTCGACCGTTCGCGCGGCGCCCGCGAACGCCGCGTCCACGTCGCCCTGGTCCCGCTCCACCCGACCCGGCTTCGCGACGCTCTCGAGCAGCACGTCCTTGTACGTATCGGACGAATACACCGCGTTCGGCCCCGGATCCCAGACGATGCGCAATGCGTCCCTCCCCTTCATGGCCGCCCACGTGTTCGTGGCGACCACCGCGAAGCCCCCGAGGGCCTGGTTGCCCGGCGCCCCCTGGTATCGGGGCAGCTCGAAGACGTCCACGACGCCCGGCACCGCGCGCGCGGCCGAATCGTCGAACGACCGCGCCGAGCCGCCGAGCACCGGCGGACGCGCCACGACCGCGTATTTCATGCCCGGAAGGCGCACATCGGCGCCGAACACGGCCTTTCCGCTCGCGATCGCCCGGTTGTCGACCCCGTGCAGCGGCTTGCCGATGTACCGCCACTCGGAGCGGTCCTTGAGCCGCGGCTCGGTGGGCACCGGCAGTGTCGCCGCCTTCGCGGCGAGTTCGCCGTATCCCAGCACGCGCCCGGTCGGCCTGTGGCGCACCGCGTGCATCACGGTCTCGCATTCGGCCTCGGACACGGCCCACGTCGCGGCGGCGGCCGAAACCAGCATCGCCCGCGCGGTAGCGCCCGCCTTTCGCCAGTCCTGCCAGTAGAGGCGCACCGACGTCGAGCCTCCCGTCGATTGCGGACCGTACCGCTCGTGCCCCTCGGCCTGCACGGGCCGTACGCGCGCCCAGTCGGCGTCCATTTCGTCGGCCAGCGTCGCGATCATGCCCGTCTTGGTGCCCTGGCCCATCTCGGCCCGGCTGTTGACGAGCCAGACCGTCCCGTCCGCGTCGAGCGCCACGAACACGTTCGGGCGGAAGGCGGCATCCGTCAGCCCCTCGGGCAGGGCCGCGGCGCCCTCGGCGCGTCGCACGCTCGTGATGCCCAGCACGAACACCGAGCCGGCCGCGAGCGCGGTGGTCTTGAGGAATCCGCGTCGGGAACAGTTCGACAGCGTGACCGCGGCCTCCTCGGACGCGCCGATCCCGTACAGCGCGCGCACTTCGGGCGGAAAGGCGCCCGGGTCGATTTCCACGTACGACATGGCTTACCTCCGGTTTTCGGCCGCGCGCAGGATGCCGGCGCGGATGCGTTCGTAGGTGCCGCAGCGGCAGAGCACGTCCGATTGCAGCCGGTCCACGTCCTCGCGCGTCGGGTTCGGCGTGCGCTGCAGCCACGCTGCCGCCTCCATGATGTGCCCGGCCTGGCAGTAGCCGCACTGCGCCACGTCGAGTTCATCCCAGGCCTGCTGAAGCGGGTGGTCGGCCGCTTCCGAAAGACCCTCGATGGTGACGACCGAGCGCCCGGCGGCGTCGGCGACGGTCGTGTCGCACGATCGGACGGCCTCGCCGTCCAGGTGCACGGTGCAGGCGCCGCACAGCGCCTGACCGCACCCGTACTTGGTGCCCGTCAGGTCCAGGAGGTCCCGCAGGACCCATAACAGGGGCATGTCGGCCGGGGCATCGACCGACCGTTCCGCCCCGTTGACGGTGAGTTGGTAGCGCGGCATGGCATTCCGGAAAGATGGATCGCGGGGAGTCTACGGCGCGTTCGGGATTTCTCCTGTCGGATTTCCCCGGCGCTCCGGGTCGGCGGATACCCCACGCGGGCCCGCGCCCTTCACGCCAATCGATGCACGGTATATTGCGCGTCCACCTTCCATGGCGTCTTGGACCTTCGCTTCGACACGGTGATCGTCGGCGCCGGGCTCGCCGGCGCGTGTGCTGCGCGCATCCTGGCACGGGACCGCCGGGTCCTGCTGGCCGACGCCGGGGATCACGACGCGGCATCGCCGGCCGCCGTCGCCGCCCTGGCCAATCCGCTGATGGCGCAGAGAGCCCGGCCGGGCTGGCGCGTCATCGAGGCCGTGGCCGCCTACGAACGCCTCGTCCGGGACCTCGCCCCCCCCGACGCCACGGCCCTCGCCGGTCTTCTGCGCCCGGCCGCGACGTCGGTGCAGGCCGAGGAGTTCGCCCAGGTCGCCGAGGCGTGGCCCGACCTGGCGGCCTGGTGGTCGGCCGACGAGGTGCGACACCGCGCGGGATGGATCGAGGCTCCGCACGGAGCGCTGCGCGTGACCCGCGGAGGCGCGCTCTCGGTGCCGTCGCTGCTGGAATCGCTGCGCCGGAATGCCGCCGCCACCGGGGCCGAATGCCGGGGCTCCTGGCGGCTCGAGGGCTGGGACGGCGACGGGTCCACCGCGCTCGGTACCCCGTCGAACCGACCCTTGGAGCCGTTCGAAGCCGTCTTCCGCACCGATGACGGCGCCGTACGGGTGATCACGCGACGGCTTGTACTGGCCACGGGACCCGGCTTCGACCGGCTGCAGACCCTGCGCGGCGTCTCCCTGCACCGCGTGAAAGGACAGGTCGTGCGCGTGCTCCCCTCGTGGCGGCCCGACGCGCTTTTTCCGGTCTCCGGCCGGGGGTATGCCGCCCCGATGGACGACGGAACGGTGGTGATCGGAAGCTCCTACGAGCACGATTTCGACGATTCGGCCCCGACGCTCATCCAGTCGCGGCGGCTCCTGGCGCGAATGGTCACCGCCCTGCCCTGGCTCCGGGACGCGGCGATCGTCTCGGAAGCCGCCGGACTCCGCGTGACCGTTCCCGGACGGCGGACCCCGATGGTGGGGCCGCTGCCGGGGCATCCGGGGGTGTGGATGCTCACCGGACTCGGATCCAAGGGCCTGCTCATGGCGCCCTACCTGGCCGAGGAGCTACCCGGCTGGCTCGACCGCCCGGACTCGCTTCCGCACGAACTCCGGGTCGTCGGCTGAGCCTCCGACCGGGCCGGAGCACGGATCGTCGTGTCCGGAAGCGCTTCGCGCGCAGCGAATTGAATTCGTCTTGACGGAACGGACCCCGGGCGGTCTGTACCTTGACCCCGATCGGCGCCCCGCGCTCCGGTCGCCACCAGCCGCCGCCGCGGCACCCGCCGCCGGCCGACTTCCGAGAACCTACCGATCCAGACGATCATGGCCGACGTTCCGACCACCCGCGTAGCCGACCTGCTCGGCGCCGAGGCGGGCTACCTGCTCGAGCACGAGAGCAAGACGATTTCGAAGGACCTCCTCCACCTCCCGGGCCCGGACTTCGTCGAGCGCACGTGGATGGGAAGCGATCGCAATACGCAGACGATCCGCTCGCTCCAGACCCTGTTCGACAACGGCCGTCTCGGCGGCACGGGATACCTGTCCATCCTCCCCGTCGACCAGGGCATCGAGCACGCCGGCGGCGCCTCGTTCGCCAAGAATCCGATCTACTTCGATCCCGAGAACATCGTCAAGCTGGCGATCGAGGGCGGCTGCAACGCCGTCGCCTCGACCTACGGCGTACTCGGATCGGTCGCGCGCAAGTACGCGCACCGTATTCCGTTCATCCTCAAGCTCAACCACAACGAGCTGCTGACCTACCCGAACCAGTTCGACCAGGTCATGTTCGCCCGCGTGGAAGAGGCGTGGAACATGGGTTGCGTGGGCGTCGGCGCCACGATCTACTTCGGCTCACCCGAGTCCACCCGGCAGCTTCAGGAGGTCTCCGAAGCCTTCGCCGTCGCCCACGAGATGGGCATGGCGACCATCCTCTGGTGCTACCTGCGCAACCCCGGCTTCAAGGTCGCCGGCGTCAACCACGAGACCAGCGCCGACCTCACGGGCCAGGGCAACCACCTCGGCTCGACCATCGAGGCCGACATCGTCAAGCAGAAGCTCCCCGAGCAGAACGGCGGCTACAAGGCGCTGAACACGGGTTCCTCGAGCTACGGCAAGCTCGACGAGCGCATCTACTCGGAGCTGTCGAGCGATCACCCGATCGACCTGACGCGCTACCAGGTGGCCAACGGCTACATGGGTCGCATCGGCCTCATCAACTCGGGCGGCGCCTCCGGCAAGAACGACCTCGCCGACGCCGTCAAGACGGCCGTCATCAACAAGCGCGCCGGCGGCATGGGCCTGATTTCCGGTCGGAAGGCGTTCCAGAAGCCGATGAAGGACGGCGTCGCGATCCTCAACGCGATCCAGGACGTGTACCTCGACAAGGGCGTATCGATCGCGTGACGAGGCGTTCCGCGCTGTGATGGCACGGTGATCGGGCGCGGCCTCCCTCCCGGGGGGCCGCGCCCTGCATTTCAGGGGTTATGCCGCGGCAGGTAGTTCGTCATGGGTAGGTCGCGGCCCGGAAGTCGGGCATGTCGACCACCTGGCCTTGACGTGACCCCCTGGTGTTGGTATTATGACCAACAGTCGAGCCGTGTTGCTCATGCGCGAGCGTATCGGGTTCTCGGAGACCGCATTTGCCGAGATGGTACTCTGGCGGGTCCCCGTGCCCGTTCGGGGTTCGGTGCACGAATTCAAGTACCGATTGGCCTTCGTGGTTGGTGGGGACTGCGTGGTCCGCTATGACAACGAGGCGGGCAAAGGGGACCATCGGCACTACGGCGCCCATGAAACCGCCTACCCGTTCACGACGCCGACGAGGTTGCTGGCTGATTTTCACCCGGACATCCGGAGGTGGCTGCATGCGAACGGTGATTCTTGACGTGCGATCGTTCGACGACGTCGCCCAGGACTTCCTGGGGGCCTGGAAAACGGGCAGTGCGACAGGAGTCGAACGCTTCAGCTTCATTTCTCCCGAACTGCTGTGGAAGACCCTGACCGCGAAGCGCTGGCAGATCATCAAGGCGATGTGCGGAGCGGGCCGCATGCCGCTCCGGGAGCTTGCGCGCCGCCTCCAGCGAGACGTCAAGTCGGTACACGCAGATGTCACGGCTCTCGTAGACGCAGGCCTCGTCACCCGATCACCCCGGGGAATCGAGTTCCCTTATGACGAGGTGCGGGTGGAATTCGTCCTGCGAGCGGCCTGACGAGGTGTTCAGGGCGATCGCCGCCCTGCTCGGTCTGGTCGTAGCACGAACGGTGATCACCGCACCCGCTGCAGGTCCAGGTCCTGGAAGTCGTAGCTGAAATCGGTGGCGTCGCTCACCCACTCCATCCGGATGGAGCGCGCCGAACCGTCCGGTCCCACGGTGAAAATGGCGTAGACGTCGGCGCGCAGCTCGCGGTCGTCCCACTTCGCGATGAAGGTGTCGCCATTCCACGGGACGAGATCCCCGACGAGCGACGGAGTGTGCTCGAAGCGGACGCGCAGCCCGGCTTCTCCGCGTTCGACGAACACCTGCCCGTACCACGCGTCGCGGTACGTTCCGGCATAGGCCTCCAAACCGCGGGGCTCGACTGCGCCCTCAGGCCGATCCGGCCACGCGAAGGGATCGACGCCGGGCGCCGCCCCGTTCCGCCGCATCGCGGTGTCGTAGGCCGTGATCCAGTCGTACGGCTCCCCTCCGATGAAGTGGTCCATGACCCGGTAGGCGATCGCGTCGAAGGCCGCGCCCGACTCCTGGTTCGTCAGCACTGCCACGCCGGCCTTCAGCTCGGGCAGCATCATGACGCGGGACACGAATCCCGGCAGACCTCCGGTGTGCGTCACGACGAATTGCCCGCGATAGTCCCGGACGTTGAGACCGAGCGCGTACCCGTTGAAATGGGCCTTCTGGCGCCGGAACTCGGGCCGGGGATTCCCGATCGGCATCGGGGTGACGAGCGTCCAGAGTTGACGCGTCGTGGCCGGCGAGTACAACCGGCGATCCGGAGCGACGCGTCCCGAGTCCATCTGCACGATGATCCACTTCGCCATGTCGGCGGCGCTGGCGTTGATTCCGCCCGCCGGATTCGTGTTGTCGCTCGCGAACGCGGCCACGCGGCGCACGACCCCGTCGATGGCGGCGTGGGGTTGCGCGGCGTTACCGCCGTGCCCGGCTTCGCTGTGGCGCGTATTGGAATCGGCCATCCCGACGACGTCGAGGATGCGGGTCTGCACGAAGTCCTCCCACGACAGGCCGCTAACGGTTTCTATCACCTCGCCGGCCACGGTGTAGAGCACGTTGTCGTAGGCATACGCGCTGCGGAAACCGGTGGCCGGCTTGATGTACTGGAGCCGCTCGGCGATCTGCCGGCGATCCAGGTTGGACGGCGGCCACCAGAGGAGATCACCCGCGCCGAGGCCCAGGCCCGAGCGGTGTACCAACAGGTCCCGCACCGTCAGTTCCCGCGTAACGAACGGGTCGTACATGCGGAACCACGGCAGGATCTCGATGACCCGCTGGTCCCAGCCGATCTTCCCTTCCTCGACGAGCAGGCCGAGCGCGGTCGCCGTGAAGACCTTCGTGTTGGAGGCGATGCCGAAGAGCGTGTGCCCGTCCACGGGCTCGCCGGTGTCCAGGTCGCGTACGCCGTAGCCCTTCGCCAGCACCACGCGGCCGTCCTTCACGATCGCGACGCCGATGCCCGGAACGTCGAACGTCTCGAGAACGCGCGTGACGTAGGCGTCGAAATCGGGCGGCGGGCCGGCCTGGCGGGCATTCGCGGGCGACGCGGCGAGCAGCGCGGTGAGCGCGACACAGCGGAAGAATCGGGCGACGGACATACCGGAACGGAATCAGCGGACCAGGACGACCGGCCGGGACACGGAACGTCCGCCGGCCGTGAGACGGTAAACGTACGCACCGGACGGAAGCGAATCCGCCTCGAGCCGCACGGAGTGCCACCCCGGCGTCCGCACCCCGTCGACGAGCGTGCGCACCCGGCGACCCGACACGTCGAAGAGCTCGAGACGCACCGACCCGGCGGCGGGCAGACCGAAACGGAGGACCGTGGTCGGATTGAACGGATTCGGATACGCCCCGAGCAGCGTGACCTCCCGCGGAACCCCGTCCTCCTCCACACCGGTAAGGGCGCCCCGCTCGAAACGGACGGCGACGACCGCCGAAACCACGTCGGCCTGCCCGTCGCGGGTGACGACCCGGTGGTAGGCATCGATCGCCGTTCCGACCGGCGTTCCCGGCGAGAAGAGCAGGCCGACGAGTTCGGCGTACGCGACGTCGACCGACGTTGCCGACCCGGCATCGATCGATGCCAACGGCGCGGAGAAAACCGGGTCGAGCGCCAGTTCCCACCGATACTCGAGGGCATCCCCGTCCGGATCCACGCCCGGGGTCCACGAGGCGCGCAGCGTCGTCGCGGGATCTCCGGTCAGCAGGACCGTGCCGCCCCCCGCCGGTTCCGTCGGCTCTGCCGCCGTGGGCACCCGGTTGGCCTCGAGGTGCGTGGTGGATTCGGGAACGCCGTCGCGGTCGGCGTCCGTCTCGACGGTAAGCGACGAGCCCGCGGTCCAGTCGGGTTTGAGCGCCACAGCGGCACCGTCCGGCACCGGGACCCCCTCGACGCGCATCTCGTGCCCTTCGTCGTCGAGAAGCGCGACCGAAAACGAGGCGACGGGCCCCGTCGCCGTCACGACGACAGCGCCCCGGCCCGGGTCGGCCGTCATCTCCAGGTCTCCGTCCACGACGGCATCGGCCCTCAGCAGACTGCCCAGCGACGGCCAGATCGCCTCCACCGCAAGGGAATCGGACCCGTCTCCGGGCACGGACACGGAGAAGGCCCCGCCGTCCACGTTCACACGCAGCCCGGCGTTCGCAGCGCCTCTTCCCGACGCCCGGAACCACGTCGAGCCCCCGAGAACCGACGTCGACGCGCCTCCGCCGACCTCGATGCTCGTCGGTCCCTCCGGCACGAGGTAGCTCACGGGCGGCGCCGGTCCTCCGACGAAATTCGGAAGGATCTCGGCGCCGGCGAGCGTGGACGCGGCCGTCGAACCGTCCCAGGTCACCGATCCTCCCACTCCGGAGATCGCGACGGTCTCGGCGTCGCCGGCCAGGATTTCGAGCATGCCCGCACCGGAGCGCTTCGGCGCGATCTCCTGCGGAATCCGGGCGTACCAGGCATAGTCCGGGATCGGATCCAGCAGGAAGAGCCCGATCGTTCCGCCCCACACCGGGCTGAACCCGTCGTAGCTCCAGGTGTCGTTCGCGGTGTCGACGAGCACGAACGCATCGTCGTCGCCCGGCTTGTTCGGGTCGTAGATCAGGATCCGGTACCGACCGCCGCCCGCCGGGTCCGGTTCGACCCGGTACGGAACCACGACGTGCCCCCCCGCATCGCCCGGCGCCCGCATGGCGAGCGTGCGGTCGTCCGACGGATCGTCGCTCTCCAGCATCGAACGGACCGCGTCGAGCGTGACCGTCGCGGTCTTGTCGCCCTTCGCGCGGATGTAGACCCGCACCCCCTCGCTGTACTGGTAGTTCTGCACCGCGTTGATGGCGGCGCGCAGATTCGTCGCGACGCGGGGGTCGGCACCCGATGCGTAGAGACTCGGGTAGTACCCGTAGCGGGGCGATGCACCGGCCGGATCGGCGAAGATCTGCATCGCCGACACGGCCATTCCGCCGCACGAGCCCTTCCAGGCACCGAGCCCGTCCCGGAGCGCCGCCCAGAAGCCCGCGAACCGCATCGAATAATGACCGATGGACCGGTCCGCGTACGCCGTCTCCGGGCCGAACGCATCGACGAACGAGTTCCAGTCGGGAAAGAAATCCGGGCGGCCGGACGACGGCTCGCGGGTGAATGCCTCCGGAAACAGCAGCCCGGTGTAGGGGTCAATGCCTCCGTAATCGAATGCGCTCCACCAGGATGCCGGAAACAGGAACTGCTCGGTGTTGCTGAACCCCCACCCGTGCGCGCTCGGGCGGAAGGCCTCCAGCTCGCCCGCATCGCCGACCCGGGTGAGCTGGTAACCCTTCACGCTGAAGGGCTCGCCCCACGCGATCGGGGTACCGCCGGTGACGCGCAGCCCCACCCGGCACCGCGCACACACGAAGGCCTGGGACGGAATCGTAACCTCGAACCAACCCTCGCGGCGTTCGACGTTCGTGGCGACGAGCTCGACCGGGGCCGTGTCGGAGGCGCGGAACAACAGGTCGATCGTTCGCGAATTGCCGCCGTACCACGTGACGGTCTGGTTCACCCCGGGCTGCCACCGCGTGCCCGCCGTAGGGGCCATCGGCGTCGGCGGCTTCGGAGTCAGCACGGCCATCCAGGCTTCGGTTCGGCCGGCCGGGTTGGTCCCGTGGCCCACGATGACCGATCCGTCGCCGGAAATCGCCGCCGCCGCCGTGAGGGTCCAACCGGTGAGGTCGAACCCGTAATCGGTCTCGAGCACCGTCTTGAGGGCGCGCATGCCGCCCGCCTGGGTCCAGTGGAACGCCTCCGAGCCGGCCGCGCCCGCCCCGCTGCCGACGACGATCGTTCCGTCGCCCGAAACCGACTGCGCGATGCTGAAGAACGCTCCCCCGGGCAGATCGCCGAGGCCGGTCATCGTTCCGCCCGTCCAGCGGAACGCCTCGGTGCCCGACGCCGACGTGCTCGAACCCACCACCACCGAGCCGTCGAACGACGCGGCGAGCGCGGTGCTGGACGTGGCGCCCCCGGCCAGGTCCCCGAGCAGCGTCGGCGTTCCGCCGGACCAGGCGAACGCCAACGACGGCTCGCCCGTCGCCGTGCGCACCCCGACGACCGTCGCGCCGTCCCCCGAGATGCCGTAGCCGAACCCGGTGAACCCCAGGGCCGTGAAGCCGCCGTCGACCGAAACGAACGGAAACGTGATGTTCTCGGCGAATCCGGTCCCCGCGCCGGAGCGTCCGTCCCACGACAGTCCGTACGCGCGTGCGGTCGCCTGGATGGGGCCGCCACCGAGGTCGACGACCGGGACCGAGAGCAGACCGTTCGTTCCCCCCTCGCGCGTGAACGCCTCGAACGGGCCCGAACCCACGCGCCGGTTTCCGAACAGCACCAGGCCCTCGGTGGAGGCCGCGCGCAATTCGCCCTCGATGCCGACCTGGTGGCCTCCCGGCGACGTCCAGCGGACGGCCTGGCGCACGCCGCCCCCGTCGACCGAGTAGCCGACGACCTCGAGCCCGTCGGGCGAGACCCCGAGCGCCCTCGTTTCGACGGTTCCGGCCGGGAATCCGAGCGGCTCGAAGAAGGCCTGCGCATGAACGGCGCACGGCAGGACAAGGCCGCACAGTGCGAGAAGCACCGGGGCGGCCGGGTTTCGACGAATCATGGCGGGTAGCTTCCGTGAATCGTTGACGCGCGGTGCCGCGCGCCCGGTACGGACGGGATGGTACGAAAGCCATCCGATTCGCGACACACCGGCCTGGTCGTCGCCGCGAAACCGGCGCGGGCAGTGCCGTATACTTGCGTTCCCAACGCATTCCGACCGATGGAAGACCCGACGACGCCCTCCCCCGAACCGACCCCGGACACCGCGACCACGGCCGCGCCCGCGCCCTCCCCCGAACCCGCGCCGGCCGACACGCCGTCGCTCGACGTCGAGAGCCCGGCCGCGCCGAGCCTGCTCGAGCAGTACACCGCGCACTACCCGGAGTGGGGCAAGGAATTCGCGCGCAAGTACCTGACGAAGACGCTCAACCAGTTCATCCTGTACGGGAGCGTGCGGGACCTCGTGCGCACGGTCGACGACGCCGGCAGACCCGACTACGTCTCGCTGCGCGATTTTCTCGTGCGCGACCTTTTCTCGGCGCGGGACATCATCGTCTTCTACGACCGTTCGTCGGGCATCCACTTTTCCGATCGCGAATCACAGATCGATTTCAACCGCGCGCTGTCGGGATACGACACGATTTTCGGAACCGATTTCGCGAAGAAGCTGCCGCGCGATCCCGTGCGCGTGTTCTCGGTGCTCGAGAACTACTTCCGCCTGCGCCTCGCCGACGGCAAGCGCATCGCGTGCGTGATGGACTACGCCGAGACCATCGTGCCGATGGCCGAGGCGTCGAGCTACTCGGCCGACGACCGCAACGCGATCGTCTTCCTGCAGAAGTGGGCGCACGATCCGCTCTTCCTCGAGAAGGATTTCACCGTGCTGCTGGTCGCCGAGAACCTGACCGAGCTGAACCAGCAGATCGTGCAGAGCGCCTACACGGCCGAGATCAACATCCCGCTGCCGGCCGAGCCCGCCCGAGCCGACTTCGTGGCGTGGTACCTCGAGGGCAAGGAGGAGGCGTTCGGACTCCAGAGCCAGGTGAGCCCGCGTGCGCTGTCGGCCAATACCGCCGGCCTGGGGTTCATCCAGCTGCGCACGATCCTCGCCGACGTGCTCGAAAACCGCACCCGGCTCACGTTCGAGGCGCTCAGCGACCTCAAGAAGGAGTTCATCGAGGCCGAAGCCCACGGCATGCTCGAATTCGTCGAGACGGACTACACGCTCGACATGGTGGCCGGCCACAAGGAGGCCAAGACGCACCTGCGGCATGCCGCCATCGCGCTCAAGAACGGCCGCCCGGACGTCATGCCGATGGGCTACCTCGTTTCGGGGCCGGTCGGAACCGGCAAGACCTTCGCCATCACGTGCTTCGCCGGTGAGATCGGGATCCCGATGGTGAAGCTCAAGAATTTCCGCTCGCAGTGGCAGGGGCGGACCGAAGCCAACCTCGAGCGCATCCTCGCGCTGCTGGAAGCGATGACGCCGGTGGCCGTGATGATCGACGAGGCCGATGCCGCGCTCGGCGACCGCGATTCGTCGGGGGATTCGGGCGTCTCGAAACGCGTGTTCGGACAGATCGCGAGCTTCATGTCGAACCCGAAGCACCGCGGACGCATCGTGTTCTTCCTGCTCACGGCGCGGCCGGATTACATGCCCGTCGACCTCAAGCGGCAGGGCCGGGCCGAGGAGCACATCGCGCTCTTCTACCCCTCCACGCGCGAGGAGCGGGAGGAACTGCTGCGCGTCATGCTGAAGCGCACGAAGGTCTCCATCTCGATGGACGACATTCCCGAGGCGCTGCTCAACGGCGAGCGTACGTTTTCCGGGGCCGACATGGAGGCGCTCATGACGCGGGCCAAGTTCCGCGCCGCCGCCTCGTCCGACGGAACCGGGCAGGTGACGCGGGAGATCCTCGAGGACGTGGTCGACGATTTCATGCCGCCCACCTATCCGCTCGAGGTCGAACTGCAGACGCTCGCGGCCGTGCTGGAATGCACGTCCCGCGTGCTCCTGCCCGAGAAATACCGCGAGATGGACCGCGAGACGATCGTGCGCAGGGTGGACGAACTGAAGAAGCTCGTCAAATGAACCTCTGCCGCGTCACCGGCACCGCCGTCGCCCCCGTCAAGGCCGACGCCTTCCGCGAGCAGAAGCTGCTGGTGGTGCGTGCGCTGCGGCTCGACGGTTCGCTCGCCGACGGGATCGACCAGCTCGCGCTCGACCCGGGATTCGGGGCGGGTCCGGGCGATACCGTGCTCGTCACGAAGGAAGGCGGTGCCGTCAAGCAGCTGCTCGGACGGGACGACGCGCCGGCGAACGTCGTGATCGTGGGTATCGTGGACGACTGGAACGTGGCGGAAGGCTGAGCGGGCCGGGTGCCCGTGACCAAATCGGGATGGATCGGATTCGGGGCGCGCTGTATGTTTGTCGCCCTTCCGCTCCCCCAACGCGGCCCGGTCGCCGGGCCCCCGGACGCATGCCCAGACGACTGACGGCCGCCCTGGCGGTGGCCCTCCTCGCGATCGCCCCGGTCGCGAAGGCGCAGAATTTCGGCGCCAGAGCCGCCGCGGAGCCGATTCCGACGGTGACCGGCACGCTCGCCATCACGAACGCGCGCATCGTGCGTGCCCCCGGCACGGTGCTCGAGCGTGCAACCGTCGTCGTTCGCGACGGCGTGATCACGGCCGTCGGGCCGGACGTCGCCGTGCCGTACGACGCCCGCGTGATCGCCGGCGACTCGCTCTGGGTCTTCCCGGGCTTCGTCGATGCCGCGTCGTACGCCGGCATCCCCGAGGAGGCCGCGGGCCAGCCGCAGCCGGTGGACGATCCCGACAACGCTCCGCCCGCCCGGGCCGGGTTCCAGCCCGATCGCGACGCGCGCACGCTCTACAAGGGCTCGGACGCGTCGGTCACGGCCCTGCGCGACCTCGGGTTCACGACGGCGCAGGTCTTTCCGAGGGGCGGAATGCTTCCGGGCGCGGGTGCCACCGTGCTGCTCGGTTCGGCTGCGGGCCCGGTCGTTCTGAAGTCGGGCGCGGCCCAGGGCGCGTCGTACGAGGCCGCGCGCGGCGTGGCCCCCGGCACGCCGATGGCCGTCACGGCCCGGTTCCGGCAGGTGCACCGGGAGGCCGCGCGCCGTGCGGCGCTCGCCGGGCGCTACGCGGCCGACCCGAGCGGCATGGCGCCCCCGCCGTGGGACGCCGCCCACGCGGCCTATGCGCCGGTCGCAGCGGGAGAGGTACCCCTCTACTTCCACGTGAACACCGCGCTCGAAACCCACCGCGCGCTGTCGCTCTCGGCCGAACTGGGTTTCCGCATCACCCTCACGGGCGTCGGCGAGGGCTTCGAGCTGGCCGAGAAGCTCGCGCGGCTGAAGCCTGCGATGGCCCTCACGCTCGCGCTGCCCGAGGCTCCGGAATGGGCCGCGTCGTTGAAGGCCGACTCGCTCGAGGCGCTCATGGCCTCGTACGACCCGGCCGAGCGCGCGGCGGACTACCGCGACCAGGAGGCCGAACTCCAGAATCTTCGTTCCCGGCAGCTCCTGGCGCGCAAGGACTACGTCGCCAACGCCGCCACCCTGGCGAAGGCGGGCCTGCGCTTCGGGTTCGCGACGCGCGACGCCAAGGCCGAGGAACTCCGCAGGAACGTGCTCGCCATGGTCGAAGCCGGCCTTCCGGCCGACGCCGCGCTCGCGGCCCTCACGATCGACGGCGCGCGGCTCCTCGGCGTCGACGACGCGGTCGGAACGATCGACCCCGGCAAGCTCGGCAACCTCGTCGTGACCGACGGGGACTGGTTCGCCGAAGAGACCCGCGTGCGCCACGTGGTCGTCGCGGGCGAGGTGTTCGAGCCGGCGGCGCGTACGGAGCGCGGCGCCTCGCGCGGCGGCTCCGACCGCCCGAGCCGGTGACCGCCATGACGCCGACCACCCATTCCGCACGACCCGACATCCCGTTGTCGCCCATGCGTTTCCGCACACTCCTCGCCGCCGTGGCGCTGCTCGCCGCGCTCGCCCCGACCACGCAAGCCCAGCCCCGGGGCTCGGTACTGCTGAAAGGCGCCACCGTGCTCACCGTATCCGGCGCCGGAACGCTGGAGAACACCGACGTCCTCGTCCAGGACGGCCGCATCGCCCGCATCGGGCGCGGTCTTCAGGCCCCGTCGGGCGTGGAAACCATCGACGTGACGGGGAAATTCGTCATGCCCGGCATCATCGACGCGCACTCGCACATCGCCCTCTCCAGCGTGAACGAGGCCACGAGCCCCGTCACGAGCGAAGTCTCGATGGAGGACGTCGTGGATCCCTACGACATCGGCATCTACCGGGCCCTCGCGGGCGGCGTCACGACGTCGCACGTCATGCACGGCTCGGCCAACGTCATCGGCGGCCAGAACGAGACGATCAAACACCGCTGGGGCCAGACCGACCCCGACGCGCTCCGGTTCGCGGGCGCTCCGCGCACGATCAAGTTCGCGCTCGGCGAGAATCCGACCCGGGTGCACGGCAAGCGCGGCGGCGGCAGCGGGGCGCGCATCCGCCCGGCCAGCCGGATGGGCGTCGAGGCCGTGCTGCGCGAGACCTTCGCCGAGGGCAAACGCTACCTGGAGGCCCAGGACCGGTACGAGCGCGAGCGCCGGACCAACCCCCGCGCCGTTCCGCCCGAACACAGCGAGCGGCTCGAGGTCATCGCCGACATCCTGCGCGGCGAGGTCCTCATCCACTGCCACTCGTATCGCGCCGACGAAATCGACATGCTGATGCGGGTGCTGGCCGATTTCGGCGTGAAGAACGTCACCTTCCAGCACGCCAACGAGGCCTTCAAGGTCGCGCCCGAGCTGGCCGCCTTCGGCGCTTCGGCCTCGGTCTTCGCCGACTGGTGGAGCTACAAGATGGAGGTCTATTACTCGACCGCCTACAACGCGACGATCCTGGTGCGCAACGGCATCAACACGTCGGTCAACTCGGATTCGGGCGAACTGAACCGCCACCTCTACCACGAGGCGGCCAAGACGCAGCGCTACGGCGACCTGACCGACGACGAGGCCCTCGCACTCATCACGATCAACCCGGCCCGGCAGCTCGGCATCGACGGCCGCACGGGATCCATCGAGGTCGGAAAGGACGCCGACCTCGCGGTCTTCGACGGCCATCCGCTCTCGGTCTACGGCGTACCCGCCCTCACCTTCGTGGACGGCGTCAAGTATTTCGACCGCCTGAACGACCCCGACGACATGCGGCTGCGCGCCCATCCGAACCGCGACGTGCAGGCCGGAACGGTCCTGACCCTCGACGACCACGACCGCTGCCTCGAGGGCGCGTTCGTCATCGAATACTGACATTATGCTCGCCACCCTCCTCCTCGCGTTCGTCCTGCAGGTCCAGCCCCAGGACGCGCCCAAGCCGAAGCAGGGCGCCTACGCCGTCGTCAACGCGCGCATCGAGACCGTGACCGGCGGGGTCATCGAGCGTGGAACCATCCTCGTCGAGCGCGACCGCATCGTCGCCGTCGGTGCGGACGTCACCATTCCGCCCGGTATCGAGATCGTGGACGCGGCCGGCCTGCACGTGTACCCGGGATTGATCGACTCGGGCACGCGCCTCGGCCTGACCGAGATCGGATCGGTCGACGAGACGACCGACGCCGTCGAACTGGGCGACATCACGCCCCAGATGGACGCGCTCTCGGCAATCAACCCCAATTCGGCGCTCATCCCCGTGACGCGTGTCGCGGGCGTCACGACCGTGCTCGCCGAGCCTTCGGGCGGAACGCTGCCCGGCATGGCCGCGATGATCAACCTCGTGGGCTACACCGCCGAGCAGATGGCGGCAGGCGCCCGGGTGATGGTCATGGACTTCCCGACCTGGCCCTCGGCCCGGCCACGGTTCGGGGGCGGCGGGGCGCGTGGCGGCGCACAGGACGACCCCGAGAAGACCTTCCGCGACGCCCTGAAGCGGGTGGACGAGATCTTCGACCGGGCTGAACTGTACGCCCGCATCGACTCAACCTGGGCCGCCGGCAAGGGCGACCGCGAGCCCGAATTCGTGCCCGAGATGCGCGCCCTGCTGCCCGTCGTGCGCGGGCAGATGAAGCTCATGATCCGGGTGAACCAGGAAAAGGAGATCCGCGAGGCGCTCGCGTGGGTCTCCCGGCGCGGGTATCGCAACGTCGTCTTCTCCGGGCTCGCGGAAGGCTGGCGCGTCGCCGGCGAACTCGCGGCGGCCGGATTCCCCTGCATCGTGGGGCCGGTGCTCTCGGTCCCGACGCGCGAGAGCGACCGCTTCGACCGCGCCTACGCCAACGCCGGCCTGCTCGCGCAGGCGGGCGTCAAGGTCGCGATCCGCACCGGCGAGGCCGAAAACGTGCGCAATCTTCCCTTCAATGCCGGTTTCGCCGCCGCCTACGGACTCGGCCGCGAGGAGGCCTTGAAAGCCGTCACGATCCACGCCGCCGAGGCGTTCGGCATCGAGGGCGACTACGGGTCCATCGAGGTCGGCAAGAAGGCCAATTTCCTGGTCTCGACCGGCGACCCGTTCGAGACGGCCACCGAGATCCGGGAGGTCTTCATCGACGGATTCCGCGTGCCGATCGACAGCCGCCAGATCCAGCTCTACCGCGAGTTCCTGGACCGGGACGAGGGGCGCGTGAAGGCCGTCGAGATCGTGCCGCCGGTGCGGAACTAGGCGCGTGTTTCCCGGGGTGGGAGGCCGCGGCTGGGTGGCTGGGGGGCGCCGGGTGCGGGCGGGGGTGCCGCGGGGCGCCGGGCCGTCGTTGCGTGCCCGGCAGGGCGTGTCCTTCACGAGGCGGGAGGCTCTCGCCGAGTTGCCGTGGGGCGCCAAATTGCCGGTGGGGCGCACTTGCCGCGGGTGCGCAATGTGGAAATATGGCCGATAATCGATGTATTCGGGCCGTATTCGGGTCAATTATGTCGACTTTCGGCCCATTGTCGACATATTCGGGCCCAAAACGGGGCGAATATGTGGGATTCGGCCTCAAATCCCAGTTCCGCAGTCACGCCTTGCCGCCGAACCGGCCGCAACTCGGTCACGGCAGCCTCCTCAGCCGCTCCGGACGAGGTCCCTGTCGACGCGGGCGCGGTGCGGCCGCGGGTCACCCCTCCCGCTCGTTCGCCTTTGCTTCGTCCCAGTATCGGTCCATCTCGGCGAGGTCGACGTCGGCGAAGGCCCTGCCCTGCTCCCGCAGCCGGTCCTCGATGTGGCGGAAGCGCCGGATGAACTTGTCGTTCGTGCGGCGCAGGGCGTTTTCCGGGTTCAGGTCGCGCTTGCGGGCGTAGTTGACGAGCGCAAAGAGCAGGTCGCCGAGTTCCTTTTCCACCTCGGCCGGGTCGGCGCCCGACTCCACGAGTTCCTCGAACTCGTGGATTTCCTCCTTCACTTTCCCGAATGCCTCCATCGAGTCGGGAAAGTCGAATCCGACACCGGCCGCCTTTTCCTGCACGCGGTACGCGCGCAAGAGCGCCGGCAGGTGGGTGGGAACGCCGTCGAGCGTGGACTTGCGTCCGCCTTCCTTCAACTTGATCTGCTCCCAGTTCTGGAGCACCTGGCCGACGCCGTCGACCGCGACGTCCCCAAACACGTGCGGGTGCCGCCGCACCAGCTTCTCCGTCTCGGTCTCGATCACCTCCTTCATGGAGAAGCGGCCGTCCCCCTCGGCGATCACCGCGTGGAAGACCACGTGCAGCAGCAGGTCGCCGAGTTCCTTGCGCAATTCGGGCCAGTTCTCCGTGTCGATCGCCTCGAGCGTCTCGTAGGCTTCCTCGATCAGCAGGTGCTTGACCGACTCGTGGGTCTGCACCTTGTCCCACGGGCAGTCGCGGCGCAGCTGGCGCACGATGGCGACGAAGTCGGCGTAGGCCTCCACGGCGCCGGGCGCCTCGGTGAAGACGGGATCGAAGATCTTGTCGGGCATGGGGTTCGGGCGGAATCGGCTCCCGCGATGGCGTGCGCGCGGGCTCCTTCCGAACGACCCGGACGGGGAAAGGTTTGGCGCCGCCGGGCCCGGTACGGGACGAGTTGTCAACAATGACACGAGGCTGTCACCGGCCCTCCGTATCATCGGTCACCGTTGCATTCCGACGCCCATTCTCCTCCATACGGGAGAAAGCGGCGCCCGGAGCACGGGCATGCTTTTACATCTCCTGGAGATTCGTGCGGACGAGCCGGCGCGGCCGGTGGACTCATGTAATCGCCAGGGGCAACACACACAGACAACCACGTCAGGAGGTGTAAACCATGGCACGAGGAGTCAACAAGGTCATTCTCATCGGCAACCTCGGACAGGATCCCGAACTGCGCTACACGGGCGGCGGCACCGCCGTCTGCAACCTGCGCGTCGCCACCAACGAGTCCTACAAGGACACGAACGGCGAGTGGATCGAAAAGACCGAGTGGCACAGCGTCGTCGCGTGGGGCCGCCTGGCCGAGATCTGCGGCGAGTACCTCAAGAAGGGCTCGCAGGCGTATTTCGAGGGCTCGCTCCAGACGCGCACCTACGACGACAAGGACGGCAACACGAAGTACGTCACCGAGATCAAGGCGCGCGAGATGATGATCCTCAGCGGCCGCGGCGAAGAGGGAGGCTTCTCGGGCGGCGGCGCTTCGGGCGCGTCCCGCGGCGGCTCGGCTCCGCGCCCGGCCTCGCGTCCGCCCGCGGCGAAGGCGCCTCAGGGCGGCCAGGCCGCGGCCGAGGGGGACGACTACACGTTCGATCCGAACGACGACCTGCCGTTCTGAAGCGGGCTTGCGCCAGACGCAAAGGCCGCGTCCCGAACAGGGGCGCGGCCTTTCCCGTTTCGTGCCCCTCGCGTATCCTGCGCCCACCGCTACCCCCACGAGCCATGCCCCTCATGTCCCGCCGCGAATTCGCCCGTCGTACCGCACTCGCGGCCGGTGCGGCCGTCGCCCTTCCGAACCGCGCGCTGCACGTCCTGACCCCGACGCCGAAACGTGGCGAGATCATCGGCCACGGCGACTTCCGCTACCGGGTGGACACGTCGTGGGGCGTGCTCGACCCCGCCGTCACCCCGGTCAATAACTGCCACGAGATGGTGCAGGACCGTCGCGGGCGCCTCATCATGCTCGGCGACGAGACGCGCAACAACGTTCTCATCTACGACCGCTCGGGCAAGCTCCTGTCGACCTGGGGCAACACGTTCCCGGCCGGCCATGGCCTTACGCGGTGGGAAGCCGGGGACGAGGAGTTCCTCTTCCTCTGCGACAACGGCTTCGACGGCAACCCGCAGGTCGTGAAAACCACCCTCGACGGACGCGAGGTGCTGCGCCTCCCCCACCCCAAGGACATCGGGGTCTACGAGGCCGACTGGCGGTACCATCCGACCGAAACCGCGATCGGCCCGAACGGCGACATTTACGTGGCCGACGGATACGGTTCGCAGTGGATCCTGCAGTTCGACCTGGACGGACGGTTCATCCGCCGGTTCGGCGGCCCCGGGGACGCCGAGCACCAGT
>JANJTM010000056.1 GCA_024711125.1 Rhodothermales bacterium
CCCGTGGGGTATCCACGCGGGTGGTGCCCAGATCCCGTACGGGCCGGCTTCCGACGGAACCTCGTTCCTCGGTCGCGCGACCCGCGGCGCCGGGGTGGGCTCCCAGATCGGCGCCCAGGACTTCGAGATCCGCTTCACGGAAGCCGCCACCAACGGCAATACGCCGAAGGGCTGGCGCGCCTTCCAGGACGGCGCGGTCATGAACGTTCCGTTCGAGGTCTGGAACATCGGTGTCGGTACGCCCAACAATACGGCCGACGATATCCGCCTCGTTCCGGCCATCCTGGACAACCAGGACCAGATGGTCTTCGACATGGGCGGTGACCATGCGATCTCGGGTGGCGCCAACGACCCCGCGACCGACTGGATCTACTTCTACCATCCGGACGCCGACGGTGACGGCAACGACGACACGACGCCCGGCCAGGCCGGTTACGAGTCGTTCATGTTCGGCCCCGGCGACGTGCATACGGAGGTGTTCGCTCGCCTCGTGTTCGTCTGCTTCAACTGCGGCACGGCGCCCCCGTACCCGCAGGGCAAGCACCCGGACGTCGGTTCGGTCTGGCGCATCACGACGCTGAAGCCGAACAACGACGGCGACGTGTTCACGTTGAACACGGGTGCGTACGACTCGGACGGCGACGGCACGCCGGAAGCCCTCGGCGCCGAGCCGAAGGACTACACGGGCGCCGACTCGGAAGAGTTGCTTGCGGGCATCGGCGTTTCGCCGAACCCCTACAAGGGCGCCTCGGCCTACGAGAAGTCGCAGCTGATCGACGAAGTGCGGTTCACGGGCCTGCCCGAGACCGCCACGATCCGCATCTTCACGCTGAACGGCACGCTGATTCGTACCCTCGAGAAGGCCGGCCCCGGCCGCACCCTCCCGTGGGACCTTACGACGAACAACCAGCTGCCGATCGCCAGCGGCATGTACCTCGTCCACGTGGAGCTTCCAGGGGGACTCGAGAAGGTGATCAAGTTCGCTGTCATCAAGAAGCGAGTCCACCTGAACGTGTTCTAGGCCACTTGGCCATCTTGAGCGAAACATCCACAAGAAGACCTTGAGGCTTTCGAATATGAAAATGCAGCATACCCCAGCGAGGCTGGCAGCCCTGCTTGTCGCCTTCTTCGCCCTGGTCGTGGCGGGCTTCGGGGAAGCTCGCGCGCAGGACGTCGGCTCGGGCGGCGGCACGATCGGTGAATCCGGCAGCCGTGCCGGCACCGCGGGTGCGGCCCAGCTTCTCGTGCCCGTGACGGCTCGTTACGCGGCTCTCGGCTCGGCCGGGACCAGCGGCGTGGCCGGCATGAACGGCATCGAGGCGCTCTTCGCCAATCCGTCGGGCCTCGCCCTCGGAAGCGGCACCAGCGCGCTCTTCAGCCGCATGAACTACGTCGCCGACATCGGCGTCAACTACTTCGGCGTCAGCCAGCAGATGGGTAACAACCACCTGGCGTTCCACGTCTCGTCGTGGGACTTCGGCGAGATCCCGGAGCAGACCGAGGCGGTTCCGGACGTGTCGGACGTCACGTTCAACGTGTCGTTCATCACGGCCGGCATCACCTACGCCCGTACCCTGACCGACCGTATCTCTGTCGGCACGACGCTGAAGATGGTCTCCGAGACCATTGACGACGTCACCGGCGGCGCGGTCGCGTTCGACGCGGGCATGAACTACACGGTGGGCGAGTCGGGACTCCGGTTCGGAGTGGCCCTGAAGAACATCGGCGCGCCGATGTCCTATTCGGGCACCGGACTTGTTCGCCTCGTCAAGCTGACGGACCAGGAACCGAGCGCGACCTCGAACGCCCTGGTGTTCGAGTCGGCGAAGTCTGAACTCCCGACGCTGCTCAACTTCGGCGCTACCTACACGCGTCCGATCGGAGCAGGCAGCAACGTGACGTTCCTCGGCAACTTCCGCTCGAATTCGTTCGATCCCGACCAGTACGGCGCGGGTGTCGAACTCTCGTACCAGGACCTCTTCTTCGTTCGCGGCGGCTTCCAGGCCCTCGAGAGCGGCGAGGAGACCTTCTATACGGGAGCGGCCTTCGGCGCGGGCGTCAACCTGAACCTCGGCGGCAGCGCGATCACGATCGACTACGCCCTGGTTCCGACCGACTACTTCTCGAATATCTCCTACATCACGGCTTCGATGAAGCTCTGATCCGGTTGAACCCGAGAGGGTGAAGGAGGGGGCTCCGCAAGGGGCCCCCTCTTTCTTTTTGCCCCGTCCGCGACGCACCCTGTGCGAACCTGGAGCGCAGCCGGGGGTTGGTGAAAGCCGGAAATCGGCCCGAAACAATGCGATCCGCCGCCCTGCTTACGTTGCTCGTGGTTACCGGTGCCTGCTCTCGGGCCCCCGATCCGGTTACGGCGCCGGATGTCCGGCAGAGTGCATTCGATAACCTGGACCCGGAGGCCCGCTTCACCGGCGACGCGGTCTGCGCGCAGTGCCACGAGGCGGAGTGGCAGGCCTACCAGGGTCACGCGATGGAACGGTCCTGGTATGCCCTCCGGCCGGACGACCTGGTGGAGGATTTCGATGCCGAACCGGTGTTCGATGCCCGATCGGGATTCTGGTACCGGGCTTACCGTGAAAGCGACACGTTCTGGCAGGAGGAGTACCGGCTCGATGCCACGGGTCGTCGTACGCACGAATTGCGGCTCCCGATGCAGTTCGTCATGGGAAGCGGCAACGCCGCTCGGACCTATTATGCCGACCACGAGGGGTGGCTTCGCCAGCTCCCGCTGACCTGGTTCACGCAGGTCGGCCGTTGGGCGATGAGCCCGGGGTATGAAAAGGCCAACAAGCGATTCGACCGCCTGATTTCCGAACGCTGCATGGCGTGTCACAACGGGTACCCGGAGGCCGTGCCGTTCACCGACGGCAAGTACGGCTCGGTTCCCGAGGGGATCGGCTGCGAACGGTGCCACGGCCCGGGCGGCCCGCACGTCGAGGCGAGGCGGCGCGAACCGGACCCGCCGGGTGATTCGGATCCGACGATCGTCAACCCGGCTCGCCTCGATGCGGACCGGCAGCTGGATGTCTGCGGGCAGTGCCACCTGAATACGACCGTCACCGTTCTTCGCGAGGGACGTTCGGCGTTCGATTTCCGCCCGTCGCAATCGCTCGAGGACGTCGTTGCTCTCTTCGCGACGGCCGGGGACGAGGACGAGATCTCGGTGATCTCGCACGCCGACCGGCTCAAGCAGAGCGCCTGTTTCACCGAGACCTTCCGACGCGGCGGCACGATGACCTGCACCACGTGCCACGACCCCCATTCGACCTTCAGGGACCGCGGTCCCGGGTACTTCGACGCGACGTGCCGGTCGTGCCATCCGGCAGCCGAGATGGCCTCGACGGGCTCGACCCCCGAGCTGCGCAGGACGCACACCGAGGGAGAGGGATGCGCGTCGTGCCACATGCCCTACCAGGCGGCGGGCGAGGCTCCGCACGCGTCGTTCACCGACCACCGGATCCGCGTCGTGCGACCGGGAGGGGATGCCGCTGCGCTGCCTGGTCCCGAAACGCTCGATCCAGTCTTCGAGCGGGATCGGACGGCACCGGATGCCGACCGATACGCCGGGATCGCATCCATCGTACTTGCCAGGCAGCGCGGGGAACTGCAGCGCTACCGGGACGGGTTGGCCCGCCTCGAGCGGCACCTGGCCCGGATTCCGGAGGACGAAGAGGCGCATTTCCTGGCAGGTTTCGCGTTGGTGGCGCTCGGGGAGACCGAACGGGCGATCCCGTACCTCGAGGCCGCGGTACGCACGTCGGTAGTGCCCGAGCGGTTCAATGCGCTCGCGGAAGCCTACGCGTCGACAGGCCGTGATCCGGCGGCCACGGAACGGCTGTATCGAAGGGCCCTCGATGCGCAACCGGCGCTCGCGCCGATCCGCGTGAATCTCGGGCGTTTTCTCGAGGCCCAGGGCAGGGCCGACGAGGCGCGCGAAGAGTACCGGCAGGCCATCGCCGAGCAGCCCTGGCTGGCCGAGGCCCACTTCAACCTGGGCACGTCCCTCCTTGCCGCGGGACAGCGCGAAGACGCCCGGCGTACCCTCGACGAGGCGATCCGCCTGGATCCGGACTACGGCAAGGCGTTGGGCAATCGGGCCCTGCTGGCCCTCCAGGAGGGCGATCGGGCACTCGGACGATCTTATCTCGAACGGGCGGCGCGCGCCGCACCGGACGACCCGGTCATCACCGGCAATTACGGAGCGCTGTTGCTCGAGGACGGAAACGCGCGCGACGCGGTGCCCGTGCTGGAGCGCGCCGTGGGGGCGCGTCCCGACCACTTCGACGCGCTCGTGAACCTCGCGGTGGCGCTCGCGAATCTCGACCGCGGCGCGGAGGCGCGTCCCTTTGCCGAGCGTGCCGTCCGCCTGAGACCGGGCGATGCGCGGGCCCGCTCGTTGCTCCAATCGCTCTGAACGTTCGCCGACGCTCCAAAAGCCACCGAATTGAAACATCGAATTCACCGTGCGCGGGCGACGAACTGGGGCGGAAACCGGATATTCCGCCCGGCCGGCGCCGTCCGGTTGTCTGCATAGCCCGAAGGTCACCATGCTCGCTCGCGTCTGCGCGATTCTCTCCGTCCTGGCGATCCCGGCCGCGGTCGCGACCCGGGCGCAGCCCTTCTCGTTCGATCTGCGCACGACCGACCTGGCTTCGTCGGTTTTCGGCCGGGTATTTCCCGCCGATCTCGATGGAGACGGCGATGCCGATCTCGTGATCGCCGGGGCGGCGTCCGTGACTGCCGACGCGCCGAGCCTTGTGCTGGCGCGCCTGGTGCCCCCCGTTTCCGAGTCGTACCAGGTTTCGTTCGTGACAGGCGCGCTCGACCGGCCCGTCTGGCATGCGTCGGGCGCCTGGCTCGACGCCAACCGCGACGGCCGCCCCGACCTGTTGCTCACGGGAACCCCGGACATGGATGTGGCCGCGCTCGGGATGCCCTCCGCGGCCGAGACGACGCTTTACCTGCTCGGAGAGGACGGCGTACTGCGGCCGTCCCCGGCGGGGTTCACCCGGGTATTCGGCGGCTCGGTGGCGGTGGCCGACGTGGACCTCGACGGGGACACGGACGCCTGGGTGTCGGGCATGGATGCAGCCGGTCGCCCGGTCGGTGACGTCTGGCGGAACCGGGGGGACGGGTCGTTCGAACCCACGGGGTCGACGCTGCCGGCATTCGTGCTCGGGGCGGCGGCGTTCGAGGACGTGGACGGCGACGGGTACCCCGATCTCGCCCTGTCCGGCGCCGCGGAGTCGGGAGCTTTCCGCTCGATCCTCGCGCGCAACGAGGCCGGTACGTTCTCGGTCGCGCAGGAACTGGAGCCGCTCGGGTTCTCGGCGCTCGCCTGGGGAGATTTCGACGGGGACGGAGCGCAGGACCTGGTACTGGCCGGAGGGCGCATCGGCCGAGCCTACCAGGTGCAGGGAATCACGAAGCTGTACCGCAACGAGGGCGGGACGCTCCGCCCGGTCGAACACGCCATTCCGGGCGTGCTGGCCGGGTCGGCGCGGTTTGCCGACCTCGACCAGGACGGCGACCTCGATCTCGCGATCATGGGTCTGCGCAGCTTCACCGCGGATCCCGTAGCCGTGGTCATGGAAAACCGTCTCGGTTCGTTCTCCACGCTGGCGACCCTGCCCGGCGCGTGGGGCGGCAGCCTGGAAGTGGTGGACCTGGAGGGCGACCGGGACCTCGATCTCGTGATCTCCGGGCAGGACGCGTCCACGGTCGGTTTCGTGCAGGTCGTCGCGAACGTTTCGCGCATCGCGAACCACGAGCCCGCGGTGCCCGAAAACCTGGTCGCGACCGTGCAGGGCCGCGACGTGACCCTTTCGTGGTCTTCCTCATCGGACGCCGTCACGCCCGCTCCGCTGCTCCAGTACGAGGTCCGTGTCGGCACGGTGGCCGGCGGCGGCGACGTGGTTTCGGCCTTTTCCGATCCCGCCACCGGAACACGACGCTTCGCACGGCCCGGCAATGCGGGGGCCGCCACGACCTTCGCGCTGCGCAACCTCCCCGCGGGCACGTATCACTGGACGGTGCAGGCGCTCGACGCGGCCTTCGTGGGCAGCGCGTTCGCCCCGGAGGCGTCCTTCATCCTCGCGGGCGGAAAGGCGGGATCCACCGCCGCCGAGGCATCGGATCTGCCGGCGAGGTTCGACGTCGCGCCCGCCTGGCCCAATCCGTTCGCGGGCAAGACGTCGATCGCGGTCGACCTGCCCGCGGCCGGTCGCGTTTCGGCCGACGTGTTCGATGCTGCCGGGCGCCGGGTAGCCCGCCTGGCCGACGAAGTGCTTCCGCCCGGACGCCATCCGATCCAGTGGGACGGTCGTACCGAGGCCGGTTCGCCTGCGCCTGCAGGCGTATTCGCGGTGCGTGTGCGTGCCGGTGCTTCCGTCCTTACCCGCCTCGTAGTTCACCTCCACCCCTAGGCATCGTGCGCCAGGCCCTTCTTCTTCTATTCGTGGTGCCGTTCCTGCGTCCGTCCACGGCGGTCGCGCAGCTGGATCCGCCCCCGCTCTTCACCGACCTGGTCGTCGTGGGCACGACGCCCATGGTGTTCGGCGATGCCGCCTGGGGCGATCTCGACGGGGACGGCGATTTCGATCTCGTCCTGACCGGGGCTGCCGGCAGCGCGCGGACTCCGACCCTCCGCGTGCTGCTTCGCACGCGGGACACGCTGGTCGAGCAGCCCGACCCGTCGGGCGGGGAGCCGATCACCGTGCCTGCCGTCGAGTACGGCGCGGCGACCGTGGCGGCGCCGGCACCACCCGGCGCGTGGCGTTCTAGTCTCGCGCTGCTCGACTTTGACGGCGATTCCGACGTCGACTTTGCGTATACGGGTCTCGTCCCGGGTGGGGCATCCTCGCTCGTCCTGGTCCGTAACGGCGGAGCACAGGGATTCGCGCAGGCCCAGGTCCTGGAAGGGGTCCACGACGGCGACCTCGAGGCGCTCGATGCGGACGGCGACGGGGATACGGACCTGGTGATGACGGGCCGTACCTCCGGCGGCGACGTCGTACTCCGCGTGGCCGAAAACCGGACCCGGACGGGCGAAGGATTCGTCCTGCGCGAGACCGGAATCGCCGGCGCCACGGACGGCGCGCTCGCGATCGCCGACGTCGACGGCGACGGGGATCCGGACGTGCTGCTCGTCGGCCATGCGGCGGACGGCTCGCCCCGCGCGGCCCTCGTGCGCAACGACGGGACCGGCTGGACCCCGATTCCCGGTCCTGTGCCCGCCCTGCATTTCCCGTTTGCCGCCTTTTCGGACGTGGACGCCGACGGCGATCCCGACCTCGTCGCGCAGGGCGCCCGCCTCGGCCCGCTGCTTCTGCAGGGCGCCCACACGATCCTCGAAAACGCGGGCGGATCGTTCGTCGACCGGTCGGCGTGGCTGCGCGGGCGGTTCCCCGAGGAAGACGTGCCGGGCCGCTACCGCGGCAGCGCCGCGCTGGGCGACTTCGACGGGGACGGGTTGCCCGATCTCGTGCTCGCGGGGTCCCTGTCGAAGGTCCGTACCGACCCGGTCCGGTTCTTCGCGTCGACGGGCGATCCGGGCTGGAACATGATGCTCTACGATCGCGCCGTCGGCGGGCAGTCCGGTCGCATCCTGCTCGGAGACCACGACGCGGACGGCGATCTCGACGTGCTGACGGTCGGGGAGAGCACGACGGGCGCCGCGTCCCTCCGCGTCCTGCGCAACACGGCACCCCGGCCCGATCTGCAGGTGCGACGGCAGAATCGGATTCCGACCGCGCCGAGAACCCTGTCGGAGCAGGTGACGGCGGGTACGGTGGAGCTTCGATGGGCGGCCGGTTCCGATCCGGACACGCCGGCTGCCGGTCTCACGTACCAGGTCGAACTCGGTTCGACCGACGCCGATCGCGGGCTCGTGGTCCCGGGGCTCAGCGACGCCACGGGTCGAAGGCTCATCGCTGCGCCGGGCAACGCGGGGTCGCGCCTGTCGTTGACGGTATCCGGGCTCGCGCCCGGCACGTACTGGTGGACGGTGCAGACGGTCGACGCCGCGTTCGCCGGTTCGCCGTTCGCCGTCGTGCGTACGTTCAGCGTACCGTGACGAGTTCGGTACCCTCGGCCGTCAGGGTCTGCGCGTGCAGCGCCCTGAGTGCGCCGCCGAGCGGATTGTAGCCGAGAACCCTCGCGGTACTGTCGGGCAGGACCCACTCGGCCGAGAAGCGGCCGACCGAACCCACGAATCCGAACCCGCCCTCGACGTTGTTGAAGGTGCCCGGTTCGCTCAGTACTTCCCGGTCGAACTTGCCGCCGGGCGGCACGAAGGCATCGTCGAGCAGCGTGACCGTCATGCCGATGCCCGCCAGCGGATCGCCCCGCCACTGGGGGTACTCCTCGTCGAGGACCGAACGGTCGGCCACGAGGTCTACCACGAAGTCCCACGCGTTCGCGACGTCGAGCGACTTGGCGTTGCCTGGCACGTGCGGCATCGCGACGTCCACGAAGCGGTTGCCTCGGTAGGAGAAGAACCGGTACCAGTAGGTGACCTCGAAGGGATATTTCGGCAGGTCGGCCCATTGGAGGCGCTGCAGGGCGACGTACCCCTGCGGCGAGGTGGCTACCGTCGGACGCGCGACCGTGGCCCGGGGGCGCAGCGGAACGGTCGTTTCGGCCCAGGTCACGACCTCTCCGTCGGGCTCGAGGATCTCGAGCCGGTAGCGGTGCAGCGATTCGATGCGTTTCTGCGTGACGAACACGTGTCCGACCAGCCCGTCGGGAAAGGTCACCACCGAGTCCCGCCACGCGTATTCCTTGCCGTTCTGCAGGTCGATCGAGCGTACCTCGACGTTGAGTTCGCCGGGGTCGCCGAAGATCGTTTCGCGGATCGGGATCACCCGGACCATCTGGCGATCGCTGTTCATGTCCAGCGTACCGTAGACCGAGTAGCGACGGTCCGTCTCGATGATGGGGTATACCGCCTCCTCGCAGCCGGTGCCGACCACCGCCGCAATGACGAGGAGCAACGGCGCGATGACCCGGCGAAGAGGGTTGCCGCGCGGGGTATTCGGCCGGAATGGGACAGGGTAGGGCATCGGGATCGTCGGCCGGGCTTCAGTAGGCCACCTTGATTCCGACCGACGGAATCAGGGGGAGCTGGTCGAGCCGGCGCAGCGTGAAGATGTCGATATAGAAGAGGTTGCGGCGGTCGTACAGGTTGGTCACGCCCGCCTGCAGCGTCAGCCGCGTCGTTCCGCGGAACCGCATCGTGCGCTCGACCGACACGTCGAGACGGTGATAGGTCGGAAGGCGCCCGCCGTAGGGCTGGGCGTACAGTACGCGGGTGTCTCCGCGCAGCGTGTCGACGCCCGTCGGCCCGGCGAGGAGAAGGAACTCGTCGAAGCCGAGCGACTGGCTGTACGGAAGCCCAGAGCCGAATTGCCACCGCGTATTGACGTCGAAACCGAGCACCTTGAGCCCGAGGATGGCGTTCGCCTGGTGCCTGCGGTCGTGCGGAGGCGAAAATTCGAGGTCCGGGCGGCCGTACCAGTACCGGATGGCCTCCTGCTGCGCCGTGTACCGAACCTTGCCGTACCCGTAGTTCAGCAGGCCGTACACGCGGTCGGTGGTCATCTCGAGGCGCACGTCGGCGCCGGTGACCTCACCCTCGGCGGGCTGCAGACCGGTGTTGAAGCGGGGATAGGCGGTCCACGCGGCGATCGAAAGGTTGGAGAGTCCCTTTCGGTACCCCTCCACCGAGAATCGCATCCATGGCGTGGCCTGCACCTGCCACCCGGCGATCAGGTGCCAGGCCGAGGGCACCTTGGCGAGCGGAGAGGCCGTCCAGGCCGTGAACACGTCGCCCGCGTCGCGCCGGTCCGTCAGGCCCACGACCTCCTGGTGGAAGATTCCGGCGGCGCCGGTGAAGCGGTGCGCGCCGAGATCCCATACGGCGCGCACGCGCGGCTCGAGGAAGGTGCTGCTCTTGGACGGAAACGAAGCGAGGCGCACGCCGGGCTCGATGCGCAGCCCGAAACCCACGGGCAGGCCCGTTTCCACGTAGACGCCGGCCTCGGTGATGTACTCGCCGGACGTCGAGACGCCCTGGAACTGGCCACCGAGTTCCGAGGACAGCGACGTCGTCGAGAGCTGGATGCCCCAGCGCATTTCGCTGGCCCCCAGGTAGTGCGTCACGTGCGCGCCGGCATTGAACTGGGAGGCGTCGCTGGAGCGTGCCGCGCGGCCGGCCCCGAACGTGTTGCTCGTTTCGGAATACGAGAGGATGATCTCGGCCTGGATCGGGATCGACGTCGGAAGCATCAGGTACCTCAGCCCGTTCGCCCGGTTCTTCCACGAGGCCGTTCCCCGATTCGACGTGGTGTCGGCAGCGGACTCGGGGTCCAGCGTACCGCGGTCGTAGGAGCGGTTGGATACGATGGAGAGCGTCGACCCCTCGCTCACGTTGGCGTGCAGCTTGACGAACTGGTCGTCGAACGTGTAGGGCAGGTCGCGGTCGATCAGGCGCGAGGCGCCCTGCTCGATCACCGACATGCGACCGGAGGCCAGGATCGACACCCTGCCCGGCAGGATCGGCCCTTCGAGGAGCGCGCCGCTCATGAACGGAGCCACCGACACGTTGCCCTCGAACCGCCGCTTGTTGCCGTTTCGCGTCGAGATGTCGAGCACCGAAGAGAGCCTTCCGCCGAACCGGGCCCCGTATCCGCCGGCGTAGATGTTCGCGACCTGGATGATGTCGGACGGGAACGCCGAGTAGAAGCCGATCAGGTGGAAGGGCTGGTAGATCGGAATACCGTCGATGAGCGCCAGGTTCTGCGTGGGCTCTCCCCCGCGGATGAAGAGCTGACCGCCCTGGTCGCCGACCGAAACGACGCCGGGCAAGGTGGCCATATACTGCACGAGGTCCCCGGAAACGTCCGGAGAGGGAATCATCTCGATGTCCTGCGGGCGCACGGCCTGGAATCCTGCCACGATCGCCGCGGCACCCGTGCCTTCCCGCTCGCCCTCGATCGTCACCTCGTCGAGGCCGGCGGCCTCCGATTGCATGCGGAAGGAGAAGACCCGGATCTCCCCGGCCGAGAGCGTGATGCGCTCGGTACGCGTCGCGTAGCCGATGAAGGTGGCGCGCAGGGTATACGTTCCGGGCTCGACGCGCGACAGGGCGTAGAGCCCGTCCCCGTCGGTCGCCGTGCCGGTGACCAGCCGTTCGCCGTCCAGCAGCACGACGTTGACGCCCTGCAGGGCCTCGCCGTCGCTGTCGTCGGTGACGAAACCCCGCAGGAGCGCGGTCTGGGCTGAAGCCGCCGGGGCGCCGACGAGCACGACGAGGAGCAGGAGAAGGAATCGGCGCATGGATCGGGATCTCAGTCGACGGGAGGCTGCGGGCGGGCCGCCAGGACCGCGACGGATCTCGGGAGGAGCCGCGCGGTTGCGATCGTCCCGTCGAGCGTCGGCACGACACCCCCCAGCCGATCCTCGAGCCCGGACGCCGCGAGCGTCTCGTGCGGATCGGCGACCGGGGACGCATCGAACGTCACGGTCTGTTCCGTCTCCGAGAGGTTGAACGCCACCCAGACACGGTCGCGGCCGAAAGTACGGCGATAGACCATGGTTTTCGAGGCATCGTCGAATGCCATGGGCACGAAATCCCCCCTGCGCAGCGCGACGTGATCGGAGCGCAGGTCGATGAGCCGTCGGTACCAGGCATAGGTTTCCGTATCGAAAGCCACCGGATCGGGTGTGCGGGCCTCGCCGAACGGATGCGCCGCCTCGTCGTCGTATACCAGGTCGGGCCAGACCATCGGCTTGCGTTCGTCCGGGTCGTCGCCGCCCCACATGCCGGCCTCGTCGCCGTAGAAGAGGTGGGGCGCGCCGACGTAGGTGAACTGCTGCGCCAGCATGAGGCGCAGGGTGTTGCGTTCCCCCTCGTCGGGACGGCGAATCGCATAACCCCGGTCCTCGCGAACGCTCGCCGCGTGGTCGAACCGCGTGCGAGGGTTCGCGACCTGCGACGCCGGGCGGTCGGTATCGTGCGAGCCGAGCGTGTTCATCATGGCGAACGCGGCCTCGGCGGGATAGTCTGCCCGCAGGTCGGCGAGTTCGCGCAGGAAGTGGCTCGGTCCGTAGCCCTGCCCCGGCTCGAGGTCGCTTCCGAGGAACAGCCGCCGCACGGCGAGCGCCCAGCGGTAATTCATCACGGCGTCGAACGCGTCGCCCTGGAGCCACGGGGCCGCGTCGAACATGCGGTGGTTCCGCCAGTCCTCCCACCAGACCTCGCCGACAAGCCAGGCTTCCGGATTCAGGAACCGCACGTGACGACGGAAATCGCGCCAGAAATCGAGATCCACCATCTCGGCCACGTCGAGCCTCCACCCGTCGATCCCGTCGGACGGATCCCCGTCGTCGTTCGGATCCATCCAGCGTGCGACCGACGTGAACACGTATTCGCGCACCGGGGTGATGAGGCCGGCCTCGTCCTCGCGCAGTTCCGGCAGGCTCTTGACGCCCACCCAGCCCCGGTAGTCGAACTCGTTCGTGTCGGGAGTCGCCGGGTCGTCCCACGAGGTCACCTCTATCCAGTCGGCGAACCGGGAGGCCTGCTGCCGCTCGGCGACGTCGCGGAAGACGAAGGACTCGAGCCCCATGTGGTTGAACACCCCGTCCACGACGACGCGCATTCCGCGCCGGTGGGCTTCGGCGACGAAATCGAGGAACATCCGGTCGGCCGACGTCCATTTCCAGGTCAGGGGATCGGTCGGATCCTCCGCAGCGATGATCGCGCGGTCACCTTCCGGGTCGGGCCCGAAATGCACGTCGATGTGGTGGAACGTGGAGCCGTCGTACTTGTGCAGGCTGGGCGAGTCGAACATGGGATTCAGGTACAGCGCCGTGACCCCCAGGGAGTCGAGGTAGGGCAGGGCGTCGATCATGCCCTGCAGGTCCCCGCCGTACCGCCGCATCTGGACCGTCGTATAGAAATCGCCGGCCGCGGGCTCCCACTCGTCCCGCGCGTACCAGTCGCTCGTCCACCGGGTCGGGCGCCAGCCTTCGGCGCCCTTCCACGGCCACGACTTCTCGACGACGTCGATCGTCGGGTCGTTCGACGGATCGCCGTTGCGGAAGCGCTCGGGGAACACCTGGTACCAGACGGCATCCTTCGCCCATTCGGGCGTGTCCGGCGAGGTGGTCGCAGACAGGTACGTGGCCGCGGTGCGATCGCCGGGCTCGGGCTGCGAGCAGGCGGCGACCGGAGCGAGCACGAGGACGAGGCCGAGCAAGCCCGGGGCGTAGTCGCGTTTCATGGCGTTTTCGGTCGGGAGGCAACGTGGGCCGCGATCACCGCGGCGTGGAATCGGCCGTTTTCGATGAACCAGCGACTCGTGCGCAGGCCGCCGCACACGGTTCCGGCCAGGTACAGGCCGGGTCGCGAGGATTCGAACGTCTCGGAATCGACCAGGGGCGTCATCGCCTCGTCGTCGCCGACCGCCACGCCCAGGGTCGCGAGCAGCGAATAGTCCGGGCGATACCCCGTCATCGCGAGCACCCAATCGGCGTCGACGTCGAACGGCCCCTGCGGTCCCCGTACGTGCACCACCCCGGGCTCGATCGACTCGACGTGCGCGCCGAAGAACGCCGCGACCGACCCCTCGGCAATACGGTTCTCGAGGTCGGGGCGTATCCAGTACTTGATCTTCGGCGACAGTTCGGGCCCGCGCACGAGCATCGTCACCCGGGCGCCGTGGCGGTAGCACTGGAGCGCGGCCTTGGCCGCCGAATTCTTCGCTCCGATCACCGCCACCCGCTGTCGCGCGTACGGATAGGGCTCGCGGAAATAGTGCGTTACGTGCGGCAGGTCCTCGCCGGGTACCGAGAGCCGGTTCGGGTGGTCGAAGAAACCCGTCGCCGCCACGACGAACCGGCACGCGTGGCGCCCGCGCACGGTCACCACCTCGAACGCCCCGGCCTCGCCTACGACCGCCGTCACGCGCTCGTACAGGGCCAGGTCGAGCCGCTCGGCGTCGGCGACGCGCCGGTAGTAGTCGAGCGCTTCCTCCCGCAGCGGTTTGTATCCCTGGGTGGGGAACGGATGGTCGCCGATCTCGAGCAGTTCGGGCGTGGAGAAGAACTCCATGCCCGTCGGATACCCCGCAAGCGAGTTGACCAGCGCGCCCTTGTCGATCACGAGCGACGTGAGGCCGCGCCGCCGCGCTTCGATCGCGCAGGCCAGGCCGACGGGCCCCGCCCCGATGATCGCGACGTCAACCATCGACCGGTCCGCCGTCTCCGGAGGCCGCTTCGACGCGCCGTCGGGCAAAGAACGCCCGCAGCAGGTCGGCCGAACGTTCGGCCTCGACGCCCGAGACGATCTCGACCCGGTGGTTCAGCCGCGGGTCCTGCGGGATGTTGTACAGCGTGGACGCCGCCCCGGCCTTCTCGTCGAACGCTCCGAACACCAGCCGGTCGATGCGCGACCAAACGATGGCGCCGGCGCACATGGGGCACGGTTCGAGGGTCACGTACAGGGTGCATCCCTCGAGAACCTTCGTACCCAGGGTGGAGCAGGCGGCAGTAAGCGCCAGCAGTTCGGCGTGCGCCGTGGGGTCCTGGAGCCGCTCGACCATGTTGTGGCCGCGGCCCACGACCTGGGTTCCGCGCATCACCACGGCGCCGACGGGGACTTCCCCCTCCTCGAAGGCCATCTCGGCCTCGCGCAGCGCGGCCTTCATCGCCAGGCGGTGGGGGGTGGACAGGGCGTCGAGCGAGCTGGACATGGGCAGACGGACGGGCTCAGGCGAGACGCGTGCGGGCGAGCGGAAGCGTCATGCAGCGCGCACCGCCGCGTCCGCGCGAGAGTTCGTTGCCCGAGAGCTTGATCGCGATCTTCTCCCCGTGCTCGAACGCGCTCTCGGCGTGGTAGGAAAGGAACCCCTCGGCCGTGACTACCCGGTACCCGTTGCGCGCCATTTGTTCGTAGGTGCGCGCGTTGCGTTCGTACCCGATGACTACGCCCGGAGCGATGGCGAAGAAGTTCGCGCCGTCGGTCCACTGTTCCCGTTGCTGGCTGAGCGGGTCGTCCCCGCCGCACGGGATGAGCCGCGGCGGCGTGCCGATCGCCTCCTCGAGCGCATCGACGACGTGGTCGTGCAGGCGGCACCGCAGGTCGTCGGGACCGTCCCCCGGGGTGAACGTGAACACGTTTCCGAGCCCGCGCTGGTCCATGATCGGAGGGAAGAACACGCACTCGGCGGGCGAGACGAACGTGAACACCGTGTCCAGGTGCATGCACGAGCGTTCCTTCGGGAGATTGACCACGAGCACGCGGCGAATGGCCGTGCGCTCGAACAGCACGCGGGCGAGCGAGGTGATGGCGCCGAACGAGGTACGCTCCGAATGGCCGACCATGACCGTGTCAGGGCTCACCACGAGCAGGTCGCCGCCCTCGAACGTCACCCCGGGCGGAAGCTTGATGACCCGGTCGCGGATGCCCTCGAACGCCGGGTGGTGTTCGACCACCGTGCGCATGATGATGCTCTCCCGCGTGCGCGCCGCCGTCGCGGGGTGGCTGAGCACGAGATGGTCGAGCACGACCGCCGCCACGTCCCGCGTGAAGAGCAGGTTGGGGAGCGGCTGCGCGTTGATGGGGAGGGCCGAGACGCCGGACAGCGCGAAGAGGGTGAGTTCCTCGGGTCCCAGTTCCGCCAGTTCCCGCTCGAACGCCTGGAAATTGCGCTCCGGCAGCAGTCGGCAGAGCAGGTCGACGAAGCGCTCCCGGGCGTCGGAAGACCGGAACGCCTCGAGCAGGAGGCGATCGATCTGGAGCACGCCGTCCGGGTGGCCGATCACCTTGGCGAATACCCGGCACATCGTTTCGTGCTCACGGCGCGCGTGCTCGACCCAGAGGATGTCCTCGAACAGGAGCTGCGGCAACGACGACGGCGCCACGCGCTCCATCTCGACCCCGGGCGTGTGCACGACGACCTGGCGAAGAGGGCCGGTCTCGGACGAAATGTCGAGGTGGACGGCCGGGAGGCTTTCGACAGGCATGGGAATCCGGGTGCGGTGGAAACCCGAATGTAGGCCATGCCGCCCCCGCCGGCCTAAAAAAGCCCATGAAACCGACCGTCAAGGCCGGTCAGCGCCGGCCCTTCAGTCCTCCGACGAGCCGGATCACGATGGCAAGGAGCAGCAGGACGATGAGTCCGCGGATCGCATACCCCAGCAGGAAGCCCGCGATCTTCAGCACGAAGCCGAGCAGCACGATGGCGATCATCAGCACGATCGCGGTCACGATCCACCGCAGGACCTGCTGTACGTCGAGGTTTCTCATGGCAGCGGCGGGTTCGCGTCGAGGGTTTGCAGGATTTCGAAGGCCGGTTCGGCGTTTCCGTCCGAAGACCAACCTCCTGATAACAGTATTCGGCCGTCCGGCAGCAAGGTTGCAGTGGATCGCACCCGGGATCGCAGCGCACGTGCGATTTCTTCGGGAAGCGCGAAGAACCGGCCGAACGAAGGTACGAAGACCGAGCCGCCGGGCGCCACGAGGCCCGCGGCCGCGGAGCCCTCCGGGACGCGGCCGCCGAGCAGCCACACCAGCCCGTCGGCGTCCCTGACACCCGCGTGGTCGTTGCGCGCGGGGACGGGCGGCGCGACCGCACGAACGTCGATGCCCTGCGGATGCGCGGTGTCGAACAGGAGCGCGTGGTTCTCGAGCATACGCCCGTCGGCGCTCCACCCCTGCACGAGGTGCCGGCCGCCGAGACCCGCCGGCCGGTCGGAGAGCGGAACCTGGACGTGGCCCGCGAGCGGCTCCACGTACGGGCCGACGCCCGGGTGGCGCGCGACCAGGCTGTCTCCGGCGATGACGAACGAACGCAGGTCACGCCGGACGCCGAACTCGGACGAAGGCCGATACTGCACGTCCCCCGCGCCTCCGACGAGGTCGACGAGAAGCCCGGCGGCATTGGTACGCAGCTCGGCCGTGTGCCCGGCGTTCCGGATCGGGTCCCCGATCGTGCGGATCGCGGTGCTGGCGAAGGTCGCGGGGTCGATGCGTTCGGCTTCTTCGACGAGGTCGTGCACACCGCGGGGGCGTCCGCGCGACGCCCCGCCCGTGACGAGGATGCGGCCGTCGGGCAGCAGGGTGGCGGCATGGCCGGCCCGGGCGTGAACCAGGCTGCCGACGACGGCCGCCGTTCCGCCCGCGGGATCGAATCGCAGGAGGCGGTCGGTGGCCCGCGCGGTATCGGACGGGGCGCCCCCGGCGAACAGGATCGATCCGTCGGGGAGCGGGGTGGCCGTCCAGGCGCCCATCGGGTCGTCGAACCCGGGCAGGGTGCCCACCTCGACGTCAAGCCGCAGGAACCGCAACGTATCCACGCCCGGGGTCTCCTCCGAATCCCACGCGACGGCGACGAGACGGTTGATGCCGCGCACGAGAGGGACCTCGCCCTCGAAGACGTCGCCACCGACCGGTGACAGCGCGAGCCCGTCCACCTCGACCCGGGAAACGCCCCGGAACGACGTGGCGCGCAGCCGCAGGGTGATGCGGTCGTCCAGCAGTACGGCCGCGGGATCCGGGGCGAGAATCTCCACCTCCGGCGTCCGGACGGGGACGAACGGCCGATCGCACGCCGGGACGAGCGCGACGGCCGCCAACAGCAGGGCGGGCAGCGGGCGGATCATCGCTCCGGGGGGCCGTACACGACCCGTTCGAGTACGAGTCCCTCGGGGGGCGCGGCGGGTCCGGCCTCGCGGCGGTCACCCGCGGCGAGGATGCGCGCGATATCGGTCACCGGGCGACGGCCACGCCCGACCTGGAGCAGCGTGCCCACGATCGCCCGCACCATGCCGTGCAGGAATCGGTCGGCTTCGATGACGAAGCGCCAGTCGCCGTGCCGGGCCTCCGATTCCCACGCCGCGCGGTAGACGGTACAGACGCGATTCTCGGTCTCGCTCGCGGTCCGGCAGAAGGCGTCGAACCCGTGGGTCCCGACGAGCGCGAGCGCGGCGTCGTTCATGCACGCGAAATCGACGGACGCATGCACCGGGACGCGCCACGCACGGTCGAGCACGCGGGGCTCGGTGGAGACGTGGTAGTGATATCGACGACGCCGCGCGTCGTACCGGGCATGGAACGCATCGTCGGCGACCGCGACCGCCAGGATGCGCACGGAGGGCGGAAGCACGCCGTTGAGCTGAACCTTGAGACGGCGCGCGTCCACCGGCGATTCCGACCGGAAATGGGCCACCTGGCCGCGCGCGTGTACCCCCGCGTCGGTTCGGCCGGAACCCGTGACCGGGACCCGCGTCCGCAGCACGGTTTCGAGCGCCTCCTCGAGCGCCTGCTGTACGGTCGCGCGGCCGGCCTGGACCTGCCAGCCGTGCCACGGGGCACCGTCATACTCGATCGTCAACCGGATCGTCGCCACCGCACTCCATTAAACGGTTACCGTGCATACGCGCATCTACCTGACCGGGTTTATGGGTAGCGGAAAGAGTGCCGTAGGCCCGCTCGTGGCCCGGCTGCTCGGGTACACGTTTCTCGACCTCGACCGGGTGATCGAGGAGGAGACGGGGCTTCCCGTGGCCGCGCTGTTCCGCATGCACGGCGAGGCGGCGTTCCGGCACGAGGAGCGACGCGCCGTGGAGCGGATCGCGGGGCTTGATCGGGTCGTGGTGTCGCTAGGGGGCGGAGTCGTGGTCGACCCGGCGCTGCGCGCCCGGCTCCTGGAGACGGGCAGGCTCGTGTGCCTGTCGGCCCCGATGGACGTACTGGTGGAGCGCCTGTCGCGCCATCCGGAACGTCGGCCGATGCTGCACTCGAAGGACGGCGTGCCGCTGCGCGGCGAAGCCCTCGAGCGCCGGGTCAGGGAGCTGCTCGACGCCCGGGCGGCGGCGTACGCCGAGGCACACCTGACCGTCGATGCGCACGGGCCGTCGCCCCTGGATACCGCCCGCCGCGTGGTGGAGGCATTGTCGGCGTGAGGTCGCACTCCGCACCTCCGGTCGTCGGCGACGAAACGCCCGACGCGCCGGCCCGGGAAGCCCTCGGCCGGTGGTGGGGATACCCGGATTTCCGCCCCGGACAGCTCGACATCGTCCGGGACGTGCTCTCGGGCCGGGACGTGCTGGGCGTGCTGCCGACCGGGGCAGGCAAGTCCATCTGTTACCAGGTGCCGGCCGTCGCGACCCCGGGACTCACCCTGGTAATCTCCCCGTTGGTCGCCCTGATGGCCGACCAGGTGGCGGGTCTGCGCGCTCGGGGAATCCCCGCGACGTTCCTCAATTCCACGCTTTCGGCCCGAGAGAGCGAGCGCCGGTGGGATGACCTGCTGGCGGGACGGTTCCGGCTTCTCTACGTGGCCCCGGAGCGGCTGTCGACCGAGGTCTTCCGCGCGCGTGCCGACCGGCTGGGTGTCGTGCGTATCGCCGTGGACGAGGCACACTGCGTCAGCGAGTGGGGACACGATTTCCGACCGGAATACCGGATGATCGGCGAGGCGCGGGGTTCGTTGGGGGGCGTTCCGATGGTGGCGCTCACGGCGACGGCCACGCCGGCGGTGCGCCGCGACATCCGGCGCCTGCTGGGGCTGCGCGACCCGGCCGTGCACGTGCACGGGTTCGACCGACCGAACATCGTGTGGAGTCTCTTCCGCGAACCCGACAAGGCCGGTCGGCTCGAGGAGATCCTCGCCGCCGTGCCCGGAGGCGGTATCGTCTACGCCGGGTCGCGGGCCGGGGTGGAGCAGTGGGGCACGCGCCTGCGCCGGTCGGGACACGCCGTCTCGGTCTACCACGCCGGGCTCCCGGCCGAAGAGCGCACCCTGGCGCAGGATGACTGGATGGCGGGCCGAAGTCGCGTCATGGTGGCGACCAGCGCATTCGGCATGGGCATCGACCGGCCGGACGTGCGTTTCGTGGTGCACGTGGACCCGCCGCCGTCGCTCGAGTCCTGGTACCAGGAGGCGGGACGGGCGGGGAGGGACGGGCGCATGTCGCACGCGGTCGCGCTCTGGACCCGGGCCGACGTCGAGGCGGCCAGGCGGCGGGTCGAGGAGGAGCATCCGAGCGTCGAGGACCTGCGACGCGTTTTCGACGTCGCCTGTTCGATGGCGACGGTCGCCGTGGGATCGACCGAGACGGTCCCGTTCGCCGTGGACGTCCACCGCGTGGCCACGGTCACGGGGCTGTCGGCGTCGAAAGTGCGCAGGTCGGTGGAGCTGCTCGAACGGCAGGGAGCATGGCATCGGCGCAGCCTGCCCGACGGATGGGGGTTGCTGCGGGTGAGGGGAGGGTTTCCGTCGCTGGCCGCGTACGCCGCGGCGATCGAAGCCAAGGAGCAGTCGGCGAGGTCGGGCGCCATCGTGCGCACGGCCGAGGGGTTGGTGCGCCACGCGTCGGCCGAGGCCGATGCGGCGTGGTGGGCGTTCGACGCGGCGCGGATGGCCCGGCGCTCGGGCGTTTCGACGGACGAGTTCCTTTTCGCCATGGACCTGCTGCAGGAGCGCGATCTCGTGGCCTGGCTCGCTCCCGGGCGGGCCGACCGTTTCGCGCTGGCGGGACCCCGTCCCGCCCGGCTCCCGGTGGACGGTGCGGCGGTTCGCGGAAGCCGGACCCGGGCGGCCGGCCGTTTCCGGGCCCTCGAGCGGTTCATCGAGTGGCCCGGGTGTCGGCGACACGCGCTGTTGGCCTACTTCGGGGAAGCCTCACCCGACCGGTGCGGTCGGTGCGACCGGTGCCTCGGCCGGCACCGCCCGTTGGTGGTCACGGCCGAGCACGAACCGGTCCTGCGGGAAATGCTCGAGCGGGCGCGGCGCGGCGAGGCACCCGACGGAGGTGCCGCGGCGGCCGCGCTCAGGCCCTGGAAGCGCCGCGCGTTGGAGGACTGGCTGGTCCAGTCGGGCTACCTCGAGCCGGACGACGTCCGGGGTGGACCGCCGCGCGCGACGGCCGCGGGGCTCGAGCGGCTACGCCTGGCCGAGGCGGCAACCGCTCAGCGGGCCGCCGACGAGTCGGCCGGGAGCGCGTTCAGTCTGTCCAGTACCGACCCGTAGATGCCCACGAACGCGTCGGGGTGGTCCCGAAGCCACGCCACCGACGCCTCGAAATCGGCCGGATCCACGCCGTGCCTCTGCAGCACCGAGTCCCGCTGGCCGTCCGGGACGCCCGACTCGAGGCGCAGGCGGGCCCCGGCGAGGTGCAGGTCGGCGAAGAGGACGACGAGGGTCGAGTCGGGCAGCGGGGCCGCCTCCGGAGGGCGGCCGCACGCCGCGGCCAGCAGCGCCGCCGCGCTCATCCCGGCGAGGAAACGCGCGGGGGCGGTCATGGAGTCGACGCCCTGCGCAGCGAGTCGGCTTCGGCTTCGGCCGCCGTGCGGAAGGACCACGCGATGACCTCCATCTGCCGAAGGAAGTCGCGCTTTTCGAAGCCCGGCGCGAAGACCATGCCGTCGATCACGTAGGTGCGGCCGCTGTCCTGGTCGTAGAAGCCGTAGGTGACGAACGGTCCGCCCATGCCCGCGGCGACCTGCGTGCCGTCGGGACCGTCGCCGACCATGTGCCAGAGTCCGCGGACCTCGTACCCGAAGCGGTCCAGGAAGTTGATGTTCTCCCACTCGAGGGGCCTCCGCTCGTCGACCGTCACGTAGTCTCCGAGGTTGCCGTTCACGTGCGTACGCGTGAGACGGTTGCGGGCGGCGAGAATCCACTCCGGGGTCAGGTCGGCCGGGGTCGCCTCGTCGGTGTACCAGACGAAGAGGCTGCGCCAGGAGTCGGGAGAAACGATCCGGCGCAGCCACACGAACTGCGTGGTATCGATCGCCACCTGGTAGTCGTGCTGCGCATCCACCGCGAAACCGTGCGTTTCCAGGAGGCGCTGCTCGATGTCGGGCTGTCTTCCCTTCTCGAACATGTCCTCGTGCATGCGCTCGCGCGTGATCGCGTTGAAGGCGTACCGGATCTGCTCTCCGTTCTCGCGGAGGACCTGGGCCACGTCCTCGGCGGTCGCGCCGAGGAGGTAGTAGACCTGCTGGTCTTCCCGCCACAGGTCCCGACGCGCGATCACGGCCGCCCTTCCGCCCATCACGGCCTCCACGGCGGCCGAGTCGAGACGGCTGCGGATGAACCGCGCCTCCTGCGTATCGTCACCCAGGGGAGCCGCGAACACGAGGTTCTTGAGCGCGCGCACCCCCTCGAAGATGCGCTGGTTCGGCAGCGCCGTGGGCTTCAGATCGAAATAGGGTTCGGGGGCCGGAAGCGTCGCGATCCACGGCGCGAGTTCTTCCTTGAGGACCTCCCCCAGCGGGCCGTTCCAGTGCGTGCTGTCGATCACGACCGTGATCTCGCCTTCACGGCCGGCGGCCTTGGGTTTGTAGGACAGGCTCTCGCATCCGGTGGCTGCCATCGACGCGACGAAGACAGCGGCGAGGAGCAGGAGGCGCGATTTCGGCATGGCGTCGGGGCCCGTCTTCTCGTGGGGGATCCGCGTTCACGCACGCGACGGGCGCGGGTTTCGCGGGCCGCGCCGATTGCCGCGGGCGGTGGTCAGGGGCGCAGTCCGGTCACGAAGGCCGTCACCCGTGCCAGGCGGGTGGGCTCGTCGAGGTCGGGGTCGTCCCAGAGGCGTTCGATTTCGCGGATGAGCGCCGATCCGACGATGAAACCGTCGGTGGACGCCGTCAGCCGCCGGGCGTCGTCGGCCGAGCGGATTCCGAAACCGACCAGCAGCGGGTTGCGCCGTACGAGCGGCCGAATCCGCTCGAGGTAGGCCGATACCGCATCGACGGTCCCGAGTCCGGTGCCCGTGAGCCCGGTGATGGACACGGCGTAGACGAATCCGCCCGAGAGCGCGTCCACGCGTGCCACGCGGTCGTCGGGCGTGTTCGGCGCCACGAGGTGCACGAGGTCGATTCCGTGCCGCTCGGCGGCGCCGGCGACGAGACCGCGTTCCTCGGGCGGAAGGTCGGGCAGAATGAGCGCGTCCACGCCGGCATCCCGCGCGTCGCCGAAAAACCGGTCCACTCCATAGCGGAAAACCGGGTTCACGTATCCCATCAACACCAGCGGGGTGGACGATCCGCTTCGGAAGCCGGCCGCAATCTCGAGCGTATGGCGCATCGAGGCGCCGGCCGCGAGCGCACGTTCGCTGGCCTGCTGGATGGGCAGACCCTCGGCGAGCGGATCCGAGAACGGCATGCCGAGCTCGATGAAATCGGCATTGCCCGCGTCGATGGCACGCAGGATGCCGGGCGAGGCGTCCGGGGACGGGAATCCGCCCGTGACGAAGATCCCCATCGCTTTCCGGCCGCCGGTCGAGGCCGCGACCAGGCGTTCGCGCAGACGTGACATGTCAGACGTGCTCCGCGATCGTGCCCATGTCCTTGTCGCCGCGGCCCGAGCAGCCGAGCACCAGCACCCGGTCGCGACCCAGCGAGCGGGTCAGTTCCGGCAGCAGGGCGACCGCGTGCGCGGTCTCGAGCGCCGGAATGATGCCCTCGAACGTCGACAACAGGCGCACGCCTTCGAGCGCCTCTTCGTCCGTGGCCGAACGGTAGGTCACCCGTCCGGTGTCCTTGAGCCAGGCGTGCTCCGGACCGACGCCGGGGTAGTCGAGCCCGGCCGATATCGAGTGGGCCAGTTCGACCTGGCCGTCGTCGTCCTGCAGCAGGTAGCTCATCGCGCCGTGCAGGATGCCGGGAGATCCTTTCGTCAGGGTGGCGGCGTGTCGGCCGCCCAACCCCTCGCCCGCGGCTTCGACCCCGTAGATGGCGACCGAGCGATCGTCGAGGAAGGGATGGAAGAGACCGATCGCATTCGAACCGCCGCCGACGCAGGCGACGAGCGCGTCCGGGGTTTCCCGTCCCTCGGTCTCCAGCAGCTGCCGGCGGGTTTCGAGCCCGATGACGCGCTGGAAGTCCCGCACCATCATCGGGTAGGGATGTGGCCCAACGACCGACCCGATGATATAGAACGTGTCGTGCACGTTCGTCACCCAGTCGCGGATCGCCTCGTTGGTGGCGTCCTTCAGCGTGCGGCTTCCGCTCGTGGCCGGTCGCACCTCGGCGCCCAGCAGGCGCATGCGCAGCACGTTCAGCCGCTGCCGCTCCATGTCCTCGGACCCCATGTAGACGACGCACTGCAGCCCGAACCGGGCGCAGACGGTGGCCGTGGCGACGCCGTGCTGTCCTGCGCCGGTCTCGGCGATGATGCGTGTCTTGCCCATCCGCCGGGCGAGCAGGATCTGGCCGACCGTGTTGTTGATCTTGTGCGCGCCGGTATGGCACAGGTCCTCACGCTTGAGCCAGATGCGTGCGCCGCCGAGATGCGCGGTCAGACGCCCGGCGTACGTAAGCGGGGTGGGGCGTCCGACGTAGTTCGCGAGCAGATCGTCGAGTTCGCTCACGAACCCCGGATCGTTTCGGGCCTCGCGGTAGGCCTCGGCCAGCGCCTGGGTTGCCGGAACGAGGATTTCCGGCACGTAGGTGCCCCCGTACGGCCCGAAGTGCCCGGTTTCGTCGGGAATGGAAAGGGCGGAAGGCGTCATCGGGTTCGATTCAGTCCGGCTCGCCCCGGAAGCGGGCGAGAGCCTCGAAAAGGGCCTCTACGCGGGCATAGTCCTTCACGCCCGGGGTGCTCTCCACGCCGGACGCGACATCGACGGCGAAAGGAAGCACCCGCTGCGCGGCCTCGGCCGCGTTCTCGGGCCTCAGGCCGCCGGCCAGGAAGACCGGAATCCCGGCCCTCGCGACGACTTCCGCGGCCACGTTCCAATCGAAAACCCGGCCGGTGCCCCCGCGGAGGTCACCCGCGCGCGCATCGAGCAGGGCGTACGCGATGGCGCCGCGGTAACGGCCGATCGATTCGAGAAGATCTGCGGAGGTCGTTCCGGGCGTCACGCCGAATGCCTTGATCACCGGTCGCTCGATGCGTCCGCACGCTTCGGGGGTCTCGTCGCCGTGCAGTTGCACGAGGCCGAAACGGGCCGTGTCGGCGTCCCGGTTGACCGAGTCCGGTTCGGCATCCTGGAAAATGCCGACCGTCTCCGGGCCGTACAGCCACTCGATGATGTCGCGGGCCTCGGCGGCGGTAACGTGCCTCGGGCTGGATTCGTGCCGTACGAAGCCCACGTAGTCGGCACCCGCCGAAGCCGCGTACCGGGCGTCGGCCAGATTGGTCATTCCGCAGAGCTTGACGCGGATCATGGGCTCATGATCTGTTCGAGTAGGCGACGGGTCTGTTCGCGCAGCCGGGCCAGTTCCACCCCGGGGTCCGCGGCCCGCATGAAGGTCTCCCCGACGAGCACGGCGTCCAGGCCGGAGCGGCGTACGGCCGCGAAATCGGCAGCCGACCTGAGGCCGCTCTCGGCGACCCGGACGATGGAGTCGGGAACGGCCGCCAGCACGCGCGCGGCGTGCGAGCGGTCCACGACGAACGTGTGCAGGTCGCGGTTGTTCACCCCGACGATGCGCACGCGGTCGAAATCGAGTCGCTCCAGTTCCCGTTCGGCGTAACACTCGACGAGACACGAGAGTCCGAGTTCGGTCGCGGCCTCGTGGAGTTCCGAAAGGTGGCCGCGGTCGAGCACGGCGGCGATCAGCAGCACGGCATCGGCACCGAACGCGCGCGCTTCGGTCAGCTGGTACGGATCGACCACGAAGTCCTTGCGCAGGAGCGGGATACCGACGGCGCCGCGGACGGCGGCAAGGTCGTCCAGCGATCCGCCGAAGAACTCGGGTTCGGTCAATACCGAGACGGCGGCAGCGCCCGCGGTCTCGTACGACGCCGCGATGGCGAGCGGGTCGTAGGGATCCCGGAGCAGGCCCTTCGACGGCGAACGCCGCTTGCACTCGGCGATTACCGCGAGGTCCTCCCTCCGGAGCGAGGCCGCCAGGTCGATCGGAACGCGGTGGAACGCGTCACGCGCTTCCAGGCTGGAGCGCGGGATGCGTACCCGGCGCTCGGCGACCGAACTCCGGGTCGCGGCCACGATGTCGTCGAGAATCGTAGGCATCGATCAGGCCGAAAAGGATCGGGAGACGTCCACGAGCCGGTCGAGCTTACGGGCCGCCGATCCGTCGTCCAGCGCCGCTTCGGCCTTGCGCGCTCCATCCTGCGGGTTTTCGGCCACGCCGGCCGCGACCAGGGCGAACGCCGCGTTCAGCACGACGACGTCGCGGTGCGGACCGCGCCGGCCGGCGAGCACCGCCCGCAGGATGTCGGCGTTGACGTCGGCGCGCCCGCCCCGGACGGCCTCGAGCGGGGCCGAGGCGAGGCCGAGGTCCTCGGGGCGCACGCTGCGGACGGTCGGCGCGCCGGGACCGCGCTGTTCGAAGACCCGGGTCGGTGCCCCCGGGGAGAACTCGTCCAGCCCGTCCTGGGCGTGCACCGCGAAGACGTGCTCGGCGCCGAGGCGGGACAGGATCTCGGCCGACGTCTCTGCAATGTCTCCCGAGAAGGCTCCGAAAACGCCGCGTCGAACCCCGGCAGGGTTGCAGAGGGGCCCGAGGATATTGAAGAACGTCCGCACGCCCAGCGCGCGCCGCACCGGCATCACGAACCGGAGGGCGGGATGGAAGAGCGGCGCGAACATGAATCCGACGCCGGCCTCGCGAAGACACGCTTCCACCCCCTCGGCCGGGAGGTCGATGCGGACGCCCAGCGATTCGAGTACGTCGGCCGAGCCGCAGAGCGACGAAACGGACCGGTTGCCGTGTTTCGCGACGGTCGCGCCCGCTCCCGCCGCCGCAAACATGGCGGCGGTCGAGATATTGAACGAGCCCGAGTGGTCTCCGCCCGTCCCCACGATGTCCACCGTGGCGGGGTCGGGCGATCGCACCGGGATCGCGTACTCCCGCATGATCCGCGTGAAGCTCGCCAGTTCCTCGACCGTCTCGCCTCGGCTGCGCAGGCCCATCAGCAGGCCCGCGGTCTGCTCCGGGGACGCGTCTCCCCTCAGCAGGGAGTGCATCACCGACTCGGCCTCGTCGGGCGTGAGTTCGTGACCGGTGGAAAGCCGTGTCAGGGCGTGTCTCAGCGGCATCTGGGGCTCAGGCTCGGCTCGGAACGGCCAGCGATTCGATCCAGTTGGCCACCAGGGCCGGACCGGCGGTCGTCAGCAGGCTTTCCGGGTGGAACTGGATGCCTTCGATCGGAAATGCGCGGTGCCGCAACCCCATGACGATACCGTCGGGCGTTTCGGCCGAAACCTCGAGCGCCTCGGGAAACGTCCATCGGTCCACGACGAGCGAGTGGTACCGGGTCGCGACGAATTCCTGCGGGACCCCGCGGAACACCGATCGGCCGTCGTGCCGGATGGGGCTCGTCTTGCCGTGCATCAGGGAGGGGGCGTGCACGACGCGCCCTCCGAATACTTCTCCGATGGCCTGGTGTCCGAGACACACTCCGAGAATCGGGATCGTGGGACCGAGCCTTCGGATCACCTCTTCGGTGATGCCCGCATCGGCCGGGCGACCCGGTCCGGGAGAGACCAGGATACCTTTCGGCTGCGCGTTGGCCACCGCCTCCCACGTCCACTCGTCGTTCCGGATGACGCGGACCTCGGCGCCGGAGCCGGCGACGAGGTGCACCAGGTTGTAGGTGAACGAGTCGTAGTTGTCGATGACCAGGATCATGCGGTCAACGGCGATCGGTGCGTGACGAGGAGACCGGTCGCTTCGCGGACGCGGTCCATGATCGAGGACGCCCGCTCGCGTGCCTTGATCCCACCCTCCCGCAGCACATCCATCACGTCGTCCGGACGCGCGGCCAGCGCGCGTCGCTTCTCGCGGGCCGGACCGAACGCCGCGTCGATGAACCCGATGAGTTCCTTCTTGGCATGCCCGTACCCGTATCCGCCGGCCCGGTAGGCCGCGGCGATGCGTTCCCGGTCGGCCTCCGGGGCAACGAGCCGGATGAGATTGAACACCGAGCACGTGGTCGGGTCCTTGGGCTCCTCGAGCGGCGTGGAGTCGGTCCTGATGCTCATGACCTTCTCCTTGAGCACCTTGCCCTCGTCGAAGATGCCGATGGTATTGCCGTAGCTCTTCGACATCTTGCGGCCGTCGAGCCCCGGGACCACCGCGACATCCTCGAGGATGTACGGCTCGGGGATCGGAAAGACCTCGCCGAACGTCGCGTTGAACCGCAGCGCGAGGTCGCGGCAGATCTCGATGTTCTGTTTCTGGTCGGCCCCCACGGGCACCTGGGTGCCCCCGTAGATCAGGATGTCGGCGGCCTGCAGCACCGGGTAGTTGAAGAGCCCCGCATTGGCCGACAGGCCCTGGGCCACCTTGTCCTTGTACGAGACCCCTTTCTCGAGCTGCGAAACGGGCGTGATCGTGTAGAAGACCCACGCGAGTTCATTCACCGCGGGAACGTCGCTCTGCAGGAAGAGGCTCGACGCCGCCGGGTCGAACCCGAGCGCCAGGTAGTCGAGCGCGACGTCCACGCTGTACCGCCGCAGGGCCTGCGCGTCGTGCAGCGTCGTCATCGCGTGGTAGTTCACGATGAAGTAGTACGACTCGTGCCGGCGGTGCAGGTCGATGTGCTGGCGGATCGCACCGTAATAATTGCCCAGGTGCAGCGTGCCCGAGGGCTGGATGCCCGATACGATGACGGGAGCCGGTCGCGCCATGGTCACCGTCGAACGAGGTCCCGGGCCAGCTTGAGCCGCTCGGAACTATGCCGCGCGACGTTTTCGAAGACGGCGCGCGTGCGGATGTGATGCTCGACTTCCTTCTCGGCGGCGACGAGGGTCGCGAATCGTTCCTCGGCCTTGACGAGCGCCTGTCCGATCTCGGTGACCGTTCCGGACATCGTGAAATCGTCCGGTTCGAGGTCGGTGCCGGTGTAGGCCGTTCCGCCCGCCGAATAGACGGTCTCGGCCAGGTGGCCCAGGTCGCCGCGCAGGACCTTCATCGAGCCTGTCAATCCGGGCAGGGCTTCCGCGTCGAGCGAGCGGACCGCTGCGTCGTACGTGTGCATGAGCACCGTCAGCTCGCGGAGGATCGGATTGACCCGGTCGGCGGTCTCGGCGCGGGAGATGGTGCGCCCGGCCCATCCCTTGTTCAGAAGCAGGTCCTTGACTCCCATGACAGCTCGTGGTGGTCGTGAAACATGAATACGATCCGGCGGCCGTACTGGTCCCGGATCACAGCAGATCGCGCGATGCCAGCAGGATCGCCTGCCGCAGCGCCCGCGCCTTGTTCTCGGTTTCCTCGAACTCGCGGTCTGGGTCGCTGTCGGCGACGATTCCGGCGCCGGCCTGCACGAAGATCGCATCCCCCTGCACGAGCATCGTACGGATCGTGATGCAGGTGTCCAGATTTCCGGAAAAATCCAGATAGCCCACGGCGCCTGCGTACGGGCCCCGACGCGTCGGTTCGAGGGCGTCGATGATCTCCATCGCCCGCACCTTGGGGGCTCCGCTCACGGTGCCGGCCGGAAAACACGCCGCGAGCGCATCGATGGCCGACGCGCCGTCACGAAGCCTCCCGGAAACCGAAGAGACGATGTGCATGACGTGGGAGTACCGCTCGACGAACGCGTACCGGTCCACGTGCACGGATCCCCACGAGCAGACGCGGCCGAGGTCGTTCCGACCGAGATCCACGAGCATCAGGTGTTCGGCGCGTTCCTTGGGGTCGTCGAGCAGGTCGCGTTCATGCTGCGCGTCTTCCTCCGGCGTTTCGCCGCGCGGCCGCGTGCCCGCGATCGGAAGGACCTCCGCCCGCCCGTCCTCCACACGGACGAGCACCTCGGGCGAGGATCCGATCAGCGCGAACCCGTCGAATTCGAGGTGGAAGAGGTAAGGCGACGGGTTGACCTGACGCAGCGCACGGTAGAGGTTGAACCGGTCTCCGCGGAACGGGAGCCGGAAACGTCGGGACAGCACCACCTGGAAGATGTCTCCCTCGTAGATGTGCCGCTTTGCCGTCTCCACCGCCCCGGCAAAGGCCTCGCGGTCGAGGTTCGCTTCGAGCTCGCCCGTCAGCCGGACCGGTTCGGGCGCCCCGGTCGCCCGCACGAGCCAGCCCGCCATTTCGTCGATTTGCTGCTGGGCCCGGTCGAATGCGTCCTCCAAGTCCGTGTCGGGCTCCACGAAAACCGTCGCCATGAGCACGAGCTGGTGCCGCACGTGGTCGAACGCGACCACCCGGTCGTACAGGCACCAGACCCCTTCGGGCGTACCCAGGTCGTCGGGTGGCCCGTCGCCCAACCGCTCGAGCAGCCGCACCGTGTCGTAGGCGGCGTATCCGACGGCGCCGCCGGTGAAACGGGGCAGCCCCGGCACGCGCAGCTCCTGCCGGCTTCCGGCCTCCCTGCGCAGCACGTCGAACAGGTCGCCGTCGACCGCGGTGCGCTCCCCCGTGCGGGTATCCAGCCGCTCTACGTGCCGGGCGCGCGCGGTGAACACGGCGTACGGGTCCCGTCCCAGGAACGAATAGCGCGCCAGCTTTTCCCCGCCCTCGACGCTTTCGAGGAGGAAGGCGTACCGGGAGCCCTCGCGCAGCGCGAGGTACGCCGAGACGGGCGTGAGGAGGTCGGCCGAGAGGCGGCGGTGCACCGGGGCGGCGAACCGACCGGTTCCGGCCGCGCGAAGTTCGGCGCAGCGTCGCAGGAAGGTGGCGCGGGAGTCCATCGGGAAGGTGGGAGCGGGTCCGGGGGGGCGCCCCGTCAGTCGGGTGTGTTCGCGGGCCCCCGGTCCGGCGATGCGAACTGCGGGGTGTCTGGCGTGGTCACGTGGATCGCGGGGACCGCGAATTCGATGCCTCCGTGTGCCCGCCACGCCTCGAGAATGCTCACGGTGAGCGCATGTTCGGTGCCCCGCCGTTTTCGCACGTCGCACAGGTACCGCAGCGTCAGCCGGATCCCGTTATCCACCACCCGGACGTACACGAAAGGGGTGAGCACGGAGTAGTGGATGAGGAATTCCCGGGACATGTCCCTCAGTTCCTTCTGCGCCTGCTGCGACACGATCGCGGCCGATTCCTCGGCGAGCCCGAGCAGGATGTCGCGGGCGGCGCTCCAGTCGCTGCGGAACGTCAGCGTGAACGACACCTCGTTCCACACGAAGTTGAAACCTCGCGAGAAATTGTACAGCGCATGCTCGAAAAGCCACGAGTTCGGAATGTGCACGATGCGGCCGGTGGACTGGTCCGCGTCCACCCATCCCCGGATTTCCATCAGGGTGGTGCGCAGCATCCGTATGTCGATGACATCTCCCGTGACCCCGCCGATCTCGATGCGCTCCCCGATCCGGTAGGGGCTGATCAGCCCGATGCGCATCCAGCCCGCGATCGACAGGAGCGCTTCCCGCAACGCGATGGCGAGGCCGGCGCCGACGACGGTGAGCACCGTGATGAGCCCGCGCACGTCCGGCGACAGCAGCAACAGGACGAGCAGGATCGCGATCGTCCCGGCCGTGCGCCGCACGATGCGCGACGCGTGGTAGACCCGGGTCGGATCCTCGAGGCTGCCCCGGACGATACGCAGGGCGAGTCTCGCGAGGAGCGCGAGCGCCATCAAGCCCCCGAGTATCACCAGGACCCGGTGCAGCAACTCGTCGCCGACTTCGAAGGGCAGCGCCATGGATGACTTCAGTGCTCGGCCGTATCGGCGTGCGCGCGCAGCACCGCCCGGTGATATTCCGAAGATACCTGCGACTGCTTCAGGAAGCCCACGATACGTCCGCCGGCATCGACCACGGGCAGTTCCGTGGATGCCGTCGACTGGAACACGTCCAGCGCCTGTTCGAGCGTTGCCCCTTCGGATACCGAGACGAAGGGCACCTGCACGTCCGACGCGATGATGAGCTGCCGCATGGATTCTCCCGCGGTGAGCAGCGACTGCACGTCCTCGAGCAGCACGAGACCCGTGTAGTGTCCGGGCCGCTCCGGATCGGCTACCGGGATCACGACCTCCTGCGTCCGGGTGAAGACCGACAGGATCTCTGCGAGCCCCGAGCGCGGCTCGAGCACGCGGAACTCCTTCGTCAGGCGGGCCACGTCACGGACGCTGACCGACGCCAGCACGTTGGGCAGCACTTCCTGCCGGTGGGCCGGCGAATCGGCGTGCGTGCGCACCTGCTGGGTGTACAGGCTCCACCGGTTGACCAGCAGGTGCACGATCGTGGCCGAAAAGATGAGCGGAACCAGCAGGCCGTAGCTGCCCGTCATCTCCGATATCATGATGGTCATCGAGATCGGTACGCTCGAAACGCCCGAGAATAGCGTGGCCATGCCGATCATGACGTAGGCCTGGGGCTGTGCCACGAGTTCGGGCCAGGCGGCGTGCAGCGCTGTGCCGAACACGCCCCCCAGCATGCCCCCGATGACCAGCGACGGGGCAAAGACGCCCCCGGAACCGCCCGATCCGATCGTGAAACTCGTCGCGGCGATCTTCGCGACCACGAGCGTGGCCATGATCAGGAACGGAAGCGTACCGTCCATCGCGTGCTGCAGCCAGCCGTACGACGATCCCAGCACGGGCGGAAATACGAACGCGATGGCTCCGACCAGGAGCCCTCCTACCGCCGGCTTGACGGCCTTCGGAACGGACAGCCGGTCGAAGATGCGCTTCCTGGCGCCGTCGAACGCATGGACATACAGGATCCCGATCGCGCCGCAGAGTATCGAGAACACCGCCACGGGCAGCAGCTCCACCGGATGCACCCACTGGAAATGCGGCGCGTCGAACACGGTGCCCGAGCCTTCGAACATCGCGAAGACCGAATACCCGGTGATGCCCGAAATGACGGCCGGCATCAGCGCCTCGGTCTCCATGTCGTCCCGGTACAGGACCTCGACCGCGAAGAAGGCGCCCCCGAGCGGCGAGCGGAAGACCGCCCCGATCCCCGCGGCGACGCCGGCCACCATGAGGATCCGGCGCTCCCGCTCGCCGAGGCCGAGCCGCCCGGCGATCTCCGACGCGATCGCGCCCGCGATCTGGGCGACGGGGCCCTCCCGGCCCGCGCTTCCCCCGGAACCGATCGTGGCGGCCGAGGCGAGCGTCTTGACGATCGGAATGCGTCGGCTCATGCGGCCGCCCTGCCGGTGGAAGGCGCGGATCACCGCGTCGGTACCGTGTCCCTCGGCCTCCGGTGCGAACCGGTACACGAGCCAGCCCGACAGCAGGCCGCCGAGGGCGGGCACGATGAAGAGCAGCCAGCGCCGGGTGGGGTTCATCGACACCTCGAGGTCGAAGACCGCGCCCCCCGATTCGCCACCGGGCAGCGGCATGCGGTAGCCCACCAGTTCGAGGAGGAACCCGTTCGACGCCAACGAAACCGCGTGGGAGAAAACCAGCGCCGCAAGGCCACCCGCGGCGCCCACGAGCGCCGAGAGCATCATCCACCGCCCGGTGAGCCGCCAGTCCAGGTGGTCGTCCAGCAGGCGGCGCGCTGCCGGGCCCAGCGTGCGGGCGAAGGGGATCTCGAAGCGCGAAAAGTCCATCCGGGAAGGGGGTGCGGGCAGTAAGTTGCGCACACCGCGTTCCGGATACAATGCCCGGACGCAACCCGGTGCGCCGGTCGGATCAAAGGTCCGTCGCGAAGGTTCCTACCGCGCCTCGAGCGATCCGACCATCCGTTCCCGCGCATGACAGCTTCCGCAAAGGGTCCCATGGCCCGCGTCCGGGCTTCACGTCCCCTGTTCGATCGGCTCCACTTCGCGGGAGCCCTGCTCGGCCTGCTCGTCGTCGTACACCTGTCGATCATGGTGGATCGCGGGTTCGACCGGGGCTGTTTCGGGTTTTCGGAACCCACGGCCACCGTCGAGTGCGAACTCGTGACGTCCAGCGACGCCGGCACCCTGATGGGCGTCTCCAACGCGACGTGGGGGCTCGGGTACTATGCCGTCCTGGTACTCCTCGGGCTGCTCGCGGGCGCGCTCGATGCCCGCAGGGCCTCGACCTGGCGCACGATCCGTGCCGCGGTGCTGACGTTCGGGGTGCTGTATTCCGGGTGGCTCTTCTACGTCCAGGCCACCGAGATCGGCGCGTTCTGCAAGCTCTGCCTGATCTCGGCCGGCATCACGCTCGCCCTCTTCCTGCTCGTCGCGGCCGACCTGCGCGCCGCCGTTCCCGCACCCACCTCCGAACCTGCCATGAAAACGCGTTTCTACGCGACCGTCGCCCTGGTGGCGGTCGCGCTGGTTGTCGCCGACCTGTCGTACTTCTCGGGCCTCGAGGTCGCCTCGGCCGCGCCGCAGACCGAAGCCGCTCCCTCCCTTGCGGCCGCCGCCGACCCGGTCCCGCAGGCGCCGCCGGCCGCGGCGGTCTGCCAGTACGACGATTCGGTGCCGGTGTACGCCGAATACGCGTCCTTCCTCCAGCTCGGCGATCCGTACCTGGGCTCCGACAAGGCGAAAGTGGTCGTGATGGAGTTCATCGACCCGAACTGCCCCCACTGCGCCACGATGCACCCGGTCATGAAGCAGGTGGCCGAGAGCCACGGCGACAAGGCGAAGGTGTATGTCGTCCCGTTCATGCTCTGGCCCGACATCTCGCTGCTTCCGATCGAGGCGATGTACGTCGCGGCGCAGGATGGGCAGTACTACGGGATGCTGGAGGCGCTCTTCGCCGCGCAGGGACCCAACGGGTACACTCCGGCCCAGCTGCGCACGATGGCCGAAGGCCTCGGCATCGACGGAGCCACGTTCATGGATCGGCTGTCCCGGGGGCTGAACCGAGAACAGATCGTGCGCCGCCGCATGCAGATCTCGCAGATGGGCATCCGCGGAACCCCGGCCGTCATGATCAACGGCCGTCTCGTGCACAACTCGTCCAAGACCGTGGCCTGCCTGCGGCAGATGATCGACGAGGCGGCCGCGGCGGGCTGACGGGATCGTCGTCGGTCTTGGACAAAAACTTGCCGTTCGGTCCGGTTGCGTTCCGGGCGGGCACGTAGCTTTGGCCGACCTCCGGCCCAGCCGGCCCAACCAGCGCCCGAACCGAGTCGATGTCCGAAGCAAGGAATCCCTCCCCCAGGTCAGCCGACGCCCAGCGCGCCACCGACGCCCTGGCCGTCAATACGCTCCGTTTTCTCGCGATCGACGCCGTTCAGGAGGCGAACAGCGGCCACCCCGGCATGCCGATGGGAGCCGCCGCCATGGCCTGGACCGTGTGGAGCCGGCATCTCAAGCACGACCCGCAGGCGCCGCAGTGGTTCGACCGCGACCGGTTCGTGCTGTCGGCGGGTCACGGGTCGATGCTGCTCTACGGCCTGCTGCACCTTTTCGGATACGAGGTGGGTCTCGGTGACCTCCGCCGTTTCCGCCAGTGGGGTAGCATCACGCCGGGGCACCCGGAATCGGGCCTGACCCCGGGTGTCGAGACCACGACCGGTCCGCTCGGACAGGGTTTTGCCAACGGAGTCGGGTTCGCCGTCGCCGAGCGTCTGCTCGCCGCGCGGTTCAACCGCCCTGGATTCGCGGTCGTGGACCACTACACGTACGGCATCGTCTCGGACGGTGACCTGATGGAGGGCATCAGCCACGAGGCCGCGTCGCTCGCGGGACACCTCGGGCTCGGCAAGCTGATCTACCTCTACGACGACAACGGCATCACGATCGACGGACCGACGAGCCTGGCGTTCAGCGAGGATATTCCGACCCGGTTCGCATCGTACGGTTGGCACGTGGTCCGCGTCGAGGACGGGAACGACGTCGACGCGATCGACGAAGCGATCGGGGAGGCCCGGGCCGAGCATACGCGCCCGTCCCTGATCGTCGTAAAGACGCACATCGGGTTCGGAAGCCCGAACAAGCAGGACACGTCGGGTGTGCACGGTTCGCCGCTCGGCCCGGACGAAGTGGCACGCACCCGCGAAAACCTCGGATGGGACCTTCCACCGTTCGACGTGCCGCTCGACGTGTACGGCGCGGCCAGGGATGTCGCCCTGCGATCCGGGGGCGAGCGGGTCGCGTGGGCCGACCTCCTGATCCGCTACGAGCGGGAGCACCCCGAGACCGCCGACGAATTCGCCCGCTGGAGGTCGGGCGAGCTTCCGAAGGGATGGGCCGAGGCCCTGCCGACGTTCGTCGCGGGCGACGATATGGCGACGCGCCAGGCGAGCGGAAAGGTGCTCGCGGCGGTTTCCCCGGTCATAGGGCAGCTGGTGGGCGGATCGGCCGATCTCACCCCCTCGAACAATACGCTCGTCAAGGGCGCCGAAGCCCACGGACGCGATCGGCCGGACGGCCGGTACTTCCACTTCGGCATCCGGGAGCACGCCATGGCGGCGATCTGCAACGGCCTTGCCCTCCACGGGGGACTTCGACCGTTCTGCAGCACGTTCCTCGTGTTTTCCGACTACATGCGGCCGTCGGTCCGCCTGTCGGCGCTGATGCACCAACCGGTCATCTACGTCTTCACGCACGACTCGATCGGCGTCGGGGAGGACGGACCCACGCACCAGCCCGTCGAGCACTACGCGGCCCTGCGCGCGATCCCGGGCCTCGTATTTCTCCGTCCGGCCGACGCCGCCGAGACGGCGGCCGCGTGGCGCATCGCGCTGGAGCGGTGCTCCGGCCCCACGGCCCTCGCCCTTACGCGCCAGAAACTGCCGCAGTCGGCCGAAACGGCCACGCAAGCCGCCGAGGGCGTACCCCGAGGCGCGTACGTCGTACGCGACGGGGGCGCGCATCCGGAGGTCATCCTCCTCGCGAGCGGAAGCGAGTTGCACGTCGTGATGGCCGCCGCCGATCGGCTGGCCGAGGAGGGTCGTCGCGTGCGGGTGGTCAGTGTCCCCTCGTGGGAACTGTTCGCCGAACAGTCCGCCGAATACCGGAACGCCGTGCTGCCCCCGTCCGTGCGTCGCCGCGTAGCGGTCGAAGCCGGAATCCGGCAGGGATGGGAACGGTGGGTCGGCGACGAAGGCCGGATCGTGGCGCTGGACCGCTACGGGGCGTCGGCGCCCGCCGAAGTGCTGTTCGAGAAATTCGGATTCACGCCCGAGCACGTTGCCGATGTCGCGCGATCCCTCTTCTGATCCCGGGGACCTGACGCGCCGCCGGTTCCTGGCCGCGGTAGGCGCTGCGCTGCCGGCCGCCGCGCTGCCCGGTGCCGCGCTGTCGTCGCATTCGGCCGACCGGTTTGCCGGGGCGCTGGCCGAACGGGCGGGCGATCCGTCCCTGCTGACGGTCGAAGCCATCCGTGCCGCCGAGATCGTGGCAGGCGTGACGTTCACCGTCGCCCGGGCGTGGCAGGAAGCGACCCCGTTCCACCGGATGAGGCCGCCGATCCGGTGAGCACCCCCCGCATCGTTTCGCTCGTACCCGGTGCGACCGCCTGGCTGGCCGCCGTCGGGGCCGCCGACCTGCTCGTCGGCGGCACGGCGGTCTGCGGCGCGCGCTCGGGACGATCGGACCTGCCGGTGGTTACCCGCGATGGCTGGCAGCCGGCCCCGTCGCGCGCGCTCGTGGCGGGTGATCCGGCGAATCGTGTCGTTGCAGCGGACCTGGAGGAGGCCTTGCTGGACTCGCTCGAGCCGGACCTCGTGATCGTGAACTCCTGGGACGAGGCGTGGGACCGTTCGCCGGCCGGTGAACGCGAGGTCGTGGACTGGAGCGCCCGCACCTACCGCGACGTGCTCGAATTCGTGCTGCGCATCGGCAGGCGCATCGGGCGCATGCCGGAGGCCATGCGAGGACTGGGCGACCGGGAAGCCGAACTGCGCGCATGGCGGGGTCGGATCGGAATCCACCGGAGGGCGCCGGACGAGCGGTTGTTGCGCACGGTGGTCCTGACCTCCCTGGATCCGCCGGTGCTCGCCGCCGGTTGGATGAACGAACTGGTGGACCGGGCGGCGCTCGTGCTTGCCGGGCCCGATTCCGGCGAGCCCGCGGTCGCGACCGACTGGCCGTCCGTGGCGGCGCGCGACCCCGCAATCGTGCTCGTCGCGCTTCCGGGCGCCGGGCTCCCCGAAATGGTCGACGCCGTGCGCGCGCACGGCGCTCCGGTTCTCGTTCCCGATCCCGGGCGACGAGTGGTCTGCCTCGACCCGGCGGGACGGCTCGACGAGCCGGGCCCGGGGCTGCACGAGACCATCGTGGACCTGGCCGCCTTCGCCTGGCGTCTCGACGGGCGGGAAACGCGGGCGAGGGTTTGCGAACTAACTTCCTGAAATCGCCGCCCATCCCCGGACCTGCAACCACCCCTTCCTTACACCCATGCACATCACTGTCTACCAGCTCATCCACGTCATCGGAATCGCGCTCGTCGTACAGGCGCTGGGCGCCGCGGTCGTACTCGCCGGCAGCGACCGGGCGGCACGGTGGTACCGCGCCTCGATGATCGGACACGGTATCGGCACCTTCCTGATCCTGCTCGCCGGGTTCGGCATGCTGGCGCGCCTGGAGATCACGGGGGCGTTCCCGGGCTGGGTCTGGGTCAAGCTGGGCATCTGGGTGATCGTCGCCGCGCTGCCGTTCCTGCTCCGGCGGCGCCCGAACCTCGCTTCGGCCGCGTGGGCGCTGACGCTCGTGCTGGTCGCGGCGGCCGCCACGATGGCCATCTTCAAGCCGCTCTGAGCCCATGGACGCCGACGCCTTCCGCTATCCGGTGGGCCGCCTCCAGGCGGTCGCCACTCCCGGCCGCGACCTCGTCGCAGCCTGCGTGCGCGACATCGCCGCGCTGCCCGACGCGCTCGAATCGGCCGTCGCGGGACTCGACGACGCGGCACTCGACACGCCGTACCGCGACGGGGGCTGGACGCTGCGGCAGGTCGTGCACCACCTGGCCGACAGCCACTCCCACGCGTCCATCCGCTTCCGATTCGCGCTGACCGCGGATACCCCGCCGGTCCTGGCCTACGACGAGAACGCGTGGGCCCGTCTCCCGGACGCGTCCGCCGGCCCCGTGGCCCCCTCGCTGGCCATCGTGCGAGGGGTTCACGCCCGATGGGTCGCCCTGCTCGCCGGCGTGCCGGACGATTGGACGAACCGGGCGCTGGTACACCCCGAGCGGGGGCGCATCGACCTGGGTTTCATGATCCAGTTGTACGCCTGGCACGGTCGGCATCACGTGGCGCACATCACCCGGGCCCGCGAGCGGCTCGGTTTCTGAACGCCTCAGAAGCGGGCCGCGACCTGGACCGTGAATCGGCGCGTGGCGGCGAGGTACGCCGGGCGTTCGGCGTAGTAGTAGTCGAAGGCGTTCTGGACCAGCACGGCGGCGCGCCAGGTGCCTCCGTTCCAGCCCGCCCGAAAATCCACGACCCGGATCGGAACCAGCAGGTCGGCGTCCGGCACGAACCGGGCGAAGTCCGTATCGACGCGTTCGGCCGCGCTCATCAGCCGGGCATCGGCACCGACCTCCCACGGACCGGTGACGCGCACGTCGAGCGACGCCGTGAACTGGTGGCGCGAGCGGAACGCGAGGGCTTCACCCAGCGAAAGGTCGTCGGCGTCCAGCCAGGTATAGCCGAGCCGAAGCAGGTCGCCCCGGTCCTCGCGGCGCACGTCGGCCGACGCCTCGAATCCCCGGATGCGCGCGCGCGTCAGGTTCACGAACTGGAACGCCCGAACGCGCGTCTCGAGACGCGGCTCGATCAGGTCCCAGTACTCGTTCCAGAACGCGGCCGCATCGACCTCCACCGACCAGGCGCCCGCGACCACCCGCGTGGTCCGGAACCCGGTCTCGTACGATACCGAGCGCTCCGGTCGCAGCGTCGGGTTGCGCACGATGGGGAAGAAGTCGCGGTTGTCGGTGAAGCGCTCGGCCAGGCTCGGAACCCGGAATCCGTGGCCGTACGCGAGGCGCAGCGTTCCCTGCGGCAGCACGCGCCAGGTAACGCCGAGCTTCGGGCTCATGCGCTCGACGGCATTGGCCTCGTCCACGTCGTAGCGGTCGTACCGCAGGCCGGCGGTCGTGCGCACGGTCGACGACACGTCCTGCTCCCACTGTCCGAAGACCGCGGTTTCGGGTTGTCCCCCGGTGTCGTCCCCGTTCTCGGTCACGTAGAACGTCGACCGCGTGGCCAACGCGTCCCGGGCGGCGCCGAACGTGGCTTCGCTTCCGCGGGCGGGCGACCAGTTGGCCTGGACTTCCCCCCCGTACCGGAAGCCAAGGGTGCCCTTGGAGGCCGGTTCGGGCTTGCCGGTCAGGTCGTTGATGGGCCGGATGACCGTTCCGAAGAGCCTTCCCTTCACCGTGTAGGCGAAGCGGCCCGACGTGACGTGGGTAACGGTCGGAAGCACGCTCACCTGGTTTCCGAACACGTCGTTCGACCCGGTGGGCGCGGCGCCGTCGGGAGGGGCGATGGCCAGGCTTCCCGGATTCAGCGGGTCGCGGGCTCCGTTCCAGAACAGGAAATTGTCCTTTTCCCTCACGAGAAGGCCGACGAGCAGCGAGGCGCGCACCGCCATCGACGGGTTCCAGGCCAATTTTCCGTAGCCGGTGACCATGCGGGAACGCGAGTAGTTCAGGTAGCCCTCGTCCTGCCGCGCCGACAGGTTGACCCAGGCGCCCGCGACCCGCGAGAGTCGCCGGGCGTGGGCGATCGAAACCCCGGAAAAGACACGGTAGCGGTCGGCGCCGTCCCATCCGGCGCGCCAGACCTCGTAGCGCACCGGGTCCCACGCGCCGGCGTACGTCCGCACCTCGGTCTCCGGCTCTTCCGGGATGGGCTTCGTGATCACGTTCACGACACCGCCGAGGGCTCCGCTCCCGTAGAGTGCCGAACCGGGCCCCTTGAGTACCTCGATACGCTCGATCCGTCCGAACGGCAGGGCGTCGAAGGCGACGCCGTCGGTGTCCGGCGTGAGGATCGGCATGCCGTCCAGCAGCATCAGGACCCGGCTTCCGGTGTTGTAGGCGAAGCCCGACGAGCCGCGGACGTTGACCTGGTTTTCCTGCAGGTGCACCCCGGGTATCGCGCGAAGGGCGTCGTCCAGCGAGATCACGTTGCGCCGGTCCAGGTCCCGCGGCGAGAGGACGGCGACGCTCGCGGGCACGTCGACCGCGGCCTGTGCACGCCGTGAGGCCGTCACGACGACCTCGCCCTGGACCACGATGTCCTCTTCGAGCGCGAAATCCACCCGCATCCCGCTGCCGGCGACGAGGGTCACCGGGCGTTCTTCCGACCGGAAACCCACGGCCGACGCCACGATGATCCATGGCCCCGGCTCGACGCGCGGGATCTCGTAGGACCCGTCCTCGGCCGTGGCGGTGCCCGTCAGAGTGCCCTTGAGCACGACGTTCACGCCGGGCAGCGGCTCGCCCCGCGAGTCCGTCACCGTGCCGTACACGCGCGCGACCTGCGCCGTCGCCGGCACGGCGACGGCGGTCAGCACCGCCACGAGGAGGAATCGGCTCGCGGAACGTTTCACGTCAGTCGAGCGGAGGGGGGAAGGGGGGCAGGTTCCGGAAGTCGACGTCCACCTCGACCTGCGTCGTGCGGTCCGATTCGACCGCGAACAGGCCGCCGTCGGCCTCCACGAGCCCGACGGGCTTCCACGACAGGATGTTCGGGGTGAACTGCCACGCCACGCCCGAATAGACGAAGAGGCCGGGCGCCACGTCGTCGATGACGAACGTATCGGCGTCAACCCCGTAGTCGAGACCGCCCGAGATCGCCATCAGGTTCAGCTGGAGGAAATCGGCGGTGTCGCGGGGGACGAACCGCATGGCGACGAAGCGCAGGTCGTGCACCTCGGAACGGGGCGGCCATTCCCCGCTGTAGCGCACGATTCCGCGGATCGATCCCGGAACTTCCGGTTCCGGCGGCGCGAGCCCGTGGTCGCACGCCGCGAGCAGCCCGGTCGTTGCCAGGGCGCCGAGAAGCGATGCGAAGAGACGGGAACCGACGTGGGACATGGGCGGCGGCGGGAAGGCCGGAACGGGTCGTCCGGAAGCGCTTCGCGCGGCGCTTCCGGGTTCGGGGCGCCGAGCGGGTACACCTCCGTGCGCAACGTAGGCGACCGCCCGATGGCGGTCAAGACACCGGTGGGCCCCCCTGTTTGGCGTCGGCCAGGAACCGAAGTATATTTTCACCCGGAAATCGAAATCACGGCACAATCGAACGGCGGCCCGTGAGCCGCTACGGGATGCAGGGAAGGCAATCGCGATGTCGATGAAGCTGTCTGATTTCGAGTTCGAGTACCCGCGCTCGTTGATCGCGCGGTACCCGGTGGAGCCCCGCGACCAGTCGCGGCTCATGGTGCTGGACCGTTCGCGCGGCACGATCGAGCACCGGGTGTTCACCGAAGTCGTCGAGTTCTTCGAACCGGGCGACGCGCTGGTCGTGAACAATACGAAGGTGTTCCCCGCCCGCCTGTTCGGGAACAAGGAGAAGACCGGGGCGCGCATCGAGGTGTTCCTGCTGCGCGAACTGAACGCCGAGAGCCGGCTGTGGGACGTCATCGTCGATCCGGCCCGCAAGATCCGCATCGGCAACAAGCTGTACTTCGACAACGGGCTCGTGGCCGAGGTCATCGACAACACGACCTCGCGGGGGCGCACGATCCGGTTCGTGTTCGACGGCGAGAACGAGGATCTCTATCGCCAGATCGACGAAATCGGCGAAACCCCGATTCCGCCCTACCTGAAGCGCGACGTCGAGCCCGAGGACCGCATGCGGTACCAGACCATCTTCGCCGAGGAGCGCGGAGCGGTCGCGGCACCGACGGCCGGGCTCCACTTCACGCCGGCCGTCATGCGGGCGCTCGAGAAGAAGGGCGTGGTAACCGCGCCGGTGACGCTTCACGTCGGCCTCGGTACGTTCCGCCCGGTGGAGGTCGAGGACCTCACGAAGCATCGCATGGACTCGGAATTCTACGACGTGTCGAGCGAGACCGCCGACACGGTCAACCGGGCCCTCGCGTCGAACAGGAACTCGGTCACCGCGGTCGGAACGACCGTGGTGCGCGCGATCGAATCGAGCCTCAACGCTTCGCACCAGCTGAAGGCACACCGCGGATGGACCGACAAGTTCATCTATCCGCCGTACGATTTCCGCATTACCGAGCGGCTGCTCACGAACTTCCACATGCCGCGGTCCACGCTCCTCATGCTCGTCTCGGCGTTCGCCGGGTACGATTTCGTGATGGAAGCGTACCGTGAGGCGATACGCGAGGAATATCGCCTGTTCTCGTTCGGCGACGCGATGCTGATCCTCTGATCGCGCCGCCCGTCCATCCCCGATGCCGATGGCGAAGACGGCCGATCCCAAAGGCGAGGTCGCGGTACTCGTACCGGCGGCAGGAAGCGGGCGCCGGCTCGGAGGCCCGCGCAAACAGTTCCGCGAACTGGGCGGAAAACCGGTACTCGTCCAGACCCTGTTCGTTTTCGAGCGGCACCCTTCCGTACAGCACATCATCGTGGCCACCCCGGCCGAGGCCGTCCGGCCGCTGCGCCAGGAGTTGCGGCGCGTCGGCGTGACGAAGCTGAGGGCCGTCGTGCCCGGGGGTGAAACCCGCCAGGAGTCGGTTCTCGCCGCGTTGGAGGCCGTTCCCGAGGACGTGGACGTCATCCTGGTCCACGACGCCGTCCGACCGTTCGTGCGCCTCTCGCTCGTGACGGACGTCATCGAGGCCGCGCGGGCCCACGGCGCCGCCGCACCGGCCGTGCCCGTCGCCGATACGCTGCGGCGCGCCACCGACGGGTGGTTCGGCGAGACCGTGGCGCGGGACGGGCTCTGGCGCATGCAGACCCCGCAGGCCTTTCGCCGGGAGTGGCTGTACGAGGCGCACGGTCGGGCCCGGGAGGACGAAATCGACGCGACCGACGACGTGGAACTCGTGCGCAGGCTCGGGCTCGATGTCGTGCTCGTCGCCGGATCCGAGGACAATTCGAAGATCACCACGCCCGACGATTGGGAGCGTGCCACCTCGTTCTGGCCGATCTGGGAGGGCATCCTGCGCCTCGACGACCCGGATCGGCACGTCGTGAGCCACCCCGGAGGTTGACCGTGCGCATCGGATTCGGATACGACGTCCACCGTTTCGCCGAAGGCCGTCCGCTCGTCCTGGGCGGGGTCGTCATCCCGTCCGGCCGCGGGCTCGACGGCCACAGCGACGCCGACGTGCTCCTGCACGCGATTGCAGACGCGGTGCTCGGGGCGCTCGCCCTCGGCGACATCGGGTCGCACTTTCCGGACACCGATCCGGCCTGGAAGGGAGCGGATTCGGTTCGTCTGCTGGAGGCCGTCGTGGCTCTCGCCGGGGACCGGGGATGGGCGGTCTCGAACGTGGACGCCACGCTGGTCATGGAGGCTCCGAAGATCCGTCCGTGGGTCGACGCGATGCGGGAGCGTACGGCCGAGGCGCTCGGGGTGGCCACCGGCGAGGTGTCCATCAAGGCCACCACGTCTGAGCGCATGGGATTCGTCGGGACCGGAGAGGGAGCCGCGGCGTATGCCGTCGTCCTGTTGCACCGTTCAAACGGCTGACATGCTCGACGTACTCGGCGACCTCGTTCGCTGGATGGGGTCCCTCGACCCGGTCTGGGTGTACGCCATCCTGCTCGGCATAGCGTACGGCGAGAATCTCCTTCCGCCCGTGCCCGGCGACATGGTCGTCGTGTTCGGCGGATACCTGGCGGGCGTCGGCAGGCTGGACGCCGTCGCGGTGACGCTGGTCGCGACGCTGGGAGGGCTGGCGGGCTTCATGACCATGTACGCCATCGGCCTGCGGATGGGCGATCTCCTCCTGGCGCCCGATCGGCTGACGTGGCTGCCCAAGGGAAAGATCGAGGTCGCGCGGGTCGCCCTCGCGCGCCGGGGATACGTGCTCGTCGCGGCAAACCGGTTCCTGAGCGGAATGCGATCGGTCATCTCGCTGACGGTCGGCATGACGCGCATGCCGTCCGGTCCGGTGGCCGTGCTGGCCTTCCTCAGTTCCCTGGTCTGGACCGCGCTCCTCGTGGCCGCCGGGTACGTGGTGGGGGATCGGTGGGAGATCGTCGGCGGATGGCTGAAAGCCTGGGGATCGGTCATACTGGGGATCGCCGCGCTGTTCGTGGTCGTTCAGATCGTCTACTACGTGCGCCGCCGGAGGCCGGGATCGGGCCACGTGGGGCAACCGGGCGGTACGGCGGGCACGTGAACGCCCTCCTGCAGCCGCACGTACCTCCGAACGGGGCGCACGGCCCTTCACGCATCCTTCGACGCCGACGCGGTTGACATCGCCGCCGATCGCTCCCTACCTTTAAAGTCTGGCTTGTACCGTCGGGTCAGTAGTCGGTGTCCCACCGGCTGGCGTAGCTCAACTGGTAGAGCAGCTCACTTGTAATGAGCAGGTTGGGGGTTCAAGTCCCTTCGCCAGCTCAGCGCCGGACAGGCTGCTCGGCTTGGAACGGCGATCCGGCGGACCGGCCTGCTTTGACATGGTGAACCCTGGACAGGTACCGAAGTGGCCAACCGGGCTAGACTGTAAATCTAGTGGCATTCGCCTTCGGAGGTTCGAATCCTCCCCTGTCCACCGCGCGCCGGGCCAAGGTCCGGCGCGCACCCGCGGGAGTAGCTCAGTTGGTAGAGCATCAGCCTTCCAAGCTGAGGGTCGCGGGTTCGAATCCCGTCTCCCGCTCTGGTTTTCACCCTTGGATCTTCCTTTCGGAAGACCTCGAGGGGCCCTGTTCGGCAGGGCGCAGAACATATAGCACCGCCTCTTTAGCTCAGCGGTAGAGCACTTCCATGGTAAGGAAGGGGTCCCCGGTTCAAGTCCGGGAAGAGGCTCACCCGACGGACGGGGCCGCGGACGGTGGCCCGGCCCGTCCCTGCGCGGCGAGTGTCCGCGTTTCGTCAAGCAAGAAGCCTAACATCAGGCATAGACCATGGCCAAGGAGACATTCCAGCGAAACAAGCCCCACGTGAACGTGGGCACGATCGGTCACGTGGACCACGGCAAGACGACGCTGACGGCGGCGATCACGCAGGTGCTGGCGAAGCGCGTGGCGGGGAACGCGATCC
>JANJTM010000070.1 GCA_024711125.1 Rhodothermales bacterium
GACAATGGGCTCCGATTCCACGTTGGGGATCCCCATTTGAGGAAGGAACAACCGGCCTGTGCCTATGCCCGGGCCAGCCGGGCAGGGTGACAGCGCGATAACCACAAACGCCGCGAGACGTCGCGGCGCGCCGCTCGACCGACGGCCTCTCGGGCACTAGCAGCGAGTTCCGCAACCCGTTGTAGGCCAACGCCCTACACGCGGCCGCTCCGGATGCGCTTTCACCGCGAATCCATGCTCCGGCGCGCGCCGACGCCGCCGAGCCTGCGCCGGGCGCACTAGCTTGCCGTCGCTACCCCGGGGTCCGTCCCCGGTCGGACCCCGTGGGCCATCACGCAACACGGAGGCCACGGCATGCGCGGCGAGATTGAACGACTCTGGCCGGAACTGGAGTGGATCGAGGACACGATCCTGCGGGAGGCGGTCACGCGGACCTGGATGACGGCGATGGAGCGCAGTCCGCTCACGCCCGACGACCTGCGCACCATCCCGTTCACGCTCGTCGTGCCCGACTGCCCGGCGAGTTTCATGGACCACAAGCGCTGCGTGGTCCACATCGCCCGCGAGAGCGCCCGGGCGATGCAGGCCTTTCTCGGCAAGGCCCTCGCGATCGACATGGACACCGTCATCGCGGGCGCGATCCTGGCCGACGTCGGCAAGCCGATGGAATACGACCTGGTGGACGGAAAGCTCGTCCAGAGCGAGCGCGGCCGCCTTCTGCGCCACCCCTTCACCGGCGTCGCCATCGCGATGGAATGCGGCGTGCCCGACGCGGTCTGCCACATCATCGCGGCGCACGCGGCCGAGGGCGACCTCGTGAAGCGCTCGACCGAGGCCTACATCGTGCACCACGCCGACTTCATGAGCTTCGACCCCTTCAAGAACCTCAAGCGCTGACGCGCCGCCGCGGGCCGGGCCGACGCCGCCTGCGCGTCCGCCCGCGAGCCGCCCGCACTACTCATTCCGCCCGAAACCATGCCCGAAACCATCACCGCCGTCATGGCCCGCTGGGCCGCCGACCTGCGCTTCGAGGACCTGAGCGAAAGCGCCATCCACGAGGCCCGCCGCTACCTGCTCGACTCGCTCGGCTGCGCGTTCGGCGGACTGCGCCAGGAGGACTGCAACATCGCCCTGGACGTCCTGGGCGAGATCGGCGGAACCGGCGCCGCGACCATTATCGGCACCGGCAAACGCACGGATCCGGTCTCGGCCGCCCTCGCCAACGCGCTGCTCGTGCGCGTGATGGACTACAACGACATCTACTGGCAGCAGGACCCCTCCCACCCTAGTGACATCATTCCGGCCGCCATCGCGTGCGGCGAACGGGCCGAAAAGGGCGGAACGGACCTCATCCTCGGCATCATTCTCGGCCACGAGTTCGAGATGCGGTTCTGCGAAGCGGCGATCCCGGGCATCCGCGAGCGCGGATGGCACCACGCCACGCTCACCGCCTTCGTCTCCCCGATCGTCGCCGGCAAGGCGCTGGGCCTCACGTGGCAGCAGATCCAGCACGCGATCGGCATCTCGGCTTCGCGTCACGCGACGCTGGGCGCCGTCACCGCCGGCAAGCTGACCATGATGAAGAACACGGTCGACCCCATGGCGACCCAGAGCGGGGTGCTCGCCGCGCTCCTCGCCGAGAAGGGCTACACCGGGCCCGAGCACGTGATCGACGGAAAAGAGGGCCTGACCCACGTGTTCGGGCCGACCTGGGACCTGGCGAGGCTCACCGAAGGGCTCGGCGAGTCCTGGCGCATCGAGAAGTGCGGAATGAAGGCGTTTCCGGCCGAAGCGCTCACCCACACCCCGATTTCGGCCGTCCTGGACCTCGTGAACGAGCACGACCTGAAGCCCGATCAGGTCGCCCAGGTACATATCCGTTCGCTCGCGCGTGCGGCCGACATCCTCGCCGACCCGTCGAAGTACGATCCGCGCTCGAAGGAGAGCGCCGACCATTCGCTTCCGTACGTCATCGCGGCCGCTCTCGTCGACCGCGCTGTGACGCCCGCGCAGTTCAAGCAGGAGCGGATCATGTCGGACGACATCCGTTCGCAACTGCACAAGGTCAAGGTCGTCGCCGACCCCGACATCGAACGGGTTTTCCCCGCGCTGCAGCGCGTGATCGCCACCATCACGACCACCGACGGACGCGAGTTCACCAAGCAGCTCGATTACCCCAAGGGCGACCCGCGCAATCCGCTCACCGACCACGAGATCGAGCAGAAGTTCGACGCCCTGGCGGCGCCCGTAATGTCGGCCGGCGCCCGCGCCCGGCTCAAGGACGCCGTGTGGAATTTGCAGGACGTGGAGTCAATTTCGGGCCTCATGGCCCTCTGCAAGACCGATCTGCCGTACTGAGAGCGCCGCGCCGACGGCGGCGCACTGAGCCCCCGGAACAATGTCCGATCACACCAGACAGACCCTCGCCGAAAAGATCGTCCAGGCGCACATGACCGCCGGGCCGAATCGGCCTGTGCGGGCGGGCGACGTCGTCGCACTGCGCCCCCGGCACGTCATGACGCACGACAACACGTCGGCTGTCGTCAAGAAATTCCGGTCGCTGGGCGCCGCCCGCATCCTCGACCCGCGGCAGCCCGTGTGGCCGATGGACCACGACGTGCAGAACCACTCGCCCGAGAACCTCGCGAAATACGCCGCGATCGAGGCCTTCGCGCGCGAGCAGGGCGTCGACTACTACCCTCCCGGCACCGGCATCAGCCACCAGGTCATGATGGCCGAAGGGTACGTCGTACCAGGATCGCTGGTCGTGGGCAGCGACTCGCACTCGAACATGTACGGGGCCCTCGGGGCGCTCGGAACGCCGGTGGTGCGAACCGACGCGGCCGCCGCGTGGGTGACCGGCGAGTTCTGGTGGCAGATCCCCGACGGCGTCGAGGTCGTGCTGACGGGCGCCCTGCGGCCCGGCGTGACCGGCAAGGACGTCATCATCACGCTCTGCGGGCTATACAACCGG
>JANJTM010000008.1 GCA_024711125.1 Rhodothermales bacterium
CCTTCCGACCGCGCCCCGGACCGGCTGTACCGGAACCGGGGGGCCGGCTCCCCCTTCGCGTTCGAGGACGTAACCTCCCAATCCGGAGTGCAGGGCGAGAATTTCTCGGTCGCGATGCAGGTCTCGTGGAACGACTACGACCACGACGGGGACCAGGACCTGTTCGCCGTACTCGACGGGGAAGGGCGCCTCGGCAACGGAACGGTCAATCCGCTGGTGGCCAACCGGCTGCACCGCAACCCCGGGTACCTGCCGCTGCTGGACCAGGCGCACGTCGTGGGTTTCCGCGATCCGGGTGCCGGCAATTCCATGGGCATCGCCTGGGGCGACTACGACGGGGACGGCTGGGAGGACGCCTACGTTTCCCGGAAGGACGAGGGCGGGCTGTACCGCAACCGGGGCGACGGCACCTTCGAGATCGTTCCGGACGCGGCCGGAGCCGAGCGGAACGGCATGGCCTGGGGCACGGTGTTCGGCGATTTCGACAACGACGGCGATCCCGATCTCTTCGTGGCGAACGCCTACGGCTACTACCGGATGAAGTCGCTGCTCTACGAGAATCGAGGCGCGGCCTTCGTCGAGGTGGGCGAAGCGGCCGGCGCAGCCTTCGAGCACGAGATGACGGGCGTGGCTTCCGGGGACTTCAACGGGGACGGGCTGCTCGACCTCGTCTTCTCGGCCTATGACGGCAAGGTGCACCTGCTCGAAGGCGCGCCGGTCTCCCCCGGGCGATGGCTGAAGGTGGACCTGACCGGCGTGCGGTCCAACCGCATGGCGATCGGGGCGCGCGTGACGGTGCGGGCCGGCTCGCGCACCTGGGTGCAGGCGATACGGGCCGGCGATTCGTTCGCCTCGCAGAACAGCCCAACGCTGCATTTCGGCCTCGGCGCGGCCCAGCGGGTCGACGAGGTGCGGGTGCACTGGGGCGCGAACCGGGAGGACGTCGTGCGCGACGTTCCGGCCGGAACCCGCCTGTCGATCGTCGAAAGCGGATCCTCGACGAGCGCCGAACCCGGACAGCGACCCGCGATCGCCACGCTCGAGGGCCCGTTCCCCCATCCCGTGACGGGCCTGGCCCGCTTCCGCCTCGCGGGCGCGGCCCGAAGCATCGGGTCTGCCGAGGTGATCGATCTGCTCGCGAGGGTGGTCGCCCGGCCGCAGCCGCTCCCCGGCGGCATCGACGTCGAGACCGGCGACCTGGCGCCCGGATTGTATGTACTTCGCGTGGAAATCGACGGAAATCCGGTTCTCCGGACGTTTCTCGTGGCCCGCTGAACCCCGGGGCCGGGAACATCGCGGCGCCTTCGGAGAACGATCCGGATTAGCGCCTTTAACCCTCGCACCATGCGCCGCGCCATCCCGCTGGTCATCCTGGTCGCCGCCCTCGTTTCCCTCGCGATCCCGAGGACCGAGCCCGGACCCGTCGAACCCGAGACCCCGGCGCCCGGCCTCGACGCCTACGGGGTGGAAGCCGGGCTTTTCGCGGTGTCCCACAGCGTCGTACGCCGGAACCAGACGCTGTCTGATCTCCTGACGCCCTTCAACGTCGCCAGCGAGACCGTCGCGCAGCTCGCCTCGCTCGCCCGGCCGCTCTTCGACGTGCGCTCCATCCGGGCCGGCCGTCCGCTGGTCGTCTACCACGACTCGGCCAACACGGCGCAGCTCGTCGTGTACCCCCGCGACGCGGTGTCGTACGTCGTGTTCGACCTGCGCGACTCGATCGACGTGCGCCTCGGGGAAAAGCCCGTGCGCACCGCCACCCGCACCGTATCGGGCACGATCGACGGCTCGCTCTACCAGTCCATGGTGGACCAGGACATCGATCCGGCCATCGCGATCCGGTTGTCGGAAGTGTATGCCTGGCAGATCGACTTCTTCCGCCTGCAGAAGGGAGACCGGTACACCGTGTCCTTCGAGGAGCAGTACGTCGGCGCCGAACTCGTCGGCAGCGGGCGCGTGCTCGCTTCGCATTTCGAACATGCGGGACGCGATTTCAAGGCGTACCTCTTCGACGACGGCGAGAACGTCGAGTACTTCGACGAGGAGGGCAACAGCCTGCGCAAGGCCTTCCTGGCCGCACCCGTCGAGTACTCGCGAATCAGTTCGCGATTCACGATGCGGCGATTCCACCCTGTGCAGAAGCGCTACAAGGCCCACCTGGGCACCGACTACGCCGCCCCCACCGGCACGCCGATCCAGACGACCGGCGACGGCGTAGTGCTCGAGGCCTCGTACACGAGCGGAAACGGCCGCTACGTCAAGGTGAAGCACAACGGCACCTACACGACCCAGTACCTGCACATGTCACGCATCGCCGACGGCATACGGCCGGGGGTGGCCGTCAAGCAGGGCGACGTCATCGGTTTCGTCGGTTCGACCGGCCTCGCGACCGGCCCGCACGTCTGTTACCGCTTCTGGAAGAACGGCCAGCAGGTCGACCCGCTGCGCGAGGAGTTCCCGTCCGTGGGTCCCGTGCCCGATTCGTCCCGGGCCGCGTTCACCGAACTGCGGGACCTCTGGGCCGCGCACCTGGACCAACCCTACGGCCCCATAGGCCCCGCGATCGCCGGCGTGCGCTGAGGCGGTCCCCGCCCCGGGCACGGCCGGGAGCGACAGAATTGACACAGATGCGGTCCTGTGCATGAGGAACGGGCGCGGTATACTCCCGCGATTCCCTCCGCAACCAACCCGCACGACGATGGTCACCCTGCGCAAGGCCCTCGCGACCGCCCTGTTTATCGCCCTCGCGATTCCCGCGACGGCCCAGACGACCGAGCCGGTCGACGCCGCCGCCAACGCCCTCATCCGCAAGCACGGCCTCGAACAGAGCCGCCTGGATGCGTACCTCCAACCGATGAACGACGTCTGGGGCCAGCGCCTGACGGGTTCCCCGGAACTGGACGCCGCGTCGGACTGGGCCGCCGAAGAGCTCAGGAAGCTCGGCCTCGTCAACGTGAAGAAGGAGGCGTGGGGGCCCTTCGGCCGCGGCTGGAGCCTCGACGGCTTCTACCTGCACGCCCGGGGTGCGGAGTTCTCGTTCCCGGTCATGGGCTTCCCGAAGGCGTGGTCCGGCCCCACGGGAGGACGCAAGACGGGCAAGGTCATCGTCGTGAACGCGACGACGGCCGAGGAGGTGGCCGCCATGGCCGACCGGATTCGCGGCAACGTGGTGCTCCTCGGCGCGGAACGCGAACTGGAAGAGCCGTTCGAGCCGCTCGCGCACCGCATGAGCGACAGTGACCTGCTCGAGATGGCGAACTGGGCACCGAGCCCGGCCCCCGCAGCCGGTGCCGCCGCGCGGGGTCGCATGGGCAGCCCCGAGGCCATGGAGCGCATGCGCCAGCAGCGCGCCGTGACCAACGCCATCTTCGAGGCCGGCCCGGCCGCGTTCATCGACGGCTCCCGCAACGGCGACTACGGGACCATCTTCGTCTCGGCCGCCAGCGTGGCCATGCCCGCCGACGCGCCCCCGTTCGGTGGCCGCGTTTCCCCGTACTCCACCGACAAGCCGAAGGTCGTGCCGCAGTTCACGCTCGCGGTCGAGCACTTCAACCGGATCCATCGCCTGGTCTCGTCCGGGCACGAGGTCACGCTCGATTTCGAACTGAACGCCCGGTACTACGACGACGACCCGATGGAGTACAACGTCGTGGGCGAGATCCCGGGCACCGACCCGGCGATCGGGGACGAACTCGTCATCGTCGGCGGACACTACGACGCCTGGCACTCCGGCACCGGCATGACCGACAACGCCGCCGGCTCGGCCGTCATGATGGAAGTCATGCGCATCCTGCGCGTCACCTACGCCGAACTCGGCAAGGCGCCCCGACGCACCATCCGCATCGCACTCTGGACCGGCGAGGAGCAGGGCCTGCTCGGCTCGCGCGCCTACGTCGCCCAGCAGTTCGCCGAGCGCCAGGCCGCGCCGGGCGGCGCGCCGGGCGGAATGTTCGGCCCGCAGGGTCCGCTGGTGACCAAGCCGGCGTACGACAAGCTCTCGGTCTACTACAACCTCGACAACGGCACGGGAAAGATCCGCGGGATCTATACGCAGGGCAACGAGGCCATCGCGCCCATCTTCCGCACGTGGCTGAAGCCGTTCGAGGACCTCGGCGCGTCGACCGTCACCCTCCAGAACACGGGCGGAACCGACCACCAGGCGTTCGACGGCGTGGGCCTGCCCGGATTCCAGTTCATCCAGGAGGTGATCGCCTACGACACCAAGACGCACCATTCCAACATGGACGTCTACGACCACGGCATCGTCGAGGACCTGCAGCAGGCCGCGACGATCATCGCGTCCTTTGCCTACCATTCGGCCGAACGCGACGAAAAGATGCCGCGCAAGCCGCTTCCGCAGCCGGTTCCGGGCCCGTCCAGCTCGCAGTGACCGGCCACTGGATTCCGTGATCGGCGCTTCGGACCTTCAGGCGGCCGGGATCCCTCACGATCCCGGCCGCCCGCATTTCATGGAAACAGGAAACCTCTTCATCGGCGGCTCGTGGCGCGACGGCGCATCGCGTCTCGAAGTCGCCAACCCGTTCGACGGCGCCGTCGTCGGAACGATCGTGGACGGCACCGCCGAGGACGCCCGGGAGGCCGTTGCGGCGGCGAAATCGGCCCTGGCCCTCGCCTGGCCCACGCATGAGCGGTACACCGTACTCATGCGCGCCGCGGCCTGGCTCGACGAACGGGCCGATCGCATCGCCGACCTCATCGCCGCCGAGGGATCCAAGACGCGGCGCGAGGCGGCACGCGAGCCCCGACGCTCGGCCGAAATCCTGCGCCTGTCGGCCGAAGAGGCCCGCAGGGGCTCGGGCGAGGCCCTTCCGTTCGACCTCCGGCCCGGCTCGGAACACCGCGTCGGCTGGTGGCAGCGGGTACCGGTCGGCGTCGTCGCCGCCATCCTGCCCTTCAACGACCCGCTCGCGGTCGCGGCCCACAAGGTCGGCCCCGCGCTCGCCGGCGGCAATGCCGTGGTCCTGAAGCCCGATTCCCGCACGCCGTTCGCCCCGCTGACCCTCGTGCAGGCCCTCGAGGCCGCGGGCCTTCCGAAGGGCCGGCTCAATTGCGTCACCGGGGACGGCGCGACGGTCGGCGCGGCGCTCGTCGGCGACGACCGCGTGCGCCTGGTCTCGTTCACGGGCGGAATCGCCACCGGACGCCGCATCGCGGCCGCCGCCGGCATCAAGAAACTCGTCCTCGAACTCGGCGCCAACAGCGCCGTCATCGTCATGGACGACGCCGACCTGGACCGCGCGGTGGACGCCGTGAGGGACGGGGCCTTCGCGCAGGCAGGGCAGAACTGCCTCGGCGTACAGCGCGTGCTGGTCCACGCGCCGGTGTACGAACGATTCCGCGACGCGTTGACCGCCGCCACGTCGCGGCTGAAGGCCGGACACTCGCTCGCGCCCGACACCGACGTCTGCGCGATGATCCGCGAGCGGGAGGCCGAGCGTGTGGAGTCGTGGATCCGGCAGGCCGAGGCAGCCGGAGCCCGCGTACTGACGGGCGGAAGGCGCCACGGCGCCGTCGTCGAGCCCACCGTGCTGGAGAACGTGCCGGACGGCGTGCGCCTCGACTGCGACGAGGTGTACGGGCCCGTCGTCTCCCTTTACCCCGTGCCCGACCTCGAAACGGCCATTCTCAAGGCGAATGCGGTGGATTTCGGCCTGCACGCCGCCATCTTCACCAACCGCGTCGACCGGGCGTTCGCTGCCGCGCAACGGCTCGAGGTGGGTGCCGTCATCGTCAACGATTCCACCGATTACCGCCTGGATACGATGCCGTTCGGCGGCGTCAAGGGCTCGGGCGTCGGGCGCGAGGGCATCCGCTTCGCCGTCGAAAGCATGACCGACCCCAAGGTGGTCTGCTTCAACCTCTGACCGGTCTCAGGCCGGCAACGGACCGTTCACGATGCGGTGCACGGTCGATGCCGCCACGTTGCGACCACTGATAACGACGACCACGGGCCCGGGCTCGCTGCCCCAGGCCTCGGCGCGGCACGCGTCCACCGCCACCGCGGCCGACGGTTCCACGAGCATCCCGTGCAGATCCAGCATCCGGCGCACCCCGAGCCACACGCCGGCCTCGCCCGCGCGGTGCACGCGGTGCACCCGGTGGTGCAGGGCTTCGAACGGAAGCCGCCCGAGACCTCCCTCGAGCCCGCCGGCCACCGTATCGACGGGAGGCATCCGCGTGACGGCATGTCCGGCCGCCAGCGATTCGGCGAGCGCCGCGCTGGCCGCCAGCTGCGCGGCGACGAGACGGACCCCCGCGCGGCGTCCCTCGAACGCGAGCGCCATTCCGCCCGCCATGCCCCCGCCGCCCACGGGCACGACGACGGTGGCGACGTCCGGCACCTGCTCGAGCACCTCGAGCGCGAGCGAGCCGCCGTTCCCCGCCATGACGTACGGGTCGTCGTAGGCGCTGATCCAGGGCTTGCCCTCGGCGCGGGCCTGCCCGATCGCCCAGGCCTCGGTGTCGTCGAATCCGGGGAAGGGTGACGGCACGACCCGCGCACCCAGCCGTCGCATGCCGTCCAGCTTCGCGCCGTCGACCGACGACGGGACGTAGACGGTCGCCGCGATGTCGAGTTCGCGGGCCGCCCACGCGACCCCGAGCCCGTGGTTTCCGGCCGAGCACGTCGCCACGCCGTCCGTCGTCCCGAGGCCGAGCCGGTGCATCGCGAAAAGGGCCCCCCGTACCTTGAAAGACCCCGTCAGCTGCCGCGACTCGAGCTTGAGGAGGACGGGCACGCCCAGTTCGCGGCTCAGCACCGGGCTTTCAACCACCGGCGTGCGCCGCACGCGGCCGGCAAGAAAGGCCGCGGCCTCGTCGATCAGGGCGGGATCGGGCATGGTACAGGGATTTGAGCTCCCAACGCGGTCCGGGAAGCACCGGTTTCTGCCGGAGGGGCGTGTCGGTGGATCCCCGCTTGCTTGCCGGTCGTTCGCGGCGCACCTTGAGACCGGGATTCCGCCCGACCCTCCCGATACCGATCCCGACCGACCCCGGAAATCCGGCCCGATCACTCATGGATCCGTCGCTCCGCACGACCTACCGCTCGCTCGCCGCCGGTCGGCTCGACCACGGGCACGTCGCGTGGCGCCTGTTCCAGAAAGCCAAGCGACTCGGAACCTGGGATCCCGCCGCGTTCGACCTCGCGCAGGACGCGGCCGACTGGAGGGCGCTGTCGGACGCCGAGCGCGATCTGCTGCGACACCTGACCTCGCTCTTCGTGGCGGGCGAGGAGGCCGTCACGCTCGACCTTCTTCCGCTCCTCGAAACCATGGCGCACGAAGGCCGGCTCGAGGAAGAGATCTACCTCACGAGTTTCCTCTGGGAGGAAGCCAAGCACGTCGAGTTCTTCGACCGTTTCCTCCACGAGGTGGCCGGGGCCGACGACGACCTGCACGCCTACCACGGCGCCTCCTACCGCACGCTTTTCGGTCTCGAACTGCCGCGCGCGATGGACCGCCTGCGCACCGACCGCTCGCCGGGCGCGCAGGCCGAGGCGTCGGTCTGCTACAATATGGTCGTCGAGGGCGTGCTCGCCGAGACCGGCTACCATGCCTGGTACACCGTGCTGCGGAAGCGGAACATCATGCCGGGCACGCTCGAGGGCATCGAACACGTGCAGCGCGACGAGGCGCGGCATATCCGCTACGGCGTGTTCCTCCTTTCGCGGCTCATCGCCGAGCACGGCGAACCCGTCTGGCAGACCGTGCAGCGTCGCATGATGGAACTGCTACCGACGGCCGTCGGTGTCTTCACCGAGGCCCTCACCGAGCTCGAACAGCGGCACGGCCGCATCCCCTTCGACCTCGATCCCGAGGACATCGCCGGCTTCGCGATGACCCAGTTCCAGAAACGCATGGCCCGCCTCGAGAAGGCCCGCTCGCAGGCCCTGGGCACCCTGCTGCACGAGGACCCGGACATCCCGTGACCGATCCCGCCGAAATCGTGCGCCTGTTCGAGGCGCAGAGGGCCTATCGGCCGGTGCTTCGCGCGAAAGGGGCCGACCACCGGATCGCCCGCATCCGCGCGATCCGTCGCGCCATCGAGGCGTGGCGGCCGGCGATCAAGGAGGCCCTGTGGGCCGACTTCCGCAAGGCACCCGAGTCGGTCGACAAGACCGATATCCTGCCGGTCGCCCTCGAAGCCTTTCACGCCGCCCGGCACGTGCGCCGCTGGATGAGGCCCCGCCGGGTCCCGACCCCGCTTTTCCTGTTCGGAACCAGTTCACGGGTCGTCTACGAACCCAAGGGCACCGCCCTCATCATGGCGCCGTGGAACTACCCGGTCAACCTGACGCTCGGGCCGCTCATCGGAGCCGTGGCGGCCGGCTGCACGGCCATCGTCAAGCCGTCGGAACACGTTCCGCACACCAGCCGGGTCATCCGGGACCTCGTCGCCTCGATCTTTCCGCCCGAAGAGGCCGTCGTCGTCGAGGGCGCGACCGGCACATCCACGCACCTCCTCTCGCTGCCGTTCGACCACGTCTACTTCACGGGCAGCCCGGCCGTGGGGCGCCTGGTAATGAAGGCCGCCGCCGAGCACCTCACCTCGGTCACCCTGGAACTGGGCGGAAAATCCCCGACCATCGTCGACGAAACCGCCGACGTGGCCCACGCGGCCTCGGTCGTCGTCTTCTCGAAGTTCACGAACTGCGGACAGACCTGCGTCGCGCCCGACCACGTCTACGTGCACGCGTCGGTCTTCGACCGCTTCGCCGCGGAAATGGGCGATCGCATCCGCCGCTACTACGGCACCGACGCGGCCGAGAGGGCCGAACGGCCCGAATTCGGACGCCTGGCGACGCTCAAGCATGCCCAGCGGGTTCGCGGGCTCGCCGACGATGCCCTCGCGCGGGGAGCTCGGCTCCTCTTCGGGTCGACCGATCCCGGCCCGGATGACCGCTTCCTGGACGCCGTCCTCCTTGCCGACGTGCCGAACGACGCCCCCCTGATGCAGGAGGAAATCTTCGGCCCCGTGCTGCCGCTCCTCCGTTACGAGCGCCTCGAGGAGGTCCTCGACGACATCAACCGCCGGCCGAAACCGCTCGCCCTGTACGTCTTCTCGCGCCGTCGGGACCGCGTCGCCCGGATCCTCGGCGCCACCTCGGCGGGCGGAACCGTCGTCAACGACGCCCTGATCCACTTCCTCAACCTCGACCTTCCGTTCGGCGGCGTGGGCGAGTCGGGCATGGGCAAGGGCAAGGGCCGGGCGGGGTTCCTGGCCTTCTCGAACGAGCGGGGCGTCCTGAAGCAGCGCCTTCGGCCGCCCCTGCTGTCGCTGCTCTATGCGCCCTACACGAAGTGGACGCGGCGCATCATCGACTGGCTGCTGCGGCTGTACTAGGAAGCCGGGCGCGGGGCTGGGCCGGGCGCGGGGCTGAGCCGGGCGCGGGGCTGAGCCGAGCGCGGGATGCCCGAAACTGGAAAAACAGGGCCATTTGCGACATATTTGCCCCCTTTTTGGGGTGAAAACGTCGCAAAAGGGCCGGTTTTCGACATATTTACCCGCTTTTTGGGGTGAAAACGTCACAAATGGGGCCCAAATTCCATTTCCGCACCCGTTCGTGGGGTCGGAAGGCGGCGCAGGAGCGGAAATCTCACCTCAAACGGCCGCCCGGCCCGTCTGCCGAGCGAAACCGGCGCCACCCCCTCGCCCGACCCAACGCCGCCGCGGCCGCGCCGCCGCCGGCCCCGCGGTTACCGCGAGCGCCCGTTTGTCTGGCCCGCGCTTACCGCGGGCCCATGCGAATCGCCCCGTCCAGCCGGACGACCTCGCCGTTGATCATGCGGTTCTCGATGAGGTGCTGCGCCAGGAAGGCGTAATCCGAGGGCTCACCGAGGCGCGACGGGAACGGGATCTGCTGCGCGAGCGACTCCTGCACCTCGGGCGGCATGCCGGCCACCATGGGCGTCTTCATCACGCCCGGGGCGATCGTCACGACCCGGATGCCGTTGCCGGCCAGGTCACGGGCGATCGGAAGGGTCATTCCGACCACGCCGCCCTTGGAGGCCGAGTACGCCGCCTGGCCGATCTGGCCATCGTAGGCCGCGATGGACGCGGTGTTGATGATGACGCCGCGCTCTCCGTCCTCGGCCGGCTCGTTTTCGGCCATGACGGCCGCCGCGAGGCGGATCACGTTGAACGTGCCCACCAGGTTGACCTGGATCACCTTCGCGAACCCCTCGAGATCGTGCGGACCCTTCTTCGACAGCGTGCGGCGCCCGATGAGGATGCCGGCGCAGTTGACGACGCCCGACAGCTTGCCGAGACCCGCGGCGGTGGCCACGGCGGCTTCGACCGAAGCGGGATCGGTGACGTCGGTCTTCACGAAGGTCGCCCCGATGCGCGTGGCCGTCTCCATGCCGGTCGCCTCGTTCATGTCGGCGATCACGACGCGCCCCCCGAGGGAGGCCAGGCGTTCGGCGGTACCGGCTCCGAGACCCGACGAGCCGCCGGTTACGAGGAATACGTTGCCCTTGATGTCCATGAAGGTGCCCAGGAATGATCGTGGCGCGGGCGCGGGAAGCGCTTCCGCGAAAGAACGCCGGGGTCCCTGACCAAGCGACGAGGAGTCGGATGGCCGGCCGCCCGGGGTGCAATCTACCGATCAACGGCCACCCCGAAATCGAAGAAACGGACAAGCGCGCAAGCCCGGAGCCGTGTCGCGTCCTGCAAAGGAACCGCCGGGCCGGGGCGGCATTCGGACGCCACTCCACGATCCCAGCCATGCGTACCCTGCTGCCCGTCCTCGCCCTCGCGCTCGCCGCCTGCGACGGTGGCGCCGCCCGCGAGCCGGAAGACACGTGGACGGTCGTTTCGCGGCGCATCCTCGAGCCGACCTGCGCCGGCGCGTGCCACGCCGCCGGAACCTCGATGGCCGCGCAGTCGGGCCTGGTGCTCACTCCCGACGTCGCGTACGAACAGCTCGTGGGCGTGCAGCCGACCAACCCCGCCGCGCGCGCCGCCGGACTGCTGCGCGTGCACGGAACCCCGGGAGTCGACCTCCACGACCATTTCCTCTGGGAAAAGGTCAACGCGCCCGAGTCGGAGCACCTGCTGGACGAGCACCCGGGCTACGGCGCCCCGATGCCGCTGGGCGGAGAGGCGCTCACGTACGGAGAACTCGCGTTCCTGCGGTCGTGGCTCGTCGCGGGAGCCCCGCGCACCGGCATCGTGGCCGACGAGGTGCTGCTGGCCGACACGGCCCGTTGGCGCCCGGGTGCGTTCGAGCCCCTGCAGGATCTCGCCTCCGCCGACGGGTGGTCCATACGCCTCGGTCCGTTCCCGGTGGCGCCGCGCTTCGAGCGGGAATTCTTCCACTACCTCGAACGTCCCGATGCGGACGAGCGCCTCGTGAACCGCATGGAAATCACCATGCGGACGGGCAGCCACCACTTCATCCTCTACGGCTTTCCCGCCGGTACTCCCGCCTCGGCCCTGCCGCAACCCGGTGCGTACCGCGACCTGCGCCTGCCCAACGGATCGCTCGACCTCGGAGTAATGCGCGAAATGGCGTCGCACGTCTTCTACGGCGGCACCCAGTGGCCCCGGATGGACTACCGGTTTCCCGAGGGCACGGCCCTCCGGCTCCCGCCGGGCATGGGATTCGACCTGAACTCGCACTACGTGAACCGGGGCGAGGCGCCCGCGACCGGCGAGGTACACGTCAACCTGCACTGGGCCGAACCCGGCGCGGTGCGGCACGTGGCCGAGGTGCTGAATCTCAACAATCTCGACCTCACGCTCCCTCCGAACCGCGAGACCACGATCTCGAGGGCGTTCACCTTCACCGAGCGCCGCCACGTCTTCCAGCTGTTTTCGCACGCGCACAAGCGCATGCGCCGGTTCGACGTGTTCGTCGTCGGCGGCAGCCGCGACGGCGAACGCATCTACCGGGCGACCGACTGGGAGCATCCGCCGATCCTCGAACTCGATCCGCCCCTGGTGCTCGAGCCCGGGCAGGGACTTCGCCTCGAGGCGACGTATTTCAACGAGACCAACCGTACCATCCGGTTCGGATTCTCGTCCGAAGACGAGATGATGATCGTTTTCGGCTACTATCACACCGACTGATCGGGCCCGTGCCGTACGCCGTAAAGGAGATCTACTACACGCTCCAGGGCGAGGGCGTGCACGCCGGCCGCCCCGCCGTATTCCTGCGGTTCGCCGGCTGCAACCTGTGGAGCGGGCGCGAAGCGGATCGAGCCACCGCCGTCTGCCGATTCTGCGACACGGATTTCTTCGGAACCGACGGCCCGGGCGGAGGGCGATTCGAATCGGCAACCTCGCTCGCCGACGCGGTACTCGACACCTGGGAGCGACGGGAAGCGCCTGAGGCCGTGGCCGTCGCGGCGCCCCGGAGCGGCGACCTGCCCTGGCCGCCCCGCCCGTTCGTCGTCTGCACGGGCGGAGAACCGCTGCTCCAGCTCGACGAGGCCCTCATCGCGGCGCTCCGGCTGCGGGGATTTTCGATCGCGGTCGAGACCAACGGCACCATTGCCGTTCCGACCGGGCTCGACTGGATCTGCGTCAGCCCCAAGGCCGGAGCGACGCTGGTCGTGCGCAGGGGCGACGAACTGAAACTGGTCTATCCCCAGGCCGGAGCGGCTCCCGAGGACTTCGCCCGGCTCGATTTCGCCCACTTCTCCCTGCAGCCGATGGACGGGCCCGAGCGGGCAGCCCACACGCGCGCCGCCATAGCCTACTGCCTGGCCCACCCCCACTGGCGCCTGTCGCTGCAGACCCACAAGCTGCTCGGTATCCCGTGACTGGACCCCGCTTTCTTCGCTCGGCCGGTGCGATCCTGGCCATGGCGGTTCTTCTGGCCGGCTGTGTGACCCCCGGCGGCACGTCGACCCCGGCAACGGTCCGGATCGCCACGTACAACATGGAGGACGTGCGCACGGACGACCTCCTTCGGGACGACCAGCCTCGCCTGAAGCGCCTTGCGGCCACGATCCAGGCCTTGCGCCCCGACGTCCTGCTGCTGAACGAGATCGCCTTCGACGGCCCCGGAGCGCCCTACTGGAACTCCGGAGACCCGGAAGGCCAGAACGCGCGGCGCTTTGTCGAACGCTACCTCGGTGTTCCGCAGGCCGACTCGTTGGAGCCGATCGTCTACCGGACGTTCATGGCTCCCTCGAACACCGGGCGGTCCAGCGGATACGACCTGAACGCCAACGGCGAAAGCGTCACCGCCTGGCCGATGCCGCCGTCGGCCGCCGACGACGGCGCTCCGGCCGCGCAGACACCCGACGGCCGCGCCTACGGCGACGATTCCTGGGGTTTCGGAACGTTCCCGGGGCAGTACGCGATGGCTATCTTCGTCCGGGAGGGTCTGGAGATCCTGGCCGACTCGGTGCGAACCTTCCGGGACTTTCCCTGGGCCGCGATGCCCGACGCGCTCGCCCCGGTCGACGCGGACACCGGACAGCCGTTCTATGCGCCCGAGGTGTGGGAGCGGTTTCCGCTCTCCTCGAAGAGCCACTGGGACGTTCCCGTGCGCCTTCCCGACGGCACGGTGCTGCACGTACTCGCCAGCCACCCGACCCCTCCGGGCTTCGACGGACCCGAGCAGCGCAACAAGCGCCGCAACCACGACGAGATCCGCTTCTGGAACGGGTATCTCGACGGAGCGGAGTGGATCCGGGACGACCGCGGCCGTGCCGGTGGCCTGGCGCCGGGAGCGTCGTTCGTCATCCTCGGCGACCTCAACGCCGACCCGGACGAGGGCAATGCGATCGGAGACCCGGTCGGAACCTGGCTGCTGTCCCACCCGCGCGTGGGCGGCACGTTCGTTCCGAAGACCGACGCCGCGGGAGCGGCGGCCTTCCCCGACCTGGATCCGGACGATACGGCCCGCTGGCGCCTGCGGGTGGACTACGTGCTTCCGTCGACCGACCTGGAGGTCGTATCGGGCGGCGTGGTACGGCCGTCGGACCCCGAGGCGGCCTACGGCAGCGACCACTTCCCGGTCTGGATCGACGTCCTCCTGCCCCGCGCGCCCCGGTGAACGCTTCCGCCATGACGCGCCGAACCCCGCACTCTCCCGCCGCGCTCTCGGCGGTTCTCGCATTGGCCCTGCTCGCCGTTCCGGCGGCGGCCCGACAGCGGGAAGCCAGCTTTCTCCGGGGCGTGGATCGCGGAAGCGCGTGGGCCTACGGACCGCTCGTGCAGGTCGCGAACGAGGGGTTCGACATCCTGCAGTGGTCGTCGCAGGACCCGCGGATCGACCACCTGACATTCCGCGTGGACGCGCGCAACGTGACTTCCAACCTGGGCGACCCGTTCCACGCCGTCCGGGACTACGGCGCTTCGGATTTCGTGACCCACGAACTCCTCCCGCTCGGCTTTACCGACGAGACCGGGCAGTGGATTCCGAACTACACTCTCCACCTGGTCGGCGGTGGCATCGCCCACGCCTCGCTGCGCGAGTGGTTCGACGACCGGGGCGTCGAGCACGCGTGGGCCTGGGCCTCGGGCGTATTTCTCGCGCAGTCGTTCCTGAACGAGATGATGGAGAACGGCGGGCGCCGGGGCAACAACGTCGATGCCGTCGCCGACGTCTACGTCTTCAATCCGGCCGCCGTCGCCCTCTTCTCGAACGCCCACGTGCGGCGGTTCTTCGCGAACACGCTCAACGCCTCGATCTGGGGCCTGCAGCCCACCCTCCTGCTCTCTGACGGCACGATCCGGAATGCCGGCCAGTACGTGGCGCTCAAGTGGCGCGTGCCCGGAACGCGGGTCTACCTGTTCCAGCAGATGGGCCTGGGCTCCCTGACCGGTGTCTCGGTCTCCTTCGCGGGCGAATACCACGCGACCGTCGCCGCAGGCTACCGCACCTGGCGGGCCACGACCGTCGACGAATTCCGGGGGCTCAAGGCCGTCGAATCGGCTCCGATGGCCGGCTTCTTCCTCGACTATCGGCACTCCCTGCTCGCATCGGTCCTCGTGGCCGACCTGCCGGCAGAGCGCGTACGGGTGAACGTGTACCCCGGCGTGCTCGGTCACCGGTGGGCCCCGGGATTCTGGGCCGTCGCCGGGGACGGCGGCGCGGCCTCCTTCGGCCTCACGACCCGCATCGGCCTCGGTGCCGGCTGGTAACCCATGTCACGATTCCTCCTCCCGGCGACCCTGCTCCTCGCGCTCGCGGCGCCCGCCGCCGCCCAGGACGCTCCCCGATTCCTGAGATCGCCCGGCTGGGGCGCCGACTCCCAGTTCAATCCGGCGACCCACTTCCTGAACGACGCCTACGACATCTTCCAGCTGGGCGCCGATCGGGACATCCGGTTCTTCCGCCAGCCTTTCCAACGCGACGTACGCAACGTCTTCGACAACCTGGCCCACCCGTTCCGGAACATCCGCGCTTTCGGCACCTCGGACTTCGTGAAGTACGAGATCTTCTCGACCGGTTTCACCAAGGAATCGATGCAGTGGGTGCCCAATTACTCGCTGCACGCCATGGGCGGAATCGTCATGTACGGCGCCGTTCGCGAATGGTACGAGGCGCACGGAGTGCCCCGGCCCGGACTCGCGGCGTTCACGACCGTCACGCTCGAGAGCCTGCTCAACGAGATCAACGAGAACGAGGGCCTCGACGGACCCAATGCCGACGCCATCGCCGATTTCTACCTGTTCGACCTCGCGGGCATTGCACTCTGGCACGTCGAAGGCGTGCGCAACCTGTTCGCCGGTCCGCTCAACGCCGCGCTCTGGGGCCGGCAGCCCTCGGTGCTGCTCTCCAACGGCGAGCTGCGCAACGTCGGTATGTACTACGCGCTCAAGTGGCGAATCCCCCACGGGCGCGGTCTGCACGCCTTCTCGTACTTCGGCATGGGCAGCCTCTTCGGCCTGTCGGTTTCGCACCCGGGCGACTGGCACACGTCGGTGGGCTTCGGTTTCCGCACGAGAGAAGGGGTGAAAATCGACCCGACGCGCGGTCTCAAGACCGTGGATACCGGCGTCGCGGGGGGCATTTTCCTGGACAAGGGCCACTCGCTCATGGCCTCGCTGGTCGTCGCCGACCTCGATACGGACGTGGTCGAACTCAACCTCTACCCGGGCCTCTGGCGCGGGCGGCGCCATCCCGGCCTGTGGGCGACCGTGAGCCGGGAAGGCGAGGTGCGCCTGGGCCTCGTCACCCGCTGGGGGGTCGGAATCGGGTACTGACGGCGTGCCCGTCCACCGGCGCCGGTCTCGCGGGGGCGTTTCCGGCTCACGTCGCGGGGGTTGTTTCCGGCTCGCGTCGGCCGCGCCGGCAGAACCCGACGATGCCGCCCCACTCACAACGTCGGAGTGGAATACCACGCCATTTTCCACTTCCGGAGCCATTTTTCGGGCGCGGAAGTGTAATTCCGCCCCGTTGTACACTTCCGGAGCCATTTTTCGGGCGCGGTCGTCTAAGTCAG
>JANJTM010000013.1 GCA_024711125.1 Rhodothermales bacterium
TTCCGCGAAACAGCCGTCGGCGGGCGGCGAAACACTCGCCGTGCCGTAGTAGACCATGTTCGGGCACAGGTTGTACCGGCCCTGGCGGCACAGCGCGCACCGCCGGCAGGCCCGCGAGGGGTCCACGGCCACCCGGTCTCCGACCGAGAGCCCGGTGACGCCGGGACCGAGCGCGGCGACTTCGCCCGCGAACTCGTGCCCGAGGATGAAGGGGGCTGTCGGCACGAACCGGCCGATGCGCCCGTGCGCGTGGTAGTGCAGGTCGCTTCCGCAGATCCCCGCGGCGCGGGGCCGTACGAGCACCTCGCCGTCGCGCGGAGCCGGCACGGGCACGCGGTCGAGCCGGAGGTCGCGGGCCCCGTGCAGGACCCAGGCGCGCATGGTATGGGCCATCGTCAGCCGAAGATGAAGTAGAGCGCGGCCATGAGACCGCAGAGGAGGAGGGCGATCGTGCGGGGGTCCGAGGCGCCGTCGAGCGGCCCCCGGGCCAGCGCACGCATCGGGCTGCCCCAGCACGCGTCCTCGAGCTGAGCGGCCGACGGCGGCGGGGTCGCGAGGCTCACCGCCACGTAGGTCACGATGCACAGCGCGCAGAGGATCGGGCCCACGATCATGAACGGAAGCCCCAGCCCGTGCACCGGATCGGTGACGAGCCCCGCGAAACCGGCCGGGGAGGCATCGAGCACGAGGCGTCCGACGGGTTTCATGTCGAGCACGAAGTACACGAGCCCGACCGTGCAGCCGACGGCGAAGGTCCAGAGGGCCGCGGCATTGGTGCCGCGCCGCCAGAAGACGCCCAGCACGAGGACCGTCGTCACCGCCGGGGCGAAGATCATCGGGATCTTGTTGATCGCCTCGAAGATGGTCCCGAACTGGTCGCCCTGGGTGGACCAGAGCATCGCGAGCACCATGATGACGCCGGCGCTGACCCGCCCGATGTGCACCAGCCGCCGGTCGTCGAGCCCCGGGCGAAGCCGGGCCGCGACGTCCACCGAGATGACCGTCGCGCAGCTGTTGAGCGCCGCGGCGATCGTGCTCATCAGGGCGGCGAGCAGGCCCGCCGCCAGCAGGCCCCGGAGGCCGGGCGGAACGAGCAGACGGATGAGCTCGGGCAGCGTCGCGTTGTAGTCGGTCGAGCCGTCGGCGAGAAGGGGCAGCGAGAGCGCGCCGCGGGCGACGAGCACGGCGGCGATCGTGCCGGGCACCACCATCAGGAAGACGGGCAGGATCTTGAGGAAACCGGCGAAGAGCGCGCCGTTCTGCCCGTCGCGCTCGGTGCGCGCGCCGAGCACGCGCTGCACGATCGTCTGGTCGCTGCACCAGTACCAGATGCCGAGCACCGGGTAACCGAGGAGCACCGCGAGCCAGGAATACTCGTTCAGGTGGCCCTGCGCGTTGCGCACGGGGTGGATCATGTCGAACTGGCCCGGATTGAGCTGTGCCTTGAACGCCGCGAAATCGGCGATTCCGACCTCGGGCAGGTAGGCGATGCCGAGCCCCGTCACGAGGATGGCCCCGCCGAGCAGGAGGAACGTCTGGATCGTCTCCGTCACGACGACGGCCCTCAGACCGCCGAGGATCGTGTACGTCACCGTCACGGCCGACACGAGCAGGATCGAAGCCAGCACGGGAATGCCGAGGAACGCCTCGAAGAGCTTCGCTCCCGCGAAGAGGCTGATGCCGATGTGGATGAGCAGCGCGCCGAAGATCGCGATGGCCGCCATGGCCGTGCGGGCCGTCGCCCCGTAGCGGCGCTCGAGGAACTCGGGCAGGGTCGCGATGCCGCTCCGCACGTAGAAGGGGGCGAAGAAGAGCGCGAGCGCCGCGAGGCAGAACGAGGCCATCCACTCGAAATTGCCCATGACGAGGCCCACGTGGGCGCCCGCGGCCGCCAATCCGACGAGGTGGATCGTCGAGATGTTCGACGCGAAGAGCGCGCCGCCGATCGTGAACCAGCCGAGCGACTTGCCGGCGAGGAAGTAGTCCCCGCTCGACGCCCCGCGCCGGTAGCCGACGCGGATGCCGATGGCGGTGATGCCGACGAGGTACAGGACGATGACCGCGAGGTCGAGGAGGCCGAGCGTCATGGGGGGTTCCGGGTGTGGGCGGAATCTACCCGACGTCGTCGAAATTTCCGCTCATCTCGATGCGGGCTCGATCAGCCGGGCGATCGCATCCCGGGTCGCGGTGCGCCCGTTCGCCCGGTCTGTGATCCGGACCGTGACGCGGTACATGCCCGGCTCGACGTTCGTCACATCGACCGAGAACGAGTTCGTGTCGTCCGGTCCGGCGGCCGTAGCATCGAATGATACCGAGACGGCCGTCGGGTCCGCGCCGGTCACGAGCCGGCCGATCCGGCCGAGCAGCGAGGGGCGTTCCGCCCGATCCAGGACCGCCTCGATTCCGTATCGGGCGGTGCCGTCGGGTCCCGTTTGGAGGCCGTACACCTGGAAAACGAGCAGCAGGGGATCGGTCCGCGTGAAGACACGCCACGGGACGGGGTGCACCGCGAGGTCGCCGATCGTCACCGCGGTCGCGGACGCGGGTCCTTCGGCCGGGAGCACCTGCCGGGCGAACAGCAGGTCGCTCAGCGCGAGACCGCCGTCGACGAACCCGCGTACCGTAAGCGAATCCCGTGAAAACCCGACGGCCGACCGGTCGCTCGTTTCGAATTCCATCGACGTGGCAAACCGGCCGGGTCGCGCCTCGAGCTCCAGCACGCCGGTCCAGAGCGTGTCGACCCCCGTGTGCATGATCCCGTCTCCGGGCAGCCCCGCGAACGGACGCCGGCGGGCGGCCGCGACGCCGTCCCCCGCCACCAGGAAGAACCCGGTGTCGAGGTTGACCGGAACGTCGCCCGATCCCGCCCCGACGTCCTTCACCGGGATTCCGAACACCGTCACCACGCGGGTCCTGCCGCCCTCGCCCCGGAATTGCGCGATCACGTGCGGAAAAGCGACCTCCCGCCCGGGCGTGCGGTGCACGTAGGC
>JANJTM010000055.1 GCA_024711125.1 Rhodothermales bacterium
TCGCCGGCACGAACCCGAGCCGCACGCGCGGCGAGTCGAGGCCGGTCGAGATGGTCTCCTGGCTCGACGCCGTGCAGTTTGCCAATGCGCTCTCCCGGCGCGAAGGCCTCGAGGAATGCTACGGCGACGACGGCGAACCGCGCCGCGGCGACATCACGGATTGCCGGGGATACCGGCTTCCGACCGATGGCGAGTGGAGACAGGCCGCGTCAGGGTTGCTCCCGGACGAGGCCGACCGGCAGGCGGTGCAGGCGGTCGGCTGGGTCGAAACCAACGCACTCGGCAAGCACCACCAGGTGGGCACGAAGGAAGCGTCGGCGGCGGGCCTGTTCGATCTCGTGGGAAACGTCTCCGAGTGGGTCCACGAGGGATTCGCGCGGGGTGGCGGATGGGATACCTCCCCGGAGGATGCGGCGGGTTACGGCCGTCGCGACCTGGCCAGGACGAAGCGCGACCCCTCGGTGGGCTTTCGCCTCGCACGCAGCCTCTGATCGACGCCGCTCGTGCTTCCCCGCATTCTCCTGAAGGAATCGATCGTCGCCCCCGCCGGATTCAACCGGTGGCGCGTTCCGCCGGCCTCCATCGCGATTCACCTCTGCATCGGCTCGGTCTACGCCTGGAGCATCTACAATCCGGCACTCACGCGGGAGCTGGGTGTCGTGACCGCGGCCTCGGCCGACTGGTCGCTGTCGTCGGTGGTGTGGGTCTTCTCGGTCGCCATCGTTTTTCTCGGTCTCTCGGCCGCAGTGGCCGGCAAGTGGCTCGAGGAGGTGGGGCCCCGCGCCGTCGGGCTCACGGCGGCGCTGCTCTGGGGCGGCGGCTACCTCGTGGGAGCCGCGGGCATTGCCACGCACCAGCTGTGGCTCGTCTACGCGGGCTACGGCGTACTGGGGGGCTGTGGGCTCGGGCTGGGGTACGTATCGCCGGTATCGACGCTCATCCGCTGGTTTCCGGACCGTCGCGGCATGGCGACGGGAATGGCCATCATGGGGTTCGGAGGCGGGGCCATGATCGGCGCCCCCGTGAAGGAGGCGCTGCTCGCGGCATTCTTCCGAGCGCCGGAGTACCTCGGAAGCGCCTCGTCGGTCGTGCTGCACACCGAGGCCGGTCGGCGGTTCGCCGAAACGGCGTCGGGCCTGCGCGAAGTCGTCGTCGCGTCGTCGGCCGACGTCGCGTCCCTTCCGGGCGGGTTGTCCGAAGGCGTGTACGTCGTCGGCACGGGCAGCACTGGATCGGCGGCTGCCTTCCTGACGCTCTCGATCGCCTATTTCGTCGTCATGGCCGTGGCCGCCTGGAGCTACCGCGTGCCCCGTCCCGGATGGTCGCCCGACGGATGGCGCGAGCCCGAAGCGGCCGAGGCGCATCGCAAGATGATCTCGCGCGCCCACGTCCACCTGGACACCGCCCTCCGCACGCCCCAGTTCTACCTGCTCTGGATCGTCCTGTGCTTCAACGTGACGGCGGGTATCGGGGTGCTGGGCGTGGCGAAGACGATGATGAGCGAGATCTTCGGAACCACGCTTCCGCACCTCGTCGACGGGGCGTTCGCGGCGACGTACGTGCTGATGATCAGCGTCTTCAACATGGTGGGGCGCATCGCCTGGTCTTCGGCCTCGGACCACCTCGGCCGCAAGAACACCTACCACGTGTTCTTCGTCCTGGGAGCGCTGCTCTACGTCTCGATTCCGTTCACCGCCGAGGCCGTCAGCGCCGCGCCCTCCACGACGTGGCTGATCGTGTTCTACGCCACCACGATGCTGATCTTCACGATGTACGGCGGGGGGTTCGCGACCATTCCGGCCTATCTCGCCGACATCTTCGGTTCCCGGTTCGTGGGCGGAATCCACGGACGCCTGCTGACGGCCTGGAGCACGGCCGGCGTGCTCGGTCCGGTGGCGATCACGCACCTCCGGCAGCGTTCCGAGCAGGCGGCCATCGAGAACCTGGCGGCCGCCGTGAATCCCGCCGCCTTCGAAACCGCGTTCGGAGCGCCCGTGGCGCGCCTCGCCGAACTGGTGCAGGCGAAGACCGTCACCGTGGCGCGGCTCATGGAGATCGCGCCCGCCGGCACGGTCGATCCCACACCCGGCCTGTACTCGACGACCATGTACGCCATGGCCGCGCTGCTGGTGATCGCGTTCTTCGCGAACCTCGCCGTGCGTCCCGTCGACGCGAAACACCACCTTCCCGACTGACGCCGGCGGTTCAGTCGTCGGACCGGTCGCCGTGTAGCGTGCGCGTGCGCAGCTTGCGGGTGAGTTCGATCGCGCGCTTGATGCGCGTCTCCTCCCGTTTCGCGCTCGTGACGTAATACGCGAGACTGCGCTGCAACCCGGGGGTCATGCTCCGGAAGCGTTCGGCGGCCTCGTCGTCGAGGGCCAGGGCGGCCTCGAATTCCTCGCCCAACACCACGGCGTCCGGGTCCGGATGCGGTGCGAGTTCGACGATCACCATGTCGACTTCACGTACGCCCAGCTCCCGGAGGATCGGCAGCCCGATCACCAGGTATGGCTCTTCGGCCGCTCCGCCCTGGATTCCGCGCTCGAACGGCTTCCCGTTGATCGTCGCCACCACGCGGCGCGTCCCGGCCGCGAGCAGCGGCTCGGCGACGCTGCGCGGGACGGGCAGGTAGTGGAACGCCATGCCGAAGGCCTGGCGCAGGATCGGGGCGGCAAAGGGCTCGGGCGTCATGCGGTTCGGACGGGGGATGGGACCGTTCGCGAAGCCATGGTACCGTTGACGCGTCCCGCTCGGCAAGCCCCGATCCGGATTCGTACATACCGGATCGCTACTACCCCCATTCGCGCATGCGTTTCGCTACCGCTCTCGTCGTCGCCCTGTTGACGACGGCTTCCGACGCCGCCGCACGCCAGCAGGCCACGCTGACGCCGACCCTCGACACGTCCCTCTACCAGGAATCGGGCGCGGTATCCAACGGGAAGGGGGTATTCCTCTTTGCCGGACGCACCGCCAACGGTACCGCGCCGGCCCGAAGGGCGTTGCTCGCCTTCGATCTCTCGTCGGTGCCGCAGGGAGCCACGATAACGGGTGCAACGCTGACCCTGAACATGTCCCGAACCGTCGCGGGCCCCTTCCGGGTGTCGATGCACCGCGTCCTGGGCGCCTGGGGTGAGGGCAGCTCCAACGCCTCGTCGGAGGAAGGCCGCGGAGCGACCGCGACATCCGGCGATGCGACGTGGACCCAGCGCGTGGTGCCGGGCACTCCCTGGGACAGCCCCGGCGGAGATTTCGAAGCCGCAGCGAGCGCGTCGGTTTCGGTAGGCGGTGCGGGCAAATACACCTGGTCCGCCCCCGGCCTGGTCGCCGACGTGCAGGCCTGGGTGGACGGAAGCGTACCGAACCACGGGTGGATCCTCGTCGGTGACGAGTCCGGTTCCACCACGGCCAAGCGTTTCGACAGCAGGGAGCACGCGTCGGCCGCGAACCGGCCCGCGCTCGTCGTCTCGTGGAGTGTAGGCACATCGGTGGAAGCGGCCGGACTTCCGATCGAGCCGGTGCTTGCCCAGAACTGGCCGAACCCCTTCCGCGAATCGACCACGTTCTCCTTCGCCGTGCCTCGCGGGTCCCGGCTGGAACTCGCGGTATTCGACCTGCTGGGCCGCACGGTGGCCGTGCCTGCGTCCGGTTGGCACGAGGCGGGCCGGTACGAGGTCGCCCTGGACGGCTCGGCCTGGGTTCCCGGGCTCTACATGGCGCGGCTGCGGGTCGGCGAGCGCGTGCTCACCCGGCAGTTGGTGCGGTTGCCGTAGAACCCCGCCGGCGACCCGCCGGCGGGCGTGACAGGTTGCGCCCGACACGCCTTGCACGGACTTCCCCCGCGCATGGCTTCTCCCGGCGTCGTATCGTTCCGGAGGAACCACGGACGATTCCGGAATGAAGCGAAACGTACTGGCGAGCCTGCTCGCGCTCGTCGCCCTGCCCGCGGCCGCCCAGACCGGCCGCGTGATCGACACCCTGACCCTGCGCAGCGAGATCCTGGGGAAGGAAATGCGGTACGCCGTGTACCTTCCGCCCGATTACGACACGTCGCAGCGCAGTTACCCGGTGCTGTACCTGTTGCACGGAGGAGGGGACGACCAGACCGGGTGGGTCCAGTTCGGGGAGGTCCTGCGCATCGCCGACGAGGGGGTTCGTAGCGGCTCGGCCACCCCGATGGTCATCGTGATGCCCGACGCGAGCGGACCGCCCGTGGGCTACGTGAACACGCCGGACGGCAAGTGGCGCTTCGAGGACTTCTTCTTCGAGGAGCTGATGCCCCACGTGGAGAAGGCGTACCGCATCCGGGCACAGAAACGGTACCGGGCCGTCGCCGGGCTGTCCATGGGCGGGCACGGCTCGTTCACCTATGCCCTGCACCGCCCCGACCTCTTCTCGGCCGCGGCGCCGCTCTCGGCGTGGACCGGCTTCCGCACGATCGAGGAACTGCGGCAACGGGCCGGCGACATGCTGGTCGGAATGAGCGAGGCGCAGGTCTCGGCGTATTTCGCCCGTCACGACCTCCTTGCGTTGGTGCGCGCGATTCCGGAGGACGCGAAACGCGCCGTGCGCTGGTACGTCGACTGCGGCGACGACGACTTCCTCTTCGAGGGTAACGCGTTGATGCACATCGAGATGCGCAAGGCGCAGATCCCCCACGAGTACCGGGTGCGCGACGGAGGACACACCTGGACCTACTGGCGCGAGGCGCTGCCCGACGTGCTGGCGTTCGTGTCGGCGGGGTTCCGCCAGTTCTGAACGCGGCCGGGCGTGGCGTCGCGATGCCTCAGGCGGCCGGTCGTACGTCGGTACGCCGGAAATCGTCGCCCGTGAACAGAAGGGGTTCGTCCAGCGCCACCGCCAGGGCATAGGAGAAACAGTCCCCGAAGTTGAGCGCGGCCGGGTGCCGTCCCTTTCCGAACCTGCGGTAGGCGGAACGGGCGAGATGGAGGTGGTCTGCGGTGAACGGCACGACATCGACCCGAAGTCGCTGCAGGAAGACGTCCACCTCGCGTTCGCCGGCGTCGCCGTACCGCGCATGCATCACGATGCACGTCTCCAGCACGGTCGCGGTCGACATGCGGCGTTCGTGTGCACCGAGCATCGCGGCAAGGAGGCGGTCGCTTGCGGGCTCGGACCGCAGGATGGCAACCACCGCCGACGTATCGAGAATCATGTTCAGGCGGGGGCCCCGGCCGGGTCGTAGCCCAGGATTTCCTCGTCGGACCGCGGATCGAGGAGCGGCAGGCTCGCAATGCGGGCCTGGATCGCCCCGATCTCGTCCTTCAGGCCCCAGTCGGCTCGCCTTCCGACGACCTGGCGGAGGCGCTCCCGCAGCGCGTTCACCACGGCGGCGGTCAGGCTCTCGCCCGTCAGGTCGGAGATCTGCCTCGCCAGGCGGTCGGCCTCCTCGTTCTTGATACTGAGCGCCATGTGGAGGGGTGGATTCTATAAGTTGATACAGATTATACCAACAAAGAACGGACCTGTTCCTCGCGATTCGAGGCCCGGGCCATTTCATGGAGGCATTTGACCGGCGCTTCGCAACGCGGGGAACGCGTATTCCCGCGCCTGATCGGCAGGAACCCACGGCGGATGCACCCGGAGACTGCCGGCGGACGGTGCGCTAGACCGCCCGCTCCATGTACACATCGGCCGTGACGTAGGTCGGCGTCCCCGGAAACGGGCGGTGCTCGAAACCGAAGCGTTCGTAGAGGCGGAGGGCGGCGGTCAGCTTCGTCGAGGATTCGAGCGCGACGCGGACGGCGCCGTGCGCGCGGGCCCAGTCCAGGGCCGTCGAGAGCAGCAGGGAGCCGACGCCCCGCCCGCGGGCCGGCTCGTCGACGGCGAACTTGAGAATCTCGACCAAGCCCTCGGCCTGGAAGGCGACCGCGCACGATCCCAGGGCGGTGGCGGGCCGACCGTTCCGTAGCGCCTGCTCGGCCGCCGCGTCCAACGCGAAGAACACCTCGCCCGGCTTGTCGAGAATCGTCTCCCGGGTCCGGTCGAAGTGCTTGCGGTCGCTTTCCTCGAAAAGCTCGTGCCCGACCAGCCAGGCCATGTTGAGCCGCACGAACTCCCCGTGCAGGCGGGGGTCCCATCCGACGATGCGCACGTCGTCCGGCATC
>JANJTM010000025.1 GCA_024711125.1 Rhodothermales bacterium
TGCGCTGGAACGCCGCCGCGCTGCCTGATGTCGCGACCTTCACGGTCGGTGCCGGCACGGTCGAGGTCCTGAGGCCGGTCATGGCCGCGAAGCAGTTGGCGCGCGTCGCGACGTCGGCGCCGAGGGTCCTGGTGTCGGTACGGTCGGGCTCGTTCGACGCCGTCGAGGCGCCGGGCGCACCCGAGATGATCGACGTGCCGTTCGAGTTCGACGAAACGACGCTCAGGGCCGTGCTGCGCGAGGTCGTCAAGGCGGCCGGCGGGGCCGTCGATCTTTCGGAGGCGCGCGTCGTGGTGGCCGCGGGCCGGGGCGTGCGGGACGAAGAGGGCAAGCGACTGGTCGAAGAACTCGCGGGACTGTTCGGAGGCGCCGTCGGCGCTTCAAGGGCGGTGGTGGAGTCGGGACTATTTCCCGCGACGACGCAGATCGGACAGACGGGAAAGGTGGTATCGCCCGAACTGTATTTCGCGGTCGGAATCTCGGGTGCCATCCAGCACGTGGCCGGAATGGCCAACAGCCGGGTGATCGTCGCCATCAACAAGGATGCCGACGCACCGATCTTCAAGGTCGCGACGTACGGCCTCGTGGGTGATTGCTATCGCATACTTCCGCCCCTCATCCAGGCCCTCCGTGCGGCCAAGGCGGGCGGCTGATGGACGAGCGCTTCGACTGCATCATCGTGGGCGGAGGCATCGCCGGGCTGAGCGCCGCGATGACGCTCGCCCGGGCCGGGGCGCGGTTCCTGCTGATCGAACGCGGGGAGTTCTGCGGCGCCAAGAACGTCTCGGGCGGCGTGCTCTGGGGCACCGACCTCGACCGCCTGGTCCCCGGCTACTGGCAGGACGCGGACGCGGGCTTCGAACGCTACGTGGCCCATCGCCGTCTCACCTTCCTGGACGGGCGGTCGGCCTTCTCGCTCGATTTCAAGTCGTCGCACTTCGACGAGGTGCCCTACGGCGGCGTGACGGTACTGCGCGCGCGATTCGACGCGTGGCTGGCCGGCAAGGTCGAGGAAGCCATCGCGGCGTCGGGCGCGGAGGACTCGTTCGTCGCCACCAACGTGTTGGTCGAGGAGATCCTGAAGGAGGACGGGCGGGTCGTCGGCATCCGTGCCGGGGACGAACGGTTCCTCGCCGACTGCGTGATCGTGGCCGAGGGCGTCAATAATCTGCTGACGCGGCAGATCGGTCTCGAAAAGCCCTACGTACCCGCCGACCACGTGGCGGTGGGCGTGAAGGAGGTCGTGCGGCTGGGCCGTTCGGTCGTGGAGGACCGCTTCCAGCTGCACGGCCGGAGCGGGCTCACCAACGAATTCGTCGGGGAGTGCTCGGCCGGCGTCGAAGGCGGAGGGTTCCTCTATACCAACGCCGACTCGCTTTCGATCGGGCTGGTTCTCGGCATGAAGGACCTGCGGGAGAAGGGCCTCAAGCCCTACGACGTGCTGAACCACTTCAAGGCGCACCCGGCGGTCGCCGACATGGTGCGCGGAGGCGAGACGGTCGAGTATTCGGCGCACGTCGTGTCGACCGGAGATCTCCGCGGCATGCCGTCCGAGATCTACGCCGACGGCGTGCTGATCGCCGGGGAGGCCGCGCACCTGCTGCTCAACGCGGGACGCGCCATCCAGGGCATGGACTACGCCATGCGATCGGGCATGCTGGCCGCGGAAACGGTCCTGGAGGCCAAGGAGAAGGGCGACTACTCGGCGTCCACGCTCCGGTCGTACCGGCAGGCGCTCGAGGGGAGCTACGTACTGCAGGACATGCGCACCTACCAGGACGCCGTGCACCTGCTGCACGATCCGGCCATGCACACCACCGTTCCGTCGGTCGTCTGCGACTTCGGGCGGCAGTTCTTCTCGGTCACGAACGAGGCCACGCCGAAGGCCGGCGCCATGCTGCGCACCGCCGTCAAGCGGCACGCTTCCTACTGGGACCTCGTGAAACTGTCCTTCAAGGCCGCCAGGGCGCTCTGAACGATGGCAGACAGGCTTTCCCTCAGCGAACGTCTCGGTCTCGTCGCGTACCGCAACCAGGGACGGAGCGCGGCACGCGCCCATATCGAGGTCGACACGTCGATCTGCAACGGCGGCTGCCCGCACCGTTGCACGACGTATGTCTGCCCCGCGAACTGCTATACGCTGGACGAGGCCGGCCTCGTGCATTTCCAGTTCGAGGACTGTATCGAGTGCGGTACCTGCCTGTACGCGTGCGACCAGGGCGCCGTTACGTGGCGCTTTCCGGATCCGGAGGAAGGGCGCGGCGTGAACTGGAGCCTCGGATGAGGCCCCGGGCATGCTGATTCCCCTCTCCGACGACGACAGGCGGCTGCGAGGGCCTTCGACCGTCACGACCCTGCTCGTCGTGGCGAACGTCGTCGTGTGGTCAGGATTCCAGGGCTGCGGCGACAACGTGCCGTTCCTGTACGCGTGGTCGGCGACGCCCTACGAACTCACGACGGGTATCGACCTGGTGGGTCCCCAGGAGGTGGCCGTGGGCGGGACCCTCTACGGGATTCCGCACGAGCCTGGGCCTTCACCGATCTGGATCACGGTCCTGACGGCCATGTTCATGCATGGCTCGTGGGCGCATCTCCTCGGCAATCTCCTGTACCTCTGGATCTTCGGGGACAATGTCGAGCACCGTTTCGGAAGGCGGGTCTTCCTGCTCTTCTATCTCGTCAGCGGAGTCGCCGCGACCGCGGCGCAGGTCCTGCTGGATCCGGCTTCGATGTTGCCGACGCTGGGCGCCTCGGGCGCCATCTCGGGCGTCCTGGGGGCCTACATGGTCCTTTTTCCGCGCAACCGGGTCAATGCGCTGGTCTTCCTGTGGGTCGTTTCGGTACCCGCCGTCCTGGCGATCGGGGCCTGGGTAGTGTTCCAGTTCGTGGAGGGCTGGTCCACGCTGTCGGAGCCGGGATCGGTCGACGGCGGGGTGGCGTACGGCGCGCACATCGGCGGATTCGCGGCAGGCGTGGCCGTGGCGCTGCTGGCCCGCCCGTTCCTGCGCGACCGGAGGCTTCCCGGCGACCCGGACGCCGGCTCGATCGACGGTTGGCCCGGCGACGGCTGAAGAAAACCCCGGGAAACCGGTTGGTCCCGCAGCACCCCGTCCAGGCGCCGCGGGGGTCACTCGACCGTGGTCTGTCCGGGTGTCTCCGCGTCGGCGGGTGCGTCGCCTTCCGGGGCGGAGGACTCGTCGGCCGGCTTCTTCCGGCCGGACTTCTTCTTCACGGGTTCGGCCGTGCGCGTCGCGAAGCTCAATTCCCCGGTGTCCCGCTCCGTATCGTACGAAATCACGAGCGTATCGGCCTCCGAGAGGTCGTGGGAGAGGATGGCCTCGGCCATCGGATCCTCCACGTACTTCTGGATCGCGCGCCGCAGGGGGCGGGCGCCGAACTTGGGATCGAAACCCTTGTCCACCAGGAAGTTCTTCGCGCTGTCCTCGAGTGCCACGTTGATGCCGAGTTCCGAGGCGCGGCGGAAGAGCTCCTTCGCCATGATCTCGATGATCTCGTGGATGTGCTTCTTCTCGAGCGGGTGGAAGACGATGACGTCGTCGATGCGGTTGAGGAACTCGGGGTTGAATACCCGCTTGAGAGCGTCCTCGACCGTGGACTTGAGCGCCTGGAAGTTGAACTCCTGCTCGCTCTGGGAGAAACCGATGCCCTTGCCGAGGTTCTTGATGTCCCGCGCGCCGATGTTCGACGTCATGATGACGATCGTATTCCGGAAGTCCACGCGGCGGCCCAGGCCGTCGGTGAGCTGACCGTCGTCGAGCACCTGCAAGAGGATGTTGAACACGTCGGGGTGCGCCTTCTCGATCTCGTCGAGCAGCACGACGGAATACGGCTTGCGCCGCACCTTCTCGGTGAGCTGGCCGCCTTCCTCGTACCCGACGTATCCCGGGGGCGCGCCCACCAGGCGCGACACCGTGAACTTCTCCATGTACTCCGACATGTCGATGCGGATGAGCGCATCCTGCGAGTCGAAGAGGTATTCGGTGAGCCGTTTCGCGAGCTCGGTCTTGCCGACGCCCGTCGGGCCCAGGAAGATGAAGGAACCGATCGGCCGGCGCGGGTCCTTCAGGCCGGCGCGGGTCCGGCGGATGGCGCGGGACAGCTTGCGGATCGCTTCTTCCTGGCCGATCACCGAGCCGGCGAGCTCATCCTCCATGCGGAGCAGCTTCTTCGTCTCGGGCTCGGAAATCTTGTCGACGGGAATGCCCGTCATCATCGCCACGACCTGGGAGATGTCGTGCTCGGTGACGTCGTACACCTCGGAATCGGCCTTTTCCTCCCACGCACGTTTCGCGGTCTCGAGTTCCTCGAGCAAGCGCTTCTCGGTATCGCGCAGCCGTGCGGCTTCCTCGAACTTCTGGCTCTTGACGACGCGGTTCTTCTCCTCCCGGATGGTCTCGATGTCCTGTTCGAGCTTGACGACGTCTGCCGGCACCTTGATGTTGCTCAGGTGTACGCGGGCCCCCGCCTCGTCGAGCACGTCGATGGCCTTGTCCGGAAGAAAGCGGTCGGTGATGTAGCGTTCCGACAGTTTCACCGTCAGGAGGATCGCCTCGTCGGAGTACCGCACGTTGTGGTGCTCCTCGTAGCGCTCCTTGATGTTCCTCAGGATCTCGAGGGTTTCCTCGGGCGAGGACGGATCGACGATGATCTTCTGGAAGCGGCGGTCGAGCGCGCCGTCCTTCTCGATATGCTGGCGGTACTCGTCGAGCGTCGTCGCGCCGATGCACTGGATCTCGCCGCGGGCGAGGGCGGGCTTGAACATGTTCGACGCGTCGAGCGAACCGGACGCTCCGCCCGCACCCACGATCGTGTGCAGCTCGTCGATGAACAGGATGACGTCGGGGCTCTTCTCGAGCTCGTTCATCACCGCCTTCATGCGCTCCTCGAACTGTCCGCGGTACTTCGTTCCCGCGACGAGGGCGGCCAGGTCGAGCGTCACGATGCGCTTGTCGTAGAGCACCCGGCTCACCATGCGCTGTACGATGCGGATCGCGAGGCCCTCGGCGATCGCCGTCTTGCCGACGCCGGGCTCTCCGATGAGCACGGGGTTGTTCTTCTTGCGGCGGCTGAGCACCTGGGCGACGCGCTCGATTTCGCGTTCGCGTCCGACCACGGGGTCCAGCTTGCCTTCTTCGGCGAGGCGCGTGAGATCGCGGCCGAAGTTGTCGAGGACGGGGGTCTTGCTCTTTTCCACCTTGGCTGGGCCTTTCTGGCCCCCCGGCACCGGACGGGGCGCACCCGGACGGCCGGAGCCGCCCGCTCCTCCCGCGGAGGCCTGCGTGCCGCCCTTGCCCGATACGATGGAATCGAGCTCGGCACGCACCGCGTCGTAGGTGACCGAGAAGCCCTGGGTGAGGATCTGCGCCGCGAGATTCTCGTCGTCGCGAAGCAGGGACAGGAGGAGGTGTTCGGTGCCGATGACGTCCGACTTGTACAGCTTGGCTTCGAGGTAGGTGATCTTGAGCACCTTCTCGGCCTGCTTCGTAAGCGGGATGTTGCCGACCGTCAGCGTGCCGCCCGTCGCGCGAACGGTTTCCTCGATGGCCTTCTTGAGCTTCGGGAGGTCGCAGTCGAGATTGCGGAGAATCTTGACGGCGATGCCTTCGCCCTCCCGGATGATTCCCAGCAGGAGGTGCTCCGTGCCGATGTAATCGTGCCCGAGCCGGATGGCCTCTTCCCGGGAGAACGAGATGACGTCGCGGACGCGGTTGGAAAAGTTGCCTTCCATGGAATGTCGGGTCGCGACGGCCACGGTCGTCGCGGATTTCGTTCGGGTCCACGTTCCGACGCAAAAGTCGCGCCGGAACGAGGGCGTCAGGCGCGGGATCTCAGGAGGAGAAGCTGGAGCCGCAGCCGCAGGTGGACGTGGCGTTGGGGTTGTCGAACGTGAAGCCGCGGGCCTGCAGCCCGTCCTGGTAATCGACGGTCGTGCCCATGAGGTAGAGCCCGTGGCGGCGATCCATGTAGATCGTGATGCCGTCCACGTCGAATGCGATGTCCTGCTCGCGCTTCCGGTCGAAGCCGAGCATGTAGCTCATTCCGGAGCAACCGCCGCCGCGAACGCCGACGCGGAGCGCGAAGCCCTCCGGCAACGGCTTGGCGGCCATGATCTTGCGGATTTCGCCCGCGGCGGTTTCGGTGAGGCGGACTGGGGTTTCGAGTTCGGTCGCTTGCATGTCCCGGGTGCCGTGGATACCTGTTCGGGGGTTTCCGCTCGAACGAAACCCTACCGGGGCTGTTCCGTCGGGACCGCCGCCGGCCGGGCCAGCACGAGCGGCGTGGTGGCGGTACGAACGCGACCCCTTCGGTCGACGATTCGGGCGAAGACCACGTATGGCGCGGACGGCAGGGGCCTTCCCTCGTCGTCAAGGCCGTCCCACCAGGACGACAGACTGTCATGCACGATGCGACCGGCGACGATCGTGCGCACCTGTCGTCCCGTCAGATCATAGATCTCCACGTCGGCGAGGGCGGGACCGTCGCGGGTTTCGACGACCACCGATGCGCGTTCGCCCGCCTCTTCGGGGTGGAAGACGGCCGGCGCCCGGAGCCACCGCCCTGTCGCGGGACCCGGACGCGCCGAGAACGTGACCGCCCCGGGTGTGCCTCCGGCCGGGTCGACGGAACTGCGCCAGTTGGCGGCTTCCATGCCGGATCCGCCCGCGTCCACCCGCTCGAGCGAGACGCCCCGGGTTTCCGCCAACCGCGGGTGGTGCAGGCCGTCGTGCCACCTCGCGGCATCCAGCGAATCGCCCTGCCCGGCGACGAGCCGGATCTCTCCCCCGGTGTTCACCAGGGTCGACCGAAGGGGAAGTACGGGTGTGTCCGGCGGCACGACGAAGGCGGCGGCCAGGTCCCCGCGACGCGTGTGCTCGTCGGTGGAAGAGCCCGACACGACGACGACCCCTCCGGGCGGCCACGCCGAGGCATGGAAACCGATCCTGACGGAATCCGAGGCCCCGACGCGCAGATGGAGGCCGTTGGCATCCACCGCGCGGTCAGACCGAACGTAGATTTCGACGAACTCCGGTTGCAGGCCGACCGGCGCGTAGTGGATTTCGGACAGGACGAGATCCCCGGCCGAGGCGGGTCGAACGGCCGCGAACGACTCGGACGTGTTCGTCAGGCCGGGAGTCGCTCCGCCGGGATCGGTGGACACGGCCCAGGCCGACGGCCGGTCCGCGTCGTACCGGTACCGTTCGAACGATCGGCCTTCGGGCGTGACCTCGGCCCACGAGTCGTTCGGACTCACCCGGTCCAGTTCGATTCCGTCGGGAGAGAGGAGCCGCGTGGTTCCGAGGGTACGCCCGAAAGGCCAGGTGGCGGACGGCACGGCGCGGTCGGCTGCGACCCGGGGGAACGCCGCAAGGAGACGATCGGCGCCCCCGTGGCCCCTCGCGTCGAAAATGACCGCCGATTCTCCGGGCGGCAGCACCACCGGGAACGAAGGGGCGTCCGTCGTCGGCGGGGAGGTCTCTTCGGAGGGCCTGCCGGCAATGCGAACGGCCCGGAGCGTGACGGGGACCCGGGCCATGGACCGGATTTCCACGAACGCGACCTGGTCGGGCGCGAAGTCGTGGGGATCGGCCACGGGACGCAGCATCAACTCCGAGATGCGAATCTCGTACGGGGCCGGCGCCCGGACGACGTAGGCCGTCTGGCCGATCGCCACGTTGCCGAAGAGGTCCTCGAGCATGGGAACGGACACGGATTCGACCCCGAGATCGGCGGGCACGGGGAACGCCCAGCGGATCGCGCCCGGCACCGCCCCGAAAGCCGACCGAGGCGTTCCGTCGAGCGTGGCCGACCCGACCAGCACGGGTTCGGAAAACCAGGCGACGACCGTGTCCCGGTGCGCGCGGTCGACGGCGACCAACGCCGGAGGCTGCCGGTCCGGGGCGTACGTCGAATTCCGGCGGCCCGGCGTGGCGCCCGCGGCATCGGTCGAGGACGCCCAGTTGACCGGGTGCCAGGAGGGTCCGTCGGGATCCCTCCGCTCGAGGGACACGCCTCGTGCGCCCCATGACGCGGTGTAGGCCACGGTGTCCTCGTCGCCCGGGCCCGCGAGTCGCACCCGGTCGCCGGTATCGTTGAGGCTCGGCCACGGCGACAGCTCGAGGTAGGTGACCCCGGGCCATCGTGCGGCAAACCGGGCCCCGTCGCGAACGAGCGGCACGACGAGTCCGGGAGCCAGGGTGACCCCGCGCGGCGCGATGCCGGCCCGGGTGCCGGAGGCGTCCTCCAGCGTCCAGCCGTTGAGCGCCACCGGGATCGACGTTCGGTTCAGCACCTCCACGAACTCGAGATCCGCGTCGTCCGGGGCAAAATGGATCTCGTTGATCACGAGGGATTGCCAGAGCAGCAGGGCGGCCACCAGCGACATGGTAGTTCTCCGTTTACCTGCCGCTATAGAGTCGCCAGCCACCACTTCGCAACGCCCATCTTGCAGGGAAGGTGCCGGTGGGCTACCTATCGTCCACACCGGCGGGGAAAACCATGGACGACGATCGGATCGCGCAACTGGAGCGGCGGGTGGAGGCGCTCGAGGCCCGCCTCGGCATCGTGGGCGACGGCGCCGACGAACGCGAGGAAAGGGGCCGTCAACTCGTGGAGGACGCGAGACGGCGGTACGCGTCGGCCATGTCCACGGCGCCGCGCCGCGGGTCGCTGAAATCGCTGGCGGAACGTCTCACGGGCGAGGGGGCAGTCCTGCGGATAGGTTCCGCACTCCTCGTCCTCGGAGTCCTCTTCGGGGTCAAGTACGGAATCGACAGGGGTTGGATCGTCCCGGAAGTCCGGGTCGCGGGCGCGGCCCTCCTCGGAACGGCAGCGCTCCTCGTCGGCGCGAGGCTGTCCGGCCGTCGGCCCGCCGTTTCGTCGGCGCTCTCCGGCACGGGGGTCGCGGCATGGTACCTGGCGGTCTTTTCGGCGCAGGCCCTGTACTCGATCATCCCGTTCGCGGTCGGAATCGTCCTCATGTCTGCCGTCACGGTCCTCGGGGCGTTGCTCGCCTCCCGGCGAGGCCACCCGTGGATGGCGATCCTGGCGGCGGCGGGCGGGCTCGCCACCCCGTTCCTCCTGCAGAGCGAAACGGCCGGGGTACCCGGCCTGGTGGGATACCTTTCGGCCGTGCTGGCCGGGGCGTCGTGGCTGGTGCTCCGTTTCGGCTGGAGGTCGCTGTTCCTGTTCTGCGCCGCGGCATCGTTGCCGGTCGCCGCGCTCGTGCTCACGCTGATGCACGATCCCGATCCCGTGCCGACGACGCACCGGGTCGCGGTTCTCGTCGGGCTTGCGCTGTCGGTCGTCTTTTTCGCGGTCGTGCCGGCCGTCTGCACCCGGGCCGACCGGCACGGACCGTGGATGCGCGGATCGCATGGTGCAGCCGGCCGCCTTGCGGGGTACGCCGCCGCCTTCGTGCCGGCCGCGGTGCTGCCGGTGGCCTGGGGTTTCGCCCACGTGGCGTGGTCGATGCCGCACACGGCGTGGGGTTTTGCCGGTCTCGGCTACGTCGCCGCCATCACGGGCGCACTCCTGGCGCTGGAACGCGCGGGCCACGCGGAAGCCGCCCTGTCGGTCCGCCTGGGCCAGGCCTGGGTGCTCGCCTTCGTGTTCTTCGAGTTCGCCTGGTCGCGGCCCGGATTCCAGCTCCTCGCATTCGCCGTGGCGGCGTGGCTCGTGGCGGCCGACGCGCGCCGCGTGGGCAGCGACGCTCCGCGAAGGGTCGCCGCCACGCTGCTGCCGGTCATCCTCCCCTGGCTCGCCGTGCGTGTGCTCGACGGAGACGGCACCGGTTTCTCGTCGCCTGACTCCTGGGCCGACCTCGCGACGGTGTCGATCGTGGCGATCGGGGGGTACGCGGAAACCTCCGGTCGGCTTCGGGGGCTGCTTGCGGGCGTCGCGCTCGCGGCGCTGGTCGCCCTGTGCGGCCGAGAGTTCACGAACCCAGGCACGGTGACCGCGGCCTGGTCGGCCATCGGCGTATCGGTTCTGGTGGGGGGGTACCGAATGCGTTCGTCGTCGGTCCGGCTCGCGGGCATGGCCGTGCTGGTCCTGGTGGTGGCCAAGCTCCTGCTCATCGACCTGTCGGGGTCCGATCCGCTCGTCCGCGTGGGCATCTTCCTCGGGCTCGGGCTGGCGCTCGTGGGATTGGGTTACCTCTTTCCCAGCTGGTGGAAGGACCCGCCGCGGGAGTCCTGAGGTCAGCCGCGGGAGCGCGCAAGGCGCTCGAAGACCGAGAAGAAATACCCGGCGGCCCGCGCGAGCGCCCGCTCGTCGAGGTCGAAGCACGAATCGTGCAGGGGGTGGCTCGTATCGGGGCCCGTCGACGTGCCGATCCGGATCAGGGCTCCGGGCACACGTTCCTGGTAGAACGCGAAGTCCTCGGCACCCATGCTCGGCAGCGGGATGTCGAAGACCGCGTCCGGCCCGAACTCGGCCCCTGCGACGTCGCGCGCGTGTTCCACCAGGGCCCGGTCGTTGGTAACCGCCGGAGACCCGTGATCGAACTCGGCCACGATCCGGGCTCCGTAGAGCGAGGAAAAAGCGCCACAGGCATCCTCGACGAGACGGCGGATGCGTTCGCGGTCGTCGTTGACCGTGCACCGCAGGGTGCCCCCGAACTCCGCGGAAGAGGGGATCACGTTGTACGCCTCCCCGGCGTGGAACCGCGTCACCGTCAGCACGGCCGGATTGCGTGCATCGGTGCGGCGGCCGACCTGCTGATAGAGGCTGTTCAGGAGCTGCGTGGCCACCCAGACCGTGTCGACCGCGAGGTGCGGCCGGGCCGAGTGGCCGGTAGCGGGACCCGCCACGCTCACGCGGAAGCGGTCGGCCGATGCGGTCGCCGCGCCCGTGATGAACCCGTATCGACCGGTGGCCAGGGTCGGGTCGACGTGCGACGCGTAGACGGCTTCGACGCCGTCGAGGACCCCGTCGGCGATCATGAGCGGAGCCCCGGTGGGCACGCCCTCCTCGTTGGGCTGGAAGAATACGCGAAGGGTGCCGCGGAGGCGATCCTTCCCGGCGTGGGCCAGCAGCGCGAGTCCGACGGCGATCGAGGCGTGCGCGTCGTGACCGCAGAGGTGTGCGACCCCCGGCACCGTGGATGCGTAGGGAACCCGTTTCGCGTCCTGGATGGGAAGCGCGTCGATGTCGGCCCGGTACGCCACCGTCGGACCGGGTCCGGCGCCCGGCAGGTCCACGTAGAACCCGGTCCCGGCCAGGGGACCGACGGGATGCAATCCGTTCGCCTCGAGGAGCGCCCGCAGGAAAGCCGACGTGGCGTGTTCCTGCAGGCCGAGCTCGGGGTGCCGATGCAGGTGGCGGCGCAGGGCCGGGAGCAGGCTTTCGAGCGGCCCGCCGGGCACCGGCCCCAGGCCGACGAAGACACGCGAGGAGACGGTAGAAACGGATGCGGGTTGGGTCATACGAGTCCGCGGCGCTTGCGGAGGAACCATTCGAGAGTCAGGAGCACCAGCAGCGCCGCGAGGAGCGGCGCGATGTGCCAGAGCCGGAGGGTCGATTCGGAGGTCAGGACCCGGGGTTCGAGGAGCCCGCGATCCTCGAGGCCCCGGCGGAGCCCGTCGGCCGAAGCGGGCAGGACGGCGCCCCCGGTGCGCTGGGCAACCACGGCCATCAAGGCGGGGTCGGCACGTGTGTCGAGGTACTCGATCGTCAGGGGCTCGACCGCAAAACTCCCCCGGTCCTCTCCAAGCACGGCCCCCTCGCGCGTGGCGACGGCGGTGTAGTCGTAACTCCCCTCTTCGAGCGTTGCCACCACGCCCGAATACCGGCCGGTGCCGAGGGGTTGCAGATCGAGCGATCGTTCCTCACCGCCCGGCAGGGCGATACGCACTTCGACGACGGCGTCCGACACCGGCTGGGCCGCGTCGTCGTATACCTGGCCGACGAACCGGACGGGATCGCTGCCGTCGAACGAGCGGGACACGGGGCGGACCCGTACGGGGCGGTCGTCTTCCGGAGCCGAAAGCCACCTGAGGAGTCCGTCGAGCAGCGCGGCGTGGGCCGCGGGGCCTTCGTCGACCGACTCCGGAGCGATACGCCATCGCCAGAGCCCGGAAGCCAGCACGACGGCCGAGCGCGAAGCTCCGCGCCTGCGAACGGCCAGAAGCGGATCGGGCAGGTCGATTCCCCGGATGCGGGGAGAGGCGAGGACTTCGGCGTCGGGCGTCACGATCCATTCGGCATTGGACGCGTCCAGGGGGGCGAGTCGAGCGGCCGGATCGCGAACCGACTCGAGGAGCTCAAGCGTGGACGGATGCCGCCGGCCTGCCGCCGTCGGCACGAACGTCGTTTCGGTGAACCCGGGCCGGATCGCGCGTGGGGACGCCGGCAGCGCGTCTCCGAGCGATTGCGCGGCCCTGAGGTCACTCGTGCGGTCCAGGAGGTAGAGCAGGGGCGTGCCCTCCTGCGCGGCGCCGCGAATCCGGGACACGTCGTCAGCCGACGCCTCGCGGCCGGGAAACCCGACGAGGACCAGGAGATCCATCGTCGCCGGGTCGGGCAGCGCTCCTTCATAGTACTCGCCGGGTGCCTTCTGCGTCCTCTGCTCGATCGACAGGTCCGGGTCCGATTCCAGGTGGCTGCGGATCGACGAAAGATCGGGGGACGGCGCCGAGGCGACGAGGAGCACCCGCCTTCGGGAATCGACGACCCGTACCCCGACCGAGACCTCGTTGTTCGACCACGTCCGCTCGCCGTCCAGGCGCGTCACGGCCACCGTGTATCGAACGATTCCGGGATCCTTCGGGGTGGTCTGCAACGACACCGACGTTTCGCCGTCCGAAGACGGAAGCTCGAGCACCGCCCGGTCGAGCACGCCCGTGCCGTCTGACAGCGTGACCTGGACGGTGGCGCCTGGAAAACCGAAATGACGCAGGCCGACGTCGAACGGAAGCTCGACGTTCCGGTACGCCAGTTCGTTCGTCAGCAACCGGGCCGCGATGACGTCCCTGTGTCGGGTCGTGTCGCCGACCGTCAGCGTGAATACCGGTACCGGGTATCGGTCGGCCCGGAGCGCGGGGTTCCGCCCGGTGTTGTAGCGACCGTCGCTGACGAGCACGACGGCGGCCGGCGCCTCCACGGCGTGCGCTTCGTCCAATGCGCGCGACAGGTCGGTGCGCGGGCGGTCGAACGTCAGCGAATCGGCCGTCGCGGAAGGATCGATCGCCCGCACGTCGTCGCCGAAACGGAATGCCCTGACGTCGAGCCCCTCGAGCTCCGACGAGATGCGCGGCATCACCGCCCGCACGGCATCCGGAACGGAGCCCGCGAAAACCGCGCCGTCCGGGGCGGGCAGGTCGAGGCTGCGCGAATCGTCGACGAGCACGACGACGACGGGCGGATGCTCCGTCTCCACCACGCTGCGCAGGACGGGCTGGGCAAGCAGGAAGAGCAGCAGGGCCAGGGTGACGAAACGGAGGCCCGCCAGCAGGAGCCGGTGCTGCACGGCGAGCGCCGGCACCGTCCGGCGGTAGGCCCACCATGCCCCGACACCGGCGGCGGCGAGCAGCAGGACCAGCAGGAGGGGGGACCAGGCCAGGGTTAACGACATGGGCCCCGTCAGCGGGCGTGGACGAGAGAGCCCGAGGATTCCCGCCCACCGGCGGTGAAGCGGTACAGCACCACGCCCGCGGGCAGCGCGGTCCCGTCGAGGTCGATCTGCCACGTGCCCGCACCCGCGGAGGGCACGGCGAGGTCGGCGACGCGACGGCCCAGGAGGTCGTAGAACTCGACTCGGGCAGGCTGCATCGAGGTGTCGGTGGGAGCGTACAGGACCAGGCGGTCGCGGAACGGGTTAGGCCAGGCGTGAAGCTCGCTCCGGGTCGAAGCGTGTTTCGGGCGCTCCACGGAGGTGACGCGGGCGAGCGCGGCCTCGGCGTTCACGATGCCCCAACCGAGGCTGTTGTCCGGAGACTGCGCCTGGCTGGCCGTGGCGCGAAGCAGGTCGCGGATCTGGAGCGGGGTGAGGCTCGGGTCAGCCTGGAGGAGGAGCGTCACGATGCCCGAGACCATGGGGGCCGCGAAGGAGGTGCCGTTTCCCCGCACGTAGCCCGTGCCCGAATTGGCCACGTACACGCCGAGTTGGAACGATTCCCCGGCCATGGCCGCCACATCCGGCTTGGTTCGGCCGTCTGCGGTCGGTCCGTACCCGCTGAAACTCGAACGAACGAGATTGGCCGAGACGCCGCCGACCGTGATCACCGACGGTCCGTCGGCCGGGGAGGTGACGTAATACCAGCACAGCTGCGGGGAAGCGCAGCCCTCGTTCGCCGCCGCCACGACCATGACGACGCCGAGGGAGGCGGCGTGTTCGGCCGCGCGCGTGGTGACGGCGGTCTTTCCGTCCATCTCGGCATAGACGTAACTGCGCTGGCCCGCGTCGAAGACCGAGTAGCCCAGCGAGACGTTGACCACATCCACGCCCTCCGCCTCCATCCATTCGAGGCCGGCCACGAAGTTGTCCTCTTCCTGGTTGGTCTCGCTGAGGTAGTATTCGGTTCGCGCGTGCAGGATTTCGGCGCCCCAGGCCGGCCCGACCAGGTTGCCGTCGTGGTACCCCGCGGCGACGCTCAGCACCATCCGGGCGTGCCGGTTGCCGTCGTCCGGCAGCCCCGTGAAGTCCCGCGACGAGAGGAATCGGCCCGAGGTCACGAGATGGCTGAGCGCAGGATGTGTGGACGGATCTCCCAGCCCGGTATCGATGATGCCGAGTCGTACGCCCTGGCCGTTCCATCCGGCCTGGAGCGGAGCGACGGCGCCGGCGACCGAAAGTTGGGTCAGCGAAGGGCCGAAATCGACGAGTCCGCCCGGCCGGCCGGAATCGACGAGGGTGACCGGGCCGTCGACGTCGCCGACGGGCACGGCCGACCCGACCGGACGGATTCCGTTGACGAAGGGAAGCGCGGAGACGACGGCCGCCTCCTCCTCCGACATCCAGGCGCTGACCGCGTTGAGCCACCGGCTGCGCACGAGCGGGTCGATGCCCATCGATTGCAGTCGGCGCACGTACGCCCCCGAGACCTCGCGGTCCAGGTCGGCGTCCGCGCTCGGGGCGCCCCGGCCGAGACGGCGCTGGAGGGCCCGGGCCGCCACGGGCACCGGAGCGGTCTTGCCGGCGACGTCGACCTTGTCCCTGAGAAACACCCAGTACTTGATCGAGTCGGGGCCCGTCGGACGCGGCACGGTCCCGGCGCTGACCGGCGCAGGCCCGACGAGAAGAGTCGGGGCCAGGAGAAGCAGCGCCGCGACGAGGATGCGGATAGGTGGCATGGGAGGGAAGGAGTCGGCCGGGATGAACCCTCGAGCCGGGGCGCGGATCCTACCGTACGGCGAGCCCGCGCCCGTCGAATGCGCCCGGAAGCAGGGTTCGCACGTCGGCGGTCTCGGGTGGGCGGTCGCCGCGGTCCATGATCACCTGCGCGTCCGGCGCCAGTTCGACGAGGAGCTGCCGGCACGCGCCGCACGGAGTGCCGTCCGGATCCCGTAGACACGTCAGGACCACCCGGAGCGCGGGAGGGCAGCCCCACGTGACGGCCGTCGACAGCGCGTTCCGCTCGGCACACAGGATGGAGTTCCAGTCCGGATGCTCCACGTTCACTCCCGGAAGGCCGCGGCCGTCGGGCAGCACGACGACACAGCCCACGGGGAAGGCAGACTCGGGCACCCAGGCATGCCCCGCCACCCGCCGTACGAGGGATACGGGGTCTGTCGCCGTGCGTCCGATGAACGGGTCCACGACCGCCCCGACTTCGGGCGTTTCCACGTCGCGGTTGATCCACACGGCGCCGTCGACCCGCTCCCAGCTACCGGGCAGGCCCCGCACATAGGCCCCCGTGGCCGCCGTGGCGGGGCGTCCCGCCAGCGCGAGGGCGGCAAGTTGCCTGTACCCCAACGCCACGGCGGTCGTCACGGCATTCTGCGACGCGGGAATGACCAACGAGAACGAGGCGCTTTCGACCCGGACCCCGGGCACGAGCGAGCCGTCGGCGGCCAGCGCCACGGCCGCCTCGGCCTGCCCGGAATAGGGTACGTGGGCGCGGGGGAGGAGGGCGCGCGCGGTGTCGAGCAGAGCCTCGAAGCGTGCGGTCATGGTCTGATGGGATTGCGGCAAAGGTACGAGCGCAGAAGCGGGCGGGCGCGGCTTGCCGCACGGGCGCGCCATGGCCTAGCTTGAACCCGTCAAACGGGCCGGGGTGGCGGAATCGGTAGACGCAGCGGACTTAAAATCCGCTTCCTCCCTGGAGGAGTAGGGGTTCGAGCCCCCTTCCCGGCACGAAGGGCGGTCAGGACCGCTCGAGGGTCAGCGCCAGCGGGTCGTCACCGCTCAATCGGACGGCCCCGTCCCAGATGTCGGGCGGGTACAGCGGGCCCGACAGGGGGTCGGGGATGCGGAGTCGATACGCCGACCCGTCGAAGGTGCCGGTGTGTCGCGCCATGACCCACGCGCATCCCTGGAAATCGAGCGTTACCCGGCCGTCGACCAGTCGACCTTTCGCCGTGAATCGCTGCGTGGCAGACGCCGTGTTGGTCTCGCCGAGCCACGAGCGGTGGATGCGGGTGGTCCACGAGCAGTTGCCCTGCCCCGAGATCTCGCCGTCCTCCACCGTCAGCGTGAGGCTTCCGCCGATCGTGCCCTGGTAATTTGCGTAAAAGCCCTGGTTCTCGTCGGCCACCACGTGCAGTTCGAAGGCGACGGGTTCGATGCGGAAACTGCCGGCCGGACCGGTCACGGGCGCGGAACCTCCGGGGTCGGAGGGGCTGGAATCACAGCCGGCGAGCAGGAGGAACAGGAGCGGAACGAACCGCATGGGACGCGGGGATTGATCACGGAAGAGCGAATCGTGTCCGCGGCAGGCGGTTCCCGACTCCGGCGGGAACCCGGATCGCGATCGGGCGATCCATCCTTGATGTCCGCCGAGACCCCTCACCCCTCACACCCGGTCGGCCGTGCGAAACCGCCTCTTTTTCCTTGGCGTCCTCGTCCTTTCGGCCTGCCGTCCAGCCGCCGAGGGCAGGCTGCCCGAAGCCGGAACCGTCGTCGTCGACCGGGAGAGCGGCGTACGATACCGCGTCACGTGGTCGGGCAACACGACCTACAACCAGGGAGCCTGCCCGGAGGTCAATACCCTCTGCGTGCACCTCGTCGGAATGCCCGAGGCCGGCGCGACGGGCGCCGAGGCCATCGCTGCGGAACTTGCGGTTCCGTTCTCGGAATACGGCACGCGGTTCGACGCGTCGCGGCGGTGATTCCGTCGTCTCCGTGAACGGGAACGGCCGCCCGACACCCGGTGCCGGACGGCCGTTCCGCCACGAATCGCGTGGGGTCCGGATCAGAGGCCGAAGAACTCGGCGACCGTCATTCGGCCGGCCTGTCCTTCGAGCTGCACCGTCTGGGAATTGTCCTTCGCGGCCGAGTAGTTGGACGTCTTCGGTCGTACGTCCTCCATGATCTGCTCCCACGTGGCGCCGGTGCCCAGTTCCGTCATCGCGCGGTACAGGTAGTACGTGAAGACGCTGGCCTTGCGGCCGACCTCGGGCCACACCTCGCTGGACGCGAGGGCGTACTCGCTGGAGGCGGCGGCGCTCAGCAGCAGGTGGCCGGCCGGTCCGTTCACGATGTCGTTGTTCACGTTGTTCGGATCGGGGGCGGGCGCGTCCTTGGACGACACGACGGTGAGGGGGATCTGGGTCGTGGCCTTGATGTCGGCGAAGTTCACCTCCTTGATGGGGAAGTCGCCGCCCGCGCCGCGGGTGCCGGTGCCGGAGTGGCAGGCATCGAGAACGACGAGAACGCGGTCGGTAGCCAGGCGATTGGCGAGCGCGCCGATCTCCTCGTCTACCAGGACCGAGCCCTCGAACTCGTTGCCCCAGATGTAGATAGCCTCGTCCTTCCCGTCCGTCTCCACGTCCGTGCCGAGGTTCTCGTCGAGCTGGGTGCCGTGACCCGAGTAGTAGAAGACCGCCGCGCCGTTCGGGCCCGCCTGTCCCAGGTGACGCTGGAAGGCCGTGATCACGTGGTCGCGGAACGCCTCCTGGTCCGTGATCATCCGGATGTTCTCCTCGGGGAAGCCGAGCTGCTCGACGAGCATCTGGCGGAAGACCATCACGTCGTCCACGGAGCTGGGCAGGTCGCTGCCCGTTCCGGGGTAGTCGTCGATACCGACCAGCAGGGCGTACTTGCCGTTCGGATCGCCGCCCGTCGGGTAGCGTGCCGCGTAATCGACCGGCGGCGTGATGCCCACGGCCGTGATGTAGTTGCCGGTGACGGCCGCGACCGAGGTGGCGGCGATGACGTACGTTCCGCCTTCCTCCACCCGCCATTCGGCACGGGCGTCGAGACCGCCGCCGGAGTCGTCATCCGAGGCCAGCGTGATGATGTCGCCGTTGACGATGCGGCCGATGTACAGCAGCGCGTCGAATTCGGTCGAGCGCACGACGGTCGTGATGAGCGAGCCGGCCTGCACGTCGAACGTGTAGAGGTCGGCGAACACGCCGTCGGCGAGCTGGCGGTCGCCGGAGGCGAGCGAGCCGGTGACGACCGAGTTGACCGCGATCGGCTGAAGTCCCGACGAATCGACCTGCGGCCGCGTCGAAGGGGTATTCGAGGCGGCCGACAGGCGGTAGGTGCCCTGCGCTCCCGGTGCCACGGAATTGGCGATGACGGCGTACGTACCCGTCTCGGGCAGCGTCACGGTCACCGTCGAGTTCATGTTGCCGGCCGAGTCGTCGTCGGACGCGACGTCGACGGCGTCCTCCAGCGTAGCCGAGCGCAACAGGCGAACGATGAGGTACGTGTCGAAATCGTCGGAGGTGAGGGTGAACGTGACCTGCTCGCCGGCCGTCCCGGCGTACGGCCACACGTCGAAGTACGTCTTGTCGATGAACGTGCGGTCCGATGCGGTAAGCGTGCCGCTGACGGTGGTACCGGCGGCCAGCTGGTCGAGGGCCTTGACCGCGGCCAGCGGCTTGGCGGCGGGATCCACCGACGTCTTGTCACCGATGGCCTTCGTCGGCTCGGCGGGGGGTTCCGGGCTCGAGCAGGCGGGGACCAGGAAGGCCACCGCGAGCAGCAGGGCGGAAAGGAATCGCAGGGAGGGTCGGACCATGGAGGTCGGGTGTTGGTTGGAAGAGTACCGTGCTTGCAGACCGGTATCGGGAGGATACGTGGCGGCGGTGCAACGCGATAAGGTAAAGAGCGTTCACGGATTCTTGAAAGGGACACGATATCGAGTCCCTTCTCCGTTACCGTTCCACGTCTCCAACGCGACAGTCCCGTCGATTCGTGTGCCGGATGGACAAGGCAGCCCTCTTCTTCCTGCTCGCGCTTGCGGCCGCCGTGCCCATCGCGGCGCAACCGTCCACCGCCCCGGTGCGTCGCGCGCTGCTCGTCGGCATCGGAGAATACGCGGAACCCGGAACCCCGGCGTCGGCGAATGCCCTGTCGACGCGCGGCCTCGGCAATCTCGAGGGGCCGGTCCATGACGTCGAGTCGATCCGGAGCCTTCTGGTTTCCCGGTTCGGATTCCGGGCCGACGATATCGTCGTGTTGACCGACGGGCAGGCGACACGGGCGGCGATCCTCGACGCGATCTCCCGTCACCTGGGTTCGGGGCGCCGGGGGGACCAGGCGTTCTTCTTCTATGCCGGGCACGGATCGTGGGTGGAGAACTCTCGCTCGTCCGAGGCCGATCGAAGGGACGAGACCATCGTCCCCGCGGACGCGGCCCGCGGTGTCGCCGACATCCGCGACAAGGAGTTGCGGGCTCCGTTCCACGAAATGCTGGAGCGGGGTCTCGACGTGACGCTGGTCTTCGACGCCTGCCACTCGGGGTCCATCACGCGGGCCGTGGAGACGGGGCTCGAGCGATCGGTGCGGCCGGCACCCGGCGACGTGGCCGACGATCGGGCATGGCCGGCGCCGCCGCAGGATCATCCGAGTGGACGTGCGCTCGTGTTCTCGGCGGCGAGGGACGACCAGAAGGCCCGGGAATTCCGAACCGAGAGCGGAGTGTCGGCGGGGGCGTTCACGTGGTCTTTCGTCGAAGCGCTGCGCGAGACGCCGGGAGGGGTTCCCGCCGAGTACCTCTTCCAGCAGGTTCGTGCGCGCATGAAGGCGCGCGGATTCGAACAGGACCCCGTATTCGAGGGAGGAGACGCGCGAAGGAGGGAACCGCTGTTCGCCGATCCCGGCGGAGCCCGGTTCACCGGCACCGTCATCCCCGTGCTGACCGTCGGGCCCGGCGCGGGAGTCCTCGTTCAGGCCGGGTGGGCCCTCGGGCTCGCACGGGGCGCCGAGCTGGTGTCGCTGGAGGACCGGTCGGTACGCGTGCGCATCGACGAGGTCATCGGGCTGTCTCGGGCTCGCGGCACGCTCGTGGCGGGCGCAGCCTCGGCGCTCGGCGAGGGCACGCTGCTGACGGTGGACCGGTGGGCCGCCTCGGCCGGCAGGGCACTCCGGCTTCACCTGCCGCCCGCCGTTCCCGACGCCGAGGACGGGGAGGCCGTCTACCGGCGGCTGTCCCAGCTGCGGACCGGAACCGGGTTCCGGTGGGTCGAGGATCCGTCGATCGACCGCCCGACGCACCTCGTCGAATGGGACGGAGAGGGCTGGTTCCTGGCCGGCCCCGGAACGGGTCGCAGGGCGCTCGGTGTCGACCCGTCGGTCGAGGCCGTCCTGTCGGCCCTGCAGGGGCAGTCCGGGGTGCGCCTGTTCGTGGCGATCCCTCCGTCCTCGGAACTCGACTCGGCGGTTCGTCGCGAGTTCGCATCGTCCGTATCGGGCGTGGCGCTCTCCGACGCGGTGCAGGGGGCCGACTACTCGCTGGTCGGCACGGTTGTTCGTGGGGAGCGGAAGTACTACTGGATGCACCGCGGCGTGCTCGGTCCGTCCGGTACGGGTGGGCTGGCTCCGACCACCGAGCCGGCGGGCGGCCTGGATCGGACCGTCGCGAGGGCACTGGCAGTGCAGGCGGGTCGCCTGGCGCGGGCGGCGGGATGGCTGGCACTCACGCCGCCGTCGTCCGGCGCCGTTTTTCCGTACCGGATCACGGGTTTCGAACGCGTGGATCGTCCAGGGCGCGCGGGCGCGACGGATACGCTCGCGTGGGGAGGGCAGTACCGGGTGATCCTGGAAGCGCCGAGGGCCGCCCTGGAGACCGCTGCCCGTGCTGCGATCGACGGCGGCACCGCGCGGTGGCATTGGTACCTGTTCGCGATGGACCGCCAGGGTAACGGTACCCTGCTGTATCCGCGGGCGTCGAACCAGCCCAACCAGGTCAACCTGCTCGCCCGGGACGCGGGGGAACGGACGCGCATCGCGGTGCCCGACGGACGGGCGTGGCTCTTCAGCCCGACGGCCACGGTTGCCGGGGCGCGCGACGATTTTGCGACGCTGTTCCTGCTGGCCTCGGCCGAGGTACTTCCGGACCCGGTCGCCGTGCTGAATTTCACGGGGGTGGGAAGCCGGGCGGGGGAGGAGGCACCCGGCGGCGAGGGTAGCCTGTCGGCCGTGCTGTTCGAGCTGGGGGGCGGAACCCGCTCGTCCAGCCTCTCGGCACCCGTGACGTGGGATCTGCAGAAGGCACCGCTGATCTCGGCCCCCGCCCGGTGACGACCGGCCCTACTTGGCCGCCTTCCGCAGGACGTCGTACCGTCCTATCGCGTTGCCGCGCATGGTGTCGTCTTCGTTCGTCGACGGAAGGTCCGACGGGAACGCGTCGAGGAACGTCTTCCAGATCGCGAGCTTCTCGCGCCCCGTCACGTCCGGGTCTTCGTCGTAGCTGACGGCGTTGTCGTAGGCCTGTGTCATGAAGAGCAGCAGGGCCTTTTCGGGCGGAGAGGGCTTGCGCAGGGCCGGCGAATTCTCCCGGTTGTACCCAAGCCACTCCCGGTATTCCTTGTCGGCCACGGACGGCTGCTCGAGCGCCTGGAGCGAGAAAACGAAGTCGCCCTGGCCTAGACCGGCCAGCATGAGCTTTCCGAACTGCGGCCGCTGCTGGCCACCGCCCTCGTTGAGCACGGCGGCGCGCACGTATCCGCCGAGTTCCTCGCCGGTCAGGAATCCGTCGCCGAACGTGCCGGCCTCGCCCTGGAGGGCCCGAACCAGGTGCTGTCGGAACAGGCTCTCGTCGGGGACCTTCTGCCCGGCCGAGCCCGAGGTGATGACGGACCGTGCGGTCAGCGTGAGGAGGTCGGCGACGGCCGGAGGAGGCGTGTCGTCGCGCTCCACGCCGACGTCCTTGAAGATGGTCCCGGCGAAACACGCGTCGAACAGGAAGAGCGCGTGCCGGGACTGGATGCGCTGCGCGTAGCTGGAGAACTCGAAGATGGGGAGGAGCGACGCCCGGAAGGCCACCGAGTCGGCCGCCGGGGACGGCGTGTCGACGGGTACCAGGTATCCCTGCTCCACGCCCTCGAGATTCGGCACGGTGACCCCGTGGCCGGCATAGTAGAAGATGACCGCGCTGTCCTTGCGCTGGGCTTTCGTCTTGACGAATCGAGAGATCACGGTCTCCATCCGGTCCGAGGGAAGATCGCGATGCATTTCGACGTCGTATCCGTGCCCCTTCAACGCCTCCGACACGGCCTCGATGTCGTACGGGACTCCATCCAGGCGCCGGAACGCGTTTCCGTCGTACTCCGCATTCCCGATCAGCAACGCGTATCGCTCCGTGGGCATGGCCGGGGCGGAAGAGAGCGGCGCCGCCACGATGCCCTGGGCGCCGGCGGTCCCACTGCCGGTCGCGGCCAGCAGGAGCAGCAACACGGCTCCGTGCAGCCGTCGGGCGTGCCGTCGGGAAACGGGTCGGGCGGGAAGGGGAAAACGGGAGAACATGCGTGCGGATCCGATGCTCCGGGGGGCGCGTTCATGACCGGACCGGCTCGACAACCACGGAGCGGGCCGGGGGTTTCCAACGCACTTCACGCCCTTTCGAGGCCACGCCATGAGACTGTCGACGGTATCGGTGCTCCTTGTCGCCTACGTGCTGCCTGCCGCCGCGCAGACCACGCAGGGCACGCTTTCGTCCGGTGACAATCTCCGGGCCGAGGGCATCTATTACGATGCGGTAACCGTGCAGATCGACCGCCCGTCCGAGTTCACGGTCCGGATGGAATCGCAGGCGTTCGACACGTACCTGATCGTGCGGTCGCCGTCAGGCGTCGAGACGGTCAACGACGATTACGACGGACAGAGCGTTTCGCAGGTCGACATGCTCGCGACCGAGACGGGTGCCTGGACCGTCTGGGCTTCGGCGTACGGTTCCGGCATGGAGGGGGCCTACACGTTGACCGTCACGAGGGGGGCCGAGGTGGAGATCGAGACCGTCGAAGGCCGTCTCGACTACCGGGATCCGGTGGCGCTCAAGGGAGAGTTCTTCGATACCATCGCGCGCGACCTTGCCGGCGATACCCAGTACATATTCGAACTCGTGTCGCTGGGCTACGACGGATACCTCGTCGTCACGTCGCCGACCGGCGAGGTCCAGCGCAACGACGACTCCGGATCGACCCGCCTCTCCCGCGTCGGCCCCTTGTCGGCACCGGCCGGAAAGTGGACGATACAGGTTACCAGTGCATCCGCAGGCGAGCAGGGGGCGTACGACCTCAACATCGTCAGGATCAAGCCGAAGAAGTAGGGCCTTCTCGACGTCGAGCTTTCGGGGTCCGGCGGATCGGGGAGATGGCACCCGGCCCGCCGGACCCCTCGCCTTTTGCGCGAATCAGTTCGCGATCCCGGCGAGGTCGAGCAGGAACGCGTACTGGAACGCGGTCTCCCGGAACCGCTCGAACCGGGCAGACGCTCCGCCGTGCCCCGCGCTCATGTTCGTCTTGAGCAGGAGCACGTTTTCGTCGGTTTTCATGGCCCGCAGACGGGCCACCCACTTCGCGGGCTCCCAGTACTGCACCTGCGAGTCGTGCAGGCCGGTGGTTACCAGGAGGTTGGGGTATCCGCCCGCAACCACGTTGTCGTACGGCGAGTACGCCTTCATGTAGGCGTAGTAGGTGGGGTCGTTCGGGTTGCCCCACTCGTCGTACTCTCCCGTCGTGAGCGGAATCGAGTCGTCGAGCATCGTGGTGACGACGTCCACGAACGGCACCGCCGCGATGACACCCTTCCAGCGGTCCGGCCGCAGGTTCACCACGGCGCCCATCAGCAGGCCCCCCGCCGATCCTCCCTGCGCGAAGACGAGGTCCGGTGCCGCATAGCCTTCCGTAACCAGCGCGTCGGCCGCATCGATGAAATCGGTGAACGTATTCATCTTGCGCAGCAGCTTGCCGTCCTCGTACCAAGGACGCCCCATCTCCTGGCCGCCGCGGATGTGCGCGATGGCGTATACGAAACCCCGATCGACCAGGCTGAGCCGGGCCGCCTGGAACGTCGGATCGGTACTGCTGCCGTAGGACCCGTAGCCGTAGAGAAGCAGTGGATTGTTGCCTCGCTCGAACGAATCCACGCGGTAGACGAGCGAAACGGGCACCCTCACCCCGTCCCGCGCCTCGATCATCAGCCGCTCCGAGCGGTAATCGGCCGGGTCGAAATCGCCCAGTACCTCGTCCCGCTTCAGCAGCGTGCGTTCCCGGGTGCCCATGTCGTACTCGTATGTCGAACTGGGCGTCGTGAGCGAAGTGTACACGAATCGCAGTACGCGCGAATTCACGTCCGGATTGGCGTCGATCCGGGCAACGTAGGCGGGGTCATCGAACGAGACGTCGTGGGCCGCTTCCCCGGACCAGGGAGCCACCCGCAGGCGCACGAGTCCCGCCTCGCGTTCGGCCGTGACGAGGAAGTCCGTGAACAGTTCGAAGCCGTCGAGATAGACCTGGTCGCGGTGATCGACGACCGTCGCCCAGCGCGCGGGGTCGCTGGGCCCGGCCGGCGCCGACATCAGCCGGAAGTTCGTCGCTCCACCCCAGTTCGTGCGGAAGTAGAACCGGTCTCCCAGGTGGTCCACGTCGTATTCGTGTCCGCGCATCCGCGGGGCGATGACCTGGAACACGCCGTTCGGGTCATCCGCGGCCAGGAAGCGCACCTCGGTCGACAGGGTCTGCCCCGACACGAGGAAGAGGTAGCGATCAGACCTGGAGCGTTGCACGTAGACCGAGAACGTGTCGTCGGTCTCCTCGTAGACGAGCACGTCTTCCGACGCGGGCGTGCCGACGACGTGCTTCCAGACCTGGTACGAACGCAGGGTCTCGGGGTCCTGCCTGGTGTAGAAGACCGTGGCGTCGTCGTTGGCCCATGCGACGTTGCCGGTCACGTCGGGGATGCCCTCGTCGAGATCGTTTCCGCTCGCGAGATCGCGGAATCGCAGGTGGTACTTGCGCCTTCCGACCGTATCCACGGCGTAGGCGGCGCGGCCGTGCGACGGGCTGACCGTCATCTGCAGCGCGAAATACCCGTGCCCTTCGGCCATGGCGTTGCCGTCGAACAGGACCGTTTCCGCGGCGTCCAGGCTCCCGGGCTTCCGGCACCAGAGGGGGTACTGTCCACCCACCACGTACCGTGTGTAATACCAGAAGTCGTCGCGGCGCACGGGGGCCGACGAGTCGTCTTCCTTGATGCGTCCACGGATCTCTTCGTAGATGCGCTCCTGGAGCGCCTCGGTATGCCGCATGATCGCCTGGGTATAGGCGTTCTCGGCCTCGAGGTAGGCGATCACCTCGGGGTTCTCCCGCTCCCTGAGCCAGTAATACTCGTCCACCCGCACGTCGCCGTGCATGGTGAGCTCTACGGGGCGCTTCTCTGCCACGGGCGGTTCGGGACCGCGGTTGCATCCGGTGGCGAGGGCAAACAGCAGCACGAGGGGAAGGGTCGAAAGTCGTGACACGGGTAGGACGGCCGGGCCGCGTTGAATGGACGGCATAACCTACGTGCCCGCCGGGCCGGGTCCTACCGTAGTTGACCGCAAATCGTTGTGCGCGATTCCCCTGCGGGAACGGTGCGGCACGGACCGGACCGCGGATCAGTAGCCGGCCGATCGGGCGTCGAATGCCCGCGAGTCGGCGGCGCCGTACCGGATGCCCGATTCCGGGTCGATCCAGATGCCGTGCGCGTGGCCCTGCTGTCGATAGAACCAGACGTCGTGCCCCATCATGCGGTACAGGCGGATCGTGTCGGGCGAGAAGCCGGGCGACTCCATGCGCGTGCGATCCGGGAGCCACTGGTGGTGGATGCGCGGTGCTTCGACCGCTTCGGCCACGTTCATGCCGTGGTCGATCATGTTGAGGATCACCTGGAGCGTGGTGTTGATGATCGTGCGGCCGCCCGGGCTTCCGATCACGAGCCATGGTCTGCCGTCCTTCGCAACGATCGTGGGCGTCATGGACGAGAGCATGCGCTGGCCGGGCCGGACGAGGTTGGCGTTCGTTCCGATCGTGCCGTCGCTCGTGGTGCGGCCCGGGATCGCGTTGAAATCGCCCATCTCGTTGTTGAGAAGGAATCCCGTCCCGTCGGCCACCAGGCGCGAGCCGTAGCCGTATTCCAGCGTGTACGTGAGCGAAACGGCGTTGCCGTCGGCGTCGACGACCGAAAAATGCGTGGTCTCCTCGCTCTCGTGCGCCAGGTAGGCCGACGAGAATGCCGAGGAATCGCTGGGGGAGGCGGCAAAGAGGTCGATCCCCGCGCGCAGGCGGGCCGCGTATTCCTTCGAGATCAGCCGGTCGATCGGCATGTCGGGATTGAACGCGGGGTCGCCGATATGCTCAGCCCGATCGGCGAACGCGCGGCGCATGGCCTCGGTCAGCAGGTGCAGGTATTGCGCCGAGTTGTGCCCGGCTTCCGCCAGGTCGAAGCCCTCGAGGATGTTGAGCATCTCGGCGATCGCGATGCCCCCGGAGCTCGGCGGAGCCATGCCGTAGACGTCGTATCCGCGGTAGGTCGCGTGGATCGGCGGCTGCTCCACGGCGTGGTAGGCCGCCATGTCGGCCTCGGTGATGATCCCGCCGTGCTTGCGCATCCAGTCGGCGAGCAGGCGGGCGGTCTCGCCCGTGTAGAACCCGTCGCGGCCGTGGTCACGCACGCGCTCGAGCACGCCGGCCAGGTCGGGCTGGCGGAAGGTCTCCCCGGGCTCGTACAGGTCGGTGCCGTTCTTCAGGAACGCCTTCCGCGTACCCTCGAACAGGGGGCGATCGTTCCGCTGGAGGCCGCGGAGGAAGCCCTGCATGTCCCACGTGGACGGGAATCCGTCGCGGGCGAGGCGCACGGCGGGCTCCACGAGGTCACGCCACGGGAGCTTTCCGAGACGCTGGTGGGCGAGCCAGAGTCCGGCTACGGTGCCCGGCACGCCCACCGACAGCGGGCCCTCGTGGTTCGAGTCGTCGACGATCTCCCCGTCCTCGCCGAGGTACATGCGTTCGTGGGCCGCCGCCGGCGCCTTCTCGCGGAAGTTGAAGGTCGTCGTGTGCCCGTCGGCTCCGTGGTAGACGAGGAAGCCCCCTCCGCCGACGTTGCCCGCGACGGGATACACGACCGCGAGAGCGAAAGCCGTCGCGATCGAGGCGTCGACGGCGTTGCCGCCCTGCTTCAGGATGTCCCGACCGACCTCGGAGGCCAGGTAGTGACTGGTCACCACCATACCTTTGCGCGCCGGCGCGGGCGTGCGTCCCGACTGCGCGACAGCCGGAGTTACGAGGAGGAGGACGGCGAGGAGCGCGGCGAGGCGACGCATGGCGGGTTCGGGCGTGTGACGGCCCGAAATATAGCCGACGCGCGGCGTTCGTACGCCCCCATGGCGTGTTCACGCCCTCGGTTGACGCGTGCTCCGGCATCTCGGGATCACAGGCGTCGGCTCTGGACTGGATCGACCGCGATGACGGGCGCCGAACGTCCAATTGGGGCCGAAACAGAAGCACGACGTCCTCAAATCGGGGGCCGACCTTCGATTCGGGGTCGAAATCGAAGCACGACGTCCTCAAATCGGGCGCCGAACTTCGATTCGGGGCCGAAATAGAAGCGAGACCTCCTCCAAACAGGCGCCGGACTTCCATCCGCGGTCGGAATCGAACGAACGCGTGATCTTTCGCCGACGGCAGGCGCGCCTGGCGGCATGCGCCCGTGACCGGTGAGACCCCGTGGCGGCCGATCCGGACGCAGGCAACCAGCCCACGGAGTGCGGACCAGCCCTAGTGGATCAGCCGCCCCGTTGGATCGGGACTCCAGGACTGCAGCGTCTTGACGTAGTTGGCGCGCTCGAAGGCGGCCGGCTCGGCGACGTGCTGCTGGCTCATCGAGCCCTGCATCTGCCGGACGGAATCGTACTCGCGTTCCTCCATCCAGAAGCGCAGTGCCTCGAGGATCTCCTGCAGGCGACCGATACCGTTGGCGAGGAGTTCCGAAGCGAGCATCGTGACCTTGGCGCCCGCCATGAGGCCCTTGAGCACGTCCTCGAACGTGTGCACGCCGGAGGTGAGCGCGAAATCGACGGGGATCCGGCCGTAGAGGATCGCGATCCAGCGCAGCGGGAGCCGCAGTTCGTCGGAAGACGACAGTACGAGGCGCGGCGCCACCGACAGGTCGTCGAGATCGAAATCCGGCTGGTAGAACCGGTTGAACAGCACCAGGCCCCGGGCTCCCGATTCGGAAAGGCGCAGGGCCATGTTCGGAATCGACGAGAAGAACGGGCTGAGCTTGACCGCGACCGGGATGCTGACCGAGCGGGCCACGTCGGTCACGACATCCTGGTACATCTGCTCGACCGATTCCCCCGTAAGCAGCGGTTCGGTCGGCACGTAGTAGATGTTGAGTTCGAGGGCGTCGGCGCCGGCCTGCTCGATCTGCTTCGCGAACCCGGTCCATCCGCCGGTCGACACCCCGTTCAGGCTGCCGATGATCGGAATGTCGACCGACTCCTTCGCCGAACGGATGTGCTCGAGGTACGCGTCCGGCCCCACATCGTACGTCCCGGCGTCGGGGAAGTACGACAGCGCCTCGGAGAAACTCTCGGCCCCGTAGGTCAGGAAGTGGTCGAGTTCGAGGCTCTGCTGCGTGAGCTGCTCCTCGAACAGCGAATGCATCACGACCGCCCCGGCGCCCGCGTCCTCCATCTTGCGGATGGTGTGTACCGAGTGCGACAGGGGAGAGGCCGACGGCACGAGCGGGTTGCGCAGCGTGAGTCCGAGGTAGGAAGTGCTCAGATCCATGACGGTTCGATCAATACGTGGGCTGGATACGCTTCGGGTTTGGGGCAGGGCTCATTCTCCCGACGTGGGAGGACGCTTGGGCGCGAAGCCGGGCGGAAGCGTGGGCCTGGCCGTACCGGGCGGCACGGCGGCCGCCGGAGCCGGAGCGCCGGGCGGCAGGGTCGGACCCGGGCGCTGCGGCGCCGCGGTCGCATCGGCGGTCGACGCCATGCGCTCGTAATTGCGCCTGCGCTCGTTCACGAGGTCCTGCGCCTCGTTGAGGAATGCCTCGGCCGCCTCGGGCTGCATCTGGCGCAGCATCTTGTACCGCCCCTCGTTGTAGAAATACTCCCGGAGCGGAAGGCTGGGTGCCTTGGAGTCGAGCTGGAAGGGATTCTGCCCTTCCTTCTTCCGGCGCGGGTCGAACCGGTAGAGCGGCCAGTGCCCCGAGAGCACGGCCCGCTCCTGTTGGTCGAGTCCCTTCGCCATGTCGATGCCGTGCGCGATGCAGTGGCTGTAGGCGATGACGATCGAGGGCCCGTCGTACTCCTCCGCCTCGCGGATGGCCTTGATGGTCTGGTTCTCGTCGCCGCCCATCGCGATCTGCGCCACGTAGACGTAGCCGTACGACATCGCGAGCAGGCCGAGGTCCTTCTTCGGCGTGGGTTTGCCTCCCGCCGCGAACTTGGCGACCGCGCCCAGGCCGGTGGCCTTGGACGCCTGTCCGCCCGTGTTCGAGTAGACCTCGGTGTCCATCACGAGGATGTTGACGTTCCGGCCGCTGGCCAGGACGTGGTCCAGCCCTCCGAACCCGATGTCGTAGGCCCATCCGTCGCCGCCGACGATCCAGACGACCTTGCGCACGAACGCGTCGGCGAGGCCCAGGAGGTCCTTCGCGTCGGGCTCCGCGCGGCCCGCCAGCGCGGCCTTGAGCGCCTCGACCCGGGCGCGCTGCTTGTCGATGGCCGCGTCGTCCTCCTGCCGGGCGCCGAGCAGGCCGTCCACCAGCTTCGCGTCGAGCGTCGGGCGCAGCCGTTCCAGCAACTCGCGGGCGTATTCGACCTGCTTGTCGACCGCGAGGCGCATTCCGAGCCCGAATTCCGCGTTGTCCTCGAAGAGCGAGTTGGCCCACGCGGGTCCGCGGCCTGCCTTGTTGAACGACCAGGGCGTGGTCGGAAGGTTGCCCCCGTAGATCGACGAGCATCCGGTCGCGTTGGCGACGATCATGCGCTCGCCGTAGAGCTGCGAGAGGAGCTTCAGGTACGGCGTCTCGCCGCAGCCCGCGCATGCGCCCGAGAACTCGAAGAGCGGCTGGAGGAGCTGCACGTCCTTGACCTTGGCGAACTTGAGGTCGTGGGAGTCACCGTCGCCGCCTGCGCCGTACCGCGGCACTTCCGGAAGGCCGAGGAAGAAGTCCCAGTTGGCCCGCTCCTGCTCGCGGATCGGAAGCTGCTCGGCCATGTTGAGCGCCTTGCGGCCCACGCGGGACTTGTCCTTGGCGGGGCAGATCTCGACGCAGAGCTGGCAGCCCGTGCAGTCCTCGACCGCCACCTGGAGCGTGTATTTCTGGCCCTTGAATTCGCGCCACGAGGCGTCGGCCGTCTTGAACGCGGCCGGCGCGCCGGCGAGGTCGCTCTCGGACGCCACCTTGCCGCGGATGACCGCGTGCGGGCACACGAACACGCACTTTCCGCACTGGATGCAGAGATCCGGCTCCCAGACCGGCACTTCCAGCGCGAGGTTGCGCTTCTCCCACTGCGTGGTGCCGCTCGGCCAGACGCCGTCGACGGGGATTGCGCTGACCGGCAGGTCGTCTCCGAGCCCGGCGATGATCGGGGCGGTCACGCGCTGCACGAAATCGGGAGCGTCGGCGGGCACCGGCGGAACGACGCGGCGGGTCGAATCGGCCCGCGCCGGGATCCTGACCTCGTGGAGGTGGGCGAGTGCGGCATCGACGGCCGCGTTGTTCTGGTCGACGACGGCCTTTCCGCGCTTTCCGTACGTCTTCTTGATGGCGAGCTTGATCTTGTCGATCGCTTCCTCGCGCGGAAGGATGCCCGAGAGCGCGAAGAAGCACGTCTGCATGATCGTGTTCATGCGGCCGCCGAGCCCCGCGTCCTGCGCGACCTGGTAGCCGTCGATCACGTAGAACCGGAGCTTCAGATCGATGATGCGCTGCTGCACCGACAGCGGCAGCATCCCCCAGACCTCGTCCGGCCCGTAGGGCGAGTTCAGCAGGAAGGTCGCGCCGGGTTCGGCCATCTCCAGCGTGTCATAGCGCTCCATGAAGCCGAACTGGTGCACGGCGACGAAATTGGCCGTGCGGATCAGGTAGGTCGAGCGGATCGGACGCGGTCCGAAACGCAGGTGCGAGACCGTCCGGGCGCCGGACTTCTTCGAGTCGTAGACGAAGTAGCCCTGCGCGAAGAAGTCGGTCTCCTCGCCGATGATCTTGATCGAGTTCTTGTTCGCGCCCACCGTGCCGTCGGCGCCCAGGCCCCAGAAGACGGCCCGCTTGACTTCGGGCGGCTCGATCGTGAACGCGGCGTCCCACGCGAGGTCCGAGTTCGAGACGTCGTCGCGGATGCCCACGGTGAAGTGGTTCTTCGGGCGTTCCGCCGCCAGGTTGTCGTAGACGGCCCGGACCATTGCCGGGGTGAATTCCTTCGAGGAGAGGCCGTAGCGGCCGCTCACGACGCGGGGCATCGAGCGGAAGGGCGCTTCGCCTTCGCCGAGCATCTCGCCGATGGCCGTCAGCACGTCCTGGTAGAGCGGTTCGCCGGCCGCCCCGGGTTCCTTGGTGCGGTCGAGTACGGCGATGCTGCGCACCGAGGCGGGCAGGGCCGCGACGAAGTGGCGGGCCGAGAACGGGCGGAAGAGACGGATCTTGACGAGTCCGACCTTCTCGCCGCGCGCCGCGAGCCATTCGACGGTCTCCTCGACGGTCTCCGCGCCGGAGCCCATCAGCACGATCACGCGCTCGGCGTCGGGCGCGCCGACGTAGTCGAAGAGGCGGTAGCGGCGGCCGACGAGGCCGGCGAAGCGGTCCATGACCGACTGCACGGCATCCGGCGTCGCGGCGTAGTAGGGGTTGGCCGATTCGCGGCCCTGGAAATAGACGTCCGGATTCTGGGCCGTTCCGCGGATCGTGGGCCGTTCGGGCGTCAGGGCCCTGGCCCGGTGGGCCCGGACCGCGTCCATCGGGATCATCGCCCGGATGTCGTCCTCCGTGAGCAGTTCGATCTTCTGCAGCTCGTGGGACGTGCGGAAGCCGTCGAACACGTGCAGGAACGGGAGCCGGGTCTCGAGGGTGGCGACCTGCGAGATCAGCGAGAAGTCCATCACCTCCTGGACCGAGTTGCCGAACAGCATGGCCCAGCCGGTCGAGCGGGCCGACATGACGTCGGAATGGTCGCCGAAGATCGACAGCGCCTGCGCGGCCAGCGAGCGGGCCGCGATGTGGAAGACCGTCGGGGTGAGCTCGCCCGCGATCTTGTACATGTTCGGAATCATCAGGAGCAGGCCCTGGCTCGCCGTGAACGTCGTCGTCAGGGATCCGGCCTGCAGCGCCCCGTGCACCGCACCTGCGGCCCCGCCCTCGGCCTGCATCTCGATGACGCGCGGCACCGTGCCCCAGATGTTGCGGGCCGATTCCGCGCTCCACTGGTCGGCGAACTCGCCCATCGGGGAGGCCGGGGTGATCGGGTAGATGGCGATGACTTCGTTCGTGCGATAGGCAACGTAGGCGGCGGCCTCGTTGCCGTCCATCGTGGCGAGCGGACGCGACATGGGGGGTCTGTGAGGAAAGCGAAGGGAAAGCGGGATCCCGACTCGGCGGGCAGCCTCCGTCGGCGCGTACCGGGCGGAGGATGCCCAAAGGAACGCGACCGGGGGCACGACCCGCGAAAGGTCGATTCCGAGGATCCCCGTAGGGAACGGACGGCAAGCCGCGTGGGGGATTTGCCCACAGGGTTTGCAGGTGCCGGCGTACGCGATCGGGCAGAGCATAACGCGCCGTGTCAACCGGTCTTGCAGGCGATGACGCAGTGCGTTATCTTCGTGCGGAACCCGTGTTGTGCGACCACCCGGCCGTGCGACGGACGGACTCCCCGCGCCATGGACCGCATCATCAAGCGATACGAGAACCGCAAGCTCTACGACACGGAGGCCAGCGCCTACGTGTCGCTCGCGGGAATCGGCGAGTTGGTGCGCGAGGGGCACACGGTAAGCGTCGTCGACAACGCGACCGGGGAGGACCTCACGGTGCAGACGCTGACGCAGGTCATCCTGGAAGAGGGGCGGCAGGGACGCGGAGCCCTGTCGTCGGACCTGCTGCACGGACTGCTGAGGCGCGGTAGCGAGGCCATCGAGAATCGCGTCAGTTCGATCCGCCACGGGGTGGACGACCTCGTGCAGTCGTCGGTGCGCAGGGTACAGACCTTCCTGGCGCGGCCCGAACCGGAAGAACTGCGCCAGTTGAGGGATCAGTTGGGTCGGCTTGAGGAAATGCTGGCCCGCATGCTCGAAACCGATGCCAGGCGGGCGGGTGACGTTCCGCCGGATCCGCCCGTGGAGGGTAGTTGAACCCATGAAAGACGAACCGAAACCCATGGACTGGAAGCACCTTCCCGAGGACCTGGGCCGCCGGACCCGGGAACTGTGGTCGGCCTCGCTCGGATTGGCCGCCGCTGCCGAAGAGCGCGGGGAGGAGCTGCTGCGCGCCCTGCGCGGGGACCGCTCCGCACTGGTCGACGAATGGCAGGCGCGCTCCACGCGCGCCCTCGACGATCTCCAGAAAGAGGCCAACAAGGCCTTCGACGGCCTGGTGCATCGAGGGGAGCGGCTCCAGGAGGATTCGCTCCGTTTCGTGGAGCAGACGGCAAAGGACCTTTCGGCCGGTCCGCGGGCGGTAGCCCGGGACGTGGAGAAGGCGGTCGACCGGGCGGTCGGCGCCGCCCTCCACCGGCTCGACGTACCGAGCCGGAAAGACCTGGAGCGCCTGGCCGACCGCGTGGAACGCCTTACGCGGGAGGTCACGAGGCTCGCGGCGCGAATGGAAGGTGTATCGGACGAGACCCGGCCCGTATTCGAGGTCGCCTCGGAGGGCGACGGTTGGGTCGTCCGGGAGTCGGGCACCGCGGTCGTCCTCGACCGCGCCGGCAACAAGGGCGAGGCCGTACGCATGGCGCGTGAGCGCGCGCGGGCCTCGGCGCCTTCGGAACTTCGCATCCTTCGTCTCGACGGCTCGGTGCAGGACGTCAACCACTACGAGCCGATGACCTGACGCCGGACATCCGCATACCGTCTTGGAAACACCCCGCAAACGCATCGGACTCGCCTGCGCGGGTGGAGTCGTGGAGGGCGCCTTTTACGAGGTAGGCGCCCTCTACGCGCTTCAGGAGGCCGTGCCCGGTCTCGAACTCCACCGGCTGCACGTCTACGTGGGAGTGAGTTCGGGGGCCATCATCGCGAGCTGTCTCGCGGCCGGCATCCCCGTTTCGACGTTGCTCGGCGCCGTGGGCGGGTCGGCGGGTCCCGAGTTCGAACTCGGGCCGGGCACGCTCTTCCGACCGGACTGGAGGGAATTCTCGGCCCGCCTTTCCGGGGCACCCCAGGCGACCCTCCGTGCGCTCAGGGCATGGATCGAGGAGGGGCAGAACGGGGGAGATGCGCTGGCGAGCCTCGCCTCGATCATTCCCGCGGGACTGTTCGACCACGCGCCGATCGAGCGATTCGTCTCGCGGGTGCTCGAAACCGCCGGCGTCCCGAACCGGTTCGCTGCACTGCCCGCGCCGCTGCGCGTCATCGCGGTGGATGTCGACACCGCGCGTACCGCGGTCTTCGGAAGTCCTCCGCTCGACCAGGTGCCGGTCTCGCGAGCGGTGCAGGCTTCCACGGCTCTTCCGGTGATGTATCGCCCCGTTGAGATCGACGGGCGGTCGTACATCGACGGAGTCGCCACGCGCACGCTGCACGCGAGCCTGGCGCTCGACGCCGGGGCCGATCTCGTGCTGTGCGTCAATCCCATCGTGCCCGTCGACCTCGGGACCCCGCACGATGGGCCACCCGGGCCGGGGCCCACCCATCTCGCGGACGCCGGCCTTCCGTTCGTGCTGTCGCAGACCTTCCGGACCCTCGTGCACTCGCGCATGGAGACCGGATTCCGACGGTATCGGCACACGCATCCGGGGACCGACACCCTGCTCGTGGAGCCCAGGCTGGAGGAGCGGGCCCTGTTCTTCTCGAACATCTTCTCGTTCGCCAACCGCAGAGCGGTCTGCGAGCAGGCCTACCAGGGCACGCGTGCCTGGCTGCGGTCCGAAGCCGACGCCGTCGACGGCGTGCTGAGCCGCCATGGCCTCGCGCTCGATCGGGACTCCCTCGCCGGTCCGGGGACGGTCCTTTTCGCCGAGCGCCCGGGGCCGACGGTGGACCGATTGTCCGAAGCCCTGGATCGGCTGGAAGGCCTCCTGAAGACGCTCTAGCGGTTCCGGCCGTACCGCTCGTGGCTGGACACCCAATCGAGCGACGAGATGGCCGCGGCGAGAGAGAGCTCGCCCGCCAGCACGACCCCAGCGATGATTTCGGCGAGGCGGTTCACGGAGCCCCGCCCGACGCATCCCAGCATCGAGAGGGCTTCGCGCTGCGTCGGCAGGCCCGTTCCGCCGCCGTGCGTGGCCACGATCAGCGACGGGATCGTGATCGAGACGAAGAGGTCCCCGCCGGGCGTCAGCTCCGAATACAGGATCCCCGCGCTCGCCTCCGAAACGTTCGCGACGTCCTGCCCGGTCGCGATGTACAGCGCCGTGATCGCGTTCGCCGAGTGCAGGCCGTTGTTGTTGGCCCCCGAAAGGATCGACCCCACGTTCGCAACCTGCCCATGGTAGGCAAGGTCTTCCGGGGTTACCCTCATGTGCTGCACGAGCACGTCGCGCCGCACGAGAGCCTCGGCCGTGACGCGCTTGCCGCGCGTCCGCATGATGTTGACCTGGGAGGCCTTCTTGTCGGTGGCGAAGTTCGACTCGAGGAAGAAGCGGCGCACGCCGGGGGCGTTCTCGAGGATCCAGGAGCACGCGGCGAAGGTCGCCCTTCCGACCATGTTCTGCCCCGCGGCATCGCCGGTGGAGAAATTGAAGCGCAGGAAAACGAAGTGGTTCGACTGGTACGGATCGATATCGAGGAGTTTCGCCACGCTGGAGGTCGCTTCGGCCTCGCGTGCGATGGGCACGGTATGCTCCCGGATCCATTCGACGAAACGACGCCCGGCACGCGCGTCGTCGAAGACGAAGACCGGGGCCCGCTGCATGGCGTCGGCGACCACGGTGCACGTGACGCCGCCGCAGAGATTCAGGACCTTCATGCCGCGATTGTACGAGGCGACCAGCGTGCCCTCGGTGGTGGCCAGCGGAATCAGGAAATCGCCGCTCGCGTGCTCGCCGTTGATCCGCAGCGGACCGGCCAGGCCCACGGGCACCTGCGCCACGCCCAGGAAGTGCTCGATGTTGCCCTTGGTGACGTGGGGATCGAACGAATAGCTCCCGGTGTGCTCGAGGAGCGTCCCGGTCCGTTCCGTGACGAACGCACGCCGGTCGGACGCGGCCTGCTCGGCGTAGTCGTCGTCCTTTCCCCGCGGGATGCGGATGCGCTCCGGGGGTGCCTCGGCAATGGAATCTTCGACGTCGAAGGCCAGCGATCCGAAGGGCTCGCATCCGAACGACAGCTCCACGGAATGGCGTCCCGGGGCGAGCGCGGGCACGTCGAGGCGGACGACGACCGACGCCGCGAGGGGAAATGGCAGCGGCGCGTCCTTCGAGATCGAGGCGGGATCCAGTTCCCGGCCGTCGTCGAGTCGCAATCGCACGCGGGAGGCCGGGATCTCCACGGCGTCGAGCGTGGGCGCGTCGAACGACGTGATCGAAGCGTCGCTGAGCCGGTTCTTCAGCGAGAACTCGACGCCGTCGGGCGTATTGGCCAGGCTCGCGGCCGTGTAGAGCTTGCGCAGCAGCAGTCGGGGTACGAACATGGCGTCGGGCGAGTGGGAGTCCAGGGTCCGGACGGCCGCACACTCGCCCGGGCGCTCAACCGAGAATACCAATGACCGACCTGCCCCGCTACTGGAGCCGAGCCTTCATCGATCGTTTCGTCGAGCGGCTGAACGAGGATCCCGATTTCCAGCGGGAAGCGGCCACTTTCAGCGACACCATCGTCCTCCAGTGCCTGGACGCCCCGGGCGGACGGGATGTCTGCGCCGCGTATACGATCGACTCCGGGTACGTCACCGTCGAAGTCGTCGACGAAGCGGCTCCAAGCGACGAAATCCGCGCGCCGGCGTTCGACGCGTCGTCGGCCATGGCTCGCGCAACGGCTCCGTACCGGATCTGGAAGGAGCTCGATACGGGCTCGATGAACGTGCTCGGCGCGCTGGCTTCGCCCGAGTACCGTATCGACGGGCCGAGACTGCGCATCATGATGAATCTCGGCATCATGAACCACATGAGCCGGGTGGCGGCGCTCGTCCCGAAGTCCTACTGAACGAGGGCGAGCATTCCGCTCCACTCGGCTTCGAAAGCGCGGACGAGCCCGCGGGGGTCCGAAACGTGTGCCGCGTCCACGGCGAAACCGACCAGAACGCGGTCGGCGTACGACAGGATCGAGACGCCCAGGCCGATCGATCCCGCGCGCGGAACCCAGAACATCACTTGCTCGAGGGTTCGTCCCGCGAAACGGAGGGCCCGTCGGGGCCCGGGGACGTTGGTCATCACGGCCGACGACGACGCCGAGAGGGAGCGGACGACCTGGTCCTGGAGCCACCGGGGCCCGGTACCGATTGCCTGGAGGATGCCGAGCGCCACCGCGGGCTCCATCGATTGCTTGACGCGGTCCATTCGGGCCCGCACCTCGGCGAAACGGAGGCGCACGTCGACGATTCCGACCGGGAGTGCCACCAGCACCAGTCCGAAACGGTTGCCGAGCGACAGCGGGGCGTCCGGCGGCCGGAGGTTGACCGGAACGACCGCCCGGATCTCGCAGGCGGGGTCGACGGATCCGCGGAGCGCGAGGAACCGTCCCATGCCGCCCGCGAGGACCGTCAGCAGCACGTCGTTAACCGTTCCGCCCAGGGCCTTCGCCGCGCGCTTCACGTCCGGAAGGCGGCACGCGGGGGACCAGGCCACGCGTTTCGTGGTGGTCAGCGGGGCGCGGAACGGTGTCGGGCTGTCGGGCGGAACGAGGGCGAACTTCCCGAGCGCGGCCGCGATGCCCACGCCCTGGCGGGCCCGCAGGAAGGCCCGGTCGGGTTCCATGATCATCGCTACCGTTTCTTCGACCACCGATCCGGCGGCGCGCACGGTTCCGCGGGCGAGGGACGTCACGAAGTCCAGCGTTCCGCCGGTACCCGGTACGGGTTCGGAGACGGCTTCGACCGGAGGCGCGCCGTCGGCGAGTCCCAGCAGGACCCCGACCAATGCCATGCCGTCGGCGATTCCGTGGTGCAGCCGCGCCACGACGGCCGATCCCGCGCCGAATTCGGGGATCACCTCGAACTGCCACGGAGGGCGGTCTGCCGGAAGCGCGAGGCTCATCAGGTCGCCGACGTGCGCTTCGAGCTCGGCTTCCCCCGCGCCGGGCGGAAGGCGGGACTCGATGACCTGCCGGTCGACCGAGAACCCGGGATCGAGTTCCCAGGTCAGACGGTCACCGGTGCCCGCGAGGCGCCTGCGGAACCGGTCGAAGCGAAGCAGCCGCTCCTCGACGAGCCGTGCGAACTCGGCGGTCGGCATCGGCCGGTCGAACGTGAGCACCGCCACGATGACCATGCGGTTCTCCGCGTGGTCCATGCGGATCCAGGCCGCGTCGGCGGCATCAACCGGGATGCGTTCGCTCATGGCTGGCGGGGAGAGGCGGCCGTTTCTGCGGGACGGACGAATCGCACGGTGAGCCGACCGCCCCCGATCACGTGTCCCGCGGCACGATAGTAAGACAGGTACGACGGAAGCGCCATCGTGCGGCGCTGTCCGCCGACGGTCACGACCAGGCGGTCGCCCGCCGCGGTGACGGACGTCACGCGGTCACCCGGGAAGGGGAGGTGGAGCAGGTAGTCGTCGCCGTCCGGTTCGATGCGCAGGGTGGGCCCGCGATACAGCACGGCGCACGGGTCGATTCCGCCGTAGAGATCGTCGGCGATGCGGGCGAGTTCGCCCATTCCGAATACCTCGCGCCGGCGGTGGGGGACCGTGAGGATCGGAAGCGGCGCGAACGTGCCCGCGATTTCCTCGAGGTACCCGGCCTGCGCCTCCAGGTACGCCGACCACGCGGGATCGTCCGTGGCCGGAACCACGCGGTTGACGATCACCGCGTCGACCCCGTACCCGTACACCTGGAGATACGTCCACGCCCGCCGGGCCTCGCGGATCACCATGCGTTCCGGGTTCAGCACCACGCGGATCGAGGTCACGTCCGGATCGGCCAGCACCTTGTGGATGACCTGGAGCCGCTCGAAAAGCGTGCGCAGCTCGGCGTATCCACGGTCGAGCGGGACGCCGGTCGCCTTGCGCACCGCATAGCCGACGGTCTGCATCGCGAGTCGCTGGAAAGGGAAGGCCCGCGTGAGCCACCACTCGGTTGCCTGCGGCAGCGTCAGGAACGTGAGGGTTTCGCCCGTCGGCGCCGAATCCACGACGATCAGGTCGTAGCGCCGCTCGTGGTAGAACCGGTCGAGCCAGAGCAGCGCCGAGCCTTCCCCCATGCCGGGAAGTGCCGCCAGTTCTTCGGCCGCGATCTCGGGCACGCCCTGCCAACGGGCCACCAGGCGCAGGAGATCGCGCAGGTTCGCCCAGTAGTGCTGCATCGACCAGTAGAGGTCGATCTCCTGGGCGTCGAGCCGTTCCGCGACGGACACGGGTTCGGGGCCCAGCTCCCGGTCGAGCGCGTCGGCGAGACTGTGCGCCGGGTCGGAAGAACAGACGAGGGTGCGCAGCCCGGAGGCGGCGGCCCGAAGGGCGGTCGCGGCGGCGCAGGTGGTCTTTCCCACGCCCCCCTTGCCGGTGAAGAGGAGGATCCTCGTCATGCCGCTCTTTTCACGCAGGCTGCCCGGAGGGCTCCGGGGCCTTTCGTAACTTACGGTTTCCCGCCGCGAACCGCATCCGGTGGCTTCCCGCCGGGCTCGCGTCGTCCGAACCGAACCCCGCAGTTCATGAGCACCCGTCCCGCAACGCTCAAGGTCGAATCCGAAGTCCAGAGTTTCGAGGGCACGCAGCGAGAGCGCGTTCCGGTCCTGATCTTCGACGACCCCGGGCTCATGTCGCTCCAGGTGGCGCGCCGTGTCGCCAACCTGGTCGAGGAGCGGCGTGTCGTCGGCAAGAAGGCCGTCCTCGGGCTTCCGACGGGCTCGACGCCGATCGGGGTATACGGCCACCTGATCCGGATGCACCGCCAGGAGGGGCTCGACCTCTCGAACGTCGTCACGTTCAACCTCGACGAGTACTTCCCGATGGACCCGGCGAGCCTGCAGAGCTACCACCGGTTCATGCGGGAGAACTTCTTCGACCACGTCAACATCCCCGAGTCGCAGATCCACATTCCGCGCGGAAACCTGGCCCGCACCGACGTGGAGACGTTCTGCCTGCAGTACGAGCACGCCATCCAGAAGGCGGGCGGAATCGACCTGCTGCTGCTCGGCATCGGCCGATCCGGGCATATCGGGTTCAACGAACCGGGGTCGAACCTGACGACGCGCACGCGCCTGATCGTACTCGACGAGATCACGAAGAAGGACGCCGCGAGCGACTTCTTCGGCGAGGAGAACGTTCCGCGCGAGGCGATCACCATGGGTGTCGGAACGATCCTCGACGCCCGGGAGATCATCCTGCTGGCGACCGGCGAACACAAGGCGCCGATCATCCGGCGCGCCGTGGAGGAGGAGCCGAACAAGGAAGTGACGGCGTCCTTCCTCCAGCTGCACCGGGACGTCTCGTTCTACGTCGACCGGGCGGCGGCGGGGGCGCTCACGCGGGAAAAGACGCCATGGCTCGTGCAGACCGTCCGGTGGACCCGGGAGCTGTCGAAGCGGGCGGTGATCTGGTTGTCGCAGCAGACCGGGAAGGCGCTCATGCGCCTCGAGGAGGGTGATTTCCACCGGTATCACCTGCACGAGCTGCTCCAGGCCTGGCCCGATACGGACTCGCTGCTCCGCGAGGTCTTCGAGGACCTCCGTGGGCGCATCCGCTACCAGGACCAGCTCCTCAAGGGAGAAAAGGTCATCCTGTTCAGTCCGCACCCCGACGACGACGTCATCTCCATGGGCGGAATGCTGGACAAGCTGGTGCAGAACCGGAACGACGTCACGGTGGCGTACATGACGAACGGCTCCGTGGCCGTTTTCGATTCGGACGTCCGGCGCTACCTGCACTTCATGGAACTGGGCATGCCGGCCTGGGACCTGCCGAAGAAGACCGTCGCCGACCTTCAGAAGCGCTACGCCGAGATCCGGGCCTTCCTCGACACGAAGAGACCCGGCGAGGTGGATACCGGGACCGTACAGCAGATCAAGGCCTACATCCGCTACGCCGAGGCGATCGCCGGGATCGAGGTCATGGGGCTCGGATCCTCGCATGCCCGTTTCCTCGACATGCCGTTCTACCGGACGGGACGCGTGAAGAAGGATCCCATCGGACCGGAGGACGTCGCGATCGTGCGCGGCCTGCTGTCCGAATTGCAGCCTTCGCACATCTTCGTCGCCGGCGACCTGTCCGATCCGCACGGCACGCACCGCATGTGTTACCAGGCGATCGCGCTGGCTCTGGAGGAGTACAGGACCGAAGTCGGCGAGAGGGCGCCGCTGGTATGGCTCTACCGGGGCGCGTGGCAGGAGTGGGAAATCGACCGGGCCGACGTGTTCATCCCGATGTCGAAGGCCAACCTCAACCGGAAGATCGAGGCCATCTTCAAGCACGAAAGCCAGAAGGACCGCGCCATGTTTCCCGGGGCCTACGACAGCCGGGAGTTCTGGGAACGTGCCCGGGACCGCAATACCCAGACGGCCGAAGCGCTCAATGCCCTCGGCTTGCCCGAGTTCTACGCGGCCGAGGCGTACGTCTGCGTTCGGTCGATGTAGACCGAGGGGCGCCGAAGCTCACGCGGCGAGCGCCCGCGCGACGGCGATCAACGCGGCGTCGATGTCGGCGCGGCCCAGGTCCCGGTACGTGACCGCGCGCAGCGTATGCCGGGCGAACGCGGCGACCAACACCCCGGCTTCCTTAAGGCGTGCAACGACTTCCGTGGCGGCACGGTCGGGCACGTCGAACATGACGATGTTCGTCTCCACCCGGTCCGGATCGACCGAGACCCCCCGGATGGAGGCGAGTCCGGAGGCCAACCGGCGGGCGTTCTCGTGATCGACCGCGAGGTCGTCGCGGTGGTGTTCCAGCGCATGGAGTCCGGCCGCGGCGAGCAGTCCGACCTGGCGCATGCCTCCGCCCAGCATCTTGCGGTAGCGGCGCGCTTCGGAAATGAGCTCGGTCGGACCGACAAGGACCGACCCCACCGGTGCGCCGAGGCCCTTCGACAGGCAGACGGATACGGTGTCGAACGGAGCGACGAGGTCGCGTTCGGGGATGCCCGTCGCGACCGACGCATTCCAGATGCGCGCACCGTCGCAGTGGAAGGCCAGGCCGCGCGCCCGCGCGACGCGCTCGATCGCCAGGACGTCCGGGTGGCGCAACACGACGCCACCGGCCTTGTTGTGCGTGTTCTCGAGCGCCACCACGCGCGGTTGAGGCTCCCAGTAATGCCCCGGGCGGATGGCGTTCTCGACGTCCGCGGCCGAGAGGTGCCCACGGGAGCCCTCGACGGTACGCAGCTGGACGCCCCACAGGGCGGCCGAAGCCGCCGATTCGTAGTTCGCGATGTGGCACCCGGCCTCGCAGACCACCTCGTCGCCGGGACGGGTATGCAGTCGCACGGCGAGCTGATTACCCATCACGCCGGAAGAGACGAAGAGTGCCGCCTCCTTGCCGAGGCGCTCCGCGACGACCTCCTGGAGACGGATGGCCGTCGGATCTTCGGAGAAGACGTCGTCTCCCACCTCGGCCGCGGCCATCGCGCGCCGCATCGCGTCGGTGGGACGGGTGAGGGTATCGCTACGGAGATCGATCATGTCAGTACCCCATCTGCGCCATGCGCTGGAGGATGATCGTACGGTACCAGGCCGAGTTGCCGATGGTGCGCTTCCTCGGGGCGGGCAGGAGAGAGGCGAGGCCCGCGGCGTCGGTGCGCGAAAGGTCTGCCGCCGCCTTGCCGAGGTGGTGCCGGGCGGCACTCTCGGCTCCGAAGAGCCCGGGTCCCCACTCGACGTTGTTCATGTACAGCGTGAGTTGACGCTCCTTGGAGAGGATGAGGTCGGCGATCAGGGCCAGGGGAAGCTCCAGTGCCTTGCGCACGTAGTTCGAGTGCGTGGTCAGGAACAGGTTCTTGACCAGCTGCTGCGTGATCGTGGATCCACCCCTGGCCCGGCGTCGGGTCCGGTTGTCTTCGATCGCCTGTTCGATGGCTTCGAAATCGATACCGGGATGGTCGTAGAAGCGACCGTCCTCGGCCGCGACCACGGCGTTTCCGAGGGAGGGGGCGATCGCGTTCCGGGAAACCTGGTCCCTGCGGAAGACGGGCGATTCGCCGCGGATCCCGGCCTCGATCGAGCGCTGAAGCTGTACCGTCGTGATCGGAGGATCGACGACGCCGTACAGCGCGAGCAGCAGCGTACAGGCGACGAAGAACCCGATGAACAGCCCGAAAACCCACCGGACGAGGCGAAGAACGGCTTTCAGGATTCGGCGCGGCATCGCGCGGTCGGGTCAGCGTGAGATTTCCAGGATCTCGAGGTGGATCCTGCCGGCCGGAACCTGGATGCTGACCTGCTCGCCCACCCCCTTGCCGAGCAGACCCTTGCCGATGGGGCTCGACACCGAGATACGCCCCGCGGCGAGGTCGGCTTCTTCGGCCGAGACCAGCGTGTAGGTCTGCTCCATTCCGTTGGCCGTGTTCTTGACGCGAACCGACGAGAGGATGAACGCCTTGCTGGTATCCACCTGGCGCTGGTCCACCACCCGGGCGCTGGAGATGGTGCCCTCGAGCTTGGCGATTTTCGCCTCCAGATGACCCTGCGCCTCCTTCGCCGCGTCATACTCGGCATTTTCCGACAGATCGCCCTTCTCGCGGGCCTCTGCGATGGCCCGGGCGATGCGGGCGCGTTCCTTGACACGGAGGAACTGCAGTTCATCCTTCAGTTTCTGCAGTCCATCGGGAGTGAGGTAGACGGGCTTTTCCATCGCTTTCGAGCGGGCTTGGCAAACTCGCGGGATCGGACGTCGTTCAACAAAGAACGCCACGACCCGGTCGGGGTCATGGCGGTACACGCGCCTGCGTCGTCCGCTGGTACGCCCGCGTTCGCCGCGAAGATCCACGGAATCCGAATAAATCGCGGAACTGCCCGTGACGGCGTCGTATGAAGGGATACAGCAGGCTATCACGTCCATGGCAAGTACGCGCGACACTCTTCTTACCGCCCTCGCGGCGTTCGCGGGCGGACTCCTCACGGGCATTCTCATCGCACCCGATTCCGGGGCGCGTACACGGGAACGCATCGCCGACGAGGCCAGGGCACGCATGAAACGGCTCGAGGGACGCCTGGACTCGATCCAGGAGCAGCTATCGGGCCTGGACGACGTACTCGGGCGCAAGACGGCCGACCTGACGCGTCGGGCCCGGCAGGTGGGCGAACAGGTCTCGGCCCGGGTGCGGTCTGCGGCCCACGAAGCGGGTTCGGTCGTGCCCGATGATCCGGACGCGTTCCACGTCGACTCGGGAGAGGTCGCCCACGACCTCCGGCGCATGCCGAAGAAGTAATCGGCACGTGCCGTAACCCGTCGGCCCCGTCCGCAACCCACCGTGAACCGGGAGGGCGCGGGGACGTTGTATGCGCCCCCGCCACCCCCCTTGGCGAGGCCACACCCAGAACCGTCGACCCATGCCCTACCCCGAAGCGCTCGTCCGTCCGATGCGCGAGGAGCTGACGCGACTCGGCGTCCGCGAACTCACCGATGCCCAGGCCGTCGAGGCCTTCCTGGATGAAGCCCAGGAGGGCACGTCGCTCGTCATCGTGAACTCCGTCTGCGGTTGCGCGGCCGCCATGGCGCGTCCCGCCGTGGCCATGGCCATGCAGTTCGAGGCCCAACCCGACCGGTACGTCACCGTGTTCGCGGGACAGGACCTCGAGGCCACCGCGGCCGCGCGCGATTACCTCGCCGGCATTCCGCCCTCGTCCCCCTTCATGGCCCTGCTCAAGGACGGCGACCCCGTCTTCGTACTGGAGCGGCGCCACATCGAGGGACGTCCGGCCGGGGCCATCGCGAGCGACCTGGTCCGGGCCTACGCGCGGTACTGTGTCCCGGGCTCAGGCGCACCGGCGGGCGTGCAGGAACCGGACGTGCCGGCCGCACGACCCGAGGGCGTTCCGTCGACCTTCCGCTCGATCCTGTAGGCGGGTACGGACCCTTCCGGGATTCCGATCGGAATTCCGGTCGGAACCCGCTTAACGGGATGCCGGGCATGGTCGATACCGGGACCGACCCCTCCATCCCAAGGCCGTGCTCGGATACACCTCGCAGCGCCGAAAGCAGACCGTCTACGCGGAGCCGTCGTTCGACGAACTCCTTGCCCTGTGCCTCGATTTCGGCATCGTGAGCGAAGCGCGCGCCGGTGTGGACGGCTACGTGATCCGGGTGCTCGACGAGCGCATGGAACTTCGGGGCGAGCATGCGGCCGTCCTGCTGAAGGGACTCCTGCTCGGATACTTCTTCAACCACTCGCGGGACGACCTGTCCCTGGCCGAGTGGCATGCCTGATCGCGCGCGGAACCGGGTGAATCTGCCATAAAGGCGTCAGCGAAATTTCGCCGTTACGGGGTGCGCCTCGTAGTTTGTCCGGCAGTTCCGCTTCGACCCCAAACCGCGCAGGTTCCATGGAAACGGTTTACGTGGCTTCGGCCGTCCGCACCCCCATCGGCCGCTTCGGCGGCGCCCTGAAGGACCACACCGCCGTGGATCTCGCGGCCCACGCGATGAAGGCCGCCATCGAGCGCGCTTCCGTGGACGCCGCTGCGCTCGACCTCGTCATTTCGGGCCAGGTACTTCGCGCGGGTTCGGGCCAGCTGACGCCTCGGCAGGCCGCCGTCAAGGCCGGGATCCCCGTCCATGTAGACGCCGTGGCGGTCGACATGGTCTGTTCGTCAGGCATGATGAGTGTCATGCAGGGGGCTACGCTGATCCGGGCAGGGGAGGCCGATCTCGTGCTGGCCGGTGGCGCCGAATCGATGTCGGGAGCGGGGTTCGTCCTGTCGTCGCGGGCCCGATGGGGGTACAAGTTCCTCATGGGCGCCCCCGAGGGGCTTACCGACGTGCTGCTGCATGACGGGCTGACCGACCCGTTCACGGGCGAGGCGATGGGCAACCAGGCCGAACGCGTCGCCGGCGAGCACGGGGTGACCCGCGAAGAAGTGGACCGTTTTGCCGCGGAGTCGCACCGCAGGGCCGCCGCGGCCCAGGCCGACGGCCGATTCGCCGAGGAAATGGCGCCGATCGGCTACCGCGTGAAGAAGGACGTCGTGATGCTGGAGAGCGACGAAGGGGTTCGTGCCGATACCACCCTGGAGAGCCTGGGCTCCCTGCGGGCCGCGTTCTCGAAGGACGGAGTACTTACGGCCGGCAACGCCAGCCAGATCTCCGACGGCGCAGCGGCGCTCGTGCTGGCCAGCGGGCGCGCCGTCAAGGCCCACGGGCTGAAACCCGTCGCCCGGTTGACGGGGGGCGCCTGGTCGGCCGGAGAACCTTGGCGTTTCCCGGAGGCGCCCATTCCCGCGGCGTCCAAAGTCATGGAGCGGCAAGGCCTCACGGTCGCCGACTTCGACCTCTTCGAGAACAATGAGGCGTTCTCGCTGAACTCCGTGCTGTTCACCCGCATGTTGGGCATTTCGCCCGAAGCCCTCAACGTGCACGGAGGCGCCGTGAGCCTGGGCCACCCGATCGGGTGCTCGGGGGCCCGCATCCTCGTGACGCTGGTACACGCCCTGCGCACGCACGACCGGTCCCGCGGCCTGGCCGCCATCTGTCACGGAACGGGCGGCGGCACGGCGGTTTCGGTAGAGCGCGTCTGACGGTGGCCCGGATCGCCCTCATCGCACTGGGAGGAGCCCTGGGCGCCGTCTCACGCTACCTGGTGTCGGGCCTGGTCCTGCGCGGCTCGGACGGGGCGTTTCCGTGGGGTACGCTCGTAGTCAACTGGAGCGGATGTCTCGCGGTCGGCCTGCTCTGGGCCGCGGCAGAGCGGGCCCCCGTGCCGCCCGGGGGCACGGCCCTCGTATTCGTGGGTTTCCTGGGCGCCTACACGACGTTCTCGACGTTCGGACTCGAAACCATGAACCTGCTCCGGGACGGGGAGACCGTGCTCGCGTTCGCCAACATGCTGCTGTCTGCGGTCGGCGGCGTCGCGCTGACGTTCGGGGGTTTCCACCTTGGACGCATCCTGTTCTCGCCATGAACACGCCGAGGGAAGGAATCAGATTGCGCATCTATCTCGGGGAGAGCGATACGCACGACGGACACTCGGTATACGTCGCGCTGGTCCAGGAGGCGCGCCGTCTGAACCTCGCGGGCGCCACCGTTCTCCGGGGCATCATGGGTTACGGCGCGGCGAGCCGGGTGCACACCGCCCGCTTTCTCCGACTGTCCGAGGATCTCCCCGTCGTCGTCGAGATCGTGGACGATGCCGAGCGCATCGAACTCCTGCTTCCGTTCGTGGACCGGGTTCTCGGCGAGGGCATGGTGACCCTGGAGCCCGTGCGCGTCCTGACGTATCGTCCGCGGCATCATGCCGGTTGACGAGGTCCTTCGCATCCTTGCGGCGGTCGCCCACGCCTGGCGCAACCCCGAACATCCCCCGCGGCGGGACGCGGTCCGGGCTACGCTCGCCGCCGGAAACCGGTTCACGGAGCAGGCCCTGGCGTATGCCGTGAACCAGCAGATGCACGAAATCACCGTGCGCGCGCTGTCGCGGTGGCAGGGCGGAAGAACCGCCCGCCAACCCGTGACGGTAGGGGTCCTCGGGGCCGGAAACGTTCCCTTCGCATCGCTCCAGGACTACCTGGCGGTCACGATCACCGGACATCGGTTCGTCGGAAGCGAATCCAGGCGATCTCCCGCGCTGCTGCCCGGATTTGCCGCCGAGGTGGAACGCCTCGGCGGGCCGGCCGCACGGTTCGTCACGCAGGAAGACCTGTTCGTATCGTGCCACGCGATCGTGGCCAGCGGCAGCTCCGAAACCATGGATGCCGTGGCCGAGCGGTGCGACGCGGTCGGAATCGGCCCGGGCGCGCGGCTCCTTCGCGGAACCCGGACCTCGATCGCGGTGATCGACGGGAAGGAAACCGCCGACCAGCGCATCCGGTGGGCCGAGGACGTCCTGCTCCACGAAGGCCAGGGCTGTCGGAACGTGGCCGTGACGTTCGCGCCGAGGGGACTCGACGTGGACCCGTGGCTCGAGGCGCTAGCCATCTTCCGGGGTACGTTCCCGGCGCACCCGTCCACCCCGGCACGTCTCAAGATGCAGCAGGCGTTCCTCAAGGCCGTCTCGCGTCCGCATGCGCAGGGGGAGGGTCTCGAATTCCTCGTCAGCCGGGGCGAGGCCGAACCGCAACCTCCGGGGCACCTGCGTTGGACCGAGTTCGACGAGGCCGCCGAGGTGACGCGCTGGATCGCCGCGCGCGCACCGGGGATCCAGGTCGTCGCGACGCGTCCTGCCCTCGCCGGGCTCGTTCCGCCGGGCGTGGAACGGTGCAACCTCGGGGATACGCAGCGTCCGCCGCTGGACTGGAAGCCGGACGGCAGGGATACGATCGAGTTCCTGGCGTCGATCGGACGACCTGTGTCAGGCCGAAAGGAAGATCCGGATTCGTGATTCCACGTCGGGCCACACCGACTCCCACGACACGTCGGGCCGCTTGGTGACCGTGACGAAGGCAGGCACGAGGAAACAGTCGGCCACGCCGGGGACCTCGAACAGCGAAGAGGCCAGCGGATGGGCGGCGGCCGCCTCGGCGCTGCGGAACGATTCCATGCCCGAGGCGATGAACGGTCGACCGCGAGTCGTTACCTTCACGCTGTTCGGATTCGGCGTGTTGTGGACATCGAACGGCCGTTCGGTTTCCATGGACGGGTTCCGGTTCGCGGTTATGCCGGGACCGGTCTTCCCGGTCCCGGTCCGGACCAACGACTTCACCGCGTGCCGGTTCGAGGATGCCCGACGCTGGAAATACCACCGACCAGGAGCCGACGCGGCCCGGGCGCATCACGTCCGAGGCCCGGGGCCTCGTCGAGGACGTGAAGCGCTGGGTCGATCTGAAGGTGCAGCTCCTCCAGATCGACCTCGAGGCACGCCTCGAGGGGGTGCTCAACCGCGCGGCCCAGTCGGTGGTCATGGCGGTCCTGCTGCTGCTTACCGTGCAGTTCGGCCTCTTCACGGTCGCCTTTTCGCTGGCGTCGTGGTGGTACAGCGATGCCCTCGGTTTCCTCGCGGTGACGCTCCTCCTCGCGGTCGCGACGGTGACGTTCTACGCGTTGCGGCCGACGCTCGTGAAGCTGCGCCGGATAGACGAAGCCGAGAAGACCCCGGAGCTGTCCGTCGCCCCGCGAACCCCGGAACTGGGACCGCCCGAAGCCTCCAACGAACCCGCCGGCGGGTCCGCGAACCGATGAGCCAGCGTAAGAGCAGGGAAGAGATCGAGCGCCACCTGAAGGCCGCCGGCGAGTCGATCAATCGCCGTATCTCGACCATCGAGAAGACCGTGCGGCCCCCCGCCCTCGACAAGGGCCTGGAAGCGGGTCGGAAGATCGCCGGGAGCCCCGTCGCGCGCGGGGGCCTGCTGTTCGGCGTGGGGTTCCTGGCCGGATGGTGGGTCGGGGGGTCCGGAAAGGGACGCAGGAAGGAAGCACCCGTGGCAGGCTCGGGTCTTCTTGGAGCATTGCTCGCCACGGTCGCACGCGAGGCCGCGCAGACCCTCGCCAAGGGACTTCTATCGGAATTCTCCCGAAGACGCGGGAATCGGGACTCGGGCTGAGCCCTCGCGGTGGAAGCGGCAGGCGTCGGGGCTTATCTTTCCGGCGACCATTCCAGCACGGGAGCTTCCGCGTCGACGGGCTTCGGACTTCATGCGCATCGTTCTATTCGGCCCGCCGGGAGTCGGCAAGGGATCGCAGGCTGCGCTCCTGAACGATCGGTTGGGCCTCCGGCACATCTCGACGGGGGTCATCCTGCGGGCGGCCATTCGCGAGGGTACGCCCGTCGGGAATGAAGCCAGGAAGTACGTTCAGGCCGGGCTCCTGGTGCCGGGGGTCGTCGTGCGCCGGCTTGCCGAGGACGAACTGCGCGCGTGCGGATACGAGCGTTTCGTGCTCGACGGGTACCCGCGCACGATCGAGCAGGCCGAGTGGCTCGCCGAGTTCCTCGCTTTCAACGGGGCGCCGCTGGACGGCGTGCTCAGCCTCCGCGTGCCCGACGAGATCATCGTGGACCGCCTGTCGAAGCGCAGGGTGGACCCGGTGACGGGCGAGAATTATCACCTCGATTTCCGCCCGCCCCCGCCGGACCTGCCGGCCGAACGCGTCGTGCAGCGCAGCGACGACCGACCCGAGGCCATCCGGAAGCGCCTCCGGGTCTACTCGGACGAGACGTCCCCCGTACAGGACTACTACCGGCAGCGGGGCGGACTGATCGAGATCGACGGTGTCGGCAGCTTCGAGGAGGTCCACGAGCGCATCGTCTCGGCGCTCACGTCGCTCGTCGGATGAGGCGCCGGTGACCGATTCCGCCCGCTTCCTGGACGAACGCCGCGCCCTCGTCGAGGGGGCGATCGCGGCGTCCGTTCCGGCCGGCCGACCCGCGGGCCTGTACGATCCCGCCCGTTACGTCATGGAGGCGCGCGGCAAGCGCCTGCGACCGTTGCTCACGCTGCTCGCTGCCGAAGCGTACGGGGCCGGGCCCGAAATCGCCCTGCCGGGGGCCGTGGCGGTGGAGGTCTTCCACAACTTCACGCTCGTGCACGACGACATCATGGACCGGGCCGAGAGCCGTCGCGGTCGCAAGACGGTGCACGTGCAGTGGGACGAACCCACGGCGATCCTGGTCGGAGACCTGCTCATGGGCGTGGCCTATGACCACGTGGCGCGGCTGCCGGCGCACGCCCTCGCCCGGGCATTCCCGGTTTTCGGGCGCTGCACGGCGCGCCTGTGCGAAGGGCAGATTCTCGACATGGAGTTCGAGCGTCGAACGGACGTAACGCCGGCCGAATACCTGGACATGATCGAGCGCAAGACGGGAGCCTTGCTGGCATGCGCACTCGAACTGGGCGCACTGGCGGCGGGGGCACCCGACGACGCCCTCGGGAATCTCCACGAAGCGGGCCTCGAGATCGGCCGGGCCTTCCAGATCCAGGACGACCTGCTCGATCTCACCGCCGAGAGCGAGGAGTGGGGCAAGCCCGTGGGAGGGGACGTGGTGGAGGGGAAACGCACCTGGCTCCTGCTGGAAGCGTTGGCGTCGGTGGACCGGGCGGGCGCCGACCGGGCGCTCCTGGAACGGGTCATGCGGCGGGAGGCGACATTCGCCGACGTTCCGGACGTGCGAGCGCTCATGGAGCGAGTCGGCGTCCTGAATCGAACGAGGCAGGCGGTTATATTCCACACGGAGGCCGCATTGCAGCGGCTTTCTGCCCTGCCGGACGGACCGGCCCGAGAGGCGCTCTCGGGGCTGGTGCGGTCGATGCAGCGGCGGATCCGCTGATCCGAAACCCCGCATCCGTTTCCGATCCGAATGATCGAGCGCGAAGTTACCGTGACCAACCGGGCGGGGCTGCACACGCGGCCGGCCTCGATGATCGTGCGCACCGCGGCGCGATTCCATTGCGATTTCTTCATCCACAAGGACGGGTACGAGATCAACGGAAAGTCGATCATCGGGGTCATGACGCTGGCGGCCGAACAGGGGGCCGTGCTCAAGCTCGTGCTGGACGGCGTCGACGAAGCGGAAGCGGCGGATGCGCTTGCGCAGATCTTCGAGGACGGTTTCGGTGAAGTAAAGTAAATCGTTGCAGGCCATGACCGATTTGCGTGCCAGGGAGCGGGTGTTCGACGGTATTGCCGTCTCGCCCGGGATCACGATCGGTCCGGCCTACGTGCACGCCCGGGAGGCCATTGAGGTCGAGGAGCGCATTCTCGAGCCCGACCTGGTGGAGCAGGAGGTCGCTTCGCTTCACGAGGCGATCGAACGCTCGGAACGCGACCTGAACAAGATCATCGCCGTCACCCGCGAGAAGCTCGGCGAAGACAGTGCCGAGATTTTCGAGGCCCAGCGGCTGATGCTCTTCGACGACGCGGTGCGCGGCGAAGCGGAGCGCTGTATCCGCCGCGACCGTTTCGAGGCGTCATACGCTCTCCACCGCGTGATGCAGCGGCACCGGAAGATCCTGGAGGCGAGCGGCAACGATTACTTCCGCGAGCGTGCGCACGACCTGCAGGACGTGGAGGACCGGATCATCCGGCACCTGAGGAGGGGTCGGCTCATCTCGGCCGTCGACCCCTCGCATATCGTTGTCAGCGAAAATCTTACGGCGGCTGACATCATCCTTTTCTCAAGGCGTGGAATCCTGGGTTGCGCGATGGACTACGGCGGGTTGACCTCGCACGTATCGATCATGGCGCGGTCGCTCGGCGTGCCCGCGGTCGTGAGCCTTCACGGACTGGCGGGATCCATCTCGACGGGCGACGTGCTCGTTCTCGACGGACTGCGGGGCCGGGTGGTGGTCAATCCCGACGACGCGACCCTCGAGGCCTACCGTAAGCGGAAGGATCGTTTCGAGCGCCTCCGCGCCGAGGAGAAGTCGCTCGTCCACCTCGAGCCCGAGACCATCGACGGGCACCGGGTTCGGCTCGAAGCGAACCTCGAACTGCGCGACGAGGTGTCGTTCGTCGCCGAATACGGGGCCCAGGGTATCGGCTTGTTCCGCACCGAGATGCTCTTCCTCGTCGAGGGCCGTCTCTCGGTTTCGGAAGAAGACCAGTTCCGCATCTACCAGGCCGTCGTCTCGGCCGTTGCACCGGCTCCGGTCACCCTCCGGGTCCTCGACCTGGGCGGCGACAAGCTGCTTCCCGTCGCCCACCGCGAACACAACCCGTTTCTCGGTTGGCGGGGTATCCGCGTGCTGCTCGACAAGCCCGACCTGCTGATGCCGCAGCTGAAGGCCATCCTGCGGGCGTCGGCGTTCGGAAACGTGCGCATCCTGATCCCGATGGTAACCGACGTCGGCGAAGTGCGCCAGGTCCGGGCGTTGCTGGCACGGGCCCGGGAGGAACTCCGGTCCGAGGGCCGCGCGTTCGCCGACAACGTGCCCGTAGGCGTCATGGTCGAGGTGCCGTCGGTTGCGCTCCTGGCCGACCGGTTTGCCGCGGAGTCGGATTTCTTCTCGATCGGGACCAACGACCTGACGCAGTACGCCCTGGCGGTCGATCGCGGCAACGACCTCGTCTCGAAGCTCTTCCGCGACCTCCATCCGGCGGTGCTGCACCTGGTACGCAAGACGCTCGAGGCGGCAAAGCGGCGGGGCATCCCGGTCAGCGTGTGCGGCGAACTCGCCGCCAACCTGCGCGCCGTACCCATCCTGGTGGGAATGGGTGTCGATACGCTCTCGATGTCGCCGGTGTACCTGCCGGGCGTCAAGCGCGTGATCCGCTCGATGTCGAAGGAGGAGGGGCAGCTCCTCGCCCGCGAGGCGCTCGAGTCGGATGACGCCGACGAGGTCGCCGCCCGACTGGACCGGTGGCTCGAGGAACACGGATGCGGGGTCCCCTTCCTCGTCGACAGTCGGAACGGGCATTGATCCGTCCGTTGGGCAGCCGCCCGCACCCGTCCGATCCCCGATCGCGACCGGCCGCCGAGGGCGCCGGGGTCCCGCCGCATCGATGCCGTAGCTTCGCGCACCCCCGCGACCGTCACCCGTCCCCAATGCACCGGATCCTGCGCGGCCTCGTGCTGTCCGCGGCGTTCGCCGTTCTGGCGCCCACGCCGGCGATCGCGCAGTACGGGTATCATTTCGGCCGCAACAAGATCCAGTACGACGATTTCGACTGGCGCGTGCTCGAGACCGAGCACTTCGATATCTACTACTACCCCGAAATGGCCGACCTGGCCCAGCAGGGGGCCCATTTCGCGGAGGAAGCGTACGCCGAGCTGCAGAACCGCTTCGCTTTCGCGCTGAACCAGCGTGTTCCGCTCATCTTCTACTCCTCGAACCTGCATTTCAAGCAGACGAACGTCACCCCTGGCTTCATTCCGGACGGGGTGGGCGGATTCTTCGAGTTCCTCAAGGGGAGGGTGGTGATCCCGGCGAACGGCAATATCCAGCGGTTCCGCCGCGTGATCCGCCACGAACTGGTTCACGTGTTCACCTACAACCGGCTGGTGCGCGCGCTGCGCGATCGCCGGGTGCCCGTCGACCGGCTGTTTCCGCTCTGGTTCACCGAGGGACTGGCCGAGTACTGGTCGGGCGGGCAGGACCACCAGCACGAGATGGTCATCCGGGACGCGCTGGTCTCGAACCGGCTCGTGCCGATGGAGAGCATCGAGGCCATCTCGGGCACCTTCGTGATGTACAAGCAGGGCGAGTCGATCTGCCGGTACATCGCCGAACACTGGGGAGAGGAGAAGCTGCTCGCGCTCATCGATTCGGCGTGGAAGCACCGGGACTTCCGCAAGGTCATCGAGTCGGAACTGGGCATTCCTTTCGCCGAACTCGCCCGCGGGTGGGAGGACTGGTTGCGGGCCCGCTACCTCCCCGACGTCGCCGCCGTCCAGTCGGCCTCGCTCGAGAGCCGGGCGGTCTCGGCGGGAGGGTTCAGCTCCAAGCCGGCGTTCTACCGGTACCGTGACGGTCGCCGGGCCGTGTTCTTCGTCGGAAACCGCGACGGGTTCTCGAACCTGTACGAGGTCGAGATCGACTCCACCTACCGCCCGGTCGACAAGGCGCGCATCGTTCTGGAAGGAGAACGGTCGATCCGCTACGAGGCGTTCCACCTCTTCGAGTCGCGCATCAGCGTCTCTCGCGACGGCCGCATCGCCTTCGTGACGCAATCGGGCGCCCGGGACGTCATCCACGTGTTCGACCTGGAGGCCCGCGAGGAACGGCCCATGCTGGCGTTCGAAGGGCTCGTGGCCGTGTACTCGCCCACCTGGAGTCCGGACGGAGAGCGCCTGGCCTTCACGGCCATCGACGAGTCGGGATACAGCGACCTGTTCGTCTTCGACCTCGAGAGCCGCTCGCTCACTCCGCTGACCCATGACGCGTACGACGACCAGGATCCGGCCTGGTCGCCCGACGGCCGTCACATTTCGTTCGTGAGCGATCGTACGGCCGACGGGGCGAAGGGCGCCTACAACCTTTTCCTGTACGCGGTCGGGGACGGCACCATCCGCCACGTGACCACCGGCGACCGCATGGATTTCGCGCCCGCGTGGAGTCCGGACGGCTCTGCGCTGCTGTTCACGAGCGCCGTGAGGGATACGACGGGTACCTTCAGTGCCCAGGACCTGTGGGCGGTGCGTTTCGAGCCGCCGGATTCGACGGCCGAACCGTCGCCGGGGTTGGCAAACGAACTGCGACGGCTCAGCCGGTTCACCGGGGCCTCCTACGACCCGGTCTGGACCCCCGACGACCGGATCGTCTTCACCTCGTTCGAGGGATTCTCCTTTTCGATCCGCTCCCTGGACAGCGCCCGGGCGCGGGTCGATCGCCCGCTGGAGCGTGACATCGTCGACCTGACCCGCGTGGGCAGGCCGTGGGAGTGGCCGCGCAGGGCGGCCGGCACGGAGCTGAAGCGAACGCCCTACGAAAAACGGTTTCAGCTGGATCTCGCGCAAGGCCTGGTGAGCCAGAATCCGGTCATCGGGACGACCGGGGGCGCCGTCATCGGCTTTTCGGACATGCTGGGCGACGATTACCTGTACCTGACGCTGTTCAACACCGCGCAGACGCAGCGCGAACTGCTGCGCAGCCTCTCGTTCCAGGCCGTCCGTTTTCATCTCGGTCGGCGTACGCGATACGGGTACGGCATCTTCCGCTACGGGGGCCTCCGGTACGACATCACGGATCCGGACGCCCCGGCGGGATTCCCGGCGTTCTACGAGGACGTCTACGGGGCAATGGGCATCGTCAGCCACCCGGTGTCGAAGTTCCGCCGCGTGGAACTGGAAACGTCGCTGTCGTGGTCGAGCAAGGAAATCTCGACCCGCGGGGTCGACCGGGACGCGCTGCTCCTGTCGAACGGTATTTCTCTGGTGCACGACAACGCGCTCTACTGGTACAACGGGCCGATCGCGGGCTGGCGGGCGCGCCTCATGGCGGCCTACACGACCGACGTGCGGTATTCCAACGTCAGTTATTACTCGCTGATGGCCGACGTGCGGCACTATTGGCGCATCGCGGGCCCGGTCACCCTCGCGTCATGGGGCATGGTTCGCCTGAACGAGGGTCGTGAAGCACGGCTCTGGGTCATGGGCGGAAGCTGGGACCTTCGCGGATTCCGGCTGTTCTCGGTGCGGGGCCAGAAGATGTGGTTCACCTCGCACGAACTGCGATTCCCGCTCCTCGAGAATCCGGGCGTATCGGTCCCGCTGCTGGGTTCGCTGGGTGTCGCGGCGCTTCGCGGTGCGCTCTTCTTCGACGCGGCGCACGCGTGGAACGACGCGTACTCCGACAAGCGGAGCGAGATCAACAGCGGGGAGACCCTCGGCGCGGTCGGTTACGGCGTGCGCCTCAACCTGTTCGGGGGCCTCGTGCTGCGCTGGGATCGCGGCTGGAGGTTCCGGGACGGATTCACCCGCCACGACAAGTGGTTCAGGCAGTTCTTCTTCGGATGGGATTTCTGACCTCCTCGATCCGTATCGCGGCTTCGGCGATCGCGCTCGCGGCGATCGTGTCGGCGTGCCAGGTCATCCGGCTGCCGGATCCGGCGCGCGCCAGGCCGGGCGAATGGTCGGTCGCCGGTTCGGGCCCCGGCCGCAACGGCGTCGTCGAGCGGGAGATCGCCCCGCCGCTCCGGCGCGCCTGGCGCTATTCGGCAACGGCGGCGTTCGGACCGGGAGGGGCCGTTGTCCTCGACGGTTTCGTCCTTGCGGCCAATCGGAAGGGCGAAGTGCACGCCGTCCGCATCGATAACGGACGGAAGGCGGGCATGGCCAACTTCCGCCAGCCCATCGAGGGGAACCCGGTCGTCAGCGGATCCACGCTCCTCGTGACCACGGCCTGGGGAACCCGGACCGTGCAGGCGTACGATCTCGCGAAAGGCGAGCGCCGCTGGAGCCTGAAGGCGCCTCCCGTCGACGCGGGTCCGGTTCTTGCGGGCCCGATGCTCGTCGTTGCGGCCGCGGACGGGAGCCTGCGGGGACTGCACGTCGAGGATGGGCGCATCGCGTGGACGGACGAGGGGCTCGGGACGCCGGTAACGGCCGGGCTGACCGCCGGCCCGGACGGAACCGTGTTCGTCGCCGACGAACGGGGCATCGTTCGTGCGATCCGCGGGTCGGACGGCGTCGAACGCTGGCGCAGGACGGTCGGTGCTCCGGTCTACGAGGCGACCACGTGGATCGACGGCGAACTCTACGTGCCCACGTCCCGCGGTCTGCTGCTGCGCCTGGACGCGGCCACGGGCCGGATCGCCTGGCAGGCCCGCCTCGGCGGCGAGACGGTGAAACTGCCCCCGGTGGCGGTCGCCGGGGACCTGGTAGTTGCGGGTACCACGGACGGGTCGGTCTTCGGCCTCGACCGGTCGACCGGCGCCGTCCGCTGGGAGGCCCGGCTCGAGGACGGTGTTTCCACGCAACCCCTCGTGGCCGGGCGGATCGCGTGGGTGGGTACGCTGGGCCGTGACCTGGTGGCGCTATCGCTCGACGGGGGGGAGGAACTCTGGTCGGTCGAGCTTCCCGGACGCTCCAAATCGACCCTGGCCGCCCACGGCGACGGCATCCTGGTACTTTCGGAACCGCGGGACGTCCTGTACTTCGTCGCGGAGGAAAACGATGCGCGTGATTGAGTCCCTGCTGCCGGCCGCGATCCTGCTCGTCGCGACGACCCTGCCGGCGTCGGCGCAGGCGGTCCTCGTCGTGCGCTCGAACGATCCGGGCGCGATCGTGCTGGTCGATTCCGTCCGGGTCGGCCGTGCCGTGGAGGGGCCGTTCGGCGTGGAGGCCGGTCGACGCGTGGTGCGCGTCGTGCCGGGCCTGGTGGGGCAGTGGGGGCTGGTCCCCGTCGAACGCGTGCTCGACGTGTCCGACGGCGATACCGTGACCGTGCACGGCCACTTCGAGCCGCCGAAGGCGGTGGAGCGCGAAGGCAGAACGATGCACGGAGGCGTGGTGGCCCTCGATCCCATCCCGCGCAGGCGGTGGATCGATGCCGCAGCCGTGACGACCGCGCTGGTGGCCGGGGCGGTCGCGGTCCACTTCAAGCGCAAGGCCGATGCGCGGTACGATATCTACCGCGTGACGGGGGATCCGACGCTTCGGCCGGTGATCCGCGATTACGACACGAAATCGGGGGTGGCCGCAGGGGTGATGCAGGCGGGGGTGACCGTGTTCGCCGTCCGGCTGCTGCGGCGCTGATTTCCCCGCCCCGGGCCACAACCGGCGGTGCGATCGTGCGTAGAAGACCGACACCCATTCGCGCCGCCATGCTCAAGGAAACGCTCCAGGAAGATCTCAAGACGGCCATGAAGGCCAGGGACGAAGTGCGGCTGCGCACGATCCGGGCCCTGCGCGCCGCGCTGCTCGAGAAGGAGATCGAACTTCGCCAGGGCGGTGAAGCCGTACTCACGGCGGAACAGGAAATGGCCGTCGTGCAGAAACAGGCCAAACAGCGGCGCGATGCCATCGACCAGTTCCGGGCGGCGGGCCGTGAGGATCTCGTCGCGAAGGAGGCGGACGAACTCGTCGTCGTCGAGCGGTACCTGCCGAAGCAGCTGTCCGATGTGGACCTGGAGCGCATCGTACGCGCCGTCGTCTCGGAAACCGGCGCTACGGGACCCAAGGAAATGGGCCGCGTCATGGGTCCCGTGATGGGCCGCGTCGCCGGACAGGCGGACGGTCGACGCGTGCAGGCGGCCGTCAAGGCGGTCCTGGAAGGACTCGCCTGACCATGGGTACGTTCGACGCCATAGCCGCTATCCTTCTAGCCGTGGGCGTCGTGCGCGGCTTCAAGACCGGGCTCTTCCGCCAGGTCGGTTCGGTGGTCGGCCTGCTCGTGGCCTTCGCGGTGGCCGCCGGCCTCATGACGACCGCTTCGTCGTGGGTGGTAGCGAAGGATTGGGCATCGGCCGATACCGCGCCGATCCTCGCGTTTCTCGCGATCTTCCTGGTCGTCTACGTCGTCATACTTCTCGTGGCGAGCTTCGTGGAAGAAGCCTTCGAGACCCTGAAGCTCGGGTTCGTCAGCCGGATCGGCGGCGCCGCCTTCGGGGCCCTCAAGACCGCGCTGATCCTCTCGGTCGCACTCGTCGTACTGGCCTACGGCGGCGTGCCTTCGGCCGAAACGCGCTCCCGCTCGAAGCTGTACCGCCCGCTGTCGACTCTCGCTCCCACCGCGTGGTCGTACGTCTCGTCCAACGCCGAGACGCTCGACGAACTGACGAAGCGGCTGGAAGTGGAAATCGGCAGGATCCCGCTGCCCGATTCCGTCAGTACCGCTGCGCCGCGGGGGTGAAGCGGAGAGCGAGGCCCGCGTGCGGGTTTTCCTCGACGCTCTCCCCTATTCCGGCGCGGCCGAGGCCAAGGGTTGCCACGGCCTCGAACCGGGTCGCGAAACCGACGTGCAGCGACGCCTCGGCGAAGCGCCAGGTAGGGTCCACGCCTGCCCAGAGGCGCTCTTCTCCGACCCGGACATCGAGGTACAGCGTTTCTGACGCCGCGGACGTCACTGCGGCCGTGATCGACGCAGCGAACCCGGTGTCGGAACCCCGGTCCAGCGCCGCCAGCCGGGGAAAGAAGGTCCCTCCGATCCGTCGGGTCGACAACGACCCCCGCATCTCGATGCGGGCCTCGACGCCCTGCGTCGCGGTGCCGAGCATCACGGCGGTACCGGCCTGGACGAGCGCCCAATCGGCCACCAGGTCCCGGGTCCCGGTGCGATCGTACGACAGGAGGCGCACGCCGCCGTTCCACGGGTTGCGGGAGATGGTGAGGTCCAGGGCCGTTGCCCGGAAGCGGAATCTCGTTTCGTCCGCGGTCGTGCGTGCACCCACCGCCACGGCCGCTACGTCCACCCGGCTCGTGCGGCCGACATTCGGAAGGAAGAAGTGGAGCGGCACGGATCGGTCCACGCCTACGAGCATCGTCGTGCCCTCCGCGTCGGCCGTGACGCCGGCCTGCCAGCGTACGGGCGCCATGGACAGGTAGGGCTGTTGCGCGACGGCCGGAAGCACCGCGACGAACAGCAGGGCGGCAAGCGGAGCGATTCGGAGACGCATCGGGGACAGGAAGAGATCGCGGATCAGGACCGTTCGGCCCGTCGGGCTCGCCGCATCACGAGGAGGCCGGCGATGATCAGGATTCCGCCGAATACCTGGCCCACGGCGACCGGCTCCGAGAGCAGGAGCGCACTTCCGGCAACCGCCACGACCGGCACCGCGTTCCCGTACGCCGCCGTGTGCGACGCTCCGAGTGTGTGCACGGCGTGGTTCCAGAAGACCGTGGCGAGCCCGCTCGAGAGGACGCCCGAGCCCACGATCAGGGTCCAATGCCACGCCGAAACCTGGCTCCAGTCGGTGGCGGCGACGTACGGCGCGCCGACGACGAGAAGCGGGGGGATCGCGACGAGCGCGCCGACGAACGTCACGCTGACCGGATCGATCCGCGCGGTCAGGGGGCGCACGAACGCTGTGTACGAACCCCAGAAGAGGGCGGCGAGGAGGAGGACCAGGTTGCCGATCAGCGCGTCGGCGCCGAAGCGGATCTCGGACGAGCCGGCGACCGTCACCATGACCGTACCGGCTATCGAGACCGCCAGTCCGATCCAGACAAGGCGACGCAGTCGCTCCTCACCGGTCCCGAGCGCCACGAGGGCCGTCCAGATGGGAGCGCTTGCCATGATGAGCGCTCCCGATCCGGCCGTCGTGCGGTCGAGCCCGACGATGAACGCGGCCTGGTACAGGAAGTAGCCGAGCAGGCCGACGAGGACCTGCCGCCCCGGGTCGACCCGGAGGCACGCCCAGAACCCGGCGCCCGTTCGGCTCACGACCCGCGCGTGCAGAAGGGCCAGCGTCAGCGTCGAGAACCCGATGCGGAGGAGGTTCATCGCGTGGGGGTGCACGACGTCCAGCACCGCCTTCATCACGGAGAAATTCAACCCCCAGATCAGTACGACCAGCAGCGGGCCTGCCTCGGCGAGCAGGGGGTGTCGGGAGGGCCGGTTCACGCGTTGCTTGAGATGAGCGGCGCGAAGATAGACGCGGGCAAGGGCATCGTTCGCGCATTCGCACGTTTTTTCGTAGAATGGTCGCGCAACAGCGCCCTCCACGCCATGCTTGCCGACGGCATCACCAAGCTCTACTACACGATCGGAGAGGTTTCGGCCCTCGTCGGGGAGGAAGCCCACGTCCTCCGGTACTGGGAGACCGAGTTCTCGCAGCTGAGGCCGAAGAAGAACCGGTCGGGCAAGCGGGTCTACACCAACGAGGACATCGACCTCGTATTCCGCATCCGTCGCCTGTTGCGTGACAACAAGTTCACCATTGACGGCGCACGCAAGGCGCTGCGCGAAGTGGACGACCTTCCCATCCAGCTGACGGAAGAGCGCGACCTCAGGGAGCTGCGGGAATTCCTGGTGCACCTGCGGGACCGCATCCGGGAGGCGGGCGGCTGAGGTCGCCCGGGTGTATCGCCGTCGATACACGTCCGGCGCGTGCGCGGGTCACGCGAAATCATCCAGCAGGATATCCGAGAAGGTCGAGAAGATCGAGTTCTTGCGCAGGTACTCGATCGGGATCACGCGCGCGGCGGCGGACGTCTCGGGCTGCAGCAGTCGCTCGAGGGGAGCCCAGGAGGGTGCGGCATCGACCATGGCGTGCGGTTCCGGCCTGGAATCGACGAAACGAAGCGGCACCCAATCCGGGCCGACGGTGCGCGGTTCGGCGAGTTGGTGCAGGGTCTGCCACCGGTGCGTGGCAGGCTGGAGGGGGAGTATGCGGGCCGGGGATGCCATGACTCGAGGGACTCGACAGGTGCTTATCCCCAATGTTGCGAAGCCCGTGCCGACCGAAATGTGGAGCCGGATTCATGGGCCTGCCGTCGAGCCGCGCCGGATCGTGGTTATATTGATCGTCTCGACCGCCCACGCGGCGGACGGGTTTCGGGACGTAGCGCAGCCCGGTAGCGCACTTGCATGGGGTGCAAGGGGTCGTGGGTTCAAATCCCGCCGTCCCGACTGGCGAGGTCGGTGCTCCTGTCGAAACGACGGGCAGTCACCGACCTCGTTTGTTTACTGGCGGGATTAACGAGCCGCGCGGCGATGTTATGGCCGCCGAGGCCCGGATGATCGAGTAAATCCCGCCGTCCCGACGGAAAAAGCCTGATTTCAGGCTGGTGAGGGCATCTGGTGGTACTCCGCCGGATGCCCTTTCTCATGGGAGCGAACCTGAGACACTCGGCACTGCTCCCCACGAGCTCCCCGATTCCATGTGTGGAATGGAGCCAGGGCCGCGGGACGCCGCTGTCACCCGCTCACGGGTCTTGTCGGACTGTTCACGCTGGCCGATGTGCAAATGAACCCGGCCCTCGCTACTGTATGATGGGTAGTGTCGGAGGGTTCGACAGTGGGATCGTCGAAGTACAGATCGGTGGGCGTGATCACCGCAGTGGTGCTGGTGACGGTCTGGCCGGCCGCGAAGGCGACTTCCGCCCAGCCTGTTCGTCTCGTCGCCGACTCGAGCACACGCGAACACACCTTCGGGCTCCAGATCGCGATCCACGCCGGTGAACTGCTCATCGGGTCGCCCGGCGACTCGTTCGTCAACAATCGATCCGGGGCCGTCGAAGTCTTCGTCCGTGATGGGGGCGGTTGGGTGCGGAAGCAGTACGTGCGTCCCGCCGCGAGCGCACAGCAATTCGGGCAGACGTTTGCCCTGGCGGGTGACCGACTCGTGGTGAGAAGCTACCCGCGCTGGATTCACACGTTTCGAAAGGTGGACGGGTTCTGGGCGCGTGAGTCCGTGATCGAGATTCCGGACTCGCTTGGCCTGATCGCCGCAAGGATCTTTCCGGTCGATTCAACCATCGTCGTGCAGATGTACAGGGCGTCGAATTCGCCCAACGTGAGCGCGTTCTACGGCCTGCTGGTATACTCACCGGTTGAAGCAGGATGGGAGCTGCAGCAGCTGATCCTGCCGGACGCCGCCGGGATGTTCGGCGCGGCGCTGTGCCTGTCGCGCGATCTCCTGGTCGTGGGCGACTACCGGGACCCGGGGATCGGCAACGGCAAGGGCGTAGTGTACACGTTTCGCCGGGACGCAGGACAATGGCAACGAGTGCAGAAGTTCGCTCCGCACGACCTGACCGACTCCGACCAGTTCGGCCGGCTGATCGCCTGTTTCGATGACCGCCTGGTCATAAACTCCTCTTCCCGGGGCAAGACGTACACGTTCGAGCGGGAAGGGGACCAGTTCGTGGAGGCAGACACGATCGTGGTACCGCACTCGCAGTTCTTCACGGGGCTGCATGGCCTGGGAGATACGCTGGCCGTCGCCGGGTACCGGCAGTACGGCGAGTTGGAGGGTCGACCGCTGGAACAATCGCCGGTGTATTTCTACCGCCGCTCCGGGCTGAGTTGGGTGATGATTGACTCCTTGATCAGTCCGGTGCCGCTGAGCCCTGGTGAACGCGACGACGGTGCCTTCGGCTGGGCCATGGTCCAGGGGGACGGCGTGTTCGCGGTTTCCGCGCCGTATCGCGACCGTTTCGATCCCTATCTGGACGAGATGGGGGAGGTCTTTGTCTGGCCGACCGAGTGGCCCGTCGGCATGGCGGCAATGCCTCGTACATGGGAGGCGCACATACAGCCGACCGTCTATCCGAATCCGTTTGGTGACTCCTTGACCGTGGGAACTACACTCTCGACCCCGGCCCACGTGACCATTTCCATGTTCGACATGCTGGGCCGGCAGTTGTGCAAGAGGGACATCGGGATTCAGCCCGCCGGACGGTCAGCGACGAGGCTGGACGGTAGCGGGCTGTCACCTGGAGTCTATGTTGTCCGCGTGGCCACAGGGGATCATGTACAGGCGCGCAGCGTCGTGCGTCTCGATTAGGGTCACCTGACGAGGCGCCACCAGTCACGTCCCGGCGGTCTCCGACAGGGTGGGTAGGATAGCCCTCGATTACCGCGCAACTCCGCCCGGCCGCAGATTCTCCAGCAGGTACCGGGTCAGCAGATTGCGCAGGTGCAGCGTGGTCCCGGGGCCCTCGTAGATGCCGTGCGACCGGTTCGGGTAGGCGAACATCTCGAACTGTTTGCCCTCGGCGATGAGGCGGTTGATGAGCCGTTCCGATCCCTGGTAATGGACGTTGTCGTCGCCGGTACCGTGTACGAGCAGGAGTTTGCCCTTCAGTCCGGCCGCGTACGTGATGGGCGAGCCGCCGCGGTAGCCTTCCGGATTGGACTGCGGAAGGCCCATGTAGCGCTCCTGGTAGATCGTGTCGTAGAGGGTCTGGTCCGGTACCGGTGCGACCGACATGCCGACGTGGTACTTGTCGGGGTGCCGGAAGAGCATGTTCAGCGTCATCGACCCGCCGCCTGACCAGCCCCAGATTCCGACGCGGGAGGCGTCGATCCACGGCCAGGTCGAGATGACGTCCAGGGCGGCGGCCTGGTCAACGGAGGCGAGGGTTCCGATCTCGCCGTAGATGCTCTTGCGCCAGGCACGATTCCGCGGACCGGGGGTGCCTCGATTATCGATGGAAATGACCACGTAGCCCTGCTCGGCGACCAGGTAATGCCAGAGCTGCTCGGCGCCGCCCCAGCGGTTCTGCACGGTCTGGCCCCAGGGTTCTCCGTAGACGTAGAAGAAGACCGGGTAGCGGAGCGATGCGTCGAAATGGGTCGGCTTGACGACCCATCCGTCCAGGGTGACTCCTTCGGCGGTCTCGAGCTGGAAGAACTCCGTCTTCCGGAGTTTCAGGGCATCGACGGTTGCCTGCAGCCGGGCGTTGTCGACCAGCGTCCGGACAACGCGGTGATCGGGAAGCGAAACCAGGTCGATGACGGGGACGCGGTCGGCCGACTCGTAGGTGTGGATGGCCCACCGCGCGTCGGCCGAGATCTGGTACTCGTGCCAGCCCGGCTGGGACGCAGGGGAGAGGCGCTCCGGCGAGGCCCCGCCGCGAAGGGGAACACGGTAGAGGTACCTGTCGGTCGGAAGATCGAGCGATCCGATGAAGTAGAGCCAGCCGCCCTTCGTGTCGATCTTCGCCACGCTGACGATGTCGTAGTCCCCGCTGGTCACGTCCGTGAGCTTGCCGGTGGCACGGTCAGCCAGGTGGACGTGCCGATAGCCGCTCTGCTCGGACACCCACGTGAACGTGCGGCCGCCGTCGAGCCACAACAGATCGTCCACGGCGTCCAGCCACGCGTCGTCCCGATCCACCAGGACGGTACGGGTCGTGCCGGTGTCTGCGTCGGCGAGCAGGACCGTGTTCACCTGCTGCAGCCGATCCATGTGCTGGATCAGTATCTCGTCGGAATCCGCCGCCCAGTCCATGCGGGCCATGTAGTGCTCCTGGGCGTCGTGGTCGTCCCGGACCCAGACGGTCTGCCCTCCGTCGGCGGGCACGATGCCGATGCGCACGGTGGAGTTGTCGGTTCCCGTCTTGGGGTACTGGAGCGGAATGGTGAAGCTGTAGAGCGAGTCGGTGTTGTTGATCATCAGGAATTCGCCCACCGCCGCGGCGTCGAGCTGCCAGTAGGCGATGCGCTTGCCGTCCGGGCTCCAGCGGAAGCCGTGCCGGTTGTGGAATTCCTCCTCGTAGACCCAGTCGAACGTGCCGTTGATGAGGGTCTCCGTCCCGTCGTGGGTGAGGGCGGTGACCGAGTGGTCGGCGAGCTGCTCCACGTAGAGGTTGTGTTCGCTCACGTAGGCCACCCGATCGCCCTGCGGAGAGAAGGTGGCGAACATCAGCGTGGTCGCGGGGAAATTCCGCCCGATCTGTTCCAGGGAGCCGGAATCGCGGTCAAGCACCCAGTAGTCGCCCCGGGTGTTGTAGCGCCACACGCGCCGCGTGTTGGTGAACACCAGGAGCTTGCGGCTGTCGGCCGACCAGGCGTAGTCGGCCACGGACAGGGACTCCGTAGCGCCGGGCGGCGTCAACTCCGAGGCGGAAACGAGCACGTCCGATCGCCCGCTTGCCGGGTCGTACCGCACGATCGAGGCGCCGCCGGGACCGCGCTCGAGCAGCGTATACCCGCTTCCGTCTTCCAGCCAGCGCGCGGGGCCGAATCGGTCCGCGTCGAAGTCGGCAGTGCCGAAGATGCGCTCGACGGACAGGTTCGGGGTCGTCTGGGCGACCGAAACGGTCGCGGTCAGGAGCAGGAAGGCGACGAGCAGGGAAACGCGGCGAAGCATGGCGAGGGGGGGGCCGGTGTCGGGGATTCGGCGGGCGGAAAGCCTCGGGGCCGTCAAGGTACGCAGCCACGTGGAGTATTATCGGGTCGAACACACCGCGTGCCCCATGTCCGTTTCCCTCGTTCGCCGTTTGCTGGCGGTTTCCTGGATATTCGGTTCCCTCTTCTGTGCCCCGACGCCCACTGCCGCCCAGGGCCGGATCGTCCCCGTTCCCCCCGCGGAATACGCGGAGCGGCGGGACTCGCTGGCCGCCCGTATCGGGCCGGGGGCCGTGTTCGCCTTCGGGGCGGTCGAGCCGATCCTGTCGAAGCATGGGTTCGACCAGTTGCCGTCGTTCCAGTACCTGACCGGGTTCATGGAGCCGGATGCGGCGCTGCTCCTCGAGAGCGACGGGACGCGGGCCCGCACGACGCTGTTCACGGCGCCGTACCCGATCCGCAAGCAGTTCTACGAGGGCTTCGCCGAGGACCACGGGGCGCTCGCGCGACGCACCGGCATGCGCGTCCGGGACCTTTCCGAGTTTCGGGCCGCCGTGGACTCGCTCGTGGCGGCGGGCGTGGCACTCCACGAGGTGCGCGACGTGCGCTCGAACGACGTGGTCCGGCGCGATACCCTGACGCGTGGGGCGGTGTTCGTGGCCGACCTGGAATCCAGGCACCCGGGGTTGGCGGTGGGCGACGCCTACCGCGCCGTCTGGCAGCTTCGCGCCCGGAAGAGCGGGGCCGAGGCGAGTCTCGTGCGCGCCGCGATCGCGGTCACCGATTCGGCGCACGTGGCGGCGATGCGGATGATCCGCCCCGGCGTGCACGAGTACGAGGTGCAGTCGGTGATCGAGAGCACGTTCCGCCGGCTCGGAGCCGACGGCCTCTCCTTCGGCTCGATCGTGGGATCCGGGAAGAACTCGACGATCCTCCACTACCGGGCCGGGGATCGCGAAATGCGCGACGGGGAAGTGGTGGTGATGGACATCGGGGCGCAGTGGGACGGCTACGACGCCGACATCACGCGCACGGTGCCCGTCTCCGGCCGGTTCTCGGCGGAATCACGCGCCATCTACGAGCTGGTCCTCGCTGCGCAGAAGGCGGCGGAGGCGACGGTCGCGCCCGGGCGATCTTCTTCCGAAGCGACCGCGGCGGCGGTGAGGGTTCGCCTCGAGGGCCTCGCGCGGCTGGGCCTGATCGAGCACCCGGATTCCACGTACGACCCCTTGTGGGAGGCCGACTGCGTGCGCTCGCCCGGGTCGTGCCTGCAGGGCTCGCTCTTCATGATCCACGGGATAGGGCACGGCATCGGGCTCGAAGTGCATGACGCCGCGGCCTACGGCATCGCGGGCCGGTATGCGGAAGGCGACCACTTCACGATCGAGCCGGGCCTTTACATCAACGCCGACGCGCTCGCCATGCTGCCCGACACGCCGAAGAACCGGCGATTCCTGCGCGCCGTGCAGGATACCGCACGTCGTTACCACGGCATCGGTGTGCGCATCGAGGACGACTACGAGGTGACGGCGACCGGAGTGAAAAGACTGAGCACGGCGCCCCGGGAAGTTGGGGAGATCGAAGCGGTACTGAGCGAACGCGGATACTGATCTGCGGGGAACGGCCGACACGACGCACCACGTCCGCGTGTGCCACGTTCAAGGAGCGGTGCGACAAAAGCGCCGGTCTTCGGCAGAGTATGCACTACGCCGGGAATGGGATGAAGCCGGGTGATCGCGTCGAATGCGACGTGTATCCTGATGCGGCACCATGCCGACCGCACATGCGTCCGTCGTAACGGCCGGTAGACTCGACTCCCATGGCCTCTCGCACGCCGCTGCTCCTTCGCGGCCTGACCGGGGACCCCGCCGAAGGGCACGTGATCCTCACGCACCGGGAGGTGTTCGGGCGCAGACTGTACGCGAACAGCCTGATTCGTGCGGGCCTGGCCATAGTGTTCGTGGTCGGCGCGTTCGTCGCGCACGAGGCAGACCTGATCGACCCGCGGAGGGTACGCAGTCTCGTCGTGCTCGGACTCTTCATGGCGGCCTATGACCTGCCGCTCTTCCTGGTCGGCCGGCGTTTTCGTGAGCCGGAAGCGTCCGCGAACGCGTCCGACCGCCTGCGGTATGTCATGGCCGCGGCCATCATCGCCGATTTCTTCGTACTCGCCTTGATGGTGAACGTGATGGGCGGTGCGCGCAGCCCGTACATGGCCTTTTACCTTCCGCACGTGGCCATGAGTTCGGTGCTCCTGTACCGGCGCGATGCGGTCTTCTTCACCGCGCTGGCGATACTCCTCGTGGTCATCCAGGTCGTGCTGGAAACGACGGGTCTTCGCGCGCCGACGTTTCCGCTGCTCGGCGAAGAGCAGTTTCCCCCGATGCGCGCCCGGACGGCCTTCGAGATCGTGGGCGTGTACGCCTCGCTGTTGGTCCTGACCGCGGTGCTCCTGGTTTCGGTCGTGGATCGGCTTCGAAGCCGTGAGCGGGATCTGCGGATCGCCAACGAAAGGCTCGACCGCCTGTCCAGGCTGAGACGGGACTTCCTCGACATCGCCGTGCACGATATGCGATCGCCCGTCGGCGCCTCGCTGATGCTCCTGAACAACCTCGGCGAAGGCCTGGCCGGCCCTCTACAGCCTGTGCAGCAGGACTGGGTAGACCGGAGCCGACTTCGCTTGGAGCGGTTGCTGACGCTGCTGCACGATATCGAGACCCTGGGTGACCTGGAGTCGGACGATCCCGCGTCCACGGCGATTCCGGTCTCCATGCAGACGATCGTCGAGCAGATCCTGGACGATTATGGCGACCAGGCGCAGGCCGCCGGACTGCACCTCACGATCCGTCCCCACGCACGCCACTCGGAGGTCATGGGGGTGCCGCGACTCCTTCACGAGGCGGTGGCCAACCTGGTCACGAACGCCATCCGCCACGCTGCCGGAAGCGGCGCCGTGTTCCTGTCCACCGAGCGGATCGTGAAGAACGGTCGGCCCTGGATCCGGACCTCGGTGTCCGATCACGGGCCCGGGATTCCCGAGGAGGGGCGCGAGGGGCTCTTCGCCGCGTTCTCGGGGCCCGCCCGGACCATCGGCAGGGACGGGACCCGGGGGACCGGCCTCGGTCTCTCGATCGTGCGCAGGGTGGTGGAAGCCCATGGCGGCGAAGTCGGCCTGGAGAGCCGACCCGGCCGGGGCTGCACGTTCTTCCTGGACTTGCCGGCGCTCGAACCCTCAGGAGAGTCGTGACCGCAGGAGCGCAAGCAGCGTCTCGCCCTTCACGGGTTTCTGGAGGACCGCGGCAATCCCGAGTTCGGTGTACTCCTTCGATTGCGCCAGTACTTCTCCGAGCGATGACAGCAGGAGGATCGGCACCGTCTCCCGCGCCGCGCGGAGTTCCCGGATCAGGTTGATGCCCGCGTCCACTTCCTCCATCATGAGATCGACGAGGACAAGGTCGGGGCGTTCACGCCGGAACGCGCGAAGCCCTTCTTCGCCGGAAGAGGCTCGAATCACGCGAAATCCGCCCGATTCGAGGATGGTCGTGACGGCTTCCTGGAAGTCCGGATCATCCTCGACGTAGAGGACGGTATGGATCATCTTCTCCATGGCGATGGCTCACGTCTGGATGATTGCGGAGGTCTCGTCCGCGCGTGCGGTCTCGCAGAACGAGGCGATGTAGGCTTCGGCGGCCTCGAGATTCCGTAGTGCGCGTGCGTCCAGGAACTCTCCGAACCCGTCGAAGGAATAGCCCCTGATGGCCAGCGAGATGCCGACCGGCCGGGCACCGTAGAGTTGCAGGGCAAGCCCCAGCACGCCGCGAGGCTCGAGGGAGTGCGTCGTGAACCCGGCCGAATCGACGACCGGCGCCAACCGGCTCACCGTGAACGGCTCCGGTCCCGTCAGCGACGCATCGGCGAAGACGACCACCGGATGGCGCGCGACGAGCGCGGCATGCTCCACGGCCAACTGGTAGGCCGACTCCAGCGTCAGCGATTCGAATCCGCGCGACCGAAGCCGTTCGACCAGGGCCGGACCCAGGCCGTCGTCGAGGCGACCCGGGTTGCCGAAGCCGATCAGCAGGATTCCACGCTCGTTCGTCGACGGGTCCGGCATGGCACGTCAGCAGGAGTTCTTGATCCGTCGGTCGACCGTTCGGCCCTCGTGGTCGAACAGCTCCACGACCAGGGGCATTCGGCCGATCGCGTGCGTCGCGCAGCTCAGGCAAGGATCGTACGCGCGGATGACGACTTCCACCGCGTTCATCATGCCTTCCGTGATGACGGGTTGCCCACCCATTACCCTGCGCGCGACATCCGTTACGGCGCGGTTCATCGGCTCGTTGTTCGAGGTCGTCGAAACGATCAGGTTGCACAGGGTCACCTGGTCGTCCTCGTTCACCCGGTAGTGGTGGAACAGCGTTCCCCTGGGCGCCTCGATGACCCCGACACCCTCGCGCGCGCGGGGTCCGGTCACGCAGAGGTCGTCACCCTGCAGATCGGGGTCGTGCAGCAGTTCTCCGATCTTCTCGATGGCATGCAGCGCCTCGATCATCCGTGCCCAGTGGTAGGCCATGGAGAAGTGGACGGGACGTCCGTTACCCAGTGCCATGAATTCACGACGTGCGGCTTCGGCCTCCGGGGTATCGATATACGTACACGCGTTGATGCGGGCCAGCGGACCAACCCGGTACCACCCGGTATCCGGTCCCAGCGAGCGGAGGAACGGGAACTTCATGTAGGACCACGGTCGCACCCCCTCGACGATGTGGTCCAGGTAGCGGTCGTTGTCGATCTGGTCGAAGAGCAGTCGTCCGTCCGGATCGATCGCCCGGAGCTTTCCGTCGTACAGGTCAAGCGCTCCGTCATCGCGGACGATGCAGAGGAAATTCGAGTCGAAACTTCCAAACTCGGACAGTTCGGCAAGGTGGTCCAGGGTGTATCGGCGCGCGAGGGACAACGCGTCGCGGGACCATCGCAGCATGTGGTCGTAGCCATCCAGGAGCTCGTCCCGTTCCGCGGTCGTGACGTTCTTGTTGACGCCTCCGGGGATGGCCCCGGTCCCGTGGATCTTCTTTCCCGCGGTGATCCGGATGATCTCCTGGCCGTACTTCCGCATCAGGATACCCTGGCGCGCGAGTTCGGGGTGTTTCATCGCCACCCCGATCACGTTGCGCGTCGCGGGTTCGGCATCGAAGCCGAAGAGCAGGTCCGGGGACGCAAGGTGGAAGAAATGGAGGGCGTGGGACTGGAAGAACTGGCCATGGTGCATGAGGCGGCGCACCTTTTCGGCCGTGGGGGTCAGCGTCCTTCCTCCGACCATGGGGTCGACCGCCTTGGCGGCGCACAGGTGGTGGCTCACCGGGCAGATGCCGCACAGGCGCTGCACCGCGACGGGCATCTCCCAGAAGGGACGCCCCTGGATGAATCGCTCGAAGCCCCTGAATTCCACGATATGGAGCCGGGCCTCACGGACCTGACCCGCTTCGTCGAGATGGATCGTGACCTTGCCATGGCCCTCGACGCGGGTGACGGGCTCGATGACGATCCGTGTGGATGCCTGGTCGGTGGCCACGGAAGTACCTCAATCGTACTTGATCAGTTCGTACGGCAGGTCGGCCTGGCGCCCTTCGAGAAGCGCCACCAACGCCTGCCAGATGGTCTCGGCTGAAGGGGGGCAGCCGGGAAGGAAGTACTCGATCCGCACCACTTCGTGACATGGATACACCTTGTCGAGGAGGAGCGGAAGCTCCGGGTGGTTCGGGATCAGGCCCGACGGGTTCTGAACCGAAGGCCCGTCTCGGTACGCTTCCAGGAGGCACTGCTCGAGCGGGATGTTGTTGCGCAGGGCGGGAATGCCGCCCATGGTGGCGCAGTCGCCCAACGCGATGAGCACGTTGCAGTTGCGCCGGAATTCCCGCAGTGTTTCGACGTTTTCTTCGTTGCAGCATCCACCCTCGATGATGCCGATATCACAGCGCCGGGAGATGTGCTTGATGTCGTCGATGGGGGACCGGTCGAACTCGACCAGGTCGGCCAGCGCGAGGAAGCGCTCGTCGATGTCGAGGATCGACATGTGACATCCGAAGCAGCCGGCGAGCGACGTGGTGGCGATGCGTTTCCTGGTCATGGGCTGTTCCGTTCGATGTCCGAGCCTATGGGCTCAAGGTCGTACAGGCGGTCGCCGACCGGCACCCTGAATCCTTCCCGCTTGCGAAGCAGCGCTCCGACGGGACACGCATCCAGCGAAAGGTCGGTGAGGTCCACCTCCGTGTCGCGCAGCCGGACTCTCGCGTTGACGCCGATGCGCTTGGCGGTGCCGCGGCCCAGGAAACCGAACACGTTCTTGCCGTCGAGATCCTTCGACGTGCGGATGCATCGCGCGCACTGGATGCATCGGTTCCGGTCGAGTATGATGTCGGGGTGCGAGGCGTCGATATCACGAGCCTGGAAGAAGTACGGAGCCCTGGGTGCGGTCACTCCCAGCCGGTAGGCGAGCGCCTGCAGCTCGCAATTGCCGCTCTTCTCGCAGAGCATGCAGAAGTGGTTGCCCTCGACGAACAGCATCTCGACGAGGGTCCGGCGGTAGGCTCGCAACTCCTCCGTGTCATTCTCGACGACCGAACCGGGCACGGCGGGTTGCGTGCACGCCGCGCACGGGCGGTCGTTCATCCGAACCGTGCAGATCCTGCACGCACCCCAGGGAACCAACCCGGGCTTGTGACAGAGGCGCGGGACGTAGATGCCGCCGGCCTCGGCCGCCTCCAGGATGGACTGCCCGGCCGTCGCGACGACGCTTCGGCCGTCCATGAGAAAGGTGAAAGTGTCAGGCATGATATCCCTGTTCGACGTGCTCTCCCCTCGAAGTTCGGCCGGATAGCCGCTCCGCTTCGGCGACGGCCCTCGGCAGGTCGAACGAGCGCCGATAGGCGTCCGGATGATCGTCGACCGGCGCATAGAGCTCGGGAAAACGTTCCATCGAGGTGAGCACCGGGTTGCAGGCCGTGGAGCCCAGGCCGCAGCGGCTCGTGGTTTTCATGGTGCGGGCCGTACGCCGAAGTTCCTCGATATCTGATGCCTCGGCCCGGCCGGCCCGAAGACGCTCGAGATAGCGGAGGATCAGTTGGGTCCCTACCCGGCACGGCGTACAGTACCCGCAGCTCTCGTCGGCGAAGAACTCGGCGAACGCGTAGACGACCGACAGCAGGTCCCGGTCGGGTCCGAAGACGATCATCGAACCGCCGGTGGGCAGGTCGTTGAAACAGATTCGGCGATGGAAGTCCGTCGGGCCGACCAGGCTTCCGCTCGGACCGCCGACCTGTACGGCCCGTGCGTCCTCGGCACCGCACATCTCCAGCATCGTGTGGAGGGTGATTCCGAACGCAACCTCGTAAATGCCCGGTTTCAGGCAGTCGCCCGAGATGGAAAGCACCTTGGTTCCGGCGCTCTCCGGCGTGCCGTACTCGTTGAAGGCCGCCGCCCCCTCTTCGAGGATCTTGGCGATGCAGCAGTAGGTCTCGACGTTGTTGACCGAGGTAGGGCAGCCGAGGAATCCGTGTTCGGCGGGGAACGGGGGCCTGTTGAGCGGTTCTCCGGCTCTTCCTTCGCAGGAACGGATGAGCGCGGTCTCCTCGCCGCAGACGTAGGCTCCGGCGCCCATCTGTATCCGGATATCGAAATGGAATCCGGGTCTGCCCACGATGTCGCGTCCGAGCAGTCCGTCGGATCGTCGCTGGGCCAGTACGGCCTCGAGGTAGGCGCGCAGATACTGGTATTCCGCCCTGAGGTACACGATGCCCTCCTGCGCGCCGATGGCGTATCCGGCCACCGTCATCCCGGAGAATACGCGGTCAGGGCGTTCGGTCAGGATGACCCGGTCCTTGAACGTGCCCGGTTCGCCTTCGTCGGCATTGCAGATGACGAACTTGCGTTCCCCCAGGGATGCGCGTGTGAACTCCCATTTCATTCCGGTCGGAAATCCCGCGCCTCCCCGCCCGCGCAGGCGCGCCGCCTTCACCTGGCGGATGACTTCCGCGGGGCTCACGCGCGTGGCCCGCCGGATCGCCTGTCCACGGCTTACCGGGCTGAAGATCAGGGGACCCGGATGCATCAGGTTGTTCTTTACCATCGACCGGACGAGCGGGTGGGCGTTGTTGCCGTCCCCCAGGAGGGTCACCAGTTTCTTCGGGTCCCTGTGCGAACGAAGGGCTTCGACGATACGGTGGACCTTGTCGGTGCTCAGTTCCGTCACCGGGACGTCGTTGACCAGCGCGGCCGGAGCCTGGTCCGAAAGTCCGATGCTTGCCGTCGTCGTGAGCGTGATCCCGTCGGCACTGGTCCTGCCGACCTCGACGCCGACCGCTTCCCTGAAGGCCGAAAGCACGCGCTCGAACCCGCGCATGCGGTCGGGAACGTCGTCGCACACGCGGATGACGATGTCGCCCCAGGGCTCCTCCGACAGGAAGGAATAGAACGACACGAATCCTTCGACTTCCACGCGGGGGATACCCATGACCTCCGCGACCAGCGACTGTGCGCCCGGCGATACGCAGCGGTGCCGCTCCTGGATATCCCTGAGCACGTGCATGAGCGACGTACGCTCATTTCCGTGGCGGTCGATCGTCTCGACGACCTCTTCCAGGGTGGGGTCCACCGACGGCGAACGGGATTCGGAGGTGGCGGTCATGAGCGTGCCTCCTCGAGCGGGTCCTCGACCCGGACGACAAGCCGGGTCACCCAATCCAGCCAGGCGTCGAAGCCTGCGCCCGTCGCGACCGAACCCTCGATGCACGGCACGTCGTCCCGGATGGCCGCGAGGTCGGCGCGAAACCGGGCCGGGCGGAACGGTACGTACGGAAGGAGGTCGGTCTTGTTGAGCAGGAGCAGGTCGGCGGCCAGGACGATGTAGGGGTGTTTCGCCGGCTTGTCGTCGCCCTCGGTCACGCTGAACATGCCCACCGTGGCATCCTGCCCGAGATCCCAGCTCACGGGGCAGATGAGATTGCCCACGTTCTCGATGACGAGGAGGTCGATGACCTCCAGGTCGAGCCGGGAAAGACCCTCCTGCACCTGGTGGGCCTCCAGGTGGCAGCCCCTGCCGGTATTGATCTGTGCGACATGGGGCGTATGCGCCGCGATGCGTTCGGCGTCGCGCGTCGTGGCCAGGTCACCCGTGAGCACGCCGACGACGAGGCCGGCGGGCAGCGACGCCAGCGTGCGCTCGAGCCACGCCGTCTTGCCGCAACCCGGCGCGCCGATCAGGTTGAAGGACCGCACTCCGTGTTCGTGCAGCAGGGCCCGGTTGACGGCCGCGATGCGGTCGTTGACTTTCTGCACGTTTTCGACGACCTCTATCCGCATGGGTTTACCCGTTCTGTTGATCTGCCCGTTCTTCATCGGGGGGTCCGGTCTCCAGCGAAACGAGCACGATGCCCCAGCCCTCGAGGACTTCGGGGCGCGTGTGGCTGCAATGGGGGCACGAAAGCTGGGCCTGGTGCGGCGGCGCGTATTCCCGATCGCATGCGCGGCATCGCAGCCGTACCGGGACGTGCCGGATGTCCAGGGCGCTGCCCTGCAGCCGGGGAATCGATGCGAGCGAGTCCCACGCGATGCGAAGCACGGCCGGATCCAGGTGCTCCAGCGTGCCGACGTCGAGGGATGCACGCCGCAGGACAAGGGACTGCGGCAGGTGCTGCAGCACCTGGTCCCGAAGCGCGCTCGCGATGCTGAGTTCGTGCATCAGCAGATCCTCGGAAGCTCTTCCCCGTACGGTTTCTGGATGACACGGCGTCCGCCCACCACGGTAACCATTTCGCACATGCCGTCCCTCGTCCCGCCGACGGACCCGATCTCGGATGCAAGGCTTCCGAGCGGATGGGAGCGCAGGGCCCTCAGGGCGGCATCGGCTGCACCCGCCCGCACCACGGCCACGAACTTGCCTTCGTTCGCCACGTCGAGGGGATCCAGGCCCAGCATTTCGGCCGCATACGCCGTTCCGGGCCGAATGGGGATGCAGGTCTCGTCGATCGTCAGCCGGTATCCGGTGATATCGGCAAGGTCGGCCAGGACTCCGGCCAGGCCTCCCCGCGTCGCATCGCGCAGGAACACCACGTCGTTCGCGCAGGCGTCGAGCAACTCCGAGACCAGGCCCGCCAGGGGAGCGACGTCGCTTCGGAGCCCGCTCTCCATGCCGAAGGCGTTCTCCCGCTGGAGCATGACGGCGAGACCGTGGTCGGCGACGGTCCCGGACACGAGAACCCGATCGCCCGGAACGATCCGGTGTACGCCGAGGTCGGCGTCGGGCCGGAGGATTCCGACCCCGGAGGACTGGACGTACAGCCGATCGGCCTGACCGCGCGCCACCACCTTGGTGTCTCCCGTGACGATGCGCACACCGGCCTCGGCCGCGGCTTCAGCCATGGAATCGACTACCCTGCGCAAGACGTCCAGCTCCAGGCCTTCCTCGAGGATGAGCCCGACCGACAGATATCTCGGCGTCGCTCCGCACACCGCGAGGTCATTGACCGTTCCGCAGACCGCAAGGCGGCCGATATCGCCACCCGGGAAGAACAGCGGCTGAACGACGTAAGAATCGGTCGTGAACGCCATCCGTCCTGCCGGTACGTCGAATACGGCGGCGTCGTCCAGGGTGTCGAGCAGGGGATTGGACAGCCTCGGGCGGATTATCCCCTCGATGAGTTCGGCCGTGAGTTGACCCCCGCCGCCATGCGCCATCACGACGCGCCGTCGGTGCGGAACGGACGTCCGCTCCCAACCCGATCCATTCGAGAGTACAGGAGTAACCGGTTTCATGCCGGGGCGCCCTCCTTGGCCGGGGTCGTCGCGGCGGCGGGAACGATGGGTTCCGTGTGCCGGCGTTCATCGGGGTTCCGACGGAATTCGTGACGCCGGTACCGGAAAAACGCCTGGCAGGAGCCTTCGGAACTCACCATGCACGGACCCACGGGATAGACGGGAGTGCAGGCTCGACCGAACAGTGGGCAGTCCGACGGGATGCAGCGCCCGGTGATGACCTCCGCGCAGCGGCACCCGGGAGGCTCCCGGTCGGCCCCCGGCGTCACGCGGTGGCGGTCGAACGCGTCGAAATCGCGATACGCGTCCCGGATGTCGAGGCCGCTGTCCGGGATCTCGCCCAGGGCCCTCCAGCAGGCGTCACCCGGCTCGAATACTTCGTGCATCAGGGCCTGCGCGATCCGGTTGCCTGCGTCGGTGACGGCCTCGACGTACCGGTTGACCAGGTCGGCCCGTCCGCACGCCACCTGTTCAGCGAGGTTCAGGATTCCATCCATGATCTGCGCGGCCGTGAATCCGGAGATGGCGCACGGCGTGCGGAACGACTCGACGATCCCGAGGAAGGCCGTGCTGCCGATGATCACGGCTACATGCCCCGGACAGAGAAATCCGTCGATCCGGACCGACGAGTCCGCGAGCAGGGCGATCATGGCCGGCAGGACCCGCTTGTGCTGCGCGAGTACGGTGAAATTCCGGACGCCCTCCCGGCGGGCCGCAAGGATCGCGGCTGCCGTCGCGGGTGCCGTGGTTTCGAACCCCACGGCTGCGAATACGACTTCGCGCTCCGGGTGCCGTCGGGCGATATCGAGCGCTTCCAGCGAACTGGTGACCACGCGTACGTCGGCACCCTCGGACCTGGCGACCTCCAGCGAGCCACCGGCCCCGGCGACGCGCAGCATGTCTCCGTATGTCGCGATGACGATGGAGGGCCGCCGTCCGAGGTCCACGAGCGCGTCGATGTACCGCTGCGCCGTGACACAGACGGGGCACCCCGGCCCGGATACCAGCCGGACGGAACCGGGCATGAGCGAATGCACCCCGCTGCGGCACGCGTTGACCGTGTGGGTACCGCAGATTTCCATGAACTGCACCGGACGGCCGATGTCGTTCGCCAGGCGGTCGAGACAGGACGCCTGGTGCGCCATCGCCGTTCGGGACCGCTGCACGTGCAACTCGTGGGCGGCGCTCATGGAGTGCCTCCCGGTTCGGAGTCGGGCGGCGTGCCGCCCGCTTCGAACAGCATCCAGATCTCCATGGCGTCGTCGGCGCTGACCTGCCGGATCGCGAACCCCGCGTGTACCAGGACCCAATCGCCCATCCCGGCCTCCGGCGTCATGAGGAGGCTGGTGCGCATGCGCGTTTCGCCCAAGCGGACCCAGGCGTCCGTGCCCTGGCGGGTTTCGATCCGAGCCGGAAGCGCGAGACACATTACCGGTTCTCCGAAAAGGCGATGCGTGCGGCAGCGACGGCCGCCTGGCCGAGTGCGATGCCGCCGTCGTTGGGTGGGACCCGGTGATGAGTGATCACCCTGAGACCCGCGGCGCACGCGGCGCGCTGCGTGAGCCGGGTGAGCAACGCGTTGCAGAACACACCGCCGGTCAGGCCGACGGTGTCCAGGCCGAACCCTGCTGCGACCCGGCCGGATGCGCGGGCCAGCCCGTCTGCCATCGCGTCGTGGAACAGCCACGCCAGGTCGCAGGTCGGGACGTTTCCGGCCAGTCCTTCGAGCAGCGTGTACAGAAGCGGCCGCGTGTCCAGCACGCCGCACTCGAGCGGAACAAGTCCCGCCCCCGAAGGTCGGCGGTAGGAACGACCGGCGGCAGCTTCGAGCAGCAGTCCCGACATCGCCTCGTAGTGATTCCATTCGCACAGGCCGAGCAGGGAGGCGGCGGCGTCAAAGAGGCGCCCCATGCCGGTACTCGGAGGGCAGTTCAGGTCCGCGTCCAGCAGGCCGAGAACCGTCGCTCGCACTCGGGGGTCGGGAAGGGCCCCGGCCAGGGCCGGATGGTCGGCGGCTGCAGACATTCCGAGCGCGTCCGTCATCCAGGCGGCGGCGCAGCGCCCGGTCGTTCGCGCGGCGGCGTCGCCTCCCGGCATGCGCAGGGGTCGCAGGTGGGCGGCACGTTCGAAGGCGAAGGCATTCCCCACGAGAAGTTCGCCTCCCCAGGCCGAACCGTCGGATCCGTACCCGACACCGTCGCACACGACGCCGACGATGCGTTCCGTGCGACCATGCTCGGCGAGAAGCGACGCGAGATGCGCATGGTGGTGCTGGACTTCGACCAGCGGAATTCCGTGTTCCCCGGCCAGACGGGCACCGACCCGGCGACTGAGGTACCGAGGATGCGCATCGACGGCCACCCACTGCGGAGCGAGGTCGAACAGGCGGCAGAGGTCCCGGGCGGTGGACAGGCAGCGCTCCATCGCCAGCGGGTGCGACAGGTCGCCGACGTGCTGGCCGAGGATGGCTTCTCCGTCGCGGGCCAGCGCGATCACGTTCTTGAGGTCGGCTCCCATGCACAGTCCGGGTACCGGCGCTCGGGGAAGCAGGGCGATCGGCGCCGGCACGAAACCGCGGGCCCGCCGCACGGGAATCGGACCCGTGGCGCCGTCGATGAAGACGGAATCGTCGACCGCGCGCTCGATGGGTCGGTCGTGCGTCAGCATGGCGTCGGCCACGTCGCACAACAGCGCCGCGGCCTCGCCATCGTCCTTCAGGAGCGGCTCGTCGGCGAGGTTCGCGCTGGTCATGACCATCGGGCGGGGGAACGCCCGGGCCAGCAAGTGCTGAATCGGCGTATTCGGAAGCATGACGCCGAGTCGATCCAGCCCGCCGGCGACGTTCGGAGCCGGAGGCTCCATGCCCGTTTCGATGCTCCGCCCGATAACGATGGGGGAGGCCGGCGACACGAGCAGCGATTCGGCGTCGACAGAAAGGCAAACGATCGATCTCGCCATCTCCAGGTCCCGGACCATGACGGCGAGAGGCTTGTGCTCCCGACGCTTGCGTTCGCGCAGCCGTGCGACCGCTTCCCGACTGCACGCATCCGTCACCAGGTGAAAACCGCCGATACCCTTCACCAGGAGGATATCGCCGCGATCCAGCACGCGTGCGGCCTCGAGGAACGGATCGCCTTCCACGCGGAGGCCTTCGGCGACCAGAACGGGCTGCGGTCCGCAATCGGGGCAGTTGACCGGCTGCGCATGGAATCGCCGATCTTTCGGATCGGCGTATTCGGTCCGGCAACGTGGACAGAGGGCAAAACCCGCCATCGTGGTCTGCGCTCGATCGTAGGGGAGGTCCCGCACGATGGAATAGCGGGGGCCACAGTCGGTGCAGTTGATCAGACCGTGCCGGAAACGCCGGTTGGACGGGTCGAGAAGTTCCTCGAGGCAGGCGTCGCAGACGGCAACGTCGACGGTGACGCGCCCCGTGCCGACGTGCCGGGTGTCGGAATCGGTGATGACGAACGTGTCGGGCAGTAATCCCGGCACGGGACCGTGCGCGGCGTGCAGGTGATCGATCCGCGCCATCGGCGGCCCGCCTTCACGGAGGACGTCGATGAGCTCGGCGACGCGTCGCGCGGGACCGGCGGCCTCGATGCGCACCCCGGACGAGACGTTGCGCACCGTTCCCCGCAATCCGAGTGCGCAGGCCTCGCGGTACACGTACGGTCGAAATCCGACCCCCTGGACCTGTCCGGCCACATCGATCCGAACGTACGCTTCCGCGTTCGGATGGGAGCCGACGGCGGCATCCCTTGCCGCCGGAGCGGGTGCACGGGACATGCGCAGCGACACGATCGGTTTCGCGGCGACAATGTCCGTCCCTGCCGTCCCCGGACGTGTAGTCTTTGCGCGGCGCCGATGCGTCGCGTCGCGCTAGATCGGGCGTAGTGGAGTACCGGAGTGGGGCCGAATTTCGTCGCAGGCGAAGGTTCGCGGGCGGTCGATCGCGTGGGGGAATCTCCGGTAACCCACAGGCATTGCGGACCGTCGTGTTCAGGAGGACGGACCCTGTCGGAACGGTCCGATCCGGTGCGGTTGATTGTCACCTACACTACACCGCCGGTACGATACCGGGCGCGTTCGAAACGATGACCGCATCTTCGCTCCACCACATCGGCTTTCACCTCCCGGAACCGAGCACGATCGCTCTCGTGGTGCTCCTTGCTGCGGCAGGCGCCGCGGTATACTGGTTCGGTCGAGCGAGCGCTGGGCGCCGGGCGTAGCCGGCCCGGCAGCGCGGGCTCACCCCAGGCCGAGGCGATTCCATCGTTCGGCGAGGAGCGCCCGGTATCGTTCCCGTCCGGCTTCCGAGAGGAAAGCGCGATCGAGCAGGCGGTCCCATGTGGGGCGGGCCTCGACGAGGTCGGCGAGGACCCGCGCAATGGCGCGCTCGGTGAGCCCGAGCCGTTCGCGGGCGAAGTACTCGAGGAAATGCTCCCTTCGCAGCTTCGACTTCTTGCCGGCAAGCGGCAGCGCGAGTTCCTCGGACGCGTTCCGCAGCGCGATGGACGAGTTGACGAGGTCGTAGGCGGGGGAGAGGCGGCGCGTGCCGTCCCGCTCGGTGAGGATCGAGAAGTTCTTCAGGTGCATGTCCTCGTTGCCGGTCAGGAAGGCGACGAGCGTGAGGCGCAGGAGCACGACCTTCTCGACGACCGGAAACGTGCAGTAGCGGTCCACGACGCCCGCGACCTGCTCCATGCTGGCGTCGTACTTGGTTTCGCGGTCCAGGCCGAGAAGCTGCGCGAAGTCCTCGACGGCGAGGCGCTCGTCGCGTCCGACGCGGTCGAAGCGCTGGATGAAGTAACAGGGCGCGTCATCGCGCGTGTAGAGGAGGCCGTGCAGCGGAGTGCGCAACCCGGCCGCAGCCGCCATGCGCATGGTGACGTCCTCGTTGGCCGGCACCTCGGGGTACTGCGGGTTCTCGGGCTTGAGCAGGAAACGCCCGCCGGTGGTGACGAGTTCGAAGCGGCCCTCGGATGCGCGCAGCACGGCGCTCACCTTGGGCTGCACGCCTCCGACCGACATCTTGTCGGAGCGGGCCGCGGCTTCGTGTCGCAGCTCTTCGCTCGTGAACGGCAGGGGGGCGAGGGAGGCCAGGCGCGGCGACAGGCGGCGCAATCCGGCGGCCGAGTAGCGCGTCTCGCCCTCGGCGAGCGGCTCGTAGGTTATCGGGCAGCGGCGGTTCACGGGCTCCCTCCGGCGGACGTGCGCACGGTGACCGCTCCGACCGTGTCGGCGCCCACGGCCAGGAGTTGGCCCATCCGGTCCCGACGATCGAGCTTCGCCGAACGCAGCAGGGCCTCGAGTTGCCAGCCCTCGGGCAGCAGTCCGTCGAAGAACGCCGGGAAGCGATCGTACTCGAACGGTTCGGGCCTCAGCGGCATCGTGAGGGACACCGGCGGGCCGTCGTATCCGTCCGCGTAGGCAAACCGGTACGTCCCGCCGGGCAGCTCGTCGAGTCGACCCGCCAGGCGGCCCGAGACGAAGACGTCGGCGCTTCGGGAGGGTGCCGCGGTCATCGCCGGGCGCTCCCTTCGAGTTCGGCCATCAGCGGGCTCTCGAAGCGCATCGACACGTTGAGCACCTCCAGGAGACGCGTCACCGTGGACAGGCGCACGGTCGGCTTGTCGTGCTCCACGTCGTAGATGGCCGTCTGGCCTACGGCCGCGAGGTCCGACAGTTCGCGTCGCGAGAGACCGGCGCGCTCGCGGTGGAAGCGGACTACGGTTCCGAGGGTCGGAGCAGTCATGGGAGTTTGCCGCCGGGGCGGTAAAGGGTACGTCCAGGAGGGTAGGAATCGGTCGGAATGTACGTCGCAGCGCCAATAATGATGCCATCGCGGCAAAAAGGGGCATACATACGGTGCCGGCAGTCTGACCGGGACACGGTGCGGCCCGACTTGCCGGTATCACGGCAAAACCCGCACTGCGGTCGCGATTTCCACGGAACGAATGCCTCGCGCAGGCTCGGATTGCCGTCCTGACGGAACATGCGACCCCGCCGGGAAACGGCGGCGCCGACTATATTCCACGAACCGGCAACCCCAGACAAATGGCGAACGAGCATTTCTACCCGGAGATCGAGCCCTACACGCACGGCACGCTCGCCGTGAGCGACCTGCACACCCTCTACTGGGAGCAGTGCGGCAATCCGGAGGGCGAGCCGATCCTGTTCCTGCACGGCGGACCCGGGGCGGCGTGCTCGACGAACGACCGGCGCTTCTTCGATCCGGAGTTTTTCCGCATCGTGCTCTTCGACCAGCGGGGGTGCGGACGTTCGACGCCGGTCGGGGAGCTGGAAGACAACTCGATCGACGCGATCGTGGCCGACATCGAGCGGCTTCGCGAGATGCTGGGCATCGAGACCTGGCACGTGTTCGGCGGAAGCTGGGGCTCGACGCTCAGCCTGTATTACGCGCAGGAGCACCCCGACCGGTGCCGCACGCTGACGTTGCGCGGGATCTGGCTGCTGACGACGCCGGAACTCGACTGGTGGCTCTACGGCATCCGCAATATCCAGCCGGAACTCTGGAACGCGTTCGCGGGGCACGTTCCGGAGGAGGAGCGTGGCGACCTGCTGGAGGCGTACTGGCAGCGCATGAACAGCGAGGACCGGGAGGTGGCGTTCGCCGCGGCCCGGCAGTGGAGCCTGTACGAAGGGGCCTGCTGCACACTGTACCCGAGTCCGGAATTCCTGTCCTGGTTCGAGAATCCGGGCATCGCGTGGAGCATGGCGCGTCTTGAAGCGCACTACTTCCGCAACGTGCGCTTCGAGCCGGACGACCTGCTGCTGCGGCGGGTGGACCGCATCCGCCACATCCCGGCCTTCATCGTGCACGGACGGTACGACATCGTGTGCCCGATCAAGGCGGCGGTCGACCTGAAGGAGGCCTGGCCGGAAGCCGACCTCGTGGTGGTGCCCGACGCCGGGCACTCGTCGCACGAGCCGGGCATCACGAAGGAGCTGGTGGCGGCGACGCGGCGCATCGTGGCGACGGGGAGGCCGCATCGTTAGCGCGTACGTCCTTGTCGGCGTGCGGGGATATGTGCTGCATGGGGGATCCACACTCCGGGTCCGACCGGACCTGACGGCTATGCTCCTCTCCAGCCGGGGAAGACCGGATTTTGGCCCGCGAAATGGAATAGGGGGGCGATATTCCACTTCCGCCCTCCAAAAACGGCGTCGGAAGTGGAAATAGGGTGTGGTATTCCACTTCCGCCCTCCGAAAACGGCGTCGGAAGTGGAAATAGGGTGTGGTATTCCACTGCAGCCTCCCACGCCGAGCCGTACCTGAGTGGGTACCCAATTTCTGAAGTCTCCCCGGATCGCTTAAGTCCGGCCCTTCCGCCGGCCGATGAATGGGGGCGGGGGCGACGAAGTATTCACGGATCGCGCCCCGCATGAACAATCGGGGCAACGACGATGCAATACCCGAAGCTGACGGCGATGCTCTTGGCGCTTGCCGTCGCGATGGCCGAATATGTCGTGATTCCGCACGGAATCGTGGGCCACCTACTCGACGCACCCCGGTACGTCGGGTGGTACCTGGAGTGGAAGCGAGAGCAGAATGAGTGGGACGCGGTGTTGGAGCGGTCCGCCCGGCACGAGCCCGAGGCCATGTACGAGGTGGCCATGGCGATGGAAAACGGCTTCTACGGCAGGTACGCCATGATCCGGGTGAGTGGCCAGAGCCGTGAGCTGATCCGCGAAGCCGCCGCCGGGGGGTACGTACCGGCACGGATCCGGGTCTGGCAGACCGACGGCGGCACCGCAGAGGAATTGCACGCGATGCTGATCGAGAGCGGGCATTCGGGGTGGGAAGAGGCGACCCTAGCCCAAACCACCGTCGAATGGCGCGAAACGGCACTGCGGGACTGCTATGCGCCGTTGTACGACCGCGAGAAGGTGTACGACACGGTGTACGGCCACGGCAGACGGCGACCTGGGCAGAGCGTCGACAGCGCCCTGGAGGTGTATCGGCTGGATGACGGGCCGCTGGTGAAGGCCGAATCGCTGTTCGTGCAGAAGTGCGGGTTCAGCCCGTGGCCGGCCGGGTAGGGGTCGCGTCGACGATCAATGGAGCCTGCAACCGGGGCGGCCGGGCAGCGCCGGCGCTCCGAATTGGCTGAACCCTCACGATCGCCGGGGATCCCGGGCTGATCGGTCGGGCTTCAACAAGTCTATGCCCGCCGGGCGCCATTACGCGGCGCACGGCACCAGGACGGCTCATTCGTGTGTGTGGGTCCCCCTGACGGCTGATGGGGCGGCGCGGGCCGAAAGGCCGCGACCGCAGGATCGCACCACTCCACTTTCCGTACGAATGAACCGTTCTTTCGAGGGGCTCGGACTCGAGTCCCCTGTCGTCGCCACGCTCGTCGAGCGCGGCTATTCCGAGCCTACGCCCATCCAGGCGGCGCTCATCCCCGTACTTCTCGACGGTCGCGACGCCATCGGCCAGGCGCCGACGGGCACCGGAAAGACGGCGGCCTTCTCGCTTCCGATCGTGCAGCGCGTGACCCCGGGCGCGGGCCCCGTGCAGGCGCTCGTGCTGGCTCCCACGCGCGAACTCGCGATCCAGGTGGCCGACACGATGTTTGCCTACGGCCGTTCGTCGGGCCTGCGCGTCCTGCCCATCTTCGGCGGGCAGGCGTACAATCGCCAGATGAGCCGGCTGCGCACGGGCGTCGATGTCGTGGTCGGAACACCCGGCCGCCTGCTCGACCTGAGCCGGCAGGGCGCGCTGGACCTCTCATCGGTCGCTACCGTCGTACTCGACGAGGCCGACGAGATGCTGTCGATGGGGTTCATCGAGGATATCGAGGCGATTCTCGACCTCACGCCCGAGTCGCGCCAGACGGTGCTGATGTCGGCGACGATGCCGGCGCCCATCCGCAGGCTCGCCACGAAGTACCTGCGCGACGCCGTGTCGTGTGCCGTGGAAGCCGATCGGGCGAAGCCGGTCGTGCGCGAAAGGGCGTTTCTCGTCAACCACCAGGACAAGGTGGCGGCGATCACCCGGCTCTTCGAGGCCGAGGAAGTGGCCTGCGCGCTGATTTTCGCGAAGACGCGCGCCGGTACCGAGGACCTCGCGGCCGACCTGGTCGCGCGCGGCATCGCCGCCGAGGCGCTTCACGGCAACCTGTCGCAGGACGCGCGCAGTCGTATCGTGCAGCGCCTGCGGGACGGCGGCATCAAGGTACTGGTCGGAACCGACGTCGCGGCGCGTGGGCTGGACATCGACGGCATCACGCACGTGGTCAACTTCGAGTTGCCCGCAGACCCCGAGGTCTACGTGCACCGGATCGGACGCACGGCGCGGGCCGGGCGAGGGGGAGACGCCATCACGCTGTACGCACCGAACGAGACGGGCAAGGTGCGCCGGATCGAGGGATTTCTCGGGCGGAGGCTCGAGGTGGGCGAATTGCCGACGGTCGAGGCAATCGAGGCGGCGCGCACCCGGATACTCCTCGACAGGGTGGGCGTATGGATCGCGCGCGGACGCTGCAACGGCGAGCGCGATATCGTGCGGGGCCTGGTCGAAGAGGGTGGAGACGCGGTGGAGATCGCGGCCGCGGCGCTGCGGCTGGCCCGCCAGGCCGAGTTCCGGCGCCCGGTCGAGGCGATTTCGCCGGTCGTCGACCGGCGCGCGAAGCGGGACAACCGCCGAGAGCGCGCGGCGGACGAGCCGCGCAGGGCGAAGACACCCGCATCGGGGTTCCGCTCCGAATCGCCGGCCGCATTCGAGCGGCAGGAGGGCATGGTCGCCATGGCGCTCAGCGCGGGTCGCAACAAGGGTGTCAAGGTCAACCAGGTCGTATCGACACTTGCCCGACACGGCGGACTCGCCGCCGACGCGATCGGCCGCATCTGGATCGAGGATCGGCGAACCGTCGTCGCGGTGCGGGAGTCGGAGGTCGCGAGGCTGCTCGGCAAGACGGGCGAGCTGCGCGTGGGCTCGCTGCGGCTGGACGTGGACCTGGCCTGATCGCCCCGGGGTCCCTCGACTGCAGATCGCGGGATCGGTACGCCGGCTCAGCGTACCGCGTACAGGCGCACGAGCTGCATCGCGACGGTGCCGGGGGGGAGTCGCAGGTGACGACCCTGGTGCGTCTGGTCGCCGTTGAGCCGTCGGCCCGGTACCCACGCCCCGTCGACATATCGGCCCTCCTCGGCGCGATCGATGAAGGCACGACCGGCCGCGGCGTCGAGCGGCTCGAACGTGATGGTCACCCCGCTTCCGACGACGAGGAAGGTGTCGTCCGAAAGCGCGAGGGCCAATCCGCCGTGCGTTTCCGGAGCCTGGGCTTCGCGCGGCGTCCAGGGATCCACGAAGGACACCCGGAACAGGTAGTCACCCAGGACGAATTCCTGGGGCGACTCGTCGAACGACTCGTCGTACGCCACGGGCGGGCGAAAGCCGGCAATCCGCGGCCCGGTTCCCTGGCGTTCGGTGACCAGTCCTTCGATGGAGGCCAGGGCTTCATACGCCGCCGCCAGGAGAGCGTCCGAAGGAAGGTCCTCGATGGAGAAGGGGCTGAACCCGATGGCGTCGAGCGCCCCGAACGCGAAGAGCGCATCGGCGACCGCGGTCGACGAACCGGCATAGCCCGCCTCGGGAACGAAGAAGGGCTGCCGCGGAAGGTCGTACGCCCGGGCCCATTCGACGAAGTTCGGGAAGTAGATGTCGGGCGCCAGGAAGTCGATCGAAGGCGCGGCCGTCTTCCACAGGTCGACGAGGTGCGGGAGCGGGCCGGCCGACGGATATTCTCCCGGCTTTCGCCCTGGACGGACCAGGGCAGCGTTGACGAACATGGGCAGCGGGAGCCTCTCCTTTCCCGCAGCAGCAACCCGCTCGACGTAGCCCGCGAAGTGCCAGGCCATGAAGAGTTCCTCGGCCCGCTCGTCGGTTCCGAACACCTCCGGCCACGTGCCGTGGGTCCGGTTACCCATTGCAGCCCATGCGGTCGCGAGTGCCGGATGAAGAGGTGGGCCAGGTGCGGAAAGCCTGTCCAGGAGCGCATGCGGTACCGGCGACCACCACGCCGACTCGGCGGCGGGCGAACGGTCCCGGGCCTCCGGGATCATTCCGACCTCGTTCTCGACCTGGACCATGAGGACGGTGTGCCGCTCCGCGTCGACGCTAGCCAGGTGCCGCATCAAGGCGGCGAATGCGCGCGCGTCGGCCTCGACGTTCTCGGGGGCGAAGGGCGTAAGGATGTCGAGCGGCGATCCGTCCGACGTGCGGGCCCTCGGAAAACGTGCCGGGTCGCGTTTGACCCACGACGGCGCATACGTCGACATGCTGTTCTTCCAGCTTCCGAACCAGAGCAGGACGAGCCGCAGGTCGTGGCGCCGGGCTCCCGCAAGCAGCGTATCGACCGTCGAGAAATCGAACGCGGCCTCGACCGGCTCGACGAGTTCCCAGTAGACGGGCGCCAGCACGGTATTCAGCCCTGCAGCGCGCAGCCGCGGCCAGATGGGTGCCAGCGTGGCGGGATCGGAGGCGGTCGAGTTGCCCAGTTCCCCCGCGAGCAGCAGGAAGGGCCTCCCATCGGCGTGGAGCTGCACGGTCTCGCCGCGCGTCACGAGCCGAGGCACGGCGGTCTGCGCCGAGGCCTGCAGGGCCGGGATGCAGAGGAGGGTCAGTAGCGCGGCGATCCGGGTATTCATGCCGCCGGCGGGGAGGGCGTCTCGTTGCGGGCCGCGATCTGCCGTGCCGTCGGCGGTAACGAGTCGGCAAACGCCACGCCGTACTGGTCCCAGACGGCCAGGAACAGCGCCACGACGATCGGGCCGAGGATGAAGCCGACCATGCCGAAGACATAGATGCCCCCTATGGTACCGAGCAGTACCAGCAGGTCGGGCATCTCGGTGTCCTTTCCGACCAGCCGAGGACGAAGGAAGTTGTCGACCGTGCCGACGACGAGTCCGCACCAGAGGGCCAGCGCGATGGCCGATCCGGTCGAGCCGATGAGCCAGAGGTAGATGACGGCCGGGATCCAGACGAGGGCGCCGCCCACGGCCGGGATGACCGAGAGCACGATCATGACGGTAGTCCAGAACGCCCATCCCGGCACGCCCAGCGCCAGGAACGCAAGCCCCGACATCACGCCCTGGAGGATGGCGATGATGACCGAGCCCTTCAGTACGGCGCGGGACACCGACATGAAGCGACCGACGAGGTCCTGCTCGGCTTCGTTGGACAGCGGAATGAAATACAGGATCCGGTCGAGGATGCGGTCGCCGTCGATGAGAAAGAAGTAGACGGCGTACAGCATGACGAACGCGAGGAGGAAGAACCGCGCCGTGCCCTCGGAGAAACCCACGGCCTGGTCGGCCAGGAACGCGCCGATGGTCGAGGCGAACTCGGCCGCCTTGCCCAGCAATTCCTCGCTGCTCGGAAGCAGGTCCTCGCTCAGGGGAATCCGTGAGAGCAGCTCGTCCAGGAATCCCGGGTGCGCGAGTTGCTGTTCGATCCACGGTCGTGCGCCCGCGCTGATCGACAGGGCCTGGGAAACGACGATTCCCAGGAATGCCGAGGCGGGTACCGCGACCACCACCACGATGAGCAGGAGGGTGGTTACGGCGGCGAGGCGGATTCGGCCGCGGAATAGCGTCGTGAGGCGGTCGTGCCAGGGCTTCGTGAGCCCGGTCACGATCGCCGCCAGGAGGAGGGCTACGAGGAAGCTGCGGATGATGAGCAGGAACGCGATCGAGATCGCGAATACCAGCAGAAGGAGGAACGCCCTGCGGAAGCGTTCGTCGGGAGGGTTCACGGTGGTACGCGTTGGTCGGGTCGCAATAAAGGGCGCGCGCGGCGACCGCGCAATGCGACACGCCGACGGCCGCGTCGATCAGCGTGGAAGGAGGACGAACGATCGGGCCGATCGCCGAGCGCCCGAGTCGATGACCAGGAAGTGGAGGCCCGCGGCGAATCCGTCCAGATCGATCTCGAACGAGCCCGGTTGCAGGGGGACGGCGAGCAGCGTACGTCCAAGAACGTCGATGATGCGCGCGGCGGGCTCCCGCGCAGCAAGGCAGGACGGCTCGACGCGCACGCGAAGCGCCGCCGGGACGCTTTCCAGTTCGAGACACGTTTCGGCAGCGGGGCGCGGAGCGGGACGCGAGTCCAGAACGAGCCCGTACTGCCGGGCCAGGAAGGCTTCCAGCACCGAGGCGGTGGCCAACGCGAGGCTGCGGATATTCGCCGGCGTGTCGCGGAGCCCGGGGCCCGGGGCCTCGATCTGCACGGCGTCCACCGTGCCCCCGTCCCTCGACCCGTGGCGCTGCGTGATGTATCCGCCCGTGAAATAGGCCTCTCCGGGACCCGGAAACGGGTCCTGCGCCGACGGCACCGCGGGTATGCCGCGGTCGGCGAAGAGCGTTCCCATCGCGTCGGGGCCGCGAACGAGCGCCGCGAGGCCGCCCGTGCGTTCGGCGAGGGCTCGGAGGCTTGACCGGCCGTAGAGCGAGTTCAGCCCGTCGGGGGTGCGGCTCAGGTCGATGGCCGACAGGAGGATACCGAGTTCGAGCCGACGTATCGGGTGCCCGTGCCCGTGCAGGTCGATCAGCAGCCCGCGTCCGTACCGGGCCTCGACATCGGCCCGGGCTTCCTCCACGGCCGCGTGGAATGCAGCCCAGGCCGATTCGGCGTGAGGATCCCCGTCGGCCGCCTCGACGATTTCGCGGTTGGCGTCGAGCTTGCGGCGGGCCAGGAGGTTGATCACGAGGTATGGACGCCGGCCGGTCGCCCGCTCGAACGCGTCGGCGGTTTCGCGCGCCCATTCCTGGGTTCCGCCGTCATTGCCGAGGATACAGGCGTCGCAGGAGCGATCGGCGAGGCTGTCGGGTGCCAGGTGGCCCCCATGGGGCGACGTCAGGATGATCGGAAGCCCGCCCTTTTCGGCCAGTACGAAGGGGTGCGGCGGGCCGAGCGGTTGGGCGAGGCCGTCGCCGGCCGACGCGGCGAGCGCCCACAGGACGGCGAGGGCCGCTCGCGCGTACCACGCCCGTGGGTCCGCAGCCGTCCGGACCGGACGGGCGGAAGCGCCGTGGATGGGCCGCGGGTTCATCCCCCCGACCGCTTGACGTCCCAGCCGAACTTCAGCAGTTCGGCGACGATCCTGTCGCGGTGGTCGCCCTGGATCTCGATGACGCCGTCCTTGACGGTACCGCCCGAGCCGCACTTCTTCTTGAGTTCGCTCCCGAGCTTCTCCAGCGCGTCGCCGCGAAGCGGGACCCCCGTGACCACCGTCACGCCCGCGCCCTTCCGCCCCGAGGTCTCCCGGCCGACGCGCACCTTGCCCGAACCGGGAGGCGCATCACGCTGCGTGCAGCCACCCTTGTGCCAGGGTTTGCCGCAGTTCGGGCAGATGCGGCCCGATTCGGTGGAATAGACGAGCGAACCGAGGTTCCGACCCATGGCGCGGGGAAGGGTGAACCCCGGGCGAACGCCGGGCCGGTGGCCCGGGTTCGCCCGCAGGTTCAACGGCGGCGACCCCGCGGCTGTCCGGAGCGCGGCGCCGAGGTGGCAGGAGCCGCGGACGGGGCCGAGCGGACGGATCCGGCGTGCATGCGCGCGATGCGGTCGTCGTGGAACGCGTGTTCCGCGTGGATCTCGACGGCGCGGCGGATCGTCTTCTCGATGTCCCTCAGGAACGGCACTTCCTCGGCGTCGCAGAACGAGAGGGCGATGCCGTCGGCCCCGGCGCGTGCCGTGCGGCCGATGCGGTGCACGTAGCTCTCGGGGATGTTCGGAAGGTCGAAGTTGATGACGTGGCTGACGTCGTCGATGTCGATGCCGCGCGAGGCGATGTCGGTCGCGACGAGCGCACGCAGGCTGCCGGCCTTGAAGTCCTCGAGCGCCCGCTGGCGGGCATTCTGCGACTTGTTGCCGTGGATCGCGTCCGACGGCACGCCCTGCTGCGCGAGGTACTTGGCGACGCGGTTGGCCCCGCTCTTCGTGCGGGTGAACACGATCGCGCGATCCAGCGAGGGATCGCGGAAGAGGTCGTTCAGGAGTTCGCGCTTGTCGTCCTTCCGAACGAACAGGACGCGCTGCTCGACGCGGTCGGCCGTCGTCGCGGCCGGACGCACCTCGATGCGCCGGGCATCGGTGAGGATCTGCTCGGCGAGGTGGGTGATCGCCGGTGGCATGGTGGCCGAGAAGAACAGGGTCTGCCGCTGCGAGGGCAGCTTGGCCACGACCTTGCGTACGTCGTGAATGAAGCCCATGTCGAGCATGCGGTCGGCCTCGTCCAGCACGAAGATCTCGATCCTGTCGAGCGAGATGAAGCCCTGGCCCATGAGGTCTAGCAGGCGGCCCGGGGTGGCGACGAGGGTTTCGACGCCGCGGCGCACGGCCTGGACCTGTCCATGCTGGCTCACGCCGCCGAAGATGACGGTGTGGTGCTGGCGCATGTGGCGCCCGTAGGTCGAGAACGACTCGCCGATCTGGATGGCCAGCTCGCGGGTCGGCGTGAGGATCAGGGCGCGGGGTTTGCCCGGAAGGGGCCGGGCCGTCGACTCGCCGAGCCGCTGGAGCATCGGGAGGGTAAAGGCAGCGGTCTTTCCGGTGCCGGTCTGGGCGATGCCCAGGACGTCGCGGGCCTTGAGGACGAACGGAATCGCCTGGGCCTGGTTGGGGGTGGGGGTGGAGTAGCCTTCGGCCGACACGGCGCGAAGGAGGGGCTCCGAAAGCCCCAGATCGGAAAACGTACTCAAGTAAGCGGGAGTGTGGGCCCGCAGTGCCGGGAGGACGGCGCGTCGTTGCGACGTGGAAAACCGGCGGCGCGGGTGGGAGAGAGGGAACCGTGAGGGCGCGCAGCCGACGGAAGAATGCAGGGTACCCGGGACCTGGCGATCAGAAAACTACCTGGCGCCTACGCGCGGTCCGTGGGTTCGGGGCCATGATGGGCCGGCTCGATGAATGCGCCGATCGGCTTCCTGTTCCCGCAGTGAGACTGGCGCGATTTCTGCGGAAGGACTCCGGGTATCCTATCGACCTACCCTGTGACTCTGAACGTTTCCGGACTGGTACGCCGCCACGGCGGTGCCGTGGGTTCGCTCGTCGACCAGGGACTGGTCAGCCTGTCGAGTTTCGTCACGATTTTTCTCTTCGCGCGGGACCTCGACCCGGAGCACTTCGGCCTGGTGGCGCTCGTGCTGACCGGCGCCCAGATGATCATGGCGCTCCAGGGCGCCATGGTCGGGGAAGTGCACAACGTCCTGGTCCCCGTTCGGCCGGAACGGGCGAGAGCCACGCTGACCGGTTCGCTGGCGGTCATGCTCATGGGGCTGGCGGGGGTATTCGCGGTCGTGGGAATCCTCGTCGGCGCGCTGCTCGCGCTGTTCGCTCCCGCTTCGGAATGGAGTACGTTGCCGTTGGCGCTGGTGGCGATGGCGGTGCCGTGGATGGTCCAGGACGGTGCGCGCCGGATGCTGTACACCGAGCGTCGCATGCCGCTGATCTTTGCGACCGACCTGGTCGCGTACGGATTGATGGCCTTCGGTGCCGTGGCCATGACGGTCGGATGGCTGCCCATGACGTTTTCCTCCGCCGTCCTGGTCGTCTTCCTCTCGACCGGTATCGGCGCGGTGGTGGCTCTCGTCTCGCTGTGGGTATCGGGGGCTCGTATCGTGCTGGGCGAGGTGGGTCCCGATGCCCGCGAAACCTGGTCTATGGCACGCTACCTGCTCGGCGGCGAGGCGGTCCGTGCCCTGCAGGGCAACGTCACGACGTGGATCGTGGCGGGAGTCGCCGGTCTTCCGGCGATGGGCGCGTACCGGGCCGCCGTTCAGCTCGTCAACGCACTCAACCCGCTGCAGCAGGCGGTGTCGCTCTGGTGGCCCTCCCTCTCGGCATCCTATTGGGCCCGGCATGGCGGTGCGGCGTATCGCCGTTGGTATACCGACCGGGCGGTACGCCTCGTGCTCGGTTTCGCGGCTCTCGCCGGGCTGATCGCCGGGGCATCCGAGCCGCTGCTTGAGCTGGCGTACGGGGCACGCTACGCGGCCTTTCCCATGACGACGCTCGTCATCGTCTCGGCCCTCGGCCGGGTCTTCGTCGTTGCGCGGAACGTCGCGCACATCGGGCTGGTGTCGGGACACCTGCCCAAGATCGTCGCCGTCGATTCCATGCTGGAGGCCGTGCTGCTCGCGATCGTGGGTATCCCCCTCATCCTGTGGAACGGAACCGTCGGCGCCGCCGTGTTCCACGCGATGGCCCCGCTGGTGCTGGGACTGTACGCCTGCGCCTGGTTCACGAAGCTCGACGGGCCCCGGCCGGTGACCGGCCTGCGGCTGGCGGCGGTGAAGAGCTAAAGCGGAGAGCGGTGGGGCCGATCCCGTCGGTATGGATCGCAGCCCTCTCCGGATGCCCGAATACCGTCCCTTCGTCCGCGTCGTCGTGGTCACCTACAGCGGACGCCGGTTCATCGAGCCGTGCGTCGCGTCGTTGGTGAACACCCCGTACCCCGCGATGCGCGTCCTCGTGGTGGACAACGGATCCACGTACGACGCTTCCGCGGTGGTTCGTGCGCGTTTCGCGGGCGTCGACGTCGAGGCGCTGTCGACGAACGCGGGGTTCACGGGGGGAGCCAACGCGGGTATCCGCCGGGCGATGGCCGAGCGTGCCCGGTACATCGCCGTGTTCAACGACGATACCGAGATTCGCGACCCGAGGTGGCTGGACGAGGCCGTCGATCGACTGGAGGCGGACCGTCGGCTGGCCGCGATCGGATTCCGGATGATCGAGTCGGCGGACGATCCGACGGTGCCGGACGACCCGACCCTGACGTACACCGACTTTCTCAACGGATTCGCGCTCGTTTACCGGGCCGACGCGCTCGCGAAGGTAGGGCTGTACGACGAAACGTACTTCGTCTACTACGACGAGACCGACCTCCAGGCAAGGCTCCTTCGGGCCGGCTATACGCTGGGGGCGCTGGATACACCCATCTTCCACCTGGGCGAAGGGACCACGGGCGCAAGCGAACGGGGCGCCTTCCTGGAAATGCGCAATTCGATCCGGTACAGCATCAAGCACCGCAGTTCGGTGCGGACGGTCGCCCGGATCCTGCGCATCCTCGACGTGGCCTGCAGCCCCCGCAGCCTGTTCGCCATTCCCGGAAACCACGGCGATGCCCGCATGCGGGGCGACAGCCGGCTGTGGAGCAATTTCCTGCTTCTCGTCCGTGCCATCGCGTGGAACGTCGCCCATCTGGCGGAGACGACGCGGACGGCACGCAAGGAGCGTCAAAGGGCACGTGCGGCCGTCGATGCCCCGTACCGACCCCCTCGCCACCGAAAGCCCCGCGCACGCAACCGATTCACGAACGTCCGATGATCGCAACCGAATCCGCAACCGCCGCAGACGTCGTGCGGGGCGACCTCGCACAGATGGCCGCCGCACTCCGCCCGGAACTCGACCTCCTGGCCGGGAAACGGCTGCTGGTGACCGGTGGAGCGGGTTTCCTCGGGTATTACCTGGTACAGCTTCCGTTGTACCACAACGAGCACGGCACGCCCGACCGCAGGATCCACGTGGAAGTCTGGGACAACTACCGGCGCGGCGTTCCGGCTTGGCTGGAGGTGCTGCAGGACCGGCTGACCCTACGCCGTCACGACGTCACCGAGGCGCTGCCCGAAACGATGCCGAGGTTCGACTACGTGGTGCACGCGGCCGGAATCGCCTCGCCGCCGTTCTACCGGCGGTATCCGCTCGAGACCATCGATGCCAACGTCGGCGGGCTGCGGGCCCTGCTGGATTGGGCCGGAAGGCGCGCCGACTCGGGAGACCCCATCGACGGGCTGCTCTACTTTTCCACCAGCGAGATCTACGGAAATCCTACGCCCGACGCGATTCCGACCCCGGAAACGTATCGAGGGCTGGTGAGCTGTACGGGGCCGCGCGCCTGTTACGACGAGTCGAAGCGCATGGGCGAGACGCTCTGCGTGACCTTCGCCGACCGGTATGGCGTGCCGGTCCGGACCGCGCGTCCGTTCAACAACTACGGCCCGGGCCTGAAGATCAGCGACCGCCGCGTGCTCCCCGACTTCGCGAGGGACGTGTTGGCCGGGCGGGATATCGAGCTCTTGTCGGACGGCGCTCCGACGCGCACGTTCTGCTACGTGGCCGACGCCGTCGTCGGCTATTTCAAGATTCTCACCGTCGGCCGCTCCGGCGAGGCCTACAACATCGGCGTCGAAACGCCGGAGATCTCCATGGCTGACTTCGCGGATCGGGTCGCGGAAACCGGCCGGGAGTTGTTCGGCTATGCCGGGCGGGTTCGGCGGGGAACGGCGCAGGAAGCCGAATACCTGACCGACAACCCGATGCGGCGGTGTCCGGATATCAGCAAGGCGCGCAGAGAGTTGCGATACGAACCCGAAGTGACGCTGGAAGACGGCCTGCGCCGGTCGCTGCTCTGGTACGCGGGAAATCCCGTCGCGGAGGACGCATGAAACGCATCAGCGTGATCGGTGCGGGGTACGTCGGCCTGGTCTCGGGTGCGGGCCTTGCGCACGTCGGACACGACGTGACCTGCGTGGACGTAGATCCGGCTCGCGTGGCCGCGATCGCTTCGGGCCGGCCTCCGTTCTTCGAGGAAGGGCTGCCCGAACTGCTCGCGGGCGTGCTGGCCGCGGGACGGTTCCGGGCCACGACCGACCTTGCGTCCGCCGTCCGGGAATCGGATTTCACCATGCTTGCGGTGGGCACCCCGTTCGACGGCAGCCGCATCGACCTGTCGTCCGTCATCGCTGCCGCCGAGGAGGTGGGCCACGCCCTGCGGACGAAGACGGGCCGGCACGTGGTGATCGTCAAGAGCACCGTCGTACCGGGAACGACCGATCAGACGGTCCGCACCGTCCTGGAGCGGGCCTCGGGCCGCGTCGTGGGTCCGGACCTCGGACTCGCCATGAACCCCGAGTTTCTCTCGGAAGGCTCGGCCGTCGAGGACTTCCTGCGGCCGGATCGCATCGTGGTGGGCGCCGGCGACGAGTCGACCTCGCGCGAGGTCGCGGCGCTCTACGCCGCGTTCGGCGGAGTGCCGGTCCTGGCGGTAAACAACACCACCGCCGAAATGATCAAGTACGCGTCGAACGCCGTGCTGGCGACCCTCATCTCGTTCGCCAACGAACTGGGCAATCTCTGTCAGACGCTCGGTGGCGTGGACATGGCCGACGTCTCGCGCGGCGTTTCGCTGGCCGGCTACTTCCGGCCGGAGGGCTCGACCGAACCGGTGCCGATCACGGCGTTCCTGAGGGCCGGGTGCGGATTCGGCGGGTCGTGCCTGCCCAAGGACGTCCGGGCACTGGTCAGACACGGCCGCGACGCCGGGGAGCCGATGCGCCTGCTTTCGGCCGTGATGGAGGTCAACGACGATCAACCCGAACGCGTCATCGCGCTGCTCCAACGGCATTTCCGCCCCCTTTCCGGGGTGGAGGTGGCCGTTCTCGGGCTGTCCTTCAAACCCGGAACCGACGATATCCGCGAATCGCCGGCCGTGCCGGTGCTTCGACGCCTGGCAGACGAGGGTGCGAAAGTGCGGGCCTACGACCCGCTCGCCAGCGGCGCGATGGCCGCGCGGCTGCCCGGCCTCGGGCTGCGGTTTGCCGATTCGCTCGATGCCGCGATCGACGGCGCACAGGCCGTGGTGGTGCTGACGGCATGGGACGAGTTCCGGCGGCTTCCGGCGCTGGCCTGCGCGACGGATCGTCCCCCGGTCCTCGTCGACGGACGGCGCCTCATCGACCGTTCGAGCTACGGGACCTACGAGGGCATCGGGTGCTGACATGCGCATGACTCCTCTCTCCATAGACGGCGCCTGGATTCTCGAGCCCGATTGGCGCGAAGACGCGCGCGGCCGCTTCGGACGCCTGTTCTGCGTCGAGACGCTCGCGGCGAAGGGGATCGATCCCACGATCCGCCAGGTGAACTCGGGCCGGTCGCTGCGCGCGGGCACGGTGCGCGGCATCCACTGGCAGGTCGCTCCACACGACGAGACGAAGATCGTTCGCTGCACGGCGGGCCGGGCGTTCGACGTCGTGGTGGATCTCCGGCCGCATTCGGCCACGCGCCGGCGATGGACCTCGGTCGAGCTGTCGCCCGACGACGGGAGCGCGCTCGTGATTCCGCCCGGATGCGGTCACGCGTGGCAGGCGCTCACGGACGGCGCCGAGATACAGTACACCACGTCGCGCGACTATGCACCGCTATCGGCCCGGGGGGCTCGCTGGGACGACCCCGCCCTGGCGGTAGCCTGGCCGTTGCCGGTCACCGAACTCTCCGACGCAGACCGCGCCTGGCCGCCGATATCGGCGACGGGGCCGCGGATCCCCTTGGACCGAAACCCGGGAATCCCGTCATGATCCTGGTGGACAAGGCGCTCGAACGGCGGGAGGCCGAGGGTAGGCCGATCCGGGTGGCGCTCGTGGGTGCCGGGACCATGGGCGTGGGCGTCGCCGCGCAGCTCCTGACGCCGTTGCCGGGGCTTCGCCTCGTCGTGGTGGCCAGCCGCGATGCCCGACGCGGTCGCGCGTCGTGGGCCGGAAGAGCGAGGGAGGCCGTCATCGCGACCTCGAGGTCCGCGCTGGAACGCGCGATTGCGGCCGGGCGACCCGCCGTCGTCGAGGAGGCGGGTATCGCGTGCGAAGCCGACGGGGTCGACGTGGTGCTCGAAGCCACGGGAGAGCCGGAATACGCGGCGCACCTGGTCCTCCGGGCCATCGCATCGGGCAAACAGGTCGTACTGATGAACGCCGAGCTGGATGCCACGGTCGGGGCCGAGCTGAAAGCGAGAGCCGATGCCGCCGGCGTGGTCTACACGAACGTGGACGGGGACGAGCCGGGCGTGGCCATGAACCTCGTGCGGTTCGTCCGCTCGATCGGATACCGGCCGCTCGCGGCCGGCAACATCAAGGGTTTCATGGACCGGCACCGCACGCCGGATACCCAGCGCGCCTTCGCCGAGCAGGTAGGACAGCGGCCTTCGATGATCACGTCGTTCGCCGACGGGACGAAGCTCTCGCTGGAAACGGCTCTCGTGGCCAACGCGACCGGCTTCTCGATCCTCGAGCCCGGGATGCGGGGCCCGGTGTGCGACCACGTGAACGACGCCGTCGGCCACTTCAGCGCCGACGAGCTGCTGGCCGCGGGCGGGGTCGTCGATTACGTACTCGGGGCGAAGCCGGGGACGGGCGCGTTCGTGATCGGCTGGAACGACGATCCGGTCAAGCGCAACCTCATGCGCTACTTCAAGATGGGGGACGGGCCGCTCTACGTGTTCCATACGCCGTTCCACCTTCCGCACCTGGAGGTCGCGATCACCGTGGCCCGCGCCGCGCTCTTCGGCGATGCCGCGGTGGCCCCGCTCGGCGCGCCGACGGTCGACGTGGTGGCCTACGCCAAGAGGGACCTGGCGGTCGGCGATCGCCTCGACGGCATCGGAGGCTTCGCCGCCTACGGTGTGAGCCGAACGATGGCCGACAGCCTTGCGGGACATTTCCTGCCCATGGGTCTCAGCGAAGGGTGCCGGGTGGTGCGGCCGGTACGGGCCGACGAGCCGATTCCGCTCGTGGCGGTAAGACGCCCGCCCGGCCGCCTCGTCGACGAGCTTCGGGCTGCGCTCGAGCAGCGGTTCTTCGGAAGGCCGACGACCGGTCGCGACCGGAACGCGGTCGCCGGGCGCCCGGCCGCGATCCCGACCCGAAACGGCGAGGTCACGCCATGAAAGTGGTCCTCTTCTGCGGCGGCATGGGCATGCGGATGCGCGAGTATTCGGAATCCGTGCCCAAACCCATGGTCCCGGTGGGGCGCCGGCCCATCCTGTGGCACCTGATGCAGTACTACGCGTCGTACGGCCACACGGACTTCGTTCTGTGCACCGGGTGGAGGGGGGAGGTCATCCGGGAGTATTTCCGATCGATGGAGCGGGTCGACGGACGGCGAACCCGGCTGGCGCGCGAGCACCCGGACTGGCGCGTTGAATTCGTGGATTCGGGCGTGAACGCCAGCGTGGGCGAGCGGCTGCGTGCCGCCCGGACCCACCTGGAGGGAGAGGACCGCTTCCTCGCGAACTACGCGGACGGCCTTTCCGACGTACCGATGGACGACGTGATCCGATTCGCGGAGGAAGGAAGGTTCACGGCCGCCTTCGTCGCCGTGCGGCCGTCGCAGTCGTTCCACGTGGTTTCGGCGGCGCAGGACGGTCGCGTCACGTCGATCCACCCGGTATCGGCCGGTGACCAACGGATCAACGGGGGCTTCTTCGTACTGCGGCGCGCAATCTTCGACGTGCTGGACGAGGGCGAGGACCTGGTCGAGGCCCCATTCGCCCGGCTCATCGACACGGGAGGTCTCGGCGCGTACCGGTACGACGGCTTCTGGGCCTGCATGGATACGTACAAGGAGAAACAGCGGCTGGACGAAATCCACGCGTCCGGCAGGATTCCCTGGATGCGGGAGGGACCGCACCGGGTCGCGCACGACCGCCCGGCGATACGATCGCGAACCCGTCGCCTCCCCGAAGCCGGTGTACCGTCATGATCGCGAGGGGGCTTTCGGACGTCCGATCCGTGCTCTGCCTGGGCGCCCACGCCGACGACATCGAGATCGGCTGCGGAGCGACGCTGTTGCGCCTGGGTCGGGAGGCTCCCTCCGCGTGCGTCACGTGGGTGGTTTTCGGCGCCGACGTCGAGCGGGCGCGTGAAGCCGAAGCCTCGGCCCGTGCGTTCCTCGGGACGGGGTCCCGGCACTCCGTGCGCGTGCTCGGGTTTCCGGACCGGTTCTTTCCGACCCGCTGGGAGTCGATCAAGGGCGTTTTCGATGCCCTGCGAGCAGAAGTCGAGCCCGACCTCGTGTTGACCCATCGAACGGACGACAGCCACCAGGATCACAGGGTTCTTGCCGAACTCACGTGGAATACGTGGCGCAATCACTGGATCCTCGAATACGAGATCCCGAAATACGAAGGCGACCTCGGCCGACCCAACGTATACGTTCCGGTCTCGTCGGCCGATGTCGAGCGGAAGATCTCGATTCTTGCCACGGCCTTCCCGTCGCAGGCCGACAAGCCCTGGTTCCGCCCGGAGACCTTCCGCGGACTCGCTGCGGTGCGGGGGCTCGAATGCCGCGCGGCCGAGGGGTTCGCCGAGGCGTTCCACGCGCGCAAGACCGTGGTCTGACGCCGGGGGGCGTCAGTCGCGACGCCGCATCTCGAGTTCGTGGAACCAGAGGTCGTCGTTGGGCACGTCGAGCTTCATCTCGACGACCTTCCCGACCGGATCCAGCACGAACTGGGCCGTGCCCTTTCCGAACCACGCCAGCTCCTTGCGCCAGCGGATGATCCACGTGTCGAGGTGCAGGTGCTCGAGGTCGGCGACCAGGTCCGGGTTCGGCAGCAGGCTGAGTACCAGTCTACCGTTCGCCTCGGTCACGGTCGCGTCGCCGTACATCGGTCCTCCGTAGGTGCCCGTGTAGGCCGACAGCGGGAGGGAGGGACGAGTGCCCGGGATTCTCGCGTCTTCGGCCGCATCCTGCCGGGCATGGAACTCCTCCCGCGAGCGGAGGAATCCGGGAAGGGCTTCACCCGCCCAGTCGCGCTCCGGTCGGCCGAGGTATGCGTCGAGCACGCGGTTGACCAGCGGGCCCGCGATGTCGGTCATCCCGTTGGTGAGCACGACCACGCCGAGGTCCTCCTCGGGCACGAGCGCGACCTGCGAATACATGCCGTCGTAACCGCCGCCGTGGCTCAGCACGAGGCGGCCGTCGAGGTCGCGGATCGACCAGCCGAGGCCGTAACCACGGAATTTCGTCGCGATGACGCCGTCGAGATACCCGCCCGGAAGGCCGAAGGGATTGTGCACCGTCCACATCTGCCGCTGCGCGGCCGCGCTGAACAGCCGCACGCCGTCCTTCTCGCCGCCGTTCAGCTGGGCGATGAGCCATTGCGACATGTCGTGCACGCTCGAGATGATGCCGCCGGCGGCCCCCATGGCGTCCCAGTTGTACCACTCGATGGGAAGGTTGGACCCACGTTCGATCTTGTGCGGCGTGGCGACGTTTTCGCGCCCGGCGAGATCGCTCACGCTCGTGACCGACCGCGTCATGCCGAGAGGCGCGAAGAAGCGGTCCTCGATCACGTCGTGCCAGCCCTTTCCGCCCACGACGCGCAGGACCTCGCCCGCGGCGACGAACGATACGTTGGAATACCCGTACCCGGCGCGGAAGGGGTAAGCCTGCGGCAGGTGCCGGATGCGGCGCACGATGTCCTCGGCCGTGTACGGCGTGCCGTACCAGAGCAGGTCGCCCGAAAACGTGCCCAATCCCACGCGGTGCGAAAGCAGGTCCCGGATTCGAGTGTCCTGCGTCACGTACTCGTCGTAGAGCCGGAACCACGGCAGGTGGTCCACTACGCGGTCGTCCCAGGACAGCCGGCCTTCGTCCACGAGCTGCGCGAGCGCGGCCGCGGTGAAGGCCTTCGAGTTGGAAGCGATGGCGTACAGGGTGTGTTCGTCCACGGGCTCCGGGGTGCCGTCACGACGCACGCCGTACCCCTTCTCGAACACGATTCGCCCGTCCTTCACGATGGCGATCGAGAAGCCGGGAACCGGCCATTCGCTCTTCGCCCGTGCGAAATAGGCATCCAGGGCGGCGGGATCGGCCGTCTGACGGGCGGCGGCCGGAGGGAGGACGGAGCAGAAGGCGAACAGTGCGGCGGCAAACAGGCGGGGTGCGGTCATGATCGTGGAGGGAAAGCTCTGAAGGAGTATACCCCGAAACCGGGAGTCGTCAGCGCACGAATTCGTCGCGGGAGGTTTGAACGGCGGCTCGAGCCTGCCGATACGTACGGTTTCCGGCGCTCCCCTCCGCCGGGCCCGTCGGATGTTCTTGCCAGCGAGCGCCGCCCGCGAAGATGTTGCGCGGGCGCGTGCCCACGGAGGTGATCATGGGGGAAGTTCTGCTGTATCTGAGTCTTGTCGCGGTACTCGTCCTGCCCGACCTGCTGTCGCCCTACCTCAGGGCTCGGTATGCGTGGCAGGACCTCAAGTACAAGGAGGAGTTGGAGCGACGCTTCGACCGGTTGCTGCACCGCGCCGGCCTGTCACCCTACACGCACCGAAGGTCGCCGGCAGCCGAAGCCGTTCGTCGCCGTCGGGAGCCCAAGGTCTGGAATCGTCCCCTCGACGGCGTGGATCGAAGCGACGGGATCGACTCGATCGCGCCCCCGACGTCCGATCGGAAGCGCCGGGCGTGACCCGCCGAGCGCCGCTGCCGACGCGGGTTCGCCCTTTACCGGGGCGCGGTGGGCGGAAGCGGGACCGGGGCCGCGCGACGGCGGATCCGCCGCATGAGGACGAGCCCGGTGAGAATGAGCGCGCCACCGAGGATCTGCGCCGGGAAAATGCGCTCGTCGAGGAAGACCCACGACGAAAGCACCGCCACGAAAGGCGTGAGGTTGCTGAAGACCGCGGTGTGGGCAGGGCCGATGCGGCGCACCGACGCGTTCCAGACGGCGACGCCCAGCCCGGTCGAGAAGGCGCCGGAGAACACGATCCCGATCCACATGGGCACGGAAACCCGGCTCCATTCGACGTCGGCGGCATACGGGGCGCCGAGGGCGGCCATGAAGGGGAGGGCGATCGCGACGCTCAGGAAGGTGAATCCGAACACGGGGAGTTCGTTGACCAGGGGGCGCGACGAGGTGGTGTACCCGCCCCAGAGCATGGCCGCAAAGAGCACCACGAGATTGCCGACCAGCACTTCCGTGCCGAAGGACACTTCGGCCGAGCCGGCGAGAACCACCGACACGGTACCGGAAAACGCCACCAGCAGGGCGAGCCACGCCGCGCGCGGAATGCGCTCGTATCCCAGCAGCGAACTGAATACGGCGGTCCACACGGGGGAGGACGCCATGATGAGGGCGGCCGATCCGGCGAGCGTGCGGTCGAGGCCGACGATGAAAGCCGCCTGGTAGAAGAAGTACCCGAGGAGCGAGACGAGAACTACGCGGGCCGGGCGACGACGGAACGCGGTGCGCAGTCCCGCTTCTCCGCGGGTGCGCATGTACCGGTACACGCCTCCGAGCGCCAGGGCCGAGAAACCCATTCGTACCGCGTTGAGCACGTGCGGATGCATGACCCCGAGCGCCGCCTTCACGATGACGTAGTTGACCCCCCATACGACGATCACGAGGACCATCAGCACATCGTGCCGCCAGTGATGCGTATCGCTCACTCGGGTGTAGGGGCAGACCGGTCCTGCGCGCGGCGAAGCGGCAGTTCGGGAATGAACAGGGTGACGATCCAGGCGCAGGCGACGAGAATCGATACCCCGAGGAAAATGCGACGCATCGCCAGCGCGAACGCCTCTCGAAGGATCTCGGGCGGCGCGCTTTCCGGAGCGGCGGCCGCGAGCGTGGCGCCGAGAATCGCTCCCATCGCCGCCGCGCCTACGGCACCCCCGATCTGGCGAAAGAACTGGCTCGCGCTGGTCGCCTGGCCGATCTCGCGCACGTCGACCGAGTTCTGCACCGCGAGCGGGTAGAGCGGAAGGGTGGGGCCGACTCCGATGCCGCACAACAGCATGTACATGACCACGCGGCCGTAGGCGATGTCTGCGGGCATCGAGGCGAGGAGAAGCGCCCCTGCGAACAGCAGCAGGCCGCCGCCGAGCATGAAACGCCGATAGTGCCCGATCCGCGAGACCCATTGTCCGGCGACGGTGGCGCCGGCCACGACTCCGAGCGAAAGGGGTATCAGGCTGATTCCTGCGCTGGTCGACGAGACACCCACGACGTTGACGATGAACAGGGGCAGGAAGACGATGAGCCCGAGGAACGCCGCTCCCAGGAGAAAGAGGGCTCCCACCGAGCGCGAGAAGACCGGGTTCCGGAACAGATCCAGGTTCAGGATCGGGTTTTCGGAGACGAGGCTGCGCCGGACGAACGTCACGAGTCCGACCACGCTGGCCGCCGCAAGACCGAGCGTCACGGGATCGTCCCACGGTATGCTGCGGCGGTCGAGCTGCAGCAGGAGGACGAGCGGAACCAGGCCGACCAACAGCAACGCCGCCGACCCCAGGTCCAGCGGGCGCCGTGGCCCCAGGGGGGGAAGAAGGGGCATGCGGCGAACGATGAACGACATGGCCGTGAGGCCGATGGGCAGGTTCACGAGGAATACCCACCGCCAGCCGGCCACGCCCGGCACGAGGGCGTCTCCGTGATCGGCCAGGAGACCGCCCACGAGGGGACCGAGCACGCTAGAAATCCCGAATACGGCCCCGACGAGCCCCTGGTACCGGCCACGTTCGGCCGGGGGAAAGAGGTCGGCAATGACGATGAACGGCAGCGCGAAGAGACCCGCTCCGCCGATGCCCTGTATCGCGCGGAACAGGATCAGCTGGTTCATTCCGTCGCCGACTAGCGGCAGGGGACCGAACAGCCCGGCGATTCCGCAGAGGAACGACCCGACCAGGAAGAGGGATACGGCCCACAGCTGCACGGTTCTCCGCGCGATCATGTCGGCCAGTTTTCCGTAGATCGGAACCATCGCCGTGGACGCGAGGAGGTAGACGGTCGCGACCCACGAGTACCGCTCCACGCCCGCGAGATCGTCCACGATTCGGGGCAGGGCCGTGGCCACGATGGTCTGATCGAGCGCGCCCAGGAAGAGCGCGATGAGCACTCCCAGCAGGGTGTACCGGACGGCGGGGTCTCTGAGGCCAGGCATCTGCGGTCGGTTCGGAACCGGCGAAACCTACGAACTCGGAAGCCGGGTTCCGTCGGCCGGGTCCCGGGTCCCGGAATCTCCTGCAACAAACGACGGCCGTCGGAAGTTTGCCGCCGCACCCCCAACCAACCTTCACGGAGATCTCATGGAACGGACGCTTCGTTGCGCCCTGGCGTTGGCCTTTGGCCTGCTCGCCGCTGACGGCGCCCTCGGACAGGCATTCGGCGGCGCGGTTGCCCTCAGCGGCGACCAGGTACTCGCCGGTTCGGTTGCCAATACGTCGACACCGGGCGAAATCAAGGTCTTCACACGCCTGGCCGACGGGCAATGGGCCGAGTCGCAATCGTTGTCCGCGTCCGACGCGGCGAACGGGGATCGGTTCGGACGCGCGCTCGCAGCGCAGGGAGACCTCGCGATCGCAGGCGCCACGGCGGCCGACGGGAATCGCGGCGCGGCGTACGTTCTCGCGCGCTCGGGTGACGGCGCGTGGCGACAGGTTCAGAAGCTGCAGCCGTCCGACGTGGCAGACGGCGACAATTTCGGTCGATCGGTAGCGCTGGACGGCAACCTCCTGCTGGTTTCGACGGCCGGGCGGAACGAAGGACGCGGTGCCGTCGCCGTCTTCACCCGGGAAGATGCGGGCCGATTCGGCTTCAAGGGCTGGCTGGCGGTCGACACGCTGGCAGCCCAGTCGCTGTTCGGTCTGTCTGTCGCGTTGTCCGATGGGCTTGCGGCCGTTTCGGCACCCGGTTCGGGCGCGGTCTTCGTTTACACGGTCGGAGAGGACGGCACATGGTCGCCGGAAGGCGCGCTGCGTGAGCCCTCGGGCGCGGAGGGCACCAATTTCGGCGCCGCGCTGGCCGTCCGTGACGGCCTCGTCTACGTCGGCGCACCGACCTTCGACGAGAATCGCGGCGCCGTCCAGGTGTTCGGGCGGACTCCGGAAGGGTGGCAGCCGGTCGGCCGTCTCCAGCCCTTCGACGGGGAGATGGCCGCCTTCGGCGCCCATCTTGCGTTCGTCGGCGACGAACTCTGGGTCACCGGGGCCATCGCCGCCGGGTTCAGCGGAGGGGTCTACCGCTACCTTCGGGATGCGGACGGCACGCCCACCGGCGTGCTGCGCTTCGCGTCGGCGCAGTCTGCCGGGGGACGGCAGTTCGGAATGGCGGTGGCGGGTGTGGACGGGCGCGTCGTCGCCGGGGCCCCGGGGGATGCGCGAGGTATCGGCGCCGTGGAGATCTACGAGGGCAATGGGCACGGCCTCGAGCAGGTCGCGCTGTTCGAGGGGGAAGGGCCCAAGCGTCGGGAGTCGATCACGGGAGCGAAGACCCGCTGCACCGACGGCAAGGCCGGCGACTTCTCGTGCAAGGGCTACGACATGCTCTCTTTCGTCTCGATCGCGGATCTCGGGGGGGGGCGCTCCACGAACCTCAACGACATCTGGGGCTGGACCGACCCCGAAACCGGACGGGAATGGGCCCTCGTGGGCCGCACCGACGGCACATCGTTCGTCGACGTGACCGACCCGTCGAATCCGTTCGTGGCGGGTGATCTGCCGCTGACACCGGGCGCGCAGCCGGCGGCATGGCGGGACATCAAGGTGTACAAGGATCACGCGTTCATCGTCTCGGACGGCGCGGGTCAGCACGGAATGCAGGTGTTCGACCTGCGCAGGCTCCGTGACGTCCGGCAGGGGCGGGTGCAGTTCGAACCCACGGCCCTCTACACGCGCATCGCGAGCGCCCACAACGTCGTGATCAACGAGGAAACGGGTTTCGCGTACACCGTCGGTAACTCGATGGGCGGCGAGACCTGCGGCGGAGGATACCATATCATCGACGTTCGCGACCCCGCCAACCCGACGATGGCCGGCTGCTGGGGCCACGCCGGGACCGGAAACGCGGGCACGGGATATTCGCACGACGCGCAGTGCGTGATCTACCGCGGCCCCGATCCCGATCACCAGGGCAAGGAAATCTGCCTCGGCTCGAACGAAACCGCGATCTCGATCGCCGACCTTACCGACAAGGCCAACCCGAAGCCCATCGCCGTCGCCCAGTACCCGAACGTAGCGTATACGCACCAGGGTTGGCTGACCGAGGATCAACGGTACTTCTACGTCAACGACGAGTTGGACGAGTCGAGCGGGAAGACCGACCGGACGCGGACCCTCGTGTGGGACGTGACCGACCTCGACGAGCCCGAACTGGTGAAGGAATTCAAGGGATCGACGCCGGCCATCGACCACAATCTCTACGTCAAGGGAGACCTGATGTACCAGTCGAACTATTCGGCCGGTCTGCGCGTGATCGACATTTCCGATCCCGCCAATCCGGTCGAAGTGGGCTGGTTCGACGTCAACCCGCTGGGTGACGCCACGGAGTTCACCGGCTCCTGGAGCAACTATCCCTATTTCGGCAGCGGAACGATCATCGTCACCTCCATCGAGCTTGGCCTGTTCGTGGTGAAGAAGCAGGACCTCGATATCTGAACGCTCCGGGCCCTGATCCGGGCCAGCTCCCGTCCGGCCACAGGGTCCGGTGGCCGGGCGGGAGCTGGGCGTGTGCGCGGGGATCTTAACCCCGGGGGCATGGCTGTCGATACCGGGGGAAACCCCTCGACCGCCATGCGTCCATCCCTGGGCCTCTCCCTTCGAATCCTGCCCATGCGTCCGCGGTGGACGCGCCTCGCGTACCTCTGCGGTGAGCAGGACGAGTGGTGGACCGGACTGGCCTGGTACCGCTGAGCCTTCCGGCGACTCGCATGCCGGAGGGCGGGATCGTACATTACCGGCTCTCAGAAGTCATGTCATGGGCCCATGCCTTCCGACCCCACCCCGCCCGGCAAGTGGTTTGCGAACGACCTGCGCAGGGTGCGCGAATCGCAGGGCATCTCGCGAGATGACCTCGTAGCCCGGTTGAAACTCGACCCCACGATCCTCGAGGCCTTCGAGGAGACCGGCCTCGTGGGGCACCCGCGGTACAACAGGGTCTACCTCGCTTCCTTCGTCAAGGGGTTGGCGGATGCGCTGACCCTTCCCCCGGAGGCCGTTTCCGAGGCGCTCGACCAGGTTTATGGCGGCGTGTACCGGGGCGGCATAGGTGTGCGATTCCTCGGGGACCCGGAGCCGGAGCCGCATCCGGAGCATGCACCGGCCCGTCCGGCTCCTGGACCTGACGTGTTTCCGGCCGAGGTGGCCGCGACGCCGCAGCCGTCTTCCGGGGTCGTCGGGGGCATCGTCGTGCGCAGACCCGGTCGCTGGCTGGCGGCCGTCGCCGGCGTGGCGACGCTCGGGCTGACCGCCTGGATTCTCGTGCCCCGCCTGCTGTCGGGGAACGACTCGCACCCCGAGGCCTCCGACCCGGTCATGGCCGTCGAACCCGAAACGGCGCCCGCATTGTCCCCACGCTACGTGGTGGGAGATACCCTGCGACTCTTCATCGTCGCGCTCGACACCCTGAACCCGGTCCGCGTCCAGGTGGACGAGCGACTGCGGGCTCCATATTGGATCGAGCCGGGGGACTCCCTCGAATTCGATGTCGCCCGCCATATCGTCATCCAGCGTCGGGCCGACAGGCTGGCGCTCTCGATCGGGGGACGGCGTATCCCGATCGTGGACGCAGACTCCGAGGGAACGGTTCGCCTGACTCCCGCACGGGCCCAGGAGATCCTCGATTCCCTCCGCACGGCCTCCTGACCCCGATTCCATGCCGCTGATCGACGAAACCCGCGCGCTGCTTCAGGCGGCAGCCGAGCAGATCGTGCCGCTCGATCCGTCGGAGGCCGTTTCATCGCTTCGCAGGGTACTCGATGCCCTCGCGAACCGGTATTACGTGGACGACGATCCGCTCGTGCCGGACGCGGAGTACGACAGCCTGCTCGCGTGGCTTCGCACCCTGGAAATGCGGTTTCCGGAAACGCGGTCCGACGATTCACCGACCGTGCGGGTCGGCGGCCCCCCGCGCCCGGGTTTCGAGAAGGTCCGTCACGTCGAACCGATGCTTTCCCTGGGAAACGCGTTTTCGACGGCGGAACTCGCCGCATGGGTCGACCGCTGCCGCAAGGGACTGGGTCTCGAGGAGCACGATCCGCTGGACGTCACGTGCGAACTGAAGATCGACGGTGTCGCGATCGCACTGACCTACGAGGGTGGCCGGCTCACGAGGGCCGCGACACGAGGCGACGGCACCACCGGCGAAAACGTCACCGACAACGTCCGCACCATTCGGAGCGTCCCGCTGCGTATTCCCCGTTCGGGAGAGGCCGGGATTGCCGTGCCGACCCGCCTGGAGGTCCGTGGAGAGGTCTACATGCTCCGGTCCCGTTTCGACGCGCTCAACGAGCGCCTGGCGGCGGCGGGAGAAAAGACCATCGCCAACCCGAGAAACGGGGCCGCCGGCTCGCTCAGGCAGCTTGACCCTCGGATCACGGCCTCCCGTCCGCTGTCGTTCTTCGCCTATTCCCTCGGTCCCGTCGAGGGCGAACGCCCTGCGTCGCAGGCCGAAGCGTTGCGCTGGCTGCGCGCGCTCGGTTTCCCGGTCAACCCGGTGACCCGACTCGTGTCGGGCATCGAAGGCATGAACGAGTTCTGCGAGCAGTGGGGGGCGCGGCGCGATACCCTCGACTACGAGATCGACGGGGTCGTCGTCAAGGTGGACGATTTCGAACGGCAGGCGCGCCTTGGATTCGTCTCGAATGCACCACGATGGGCCGTGGCGTACAAGTTCCCCGCACGCGAAGCGACGACGGTGCTGGAAGACATCGTCGTCAACGTGGGCCGCACCGGGGTCATCAAGCCCGAGGCGGTGCTTCGTCCCGTTCCGATCTCGGGGGTCACCGTTTCGCAGGCCACGCTCCACAACGAGGACTACATCCGGTCCCGCGATATCCGCGTCGGCGACACCGTCGTCGTCAAACGGGCGGGCGACGTGATTCCGGCCGTGATCGGTCCGGTGCCGGAGGCTCGGACCGGTGCGGAGCGTCCTTGGGTGATGCCCACGCACTGCCCATCGTGCGGACACCCGCTCGAGCGGCTCGAAGGGGAAGCCGACACGTACTGTGTGGCCAGCGACTGCCCGGCGCAGTTCGTTCGCCTCGTGGAGCATTTCGTCTCGCGGGACGCGATGGACATCGAGGGGTTCGGCTCGCGGCTCGCTGCCCAGCTCGCGGCCGAGGGCCTCGTTCGATCGGTTCCTGACATCTATCGCCTGGACCCGGATCGGCTGACGTCGTTGGAGGGATTTGCGGGCCGGAAGGCCGAGAACCTCCTGTCGGCGATCGAAGCCTCGAGACACCGTACCCTGTCGAGGCTCCTGTTCGGACTGGGAATCCGCCACGTCGGCAAGACGACCGCCGAAGCCCTCGTGCGCGCGGCCTCCTCGCTTCCGCAACTCCTGGAACTCGACGAGGAGCGGCTCGCATCGGTCGACGGGGTGGGACCGGTGATCGCCCGAAGCGTCTTCGAATGGGGGCGCCACCCGGAAAACCGGTTGCTCGTGGCGGAACTCGGCGCCGTGGGCGTCAACGTGCATCGGCTGCCCGAGGAGACGCCCGTCGAGGGTTCCGGAAGGGCGACGGGCCGGACGTTCGTCGTGACGGGTACGTTGGCGACCATGTCCCGGGGCGAAGCGGAGGCTCGCATCAAGGCGGCGGGGGGCCGCGTGTCGTCGTCGGTAAGCGCCCGGACCGACTTCGTCGTCGCCGGCGAGAGCCCCGGCTCCAAGTTGGACAAGGCCCGGGAACTGGGAGTCGACGTCCTGGACGAGACCGGATTCCTTTCGCTGCTCGGCGAGGTTCGAACGCCGTGACCTTGCTCGATTTCCTGGTTCTCGGCGTCTACCTGGTCGGCGTGGCGGCGCTCGGACTGCGCCTGGGAGGTCGCCAGTCCTCGGCGAACGATTACTTCCTGGCGTCCGGGCGCCTTCCGTGGTGGGCGGTCAGCCTGTCCGTGGTCGCGACCGAAACCTCGTCGCTGACCGTCATCTCGATTCCGGCGGTCGCCTACGGCGGCACGATGACCTTCTTCCAGCTGACGATCGGGTACGTGCTCGGGCGCACGCTGGTCGCCATCTACCTGCTGCCGCGGTTCATGACCGGCAGCCTCAAGACCGCGTACGGGTTCCTCGGGGATCGCTTCGGGCCCGGGGCCCGTTCGGCCGCGTCCGTCACCTTCATGGCTACGCGGCTCCTCGCCGACGGGGTGCGATTGTTCGCCGCCGCGATTCCCGTCCGGGTGATCCTGCTTTCGGCCGGCTGGGACGTGGGTTATCCGCTCATCATCGGTGTCATATCGGCGGTAACGGTGGTCTACACGGTGTTCGGAGGCCTGCGGGCCGTCGTGTGGATGGATGTCGTGCAGCTGTTCCTGTACCTGGGCGGCGCGGTGGCGACCCTGTTCCTTCTGCTGGCCGACGCGCCGGACGGTTGGGCGCGCACGGTGACCGACGCGGGGAAGTTCGACTGGTTCGAGGTGGGATCCGGTGTGGCGGCCGTTCTCACGGGACCGTATACGCTCGTGACCGCCGCCATCGGGGGAGCGGTGTTCTCGGTGGCATCCCACGGCACGGACCAGCTGATCGTGCAGCGCCTGCTGGCGTGCCGGAGTCTTGCCGACAGCCGTCGGGCCCTGGTTGCCAGCGGTGTGCTGGTGATGGCGCAGTTTGCGCTGTTCCTGCTGATCGGATCGCTGCTCTGGATCCATTACGACGGCGCATCCCTGGCAGAGCTCGGACTTTCCCGGGGGGACGAGATTTACCCGCGGTACATCATCGAGGGTCTTCCGCCCGGGATTTCCGGGCTTTTCCTGGCGGGGATCGTGGCGGCGGCCATGAGCACGCTGTCGTCGTCGCTGAGCGCCCTCGCTTCGGCCACCGTGTTCGATTTCGTGCGCAAGGACGAAGGAGCGGCGTCGGAACTCAGGATTTCCCGGTGGACGACGCTGGCCTGGGGCGTGGTCTTCGTGGTGTTCGCCAACCTCTTCCGTGACCAGCGGAATCCGGTCGTCGAACTCGGCCTCTCGATCGCCTCGTTCACGTACGGCGGGTTGCTCGGTACGTTTCTTCTCGGCCTGTGGAACCGCCGGGCCTCCGGAACCGACGCGATCGCGGCGCTCGTCACGTCGGTCGCGGTCATGGTTGCCGTCATTTTCGGAACGTGGTATTCCGCGGACGCGGGGTGGGTATTCCATTTCCGGCCTGACCCGGAGACCATTGCCGCGATGGGGCTGAGGCCGCTGGCATGGCCGTGGTACACGGCGGTCGGCGCCTCGGTGACCCTCGCCGTCGGATCCTTGCTTGCCTTGCGGCATAGGTGACCCATGGCCACCGTTCGAACCCGCGGATCCCTGAAGCGCCGCGGACGCGCCCCGCGTCTCGACGGCGCAGCCGCGTCCCTCGCCGCTTCCGCCCGCCGTCGCGCTGCACTTCGGAAGATCGCCCTGTTCCTGGGCCTGGTGGTCCTGGCCGTGCTCGCCTTCGGTCGCTCCGAGGGGGTGTCGGTATCCATCCAGGAGGGAGAGGTCTGGCGGCAGGAAGACGTCAGCGCCCCGTTCGATTTCGCCATCCGCAAGCCGGACGACGTCCTTCGCGCCGAACGACAGGCAATCCGGGACCTCACGCCCCCCGTCTTCCGCGCGGTGCCCGACGTGCGCGTGAGAAGCGAAGAGCGCCGGGACAGCCTGCGCGCGCGCCTGACCCGAGCGCTTCGCCTGGCGGCGGCCGGGGCCCCGGCCCGGTCCGTCGATTCGGCGCGCGCCGGTGGGGGGCTTCCGCTGTCGGCGCGGCAGTGGGAGCTGCTGCAGGAATCCTTCGGTCGGGCCCAGGGTGAGGACGCGGCGCGCCTGGATGCCCGTATCGTCCAGTCGGCCTACCTCGTCGCGCTGCGACTCGAGGAATCGGGGGTACTGGATGTGCCCATCGATACCGTCCGGGCCCGGTCGATCGTGGTCCGCAACGACGACGCGCGAAGCGAACACGTCCTGGCGACCTCGGCCGTGCGAGGCCAGGACCAGGTGTTCCGGGAAGCGCGCGAAGCGCTCCTCGCCGAATTCGGTTCGCGTCCGGATACGGTGGCCATGGGCACCGCCGTGGTCGGCCTGCTGCTGGAGCCTTCGCTCCGATACGATCCCCGGGCGACGGCCGACGCCGTACGATCGGCCATGCAGGGGCTCTCCCCGTCGGAGGGTGCCGTACGGGAGAACGAAGTCATCGTTCGCGAAGGCGACGTGGTAACCGCCGAGATCCTGCGCAAGCTGCGGTCTCTCGAGGCGGAAGAGAGCGAGCGTCGGGGTGACCGATTCGGACTTGCCGCCCTCGCCGGGCGATTTCTTCTCACGCTCGCGGTCTTCCTCGTCTTCTTCCTGTATCTCTACCTGCTGCGGCGCCCGTTGTACGACGACAACCGGATGGTTTTCCTGATGTCCATCCTGTTCGCCGCGGTGATAGGGCTCTACGCGGTGGCGGTGCGGTTTCCTTCCGTCGACATGTACGTCGTGCCCGTCACGATCGTGGCGTTGCTGCTGACGGTCATCTTCGATTCGCGGGTGGCGATCTTCGGCCTGCTGACGCTGGCCCTCCTCGGCGGGCTATACCGCGGAATGGATTTCACGTTCGCGCTGGGCACGCTGTTCGGGGGCAGCCTCGGCGTGTTCAGCGTTCGCGACATTCGAAACCGCGGGCAGTTCTTCCTGTCGGCCGGACTGGTCTTTCTCGGTTATGCGACCGTGATCGCCGGTGCCTGGCTCGTCGAGGCGTCCTCGACCGAGCGGTTTCTTTCGGACCTCCTGTTCGCGGGAATCTCGGCGATCCTGCTGCTGCTGGCCTATCCGCTCCTGTGGGTATTCGAAAGGACATTCGACCTGACGACCGACCTGACCCTGCTGGAGCTGTCCGATACCAATCGTCCGCTTCTCAAGGAACTGTCCCTGCGCGCACCGGGCACGTTCAACCACGTGCTCCAGGTGGCGAACCTCGCCGAGGCCGGGGCGTCGGCGATCGGAGCGAACGCGCTGCTTGCCCGGGTCGGCGCGCTGTACCACGACATCGGCAAGATGGTCAAGCCGGAGTATTTCGTGGAGAACCAGCGCCTGGCGGCGAATCCCCACGACCAGCTCAAGCCGCACATGAGCGCCCTCATCATCGCGAGCCACGTCAAGGAGGGACTCGAACTGGGGCGTCAGTACGGGTTGCCGAAGCGGGTACTCGATTTCATCCCGATGCATCACGGCACCACCCGCATCGAGTACTTCTACCGTCGGGCAAAGGAACAGGAGGCGTCCGGAGAGGCGCCGACCCAGGACAGCGAGTTCCGCTATCCCGGGCCCCGGCCGGATTCGAAGGAAACGGCAATCCTGATGCTGGCCGACTCGATCGAGGCCGCAAGCCGCACCCTGCGTTCGCCCAACCACAAGCGGCTGGAGGCGCTCATCGACTCGATGATCGACGCACGCCTGTCAGACGGGCAGTTGGACGAGGCCGACCTTACGCTGCGTGACCTGCACACGATCAAGGAAACGTTCCTTTCCATCCTGCTGGGGATCTACCACGTTCGCGTGAGCTACCCCGACACCGAGCCCGACGCCGATTCGGAAGCGGCTCCGGAAGACGCCTGACCAGGATCAGCGCGGAAGCAGCAAACGTACGCGCTCGAGTTCGGTCGGAGCGACGGCCGGGTGAACCGGGTGGTGTATCGGCGCCGAGCCCAGGTGCGCCCGCGCCCGGCGTGCGGCACTGATCGAATACAGAAACACGTCGCATTGCCGAACGAGCGTACCGATCCTCGCGTCGGCGTCGTCCATGACGGTGGCGATGAGCTGTCCGCCGAAGCCCGTCACCGTGCGCAGTTGTCGACTCAGCGGCCCCACGGCGTCCTGGTAGCGGACGGCCAACAGTACCGCCTGGTGTTCGAAGAGCCTCGCCGCGGCGGCGCACGCGTCGACCGACAGGGCGACCTGGACTCCGATCACGTCGGCGCGGGGGAGCCGCTCGATGACGTCCCGCACGCAGTGGAGCGGCGTGAGTGCGTATTCGACCCCGGTCAGCGACCCGGCCTGGACCAGGGTGGCCGGCTCGACGCTGCGCCCGAATGCCCGGGAGCACTCGGCGGCGAGATACTCCGCCGCCTCGGTGTATTCGTCCACGAACACGATGCGGGTATCCGTATCCTCGGCCGACTCCAGTTCGAGCTGCTCTTCGAAGAGGTACGAAATCTCCTCTTCGTCGAGTCCCAGCGAAACCAGGCGACGCAGGGCTTCCTGCACCACGGCCGCACCGGACTCGAGGCGTTCGCTCCGGGGGAGTTCCGCGGTCTCTGCAACCCGGTAGGCAGAGCCGCCGTGGGCGACGATGACCCCGGCGTCGGCGAGCGCGGCGTAGGCCTTGCGAACCGTGTGGAACGAAACGCCCACCTGGTCGGCAAGCCGGCGCGTGGACGGCATGGACTCCCCGGGCTTGAGGCGTCCGCTGGCGACGAGGTAGCGGATCTGCTCCTGCAGCTGGTCGTGGAGCGAGCGGGGATCGTTGCGGTTGAGGACGATCATCGGGCCGCACCGGGGCCTGTCGGGTGCGATTCGAGCCGCGCCCGCACCTCGAAACCGTGCATCGAGCGGGCTTCTTCGAGCCGTCGCACCAGGGAGTCGGGTTCAGGAAAGTCCGAGGCGGACAGTCGGACCGTGTCGAGCCCCAGCGTGACCAGGATCCGGTCACCGTCGCGCCGAACGTCGAGTACCGACGCTCCGGGTCCGGCGGGGCGCCCGATCGCCACCTCCCAGGACGAACGAACGGTCACCGAGGACCCGACTATGCGTACCTCGACGACCGTTCCGCGAAGCGTCTGCCGCGCCCAGAACCAGGCAACCGCCGCAGCCGCCGGGGTGGACGCGAGGAGGAACGGCAGGGGATCGCGGCCGCCCAACATCATCACCGATGCCGCAATCATGAGCGGCAGCATGCAGACGGCCAGGGGCCTGCCGATGGCCAGGCCCGCCAGCACCGTAGCCGAAACCTCGGGATAGCGCGAGCTTCGGAACCGGTGCACGTCAGTCGGGCTGCATGAAGGGATAGGCGAAATGATGCGGGGGCGTGAAGTTCTCCTTGATCGAACGTGCCGATACCCAGCGGACCAGGTTCAGGAACGAACCCGCCTTGTCGTTCGTGCCCGAGGCGCGCGCGCCGCCGAACGGCTGCTGCCCCACGACGGCACCCGTGGGCTTGTCGTTGATATAGAAGTTGCCGGCGTTGTCGGCGAGGCGATCGGCCGTGTGTACGATGGCCGCGCGGTCCTGGGCGAATACCGCCCCCGTCAACGCATAGGGCGACGTGCGGTCGAGCAGGTCGAGGGTTTCCTCGTACTTCGCGTCGTCGTATACGTACACCGTGACGACCGGTCCGAAGATCTCCTCGCACATGGTCTGCGACGAGGGGTCGGTCGTGAGCAGCACCGTGGGTTCGATGTAGAACCCTTCGGAGGCATCGTAGCCCCCGCCGTAGACGACCGAGACCGCCGGATTGGCCTTCGCGCGGTCGATGTAGCCGGTGATGGACTCGAATGCCGCCTGGTCGATGACGGCGTTCATGAAGTTCGTGAAGTCCTCGACCGGACCCATGCGGACCTGCGAGAGCTGGTCCACCATCAGGTCACGGATCTCCGGCCATTTCGACTTCGGCGCGTAGACCCGCGACGCCGCCGAGCACTTCTGACCCTGGTACTCGAAACCGCCGCGCACGATGGCGGTCGCCACGGCCTTCGTGTCGCAGCTCGGGTGGGCGAGGATGAAGTCCTTGCCGCCCGTTTCGCCGACGATCCGGGGGTAGGAGCGGTACCCCGGAAGGTTCGACGCGATGGTCGACCACATGGTCTGGAACGTGCCCGTTCCGCCCGTGAAATGGAGGCCGGAGAAGTGCGGAGACGCGAAGACGTGCTTGCCCACCTGCGATCCGCGCCCGGGGATCATGTTGATGACTCCCGGCGGCAGGCCGGCTTCCTCGAGGAGCCGATAGAACCAGTAGGCCGAGAGCAGGGAGGAGGTGGCCGGCTTCCAGACCACCGTATTGCCCATCAGGGCCGGCGCCGTCGGCAGGTTGCCCTGGATCGAACTGAAGTTGAACGGGGTGACGGCGAATACGAAGCCTTCGAGGGGGCGGTACTGCAGCCGGTTCCAGACCGCGGGTGACGAGTTGGGCTGATCCGCGTAGATCTGCTCCATGAACGCCACGTTGAACCGGAAGAAATCGACCATCTCGCATGCGGAGTCGATTTCGGCCTGGTAGGCGTTCTTGCTTTGTCCGAGCATGGTCGACGCGTTGATGCGGTCGCGCCACGGTCCGGCGAGCAGTTCTGCCGCCTTCAGGAAGATCGCGGCGCGATCCTGCCAGTGCATCGCCGCCCAGGCGCGACGGGCGTCGACCGCAGCCCGGATCGAGTCCTTGATGTCCTCCTCGCGCACGAGGTGGGCCGTGCCCAGCTCCCGCGCGTGTTCGTGCGGGGCGCGCACGCTGAACGTGGACCCGGTAAGCACCGCCCGTCCGCCGACGAACGCAGGGATCTCGACGTGCTCCGCGCGCATGCGCGCCAGTTCCGCTTGGAGGGAAGACCGCTCGGGCGTTCCCGGGGCGTACGAACGGACCGGTTCGTTTATCGGAGGGGGGACGTGGGCGATCAGGTTGTTCATGGCTCGTCGACGGCGAATGGATGACCCAACTTCGGGTGCGAGGGCCATGCACGCATTGCGTTCGACAAAAGTTCGCCGCGGGAAGCGGCAGGAATTTCCGTGTCGAGCGACGGCCTTTCCTGATCCCACGCTGCTCGCATGGCCGCGGTCGACGGGTTATGAACCGCGAAATCGGGTCGATACGAGGGATTGGAAGCAGTCCTGGGTACCCGGAACGGCCGTCGACGGCCACTCCAGCGCTCGGGCACGCTTCTGGTTGAGCGGTGGTCCGGGTCGAATCGCCCAGGCGAGGAGACCGACCGATCCCCGATCGGCCGCTTGAATACGCGACAAACCGAGAAGTCGTAATGAATCCCTCCAACGGCAGGATCGAATCCGATCCCCAGGAATCCCGCGGCGGACCGCCCCTGGCGGCCTCCGACGGCACTGATGCCTCCCGCCTCGCCGCGGCAAAGGAAGCGGCGAAGAAGAAACTGCTCCGCATGGTCGTCCAACAGGCGACCGAGGAGCTCGGTGACGCCGACGCCATCGTCGAGCAGGCCTTCTCCGAGGGCCTGGTCAGCGAGACGCTGATCGAAGGGCTCCGGCAGAGCGTCCGCGCGCGCATGACTGCACGCCTGGTTCGCCAGGTCGCCGAGACGGACGGCCAGGTGCTGGCCGCCGAGGCGGCTGCCGCCATGGCCGAGGCGCCGGAAATCCGTTCGGCGGTCGAGTCGGTCGAGCGCAGGCTCGCCGGCGCCATCGCCGCCAAGGCCCTCGAAGGCATGGAGGACGAAGCGGTCGTGGCCGAGCGCATCGCCGAGGAGATCGCCCGGGCCAACGAGGCCGCGGTCGGGGCGCTGGCCGACGACGTGCGCGGCATGGTGATGCAGACCATCACCGACCGTGCCTGGGCGTCGGCCGTGGATCCGGAAGAATTGGTGCGGCTGGCCGAGGGTCGGGTCAATCCGGACGATCCGACGATCGCCGAAGCCACCGGGATCCTCGCGGAACGCGCGGCCGAGGCCGCGGCAGCGACCGCATTGGATGCGGTCAAGCAGCGTATCGCGGACTCCATCGCCACCACCGTGCAATCGGACGAGTTCGTCGAATCGACCGTGTCGCGGGTCGAGATCGATCCGGAAGTCGTCGGGCGAGCGACCGAACGCATTCGCGCGACGGCCGTCGCCGAAGTCACGGATCGGGTCAGGTCGTCGCTGGACGCCGAGTCCATGGCGGCGGACCTGGTACCGGCTGCGGTCGCGCAGATCGAATCGGGCGTGATGGAGAAGGTCGTTGCGCAGGTGCGCGAGAGCGGCGTGGAAGCCCGCGTGGCCGAGGCCGTGCACGCTGCCACGATCGAGGCCGTGCGCAGTCGAGTCCTGGAATCGCTCGAGGCGTCTGCCGTTGCGACCGACATGGTACCCGAAACGGTTTCGGTCATCGAGTCCACGGTGCTTGCGCTCGTAACCGACGCCATCCGTGAGTCTTCGATCATCGAACGCGTCACCGAGCAGGTGAAGGAGACGGTGTGTGACCGCATCACCGACGCCGTCTTCGACGCGGAAACGCTCATGCAGCGTGTCGAAGCACGCCTTGCCGACGAGCCGTCCCGCCTGCAGCATGCCGCCGAGCGCGCGCGCGCCGAGTTTGCCGTCCAATTGACCGAAGACCTCATCGCGGCGGTCACCGCAGACGAGGCGATCGACTCGCTGACCGACCAGGCCGTCGCCGAAGTCCGGGTCCAGGTGGCGCAGGACGTCTCCAGGCGCGTGCTGGCAACGAGCGCAGACGAACTGGCCGCCGGCGCCGTCGCTCATTTCGACGCTGACAGCGAACAGGTGCTCGCTTCGGTCGGCCTTGCCCGCCTCGAGTTGCTCCGCCATATCGCATCGCGGGCCGAGTCCTCGCTGGAGGACGCGGATGGAGCCGCCCGGCAGGCGCTCGCCTCCTTCGACTTCAACGCCAAGGTCGTTTCGGCGGCTGCGGACGCCCTTCGGACGGAGGTGATCGCCTCGGTGGCTCACCAGGTCGCGGCCGATATCGCGACCGAGGGTGTGCACGCGTCGGACGACCGGGTCATCGGCGTCATCGACGCCGGCCGAGCGGGCCTCTCAGCGGCACTGTACGATCGCATCCTCGCCGCAGTCACCGACGCCGAGGCGACCGACATGCTGCGCAGGTCGGTAGTCTCCGATCCCGCCGTGGCCGATCTCGTGGAAGCGGCTCGCGCCGACGCCTGGAAGACCTTGTCCTCGCGCGTCGCATCCAGGCTGCTTTCCGCGTCGTCGGAAGAGCTGGCCGGCGCTGCCGCGGAACAGGTCGAGGCCGAAGCGTCCCTCATCGAGGCGTCGTCCGAGGCGCTGCGTCTGCGGGTACTCGAGCGGGTAGCCGACCGCGCGGTCGCGTCGCTGTCCGACGCTGACCAGGCTGCCGAGGCGTCTGCCGCGTTCGTTCCGGCCGACGCGAAGGTGATCACCGACGCCGCCGCCGCCCTGCGCGGCAGGCTCACGGCCCAGGTCGCGGAGCGCGTACTCGCGGAACTCGAGGCCGAAGGCATTCCGACCGACGATCCCCGCATGGAGGCCGCGACGCAGTCCGTGCGTACGCTGGTCTCCGGGTTCCTCTACGCCCAGGCCATGAAGGTGGCCTCGAGCGCCAAGGAGCGCGACCGCGTGGCGCGCGAGGTGGCCCGCGAGGTCCACGAGCTGCTGCTCACCGATACCCTGGAGGCTCTTGCCGGGCGCACGGCCGAAGAACTGGCCGCCGAAGCGCACGGACGCATCGAATCGCTCGATCCGCTGATCGCGGAGGCGAAGAATCGGCTGGCGGATCGGATTACCGCCGAGCTGGCTGCGTCGGCCCGTCAGGCCGTTTCGGCCGACGGCATCGATCTGTCGCATCCGGCGGTGCGGGAATCCGTGGCCCACATCGAGCGCGAGGCCCTGGAGTCGATCCGGGAGCGAGCGCTGGAGAGCGTGCGGGGTTCGGACGCCCGCGGGCAAGTGGCGTCGCAGGTTGCTGCGGCCGTGCACGAGATCGTGACCTCGGATGCGCTGAAGGCGATCCTGGCACGCAACCCGATAGAAATGGCGCAGGCCGTGGCCGCGCAGATCTCGGGCGACGAGCCGGTCATCGGCCAGGCCGTCGAATCGGTCCTCGCCTCGCTGCAGGCAGACATCGCGCGGTCGGCCGAGCGGCGTCTCGTCGACGAGGTCGGGACGCACGACGCGGCGCGAGCCATCGTGGAAGCGGGATCCGGTCCCGTGACCGAGTTCATCCAGGCCGTCGCCGACTCGCTGCGTTCGATCGCGGCCGACCGCGCGGTCGAAAGCGTCACGTCGCAGGCCGTGGTCGAGGAACTGGCGCTCGCCGGTTCGCACCTGCTGCACGAACGACTCGTCCTTCGGATCGCCGAGAAGACGGCCGCCGAGACCCCGGACAGCCTTGCGTCCGAAGCGGATCGCATCGTTGCCGCCTCCCCGGCGGCATCGGAGGCTGCCGAGCTGCTGCATGCCCGCCTCGTCGAGCGCATCGCGACCGACGCCCTCGGGCAATTGGGCAGCGTCGCCGCCGCGTCGGAGAAGGCGAGGATCGTCGCCGAAAGCGAACGGGAGACGCTGGAGGATGCCGTGAATACGCTGCACGATTTCCTCGCGGCCCGCGTGGGAGAGGAGGTCACCCGCCGTATCCGCTCCACCGACGGACTGGCCGAAGCGGCCGCGTCCTTCGTCGATCCCGACGATCCGGCGGTGGGCAAGGCGGCAGACGAAGTCGCCCGCGATCTGGGACGCCTGGTGGCGCTCCGTGCCGTGGAACGCGTCACCGACTCGTCCACCCGCGAAGAACTCGTAGCCGAGGCCGACGCGGCCTGCGCCGCGGAGCTCTCGACGGCCGTGGAAGACGGCGAGAAGCGGTTGATGGACCGTTTGGTCGGCCGCATCGCGCAGCGCTTCACCGACGCCGGTGATACGGCCCGGCGCGCGCTCGAGCGACTGGGCTCGGACCACGCACCGCTGATCGCGGCGCAGGAGGTGCTCAAGGAGCTGGTTCTCGAGGATCTCTCCCGCAAGGCCACGCTCCTGCTGCTCGACGCCGCGCAGGCGGCAGATCGTGCGTTCTCGCGCATCGATCTGGACGACCCTCGTTTCGCGAGGGCCCAGGAGGCGCTGCGTCAGCGCATCGTGGAAGCGGTGGCCGAACGGTCGCTGACGGCCCTCGAGGATCATGAGGCGGCTGCCGGCATGGTGCGCGCCCGGATCCACGACGATCACGAGAACGTGGTGGGTACCGCGGCGCTGGTCCGCGACATGCTGCTCGACGACATCGCACGCCGCTCCGAGGCGTCGCTCGCCGACACCCGTACGGTGGCCCGCCTGTCGCGGCAGCGTGTACCCGAGGAGAGCCTGAACCTGGCCTCCGCACAGAACGCCCTGCGCGACATGCTGCTCGACGACGTCGTTCGCCTGACGACGAAGGCCTTCGAGGATGCCGAATCGGTCGCCGAGCAGGCGGCCGGTCGAGTGGACCCCGAAGGAGACGTGTTGCTGCGCGCACGATCGGCCTTCAAGGAACGCATCCTCATGAACGTGCTGGGCGAAGCCATCCGGGAAATCTCGGGTGCGTTCGGAAGCGGTCGCGTGGACGCGCAGCAGGCGGTCTTCCAGCAGGCCATGCACGCCATGGCAAGGCAGGCGTCCCCGGGACCCGATCGCTCGCCGGCGCCGCCCACGCGCGCTGCGGCCGAGGAACCGGTCCCTTTCGTTTCGGCGCCTGAGGCCGGCGGTACACCGTCGGGCGCCGAGCATCCGGACGCGGCACCCTCGCCCGCATCCGGGAACCGTACCGCTCCGTCGGCTCCGGCTCCGCAGGACGCCTGGGTTCGTCTCAGCGATTTCGACGCCGCCGTTTCCGAGGCGCGGCCTGAAGGCCCGGTCGAGACGGGAGCCGCGTCGTGGATCGACGAGGGCCCGGGGATCCCCGAACCTCCGGTCATCGTGACGGAGTTCGTGGAACACGAATTCGACGCCGAAGAAACCGAAGACGACGATACGTTCGATTTCGGTTGGGCCGGATCGGCCGCCGACGGCGACGGCTCTACCCGGTCGGTCGAGGTCGGTACCGTCCCCATCGATTTCCTGCCGGGCGACGCCATGGGCGACGGACTCTACTTCGAGGACGAGGCCGAGCTCGGCACCGCGGCCGACGACGGTGCGCTTCCGACGTACGTCTATGGTTTCACCCAGGCCGACGGGACCGGGATGCCGGCCGCGGTCGAAGGGCAGTCGATGGATCCGGACTTCGGACTGCGATTCGTCACGGTGCGCTCGGTTCGGGCCATCGTCTCGGCCGTGCCGGCAGAGGACTTCTCGCCGGAAGCGTTGCGCGAGCGGTCGAAGGACACCGCCTGGTTGCGGGAGCGCATAAGGACGCATGCCCGGGTACTGGACGCGTTCAAGACCACGACCACGGTCGTACCGCTCCGCTTCGGTGCCGTGTTCGAGAACGAGGCCGACGTCGCCGCGATGCTCGAAGGACGTCACGACGAGCTGTCCGCTTCCGTCGATCGGCTGCGCGGAAAGATGGAATGGGGTGTGCGCGCGGTGCGCAACCTGGACCGTTTGCGCTCGCGCATCCTCGAAGGCGAGCGCGCGGTCGACGAATCGCTCGGATCGCTTTCGAGCGGGGTCGCCCAGTTCGTGAGGGACGAGTTGTCCCGCGCCGCCGACCTCGGGTCGGATGCGCTCGCCGATACGATCACCCGGCACTGCCTCTCGCGCGCAGACGAACACCTTCGCCGGTGGGCTGCCGATGCCGTGGAAAAGGCGATCGTTCCCGGCAAGGCAGACGTCATCCTGAACCGGGCGTACCTGGTGGACCAGGCGACCGTGTCTGCCTTCCGCGACGAGATTGCCCGCCTCTCGGCCGAGTTCGGCTCCCTCGGGATCACGTTCGAGCTGACGGGTCCGTGGCCCGCCTTCCACTTCAGCGGAATAGACGACAGCGATCTGGCCGGAACCGTTCCGGCCCAAGGATAGCCGTTCATACGGCTTCTCGGGGAAGCGCCCTCCGGGTCCGTTGGATCCGGGGGGCGTTTTCTTTGTACGCCCTTCGCTTCACCGTCCCCCTGGTCCCGTGCGATTCCTGGTTCTCGAGCGATTTCTCGCGGCGCGCTACCTCGCCGGGGCGCAGGGGCGTCCGGAAGGTCGGCGATTCCTGCGTTTCGTGACGGTGGTCTCGATCGCCGGGGTGGCCGTCGGGGTCGCATCGCTGGTACTCGCGCTCGCCATCGTCCGGGGATTCAGCGGAGAGATCGAGCGAAAGCTGGTCGGGTTCGGTGCCCACGTCCAGGTGGAGAGCCTGCGGGACGCGCCGCTGGACGACTCGGAAGCCCTGCGCGCATCGCTCGAGCAGCGCGCCGACGTGATCGACGTGGCCCCCGTGGTCCAGGACTTCACGCTGCTCCGCCGTTCGTCCCGGCATATCGAGGGCGTCTCGATCTGGGGTGCGGAACGCGTCCCGGATTTCGTCGGAGCCAACCTGTCGGCCGGCACGGCCACGCTTGCACCCGCGGCGGACCGTCTCGACGGGATCGTGCTGGGGGCCGCCCTCGCGCGGGACCTCGGCGCGTCGCCCGGGGACCGGCTCACGGCGTTTTCTCCGCGCTCCGATGGACGTACCCCCGGTTCCGTATCGGCCCGCTCGTTTCGCGTGGAGGGGATCTTCGAAACCGATCTTGCCGATTTCGATGCGCTCTACGCGTTCGTGTCGATCGACGCGGCGAGGGGACTGTTCGGCGTGGGGCCCGACCAGGCGACCCGCCTCGACGTTCGCATCGTCGACCCGTCCGCGGCCGAACCGGTCGCCCGGGACATCGAAGAATCGTTCGGTTTCCCGGTCATGGCAAGGTCCATCTACGACGTCTACCACAGCCTCTTCTCCTGGGTTCGACTGCAGCAGCGCATCATTCCGCTCGTCATCTCGGTGATCGTGCTCGTCGCGGCATTCAACGTGGTCGCGACCCTGCTCATGCTCATCCTCGAGAAAACCGCCGAAATTGGTCTCCTGGTCTCCATCGGAACCTCCGCAGCCACGGTGCGCCGCACGTTCCTCCTCCTGGGCCTCCTGATCGGGGCATGCGGCGCCGCGGCAGGCAGCCTGCTGGCGCTCGGGATGGCGCGGCTGCAGCAGGCCTACGGGCTCATCAAGCTTCCGGCCGATGCCTATTTCATGCGCACGGCGCCCGTGGATCCGTCGCTCGGCGACGTGGTCGTCGTTGCCGCGGTGACCGTGCTGCTCTGCGGGGCCTCGGCGTATCTTCCGGCCCGCTTCGCGGCTTCCGTGCGGCCGGTGGAAGCGCTCAAGACCCGCTGAGAATCATGTCGACGTCGGTAACCGTGCGTCTGTTCGCTGCCCTGAGGGAGCGCGTGGGCGAGGACCGGGTTTCGGTGTTCCTCGAAGGGGATGCCTCGGTTCGAGACCTCGTGGAAGCCGTTGTGCGCAAACATCCCGAGGTCGCTCCATTCGAGCGTTACATCAGGGTAGCGGTCAACTCGAGGTACGTGTCCGGGGACAGTCGGGTCGCCGCGGGCGACGAGGTCGCCTTCATCAGCCCGGTGAGCGGCGGATGACGGCGCGTCGTTCGGTCTCCCTGGAATCGGACCCGCTGTCGCCCGGGCAGGTCATGGCGCACGTTCAGGACGACAGCGCCGGGGCCATCGACGTGTTCGTGGGCACCACCCGGCGTTACACGGAGGGGCGGGAGACCGTCGAACTGACGTACGAGGCATACGAGACCATGGCGGTCGCCGAAATGGACCGTCTGGCCGACGAGGCCTGCGCCCGCTGGCCGCTTACGGGGGTCGCGATCCATCACCGGGTCGGCACGGTGCCCGTCGGCGAGATCTCCGTGGTCATAGCCGTGTCGAGCCCGCACCGCGCCGCCGCCCTGGACGCGTGCCGTTTCCTCATCGAGGGCCTGAAGGCCGACGTCCCGATCTGGAAACGCGAGCGGTACGCCGACGGCTCCATCGAATGGGTGCGGCCGCTCGGCTGAAGACGGTCAGATCCCCGAGAGCCGGTCGAGGATGCGAGCCGACGGATCGGGATGGGTGTCGGGGACGAACGCGCGCCCGGTCACGTGCTCGTACAGCTCGATGTACCGGGAAGCGATCTCGACGCGAAAATCGTCGGACAGGTCGGGGAGAAGTTGACCCTCCTTGCCCTGGAACCCGTGGTCCATCAACCACTCGCGCACGAACTCCTTCGACAGTTGGCGCTGCGGAAGGTCCTGCGCCAGGAGCGCTTCGTACGACGACGCGAAGAAGTAGCGGGACGAATCGGGCGTATGCACCTCGTCGATGAGCAGGAATCGGCCGTCGGGCGCACGCCCGAACTCGTACTTGGTGTCGACGAGGATGAGGTCGCGCTCGGCCGCCATGCGGCTCCCGCGATCGAACAGAGCGAGGGCCAGGCTTTCGAGGTGGTCGAATTCCGACTCCGTCAACAGTCCCCGCCTGACGATCTCGTCGCGGCTCGTGTCCTCGTCGTGGCCCTCGGACGCCTTCGTGGAGGGGGTCAGGATCGGATCCGGAAGCCGGCTGTTCTGCCGCAGCCCCTCGGGAAGCCTCTGTCCGCACAGGATCCGGCCCCCGTCCCGGTAGGTGCGCCACGCGTGTCCGGCCATGTATCCGCGGACCACGAATTCCACGGGGACCGTTCGACACGGCACGGCGACCGTCACGTTGGGATCGGGTACCGACAACACGGCGTTCGGCGCGACGTCGGCCGTGTGTTCGAAGAAGAACGCGGCCAGTTGATTCAATACCTGCCCCTTGAAGGGGATCGTCTGCCGGAGGATGTGGTCGAAAGCCGAAATGCGGTCGGTCGTGACGAGCACGAGTCGGTCCGCGGTGGCGTAGGTATCCCGCACCTTTCCGCCGTAGCGGGTGCCGAGTCGATCGAACCGGGTTTCGCGGAGCGTATGACCGAGCTGCGCGCGAAGGAGGGAGGCGTCCATGAAAACCGTCAGACGGGTTGGGGCAGGGAGTGGTCCGACGACCGCCGGATCCGCAGTTTCGGGACGATCTGTTCGTGGACCGGAATTCCGTCCGGCATGCCCAGGCTCGACAGCAGCCGCTCGGTTGCCGACCGCCCGATCTGCTGGATGGATTGGTCCACGCTGGAAAGCCCGAGATAGTGGCTCGTCTTGATATCGTCGTACCCGACGAACGCGACGTCGTCGGGCACACGGAGGCCGGCGTCGTAGGCGGCCTTCCAGGCCCCGATGGCCTGCACGTCACTCGACGCGAAAACGGCGGTGATCCGGGGTTCGATCGCGAGCAGGCGGCCCATGGCCTCGTAACCGGCCTCTTCGCTGAAACCCGCGTGCTTGATCGTATCGCCGTGAACCACCAGCGCCGCGTCGAACGGAACACCGGCCTGCTCGAGGGCCAACCGGTAGCCGAGCACCCGTTCGTTCTGGATTTCGCTCTGGGTGAACGCCCGGATCATGCCGATTCGCCGGTGGCCCCGGCCAAGCAGGTGCTGTACGGCCTCGCGCGATCCCGCCACGTCGTCCCAGACATAGGAATCGAAGGAGGGCCACTGCGATCCGATCAGGACGACCGGGGCGCGAAGGCTGGCCAACTCGCGCGCGACGGTTTCGTCCATCTGCATGCCGGCGATGAGCAGGCCGTCCACCGCGCCGCGCTGGAGAAAACCCAGCAGCGAGCGGACCGGGGTACGCCAACCCAGGTCGCAAAGCAGGAGATCCACGTCGAGTTCGCGTTCCTGCAGGCAGGCCCTGATTCCCTTGAGCAACTCGTTGTGGAACGGGGTGGTGTACGTCGGAAGGGCGACCGCCAGCGTGCTGAGCCGCTGCTGGGCGAGCTTCCGTGCCGTGCGATCGGGGCGATACTGCAATTCCTCGACCGCACGCAACACGCGGGCGCGGGTCTTTTCCGACACGTCGCTCGAGTTGTTCAGGACCCGGGAAACGGTCGAAATGGCGACATTGGCCCGGGCCGCGACCTCGTAGATGGTGATTTTCGCGCGTTCGTTGGACATCGGTGCGCCTGGTTCCGCTCTGCGCAAGGTACGCATGGCGGAGGTTCCCCGTTCGTGGGCGGAGAGGCAGGAAACAACGACCCGCCGGTAGGGCATTGAAGCCCGCATGGAAGCACGCCACGATCCCGATCCGGCGCCGGCCCAGGAGCTGGCCCTTCCGATCGAAGGAATGACCTGCGCCGCGTGTGCGGTCCGCATCGAGCGCAAACTCTCGAAAGCCGACGGCGTCGATCAGGCCGCGGTCAACTACGCGACCGAGGAAGCGCTCGTACGGGTCGCTCCCGGCGGCGCGGGCCTTGCGGACCTCGTTCGCGCGGTCGAGAGCGCCGGTTACTCCGTTCGCACCGCCGCCGCGGAGACGTCGGTGCCGGGACCGGCCGAAGCCGACGGGACGGCCGCCCGGGTTCGGACGGTTCGTGGCGTACTCGAGGTTCGGGTGCGGGAAGAAGGCGGCGCCTACCTCGTCGAGACCCGGTTCGTCCGCGGCGTGACCGACCCGGTCGTCCTCGCCCGCGCGATGGGCGTGGACGTCGCACCCACGGAGGCGGAAGGGGACGCGCTCGAGCGGGAGCACGACGCGCGACGGCGGTATCTCCGGCTACGGTTCGTCGTTTCGGCGATCCTGACCGTTCCGGTGGCGGTCCTGGGCATGTCGCATGGCCTGTTCCACGTGCCGGGCGCGAACTGGATCGCGTTCGCGCTCACTACCCCGGTCGTTGCCTGGAGCGGCGCCGAGTTCTTCCGCCTGGCGTGGAGAGCGGCCCGCCATGGAGCGGCCGACATGAATACGCTCGTGGCCGCGGGCGTCGGCACCGCGTGGGCCGTCAGCGTGGCGGCGCTCGTGGCGCCGCGGTTTTTCGTATCGGCCGGAGCGCAGCCCGATGTGTATTTCGAGGCGGCCGCGGTCATCGTCACGCTCCTTCTCTTCGGCCGGTTTCTCGAGGAGCGTGCGAAGGGGCGCACGGGAGCGGCGATACGGTCCCTGATGACCCTGCAGCCACCCGAGGCGCGCGTCAGGGATCGGGGGGAGGAGCGGCTCATTCCGGCGGGCGAGGCGCTGCCGGGCATGGAGGTCGTGGTTCGACCGGGCGAGCGGATCCCCGTGGACGGCGACGTGGTCGAGGGGCGGTCCAGCGTCGACGAAAGCATGGTCACGGGGGAGCCGCTTCCTGTCGAGCGGGGGCCGGGTGACCGCGTGGTCGCCGGAACGCTCAATACGACCGGTGCCTTCGTATGCGTCGTGCGGCGGACGGGGCGGGACACCCTGCTCCAGCGCATCGTCGAAGCGGTGCGAAAGGCCCAGGGCCAGAAGCCGCCCATCCAGGATCTCGCCGATCGTGTCGCCGCGGTCTTCGTTCCGATCGTGATCGCCGTGGCGGCGGCGTCGGCGCTGGTATGGTGGGCCTGGGGACCCGAACCGCAATGGAACCACGCCGTCATGCGGTTCGTCACCGTGTTGATCATCGCCTGCCCCTGTGCGCTCGGTCTCGCCACGCCGACGGCCATCGTGGTCGCCTCGGGCGTAGCGGCACGGCTGGGCATTCTCGTGCGGAACGGCGCCGCCCTCGAGACGCTGGCCCGCGTGGGACGCGTGGCGTTCGACAAGACGGGCACCCTGACCCTCGGTAGCCCGGTGCTGGCGACCGTACGACCCGAGGCGCCGTTCGACGAGACGCAGTTGGTGCGATGGTCGGCGTCGGTCGAGGCTCTCAGCGAGCATCCCATCGCGCGCGCGATCGTGGATGCCGCGGCCGCCCGCGGCATTCTTCCGGCGAAGGTCGTCGACTTCACGATGGAATCGGGACGCGGAGTCGGCGCGACCGTCGATGGGCACGCGATCCGGGTCGGCACGGCTGCGTGGACCGGGTTGACGGGCGACGGGTCCGACCGCCTCGAGCGGGACGATACCGGCGCCACCGTGATCACGATTTCGGTTGACGGTCGTTCGGCGGGCTTCCTGACCGTGAGGGATTCGCTCCGACCGACCGCGGCGACGACCGTTTCGACGCTGCGGCACCTCGGCGTCGACAGCGTCATGGTAACGGGCGACGGCGAGCCGGCCGCCCGTCACGTCGCGGCACTCGCCGGAATACACGACGTGCGCGCAGGCCTCCTGCCCGGCGACAAGGAGGCGTTCATCTCGTCGGTGCGGGGCCATGGTCCGGCGGTCGCGTTCGTGGGCGACGGCATGAACGACGCACCCGCCCTGGCGCGCGCCGACGTGGGATTCGCGATGGGAAGCGGGACCGACATCGCCATGCAGGCGAGCGACGTGACCCTCGTCCGCCCGGATCCCCTGCTCGTGGCCGATGCGATCCGGCTCTCGCGCCGCACGGTGCGGACCATACGATCGAACCTGTTTTTCGCTTTCGTCTATAACGTGATCCTGATACCCGTCGCGGCCGGGGCGCTGTACCCGCTTCACCCCGATCTGCTGCTCAACCCGATGCTCGCGTCGGCGGCCATGGCGGCCTCCAGCGTCTCCGTGGTCGGGAACAGCCTCAGGCTGCGCAGATTCGAGCGACTGCAAACGAAGCCATGATCATGGAAAAGGAATTGACCATCGGCGGAATGAGCTGCATGCACTGCGTTCATGCCGTACGCGGCGCACTCTCGAACCTCGAAGGCGTCGAGGTCAAGGAAGTGCGCATCGGGCACGCGACCGTGTCCGTGGATCCCGAACGCGTGGACGACGCGAAACTGCGGCGGGCCCTCGACGACGAGGGATACCCGGTCGAGGCGATCGCCTGACCTATTTCCCGAGCGCTCGCGCCATCTCGCCGATGGTCGTGAATTTCACGCGGGGGCGTCCCGTCTCCGATCCTCGACCCGTCTCGAGCTGGTCGAGCTTCTTCCAGTCGTCGTAGGAGAACGTGACCGGCTGGCGGGTGGCCACCAGGGCCGTCACCGAATCCGGTGAGGGCTGCGGCGGATCGGGGAGCCGCCCGTCGGCCAGATCCGAGAGCAGCAGGTTCACGGTTTCCACCGCGCAGGCCTTGTTGGTCCCGATCACGCCGGAGGGTCCACGCTTGATCCACCCGGCCGTGTAGAGGCCCGGTACGGGCGCGTCGTCTTCGGTCGTGACCCGCCCGTCCCGGTTGCGGATGACGCCCCAGGCCTCGTGGAAGGGCACCCCGGGAAGCGAAACACCCCGGTAGCCGACCGAGCGGAAGACGAGCCCCGCCGCGAGCGTCTCCGTGCGGTCGGTCGGGCGGGCCTTGAGGCTGCCCTTGCCGTCCGGCACCAGTTCGTTGTGCACGATGCGGACCGCGCCGACGCCGCCGTCCTGCGCCGGCAGGATTTCGGTGGGGGAAACGCAGAACCGGAAGACGACGCGGCGGCGGCGCCCGTTCGGAGCCGCCCCGGCATACTCCTGCAGCAGTTCGACTTTCCGGGCGACCGTGCGGTCCGGGTTTTCGGCCAGCTCGGCTGCCGACAAGGGGTCCAGCGCCGCCTCGTCGGCCGGCACGATCACGTCGGCGTCGGCCAGTTCGCCCATCTCCTTGATCTCGGGGAGCGTGAACGCCGCCTGCGCGGGGCCGCGGCGGCCCAGCACGAGCACTTCCTCGATCCGGCTCTGCCGCAGCGCCTCGAGCGCGTGGTCGGCGATGTCGGTCGTCGCGAGTTCCTCCGGGGTCTTGCAGAGGATGCGGGCCACGTCGATGGCGACGTTGCCGACGCCCACCACGACGGCCGTGCGCTGGGTGAGATCGAACGACAGGTCGCGGAAATCCGGATGCCCGTTGTACCAGGCCACGAATTCGGTCGCCGAATGGCTGCGCTCGAGGTCGTCGCCCGGGATCCCGAGCGCCCGATCCACCTGGGCGCCCGTCGTGAATACGACGGCGTGGTAGTGGCGGCGCAGATCGTCCAACGCGAGATCGCGACCGAAATCGACGTTTCCGAAGAACCGGAAGCCGGGGTGTTCGGCGGTCTTGTCGTAGACCCGCGTGACGTTCTTGATCTTCTGGTGGTCCGGCGCCACTCCGGCCCGCACGAGCCCGTACGGCGTCGGCAGCCGGTCGAACAGGTCGACGGACACCGTCAACCCGGACTGCTTGAAGAGATGTTCGGCGGCATAGAAACCGGCCGGACCGGCGCCGACGACTGCCACGCGCAGGGGCGATTCAGGGGTGCCCGGGTTCGCCATGAGCTTGAATCCTCGTACGATTGCTTCGGTGAAGGGAACGCGGGCGGAAAGTATCCCTCCCCCCGTGCGAGGACAAGCGGGGGATCTCCCACAGCGAAACCGGCGTGCGACCCCCGGGTACAGCGCCGGATGAAGCGATCGACCGCCCCGTCCGTCCGCGGCTCCGGCCTCCTCGCGCTGTGCCTGTGGCTCGGCGCGGGCACGGCAGTCGGCCAGGAGCGGAACCGCGGGACGGAGATCGGCATCCCGTACTCCACCACCGTGCGGGTGCCGCAGGGAGGCCTGGTGTCGCTGCGGCCCTTCCTCGTGCGGGGATCCTTCGTCGCGGAGCTCGAAGGCACCCCGGTTCCGGCCCGTGGTTTCGTGCTCGACGAGGCGACCGGCGCGGTGCGGTTCCTGCCCGAGACCGTGCCGCCCGGCAGCGTAGTCCGTATGTCGTACCGTGCTTTCGCGCTCGGTATCCAGCCGATCTCGCGCCTGGCACGCGTCCCGTCGGGTGAGGACGCGGTCACCGCCTCCTCGATGCGTCCCCTTCCGGTCGACGTCCCGTCCACACACGGGTTGCGAAGCCGCGGCAGCGTATCTCGGGGGGTGATTGCGGGCTCGGGCCGGGATCCGGCCATCGAATCGGGCCTCCGGCTGGAGGTTGATGGAAGCCCCGCGCCCGGGGTGCAGGTCACTGCGGCCCTGACCGACGAGACGCTGCCGATCCGGTCCGACGGGAGCACGCAGCGCATCGACGAGTTCGACCGCGTCGCCATCACCGTCGCGGTGCCCGCGGCCACGGTGATGCTGGGCGATTTCGACCTCGGATTGCAGGGCTCACGCTTCGCGCGCTTCCAGCGCAAGGTGCAGGGAGTCGGCGTCGACGCACGGTACGCCCGGGATGCCGGCCCCGGCGGGGCGATGCGCGCCGCGGGCGCCGCAGCCAAGGGCGAATTCCGGGTGCAGACGATTCGCCCGATCGACGGGGTCCAGGGCCCGTACCGGCTCGAGGGCGCATCCGGCGAACGCTTCCTGCTCGTGGTGCCGGGATCGGACGTCGTCTGGCTGGACGGCGTCCGGCTCGAAAGGGGCGACGGGTACACGATCGACTATTCGACCGGCGAGATCCACTTCGGTCCCCGGGTCCCCATCTCGTCCGACCGACGGATCACGGCCGAGTTCTCGTACAGTCTCGACCGTTTCACCCGGACGCTCGTCGCGTCGGAGGCGACGGCATTCGCCTGGCGGGACGCTCGGGCAGAGCCCCGCATCGTCGTCGGGGCAACGGTCATCCGCGAGGCTGATTCCGACGATTTCGCGGGGGAATTCGGCCTGTCGACCGAGGATTCCCTTGCCATAGCGCTCGCCGGCGACGGGATCGCGGTGCGGTCCGGCGCCGTGGCCGTTCCGTTCGATCCGGAAGCCCCGTACGTCCAGTATCGCGTACGGTCCATCGGAGCGGATTCCCTCTTCGAGGCCTTGGACAGCCCTCCGCGGCCGGGGGAAACGGTCTACCGGGTGTCGTTCAGCCGGGTGGAGGAGGGGACCGGCTCGTACCGGAGGGCGGGTACCTCGGTGAACGGCATCGTCTACTCGTGGGAGCCGGGCTCGGATTACGAACCCGTCCGGCGCCTGCCCGTGCCCCGTTCGAAGCAGATCGTCGATCTTCGGGCCACGCTGAGGCCCACGCCGCGCCTCGCGCTGAGCGGGGAGTGGGCCCACTCCGTCGTGGATCGGAACCGCATGTCGAATCTCGGCGGCGTCGAGGACGCCGGCAGCGCGGCACAGGCCGAAGTCCGATGGAAGTCGGCAGGAACGGGCGGCTTCGAGGCGTGGATCCGCCGCGGTCGGGTCGGCCCGTCGTTCTCGGCGTTCGAGCGGATCCGTCCGGTCGAGTTCGCGCGGGACTGGAACCTGGGCGTTGCGGCTGACCTCGCGGGCTCCCTTGCGGTCGGTAGCGAAGACGACACGGAGGCCGGCATCCGCTGGACGCCTCGCGACTCCCTGTCGGTCGCCGCCCGGATCCAACGTCTGTCGTTGTCGGACCGGTATTCCGGACTGCGTTGGTCGGTGGGCCTGCGCCATACCGCGCCCGATCGCATCCGGTGGCGGTGGCAGGGATCGGGCCTCCGTTCCGACGATCGGGCCACCGGGACGGAGGGATCGGTGATGGAGCACAGGGTCCGGATCGAGGGGCCGGAGCGCCTCCCGGTGCAGCCGGCGCTGGAGGCCGAGTTCGAGGATCGGGTCCGGCGCGATGACGGCGGATCCCTCTCGATCGAGTCGATCCGGTCGATCGAACTGCGCCCGTCGCTGGCCCGCACCATGGGTCGGGCCGCGTTGCTGGCCACCGCCGAGTTCCGGGACGAAGCCTGGCCGTCGGGATCGGAGCGGGTGCGGGCCGCCACGTCGTGGACGGGTACGGGCTCGGTTCGGTACTCGGGTGACTGGGCCGGCGGAGTGACGTGGGGTTGGCGGTCCCGGTCCATGACCGATGCGGGAGAACAGCTTCCGGGCGCCGGCGATACGCGGGCCGTTCTCGTCCGGACGGACCTCGAAGGACGACCGGTACCGGGTGTGTCGGTTTCCTGGCGCTATGACGCGGCGACCGAGCGGACGCCGACGCTCCAGGAGGTCTATTTCCGAACCGGTCCTGAACGCGGCGAATACGTGTGGGTGGACGCCAACGGGGACGGGCTGATCCAGCTCGACGAATTCCTGCCGGAAACGACCCCGGACGAAGGGCTCTACGTGCGCACGTTCCTCCCGTCCGATTCGCTGGCCGCGGTCGCCACCGTGCGCGCGAGGCTCTCCCTGTCGACGGACGCCGATCGCCGGAGACCGTGGCAGGTACGGTCGGTCGTCGAGATCGAGGAGCGCAGTACCACGAACCGCCGGGCCGACGTCTACCTGCTCCGGCTGGGCAGCTTCCGGAGGGAGGGGACGACCGTCGACGGTCGGGTGCGCGTGCGGAACGACTTCTCGTGGCGCGCTCCCGGGACCTCCTTTTCGGCCGACGCAGCCTGGACGGTCCTTCGTTCCCTTTCCGGCCTCGCGGCCGGCACGGAGCGACGCGGGGACGATCGCCTCGAGCTTCGAACCGGGCTTCGTGCGGCACCCCGCCTCGATGTCCGCCTCGAAGGTCGCCTCGAATCGACGGCCAACGAGTCCACCTCCTTCGCCTCCCGCCGGTTCGACATCCGTACCCGGGCGGTGGCGCCCGGGTCCACGTGGCGCGTCTCGAGCGGTACCGAATTGCGTGCGTCGATCGAGATGGCACGCAAGACCGACCGGTCGGGCCGGCGCACGGCGACCGTCGTGAGGCTTCCCGTTTCGGCCCGGTTCGCGCGGCCGGGCCGGGGAGACCTGGTCCTGCGGACCGAATGGGCCGACGTCGACCTTTCGGGAATCGCCACGGGACTCGCCGGCTGGGAACTTACCGAAGGACGGGGCCCGGGCCGCTCCTGGATGTGGGGGGCGACGATGCAGTGGGACGTGGGCTCCGGACTGCAGGCGCTGCTGTCCTACGACGGTCGGGCGCCGGCCGCGGGGCGCACGGTGCACACGGGCCGCGTGCAGCTCACCGCGCGATTCTGAGCCTCATTCCGGGTCCGGATCGGCCCACTCGTCGTAGCGCTCGCGCCGGATGTCGGCTCCCGCACGCGAGAGCTTGCCCTCCAGGTCCTCGTACCCGCGGTCGAGGTGGTAAATGCGCAGCACGTGGGTTTCCCCTTCGGCGACCAGCCCCGCCAGCACGAGCGAGACGGAGGCACGCAGGTCGGTGGACATGACGTGCGCCCCCTGGATCCGGCGTCCACCCTCCATGACCACCTCGCCGCCCACGACGATGGCGTTCACGTTCATGCGGCGCAGTTCCGGGATGTGCTTGAACCGGTCGGTGTAGACGGTGTCGTGTACCTTGGCGTTGCCCTCGCTGCACGCGAGCAGCACCGTCCACTGGGCCTGCAGATCGGTCGGAAAACCCGGGAAGACGCCCGTTTCGATCGACACGGCCTGTAGCCGCTCCGGCGGCACCACGTGCGCCGACGTGCCGTCGAGGATCAGTTCGCATCCGGTCCTGCGGAACGCGTCGATGAACACCTCGCCGAGGTGGTCCGGAAGTACGCCCTTCACGGAGATCGGAACGCCCGGCCGCCCGGCCATCGCGGCGGCGATAAGGAACGTTCCCGCCTCGATCCGGTCGGGGCAGTTGTCCCATTCCACGGGTGCGAGGGTCGGTACGCCCTCGACTTCGAGGGTATGGCTTCCGATACCGTGGATTCGCGCCCCCATGCGCTCGAGCATCCGGGAGAACTCCACGACATCCGGCTCGATCGCCGCGTTCTCTATCCGGGATCCGCCCCTGGCCGTAACCGCGGCGAGCAGCAGGTTCACCGTCGCGCCTACCGAAGACGGGGTCAGCATGAACGTGCCGCCCGGCAGGCCGGCCGAGGGGGCGCGGGCGATGACGTACCCCTGGTCGAGTTCCACCTCGGCTCCGAACGCCTTGAGTCCCTCCAGGTGGAGATCGACCGGCCGTGGTCCCCACGCGCACCCGCCGGGGAGCGAGACCTTGGCGTGGCCGCAACGGGCTACGAGCGCTCCGAGCATGTAGAACGACGCCCGCATGCGCTTGACCAGCTCGTACGGAGCCACCGGCTTGTCGACCGTCGAGGAGTCCACCGTGACCCGGTGGCCGTCTGCGTCGAACTCGCAACGGGCGCCCGTCACCGACAGCACGCGGGCGAACGTATGCACGTCGCGAAGCGCCGGCACGTGTCGGATGGTCGTCGTGCCGTCGGCCAGCAACGTTCCGGCCATCAGCGCGAGCGCGGTATTCTTGGATCCGCCGACCTCGACGGAACCGTAGAGCGGCTTTCCGCCGCGGATGACGAGCTTGTCCATGAGCTAACGGGGGGGAGGCGCCATGTGGACGTCCTGTCCCCAAGATACAGGATCCGTGGACCGGCCGAAGACGTTTTCCGCGTCCATGGAGACCCCGGAAGTGCCGCGCCTGTATTTCGACCACGCCGCCACCACGCCCCTCGCGCCCGAGGTGCTCGACGCGATGATGCCGTGGCTCTCCGGAGCACACGGAAACCCTTCGTCGCTCCACGCGTCGGGACGGATGGCGCGTCACGCCGTCGAAGACGCGCGGTCGCGCATCGCGCGTATCTGCGGGGTTGCCACGGAGGGGGTCGTCTTCACGGGATCCGGCACCGAGGCCGACAACCTGGCCGTATTGGGCGTCGCCGCCCGACGGCAGGGCACGATCATTACCTCGATCGTGGAGCATGAGGCGGTACTCCACCCGGTGCAGCGGCTCGAATCGGAAGGTCGAGGCGTTGTCCGTCTGCGGCCGCGGGCCGACGGATCGATCGACCCGGACGCCGTTGCCGACGCGATCGACGGCTCCGTGGCGCTCGTCACCCTGATGCATACCAACAACGAGACCGGCGCCGTGACCGATACCCGTGCCGTGGGACGGATCTGCGATCGGCACGAGGTCCCGGTCCACGTGGACGCGGTCCAGGCATTGCCGTGGCACCCGGTCACGCCCGAAGCGCTGGGAGCCGATCTCGTGACGGTGTCGGCCCACAAGATCGGCGGCCCCAAGGGCGTCGGGGCCCTCCTCCTGCGGGGGAGTGCCCAACCGGGTCCCCAGATCCTGGGTGGTTCGCAGGAGCGCGGGCGGCGTGCAGGCACGGAGAACGTCGCGGGCATCGTCGGTTTCGCCGCCGCGCTCGAACGCGTGGAGCGTACGCGGGAAGCGGCCGCGCTCCGTATGCGTTTCCTCTCGGATCGACTGCGGGCGGCCCTGTCCGAGGGTGCGGGCCCCTCGTACGTGCCCGTCCGGGCCGGCGACCCGTCTCCCCACATCGTGTACGGCTTCGTCCGCGGGGGAGCCGACGCCGAGATGCTGGTGTTGCGATTGGACCTGGAAGGCGTGGAGGCCTCCAGCGGCTCAGCCTGCAGCAGCGGTGCCCTCGAGCGGGGCCACGTTCCGAGGGCTCTTGGCGCTCCGGGGGCTCCGCTCCGGCTTTCCATCGGCCCCGACACGACCGAAGCGGAGGTCGATCGGTGCGCCGCCATCGTCTGCAGGGTGGTGGAAATACTGGGATCACCGCGCCGGGCATAGACCGACGGCCCGGCAAGCCCGATATTCCGGCCGCCCGCGTCTCCGATCCCGTCCGTCCTCTCCCACGCAGCCCCTTCCACGATTTGTCCGGACGGATCGATCGCCACGAGCACTTCGCTTCGCCGCGTGTCCTCACCCGGCGCATCGACGTCCGCCTCCCGGAAGGCTACGACGAGCGTCCCCACGATCGCTGGCCGGTGATGTACGTGCACGACGGCCAGAACCTGTTCGACGGTTCGACTTCGTTCAGCGGCATCGACTGGGGGATCCACCGCACCCTGTCCCGTCTATCGGCCGAGGAGGGGATTCCTGACGCCATCGTCGTGGGGATCTGGAATACTCCCGAGCGTATCCCGGAGTACATGCCCGAACGACCGATGCGCGAGTTCGCCCCGGATGACGTGCGTCGTCGCTTCGAGGAGACCTACGGCGGGTTTCCGAAGTCCGACGCCTATCTCGGCATGATCGTGCACGAGCTGAAACCCTTCATCGACGGACGCTATCGCACGCGCGGCGGTAGGGAGGATACGTGGATCATGGGGTCCAGCATGGGTGGACTGGTGTCCCTGTACGCGTTGTGCGAATACCCGGAGGTATTCGCGGGGGCGGCCTGCCTCTCGACCAGCTGGACGATCGCCGGCAAACTCGTCCTGGCATATCTGCAGAAGCGGCTTCCGCGCGCAGGCCTGCACCGGCTGTATTTCGACTACGGCGCCGAGGCCCAGGTTGCCCGGTACGAATCGCTGCAGAAGACCGTGGATCGCATGGTCGTGCGTTCCGGCTACCGCAAGGGCGTGGACTGGATCACGGGGCGATTCCCCGGGGCACCCCACAGCGAATCGGCCTGGCGGGATCGTGTGGACGTACCCCTCCGCTTCCTGCTGTCGCGGCGGTGATCGGGGTTTGTCGCCGAGGGACATCAGGCTATTTTCCTTCTTTCATCGAGCTCAGCATGGCCACGACCCCACGGCGCGAGGAGATCGGCGCCTTCATGACGCTGGAACAGTTCATCCTGGATCGCCAGGAGCAGTTTCCGCACTCCACCGGTTCGTTCTCCCGCCTCATCAGGGACCTTTCGGTCGCGGCGAAAATCGTCAACTGGAACATGCGTCGGGCGGGTATCGTCGACGTGTTCGGCGCTACCGGCGAGGTGAATGTCCAGGGCGAGGTCCAGCAGAAGATGGACCTCATGGCGCACACCGAGTTCGTACGGGCCCTGCGTCGGGGAGGGGAATGCTGTCTCATCGGATCGGAAGAGCACTCCGAGGCGATCCCGATGCGCACCGACGCCGACATCGCCACCGACGGCAAGTACATCGTGCTCATGGATCCGTTGGACGGCTCGTCGAACATCGAGGTGAACGTCTCGGTCGGCACCATTTTCTCGATCTACCGCCTGCCGGATCACGTAAGGGAAGCCACGCTGGCCGAAGCGCTCCAACCCGGTGTCGACCAGGTGGGCGCGGGCTACGTCGTGTACGGCTCGTCGACCATGCTCGTCTACTCGACGGGATTCGGGGTCAACGGCTTCACGCTCGACCCCTCGATCGGCGAGTTCCTGCTGACACATCCCAACATCCGCACGCCTGTGGACGGGAAGGTGTATTCGATAAACGAAGGGCACTATAACTCTTTCGAGCCCGGGCTCAAGAAATACATCAAGTGGATGCAGCGGGAGGACGCGGCGACGTCCCGCCCGTACACGACGCGCTACATCGGCTCCTTCGTCTCGGATTTCCACCGGAACCTGCTCAAGGGCGGGCTCTACATCTATCCGGCCACCGAATCGGCCGCCGAAGGAAAGCTCCGCCTCATGTACGAAGCGAACCCGATGGCCTACATCGTCGAGCAGGCGGGCGGAGCGGCCTCGGACGGACGGGGACGTATACTCGAGAAGATCCCGCGGGCCCTGCACCAGCGTACTCCGCTGTACATCGGGAGCGCAAGGATGGTCGAACGGGCCGAGGCGTTTCTCCGCGGCGATCTCGACCTGGAGCCGTGATGGCGGATTCGGCCGCAGGGTGGGCACCCGCCTCGTTATCCAATCTCGGTCCCGGTTTCGATGCGCTGGGCGTGGCGCTGGAGGGCATCGGCGATGTCGTGGAGGCCCGTCCCGCCGAGGGTAGCACGGTCGTCGTACGCATCGAAGGAGCCGACGGGCTTCCCGTCGACCCGGAACGCAATACGGCCGCACGGGCCGCGGCCCGCATCGCTCCGGGCGTCGGCCTCGAGCTGATCGTGCGCAAGGGTATCCGACCGGGATCCGGACTCGGCAGTTCGGCGGCGTCGGCCGTGGCCGCCGCCTGGGCCGTGGCGCGCCTGCTCGGTCGCGCCGGGCAGATAGGGACCCTGCTGGACGCCGCGTTGGAGGGCGAAGCGGCCGTGTCGGGGGCGCGGCACGGCGACAACGTGATTCCGTCGCTTCTCGGGGGAGCGGTCCTCGTCACGCCGGGTCATCCCGAACGCTTCCGACGACTCGATCTTCCCGCGAGGCTGCATTTCGGCGTCGTGCGACCGGACCTCGACATCCTCACGCGCGAGGCCAGGGCGATGCTTCCGCGCCAGGTGTCGCTGGTCGACGCGGCACGAAACGCCGCCGCGCTGGCGTTTCTCGTCGACGCCCTGAGGTCGGGGGACCTCGAGACCGTGGGTGCGGAGATCGAGCGCGACCTGCTGGTGGAACCGGTGCGCGCCCGGCTGGTGCCGCCTTTCGCGGCGATTCGCGCAGCAGCCCGCGAGGCGGGTGCGTTCGGCTGCGCGCTGAGCGGCTCCGGTCCGACGATGTTCGCCCTCGGGGGTGACGCGGGCGCTGCCGCGCGCGCCGCCGACGCCATGGCCGACGCCTGCCGTCACGGCGGATACGGATGCGTTTCGTTCGTCACCCGCGACGACCCGCGCGGCGCCCGGGATTTCACCCCGGAGCTTCGAAGGTGGTCGGCATGAGCGAGGTTCCGGGCTGGATCAGCACCCGGGGAGCGGGGGAGGGCCCGGTTCCTTTCCTCGGCGCCCTGCGGCAGGGCCTGGCCCGGGACGGAGGGCTGTACGTGCCCGACCGCTTGCCCGCGCTCCCGCCGTTGGATCGGGCCACGGGCTTTGCCGCGATGGCCGTGAAGGTACTCGAGGGCTGGCTCGGCCCTCCCACGCCCACGTGGTCGTGGGCAGACGCCGTCCGGGATGCCCTGTCGTTTCCGGTGCCCCTCGTGCGGCTCACGGGAGGCGAATGGGACGGCGTCCACGTTCTCGAACTGTACCACGGCCCCACGCACTCGTTCAAGGATTTCGGGGCTCGGACCATGGCGCGCCTTGCGGCTTCGGCCGGTCTGCAACGGCCGGTTGCGCATGTGTTCGTCGCGACATCCGGCGACACGGGCAGCGCGGTGGCCGACGGGTTTTCTGGCGTGCCCGGATACCGCGTGGTCCTGTTGTTCCCGGAGGGTCGCGTCAGCCCGGTGCAGGAGGCCCAGCTGGTGGTGCGCAGACCGGGCGTGGTCTCGTTCCGCGTACGGGGATCCTTCGACGACTGCCAGGCCCTGGCCAAACGCGTATTCGCCGACCGCCGATTCGACGCCTGGAGTCCCACGTCGGCCAATTCGATCAATGCGGGCCGGCTCCTCCCGCAGTGCCTGTATTACCTGCACGCCGCCCGCCTGCTGGACGAGGCGCCGGTCTTCTGTGTTCCGAGCGGAAACCTCGGCAATCTCACGGCGGGCCTGCTCGCCGCCGCGTGCGGAATGCGACACGAGGGCTTCCTGGCGGCCCACAACGCGAACGACGCGTTTCCCCGTTTCCTGGCCGGGGCCCCCGCACGATTCGGCGCGTCCGTCGAGACGTTGTCGAACGCGATGGACGTGGGCGCTCCGAGCAATTTCGAGCGCCTCGCCTGGCTGTTCGGCGAATCCCGCCTGCGTGCGATGGTCCGCGGCATGTCCGTGGACGATCCCGCGACGCTGGGCACGATGCGGAGGATATACACCGAATCGGGGGTCATCGTCGATCCCCACACCGCGGTGGGGCTGGAGGCCGTGCGCCGCATGAGGCGGGCGGGGGTGCCGGAAAACGCACCCGTCGTCGTGCTCTCGACGGCGCATCCGGCGAAGTTTCCCGGGACGGTCCGCTCGGCGATCGGAATCGATCCGCCGCCCGCCGGCGGGCTCGAGGCCCTGAAGGGACGGCCCACGCGATTCTCGACCATCGACGCCAACCCCGAGGCGCTCCTGGCCGCGTTGGCTGGAGCCGACTTCAGCGAGTGAACGTCGCCGAGTACCTGGCTTCGTTCCCCGCCGCGTCGACGACACGTAGTTCGAGCGTGTGACGCCCGCGCGTGATACGCCCGTCGAAGACGTGCTCGATCGTGGCCGTCTTGGCGTCGTGGCCGAAAAGCACCCACTCTCCGTCCACGAACGCCTCGTACGACTGCACGCCCGAGAAATCGTCACCGATCCGGAACCGGATGGACGCGGCGCCGGCCATCGAGGCCCCGTTCGACACGTTGATCGGCCTGATGGACGGGGACGTGGTATCGACGGCCACGTAGAAGGTGCCGAACGAACGCGACGATGCGTGGATGAAGTCGCCGTCGACCCGTCCGCCTTCCGACACCGCTCCTCCGCGGGAACCGGCGCGGGCCACGACCGCGTGGCGCCGCAGGCGTTGCGGGACGTCCGACAGGTCGAGCGAAATCTCGATCGGAGTGTGGATCGGGGTCCCGTCGTCGTGCACGCGGTGCGCCCTCGACCACGCGCCGGGTGGGCGCGCCGTCGCCTCGTATCGCAGGTCGATGTCCTCGTACAGGGCGCCGGGAGGAAATCGCAAGACGATACCTTCCCGCTCCACGAGCGTTTCGCGTTTCCAGGCGACCGGGATCGACGGCGTCGGAGCGACCGAGGCCGGAGGCGCCGACGCGCCGCGCACCGTGAAGGACAGGTCGACGGTGTTGCCCGCCGCGTCGGCCACCTCGTAACGGAGCGCCCGGTCGACGCCCTCCTCGAATTCGAGCACGCCCGCGTCGCGGGTCTCGTAGATCGGCAGCCGATCGTTGGCCGGCAGGAGGAAGCTGCGCTGGATCCACTGCCCGGTTCGACGCTGCAGCGAGTAATCCACGTGCGCGTTGAGGAATCGGTTCAGGGCGAAATCCAGTTGCTCCATCTCGTGCCGGTACACCGTCGTTTCGTCGGCATCGAGGCGAACCGTATACGCGCCCAGTCGGCCGGCCGAGCCTTCCTGGTAGTCGTTGGTCGAAATTCCGAAGCCGATGCGGCCGTACGCGCGCACCGTGATACCCGCCGCGGGCGCAAGCCGCCGCGGGCCCGCCCCGACGAGCGGGATGTCCACGGATCCTCCGTGGGAAGCGCGGGTCGTTCGCCCGCCCCGGGTCACTTCCACCCGCGCGTCATGGGCCAACGGGTAGGCCCTGAGCGCGTGGATGCGCGGCGGTGTCGTATCCTTCACCGGCATCCCGAAGAGGAGGGGGTTGATGGGGCGCGAGGTCGCCGCGTCGCGGATCTCGAAGTGCAGGTGCGGTCCACCGGAACTGCCCGAATTCCCAGACCAGGCGATCACATCCCCTTTGAGCACGCGGAACCGGTTCCGCTCGGGAGCGAGGTCGACCGCGAACGATCGCCGGGCATACTGGGCCGACCGGACATAGTCGGCAAGGGCGCCCTCGAACCGCTCGAGGTGACCGTACACCGACTGGTACCCGTTGTCGTGGTTGACGTAGAGGGCGTTGCCGTACCCGGTCGGTGAAACAGCGATTCGCTCCACCCAGCCGTCTGCGACGGCATAGATGCGGTACCCCGTCTGCCCGTTCGTCCGGATGTCGAGGCCGGTGTGGAAGTGGTTGGCCCGCATCTCTCCGAAGCTGCCCGAGAGAAACAGGTCGATTCCGAGCGGAGAGCGGAATACGTCCTTGGGGTACGGGTCTCCGGCCGCACCGAGGGACAGGAAAACTAAAATGGGGAGTATCGCTTGACGCATGCTTCGCGGGGCCGGTACGTTGCGCCATGAACGGCCGAACGCGCCGCGCGATCCACCCTTCCGACGTCCATGAATACCCGGGGCATCACCGGAGTCCTCCTGGCGATCATCGCCACCTTCTTCCTCGGCGTCATCCTGCTGCAGTTGAAGGTGGTGCTGCTTCCGTTCGCCGTCGCGCTCCTGCTTTCCATCATCTTCAAGCCCATCGTGACGGGGCTGAGGAGCCGGCGGGTCCCGACGGCCGTGTCCCTGGTGGTCGTTTTCGTGACGTTCGTCGCGATCCTCTTCCTCATCGGCTGGACCGTCTACGCATCGACGGCCGTGATGCTCGACGGACTTCCGCGGTATGAAATGCAGGCGGGCCGCCTCGTCGAAGAGGCCGAGCAACGCTTTCTCGGGCTGGCAGAGACCATGGGCGTGGACACGCGGGGATTCACGTGGGCCGAGGCCGTCGACGTGGACGCCCTCGCCACCGTGGCCACGTCCAGCGTCGGCTCGTTTCTCGGCTTCGTGGGTTTCGTCTTCCTGGTCGTCATCTTCATGCTGTTCATCCTGGCGTCGTCGGGGGACCTGGAGAGAAAGGTCAGGCGGTACCTTCCCGTCCGCGAAGCCGACCGGATGGCACGCATCGTGTCGAACGTCGATCGCCAGGTGCGCAAGTACCTGGTGACGAAGACCCTGGTGAGTCTCGGAACGGGCTTCTTCTCGTGGCTCGTCCTGGCGCTCGTCGGAGTGGATTTCGCCGCGGTGTGGGGCCTCCTCGCCTTCGTGCTGAACTTCATCCCGAATTTCGGCTCGCTGGTCGCGGTAGCGGCGCCGGTGCTCCTCGCCGCGCTGCAGTTCGAATCGCTGGGCGTCGCCCTTCTCGTCCTCGGCCTCCTCTTCGTCGTCCAGAACGTGTGGGCGAACCTCATCGAACCGCGCCTGATGGGGTTCCAACTGAACCTGAGTCCCCTTCTGATCGTCGTCTGCCTGATCTTCTGGGGTTGGTTGTGGGGGGTGTGGGGGATGGTGCTGGCCGTACCCCTGACGGCGACCATCAAGATCCTCTTCGAAAACGTGGACGACCTGCGGCCGTTGGCCTACCTGATGGGCGCCTTCGTCGAAGAGACGGAGGAGCGCCCGTCCGAAGCGCCCAGCACGGGCGGTGCCGAAGGGGTGTGACGGGCCGCCACCGGGCCTTAACATCTCCCGCGCATGAAATCCGCCGCCTCTTCGCGGGGAGCGAAGAAGCCTCGCGCAACCACCCGCGTACCTTGCCGGAGGTCCATTCCGCATTCCGAACCATGAAACTCGTATCGGCCGAAGAGGCCGTCCAGGTCATAGAATCCGGCGCCCGGGTATTCATCCACACCGCCGCGGCAGCACCCCAGCGATTGGTCGATGCCATGACGGCCAGGGCGCACGAACTCACGAACGTGGAAGTCGTGCACCTGCACACGGAGGGCCAGGCGCCGTACGTGAGGCCGGAGTACGCCGAGAGCTTCCGGACGAACGCCCTCTTCGTCGGGGCGAACATCCGCCAGGCCGTCGCTGACGGCGGCGCGGATTACATCCCGGTGTTCCTCAGCGAGATCCCCTCGCTGTTCCGCCGTCGCGTGCTGCCGGTGAACATCGCGATGGTCCAGGTGTCGCCGCCCGACTCCCACGGGTACTGTTCGCTCGGCATTTCGGTCGACGCGTCACGGGCCGCCGTGGACATGGCCGGCAAGGTCATCGCGCAGATCAACCCCAACATGCCCCGGACGCACGGGGACGGGCAGATCCACGTCAGCGAGATCGACTTCGCCGTCGAGGTCGACGATCCGATTCCGACGGCCCATCCGTACTCGCTCGGCGAGACCGAGATGGCCATCGGACGCCACGTGGCGAACCTCATCGAGGACCGGAGTTGTCTCCAGATGGGGATCGGCGCGATTCCCGATGCCGTGCTGCGTTCCCTGACCGGACATTCCGGGCTGGGCATCCACACCGAGATGTTCGCCGACGGCGTGATCGACCTCGTCGAGCGCGGCGTCGTGACCGGCGAGCACAAGCCCATACACCCGCGCATGATCGTGGCGAGTTTCCTGCTCGGCAGCCGGAGACTCTATGATTTCGTCGACGACAATCCGATGGTGATGATGCGCGAATGTTCGTATACGAACGATACCGCGCTCATCCGCCAGATCCCGCGCATGGTTGCGATCAACAGCGCGATCGAGATCGACCTGACCGGCCAGGTCGTGGCCGATTCGATCGGAACGAGGCTGTATTCCGGTGTCGGAGGGCAGATGGACTTCATCCGCGGCGCTTCGCTGAGCGAGGGGGGCAAACCCATCATCGCGCTTCCGTCGGTCACGAGCCGCGGCGAATCACGCATCGTGCCGTTCATCAAGGAAGGCGCGGGGGTCGTGACCACCCGGGCCCACGTGCATTACATCGTCACCGAATACGGCGTCGCGTACCTCTACGGAAAGAACCTGCGTCAGCGGGCCGCCGCGCTGATCGAGATCGCACACCCGGACCACCGGGACGCCCTCGAGCAGGCCGCGATCGAACGGTTCACGCGGCTTCGCGGATGGGGCTGCTGAGGCCGGGCCCCTGATCAGGACAGCGCCGCGGCGATACGTTTCGCCGCGGCGCTCCACTCGCGGCGTATCCGTTCGTCGTCCACGTGTCGTCCTCGCTCGACGACGGTCCGGCCGGCCACTACCACCCGCTCGATCTCGGCAGCCGATCCGGATTGGACGAACGCGCAACCGGCTTCGTCGGGCGACAACCCCTCCAAGAGGGGATTGGAGGCATCGAGGACCACGAGATCGGCGGCCGCCCCGACCTCGATGCGTCCCACGCGCCGCCCGATCGCGGCCGCCCCGTGTTCCGCCGCGGCCCGCCAGAGCGCCGTCCCGTGACCGAGGGTCGGGGCAGGAGACGGTACGCCGCGTCTCAGTTCGGCGATTCGGGCCCGATATAACAGCGCTCGCAGTTCCTCGCCGGCGCTGACCGACACCTGGCTGTCGCTTCCGACGGCGAAACGCCCACCGCCGGCGACCCACTCGGCGAACGGGAAGAGCCCGTCACCCAGGTCTCCCTCCGTGGTTGGGCACAGCGCCGCCACGACGCCGGCCTCGCGCATGGTGACGTATTCGTCGGCGTCGGCATGGGTCGCGTGGACGAACGTCCAGTCGTCGGTCACGGCCGTGTGCCGGAAGAGCCAGCGAACGGGCGTGAGCCCGGTCGCGTCACGACACCCGTCGACTTCGGCAACCTGCTCGGCGACGTGCACGTGGACCGGGACGCCCGGTCGCATCCGGGGCGCGAGTTCATCGAGGTCCGAACGGGAAACCGACCGGAGCGAGTGGGGCGCGAGGCCCAGCGTGAACGGAACGAGTCGCCGTTCGCTCTCCAGCCGGTCGAGCACGCGGTCAAATTCGTCGCCGTACAGACCGAATCGAGCCTTGGGGCCCTCCAGGCGCCCTCCGTCGAAACCCGAACGGCGGTAGAGTACGGGAAGCAGGGTCAACCCGATCCCCGCCCCCCGGGCCGCGGCGACGATGCGCAGCGAAAGTTCGGCCGGCTCGGCATACAGCGACAGGTTCGCATCCCTGTGCAGGTAATGGAATTCGGCGACGGACGTATATCCGTGCAGGAGAAGATCCCGGTAGCAGCGCAGCGAGACGGCCTCCACGTCCTCGGGGCCAAGCACGCCCACGAGCCGGATCATGCGCTCCCTCCAGGACCAGAAGTCGTCCTCCGGGGACAGGCGCTGGACCCGCCCGACGAGGGCCCGCTGGAAAGCGTGCGAATGGGCATTGACGGCGCCCGGAAGCACCGGACCCGTGGCGCGCGGAAGGTCCGCGCCGTCGGCGCCCGTCGAGACCGACTCGATCGTTCCGTCTGCCGCGAAGCGAAGGGATACGTTGCGGACCCACCCGTCCGGCAGCAGCGCCGATTCCGCGAAGAGACCGGGGAGGGCAGGGGGCGCCATGCTCGGTCAGCCCAGGCCTTCGACGAGGCGACGGACGAGATCGACGGCCGAGACACCGTCGGCCTCGGCATTGAAATTGGTGACGATACGATGTCTCAGCACGGGCACCGCGACCGCCTTGACGTCGGCCACGTCCGGCGTGAGGCGGCCGTCGAGCGCAGCCAGCGCCTTCGCGCCGAGCACCAGGTACTGCGAGGCGCGTGGACCGGCACCGTAGCTCAGGTACCGGGATACGAAATCGGGCGCCCCTTCCCGTCCCGGCCGGGAGCGCGCAACGAGCCGGACGGCCTGTTCGATCACGTGGTCCGAGACGGGAAGAGACCGGACGAACGCCTGGTATTCCTGCAGTTCCGTACCCGTCATCACGCGGTCCACGCGCGCCTGGCGCGGTCCGGTGGTCTGTCGCACCACCTCGACTTCCTGGCCGAAGGCGGGGTAATCCAGCCAGAGATTGAACATGAACCTGTCCAGCTGGGCCTCGGGCAGCGGGTAGGTGCCTTCCTGTTCGATCGGGTTCTGGGTCGCGAGCACGAAGAACGGCTGCGGCAGGTCGAACGTCTGCCCGGCCGCCGTCACGTGGTGCTCCTGCATGGCCTCGAGAAGCGCCGCCTGGGTCTTCGGGGGCGTGCGGTTGATCTCGTCGGCCAGGACCACGTTCGCGAAAACCGGTCCGTGCACGAACTTGAATGCCCGGCGCCCCGTCGACGCGTTCTCCTCGATGATCTCGGTCCCCGTGATGTCGCTGGGCATCAGATCCGGGGTGAACTGGATCCGGCTGAACCGGAGTTCGAGCGCGTCGGCCAGCGTGCGGATGAGCAGGGTCTTCGCGAGTCCCGGAACTCCGACGAGGAGCACGTGCCCCCGGCAGACCAGGCTTACGAAGAGGTGGCGGACTATCTCATCCTGGCCGACGATGACCCGCGCGATTTCGCTGCGAAGCCGGTCGAATCCGCCTTGGAGCGCGCCGAGCGCGTCCGGGTTGTCGTTCACGGAAGCCATGGAAGCGGGCAGGTCTATCGGTCCGTCGTGCGTACGTCCACGTACACGTCCTCGCGCAGGGTGGCGAACCATTCCGCGAGCACCCGTTCCTCCTTCGCCCGCTGGGCATACTGCTCGACGAGCGCGTAATCGGTTTCGATACTCACGCGATGCGCCGGAATACGCTCCTGGAGCAAGACGACGTGGTACGCGGTACGGCCGTTCTGGAGAGCGACGGCCGCGGGTTCGGACACCGAACCGGGCTCCATGTCCCGAAGGGTATCCTGCCACTGCGGACCGAGGGCCTCCAGGAACAGGTCGCGCGACCCCGACTGCGGATCCACGACCCGTCCGCCGCGCAGCTTGGACTGGTCGTCGGCCGAGTGCCTCCGGGCGAGCGCCTCGAACGTCGCCTGTCCGGCCACCACGGAATCGCGCAGCGCCGAAAGGAGCGCCATCGCGGGCGCCGGGTCCGCCTTGCGTTCGTCGAACCGGATGAGGATATGGTTGTAGTCGAGCATGTCCCCGCGACGCGCGTTGACGCGGAGGATGTGCAGCCCGAACGGGGTCTCGAACACGGGCGAGATCTCGCCGATCGCCATTCGCGACGCCACGGCCGCGAACTCCGGCACGAGTTCCTTCAGCGACATGTTCTCGTACCGGCCGCCGGTCTCCATCGAGCCGGGATCCTCGGTAAAGACCTCGGCCATGGCCTCGAACGTGGAACGTCCCGTCGTCACCGAATCGCGGATCGCCGTGAGGATGTCGCGCGCATCACGCCGCGAGGCTTCCGTGATCTCCGGGTACCTGACGATGTGGGCGACCCGGACCTTCTCGGGCAGCGTCGGCAGCGAATCGGTCGGAAACTGCCGGAACCACTCGGACACCTCGGTGGGCGTCACCTTGATCGTGCGCAGCTTGCGGCGCCGGATCTCGTCGGCCAGGAGCTGGTTGCGGAAGTCTTCCCTGAACTCCGCCTTGATCTCGACGGCAGACTTTCCGTAGGCCTCCTCGAGCCGGGCGAGTCCGCCGAACTGCGCCGAAAGCTGCTGGATGCGCGCCTCGAGCTGCTGGTCCACGGTTTCGTCGCTGACCTCGATCGTGGTATCCCGCTCGGCGTGGATGACCAGCACCTTCTCGTCGATCATCTGGTCCAGGGCCGACCGCCACAGGTCGGGTGTGTACGCGATGTTCTGCTGGCGCACGAGGCCGACCACGATACCGTCGACCTCGGACCGGAGAATGATCTGGTCGCCGACGACGGCGGCGATTTCGTCCAGGACCTTTTCCTGGGCCCGGACCGGACCGGCGATGCCGAGGATACCCAGGACGGCGAGAACGCGGAGAGCGGAGGTCATGCGAAGCGGCTGCGGGTGCGGTATGGGGAATGAACGGGAAACCCGCAGCGTTTAGCGTGGCCGGGCCCCGGGATCGCGCATCAGCGCATGTCGAGGACCCGCCCGGCCAGCGCTTCGTTCCGGAGCGTTTGAACAAGGCGGGTAACCATCTGTTTCCTCGCTTCGATCCCGGCGCGTTCACGCACCTGGTCCTCGACCCACGCCAGCAGGGGCTCGGAACCCGGTTCCGCCCGGCCCACCAACTGGACCACGTGCCATGCACCTCCGTCCCCGATCACGCCCGTGGTACGGCCGGGGGCGAGACCGCGCACGGCGGCATGCACGGCGGGAAGCGAGGGAAACAGCGTCGAAAGAGGCACGAATCGGTCCTGGTAGGCCGCAGTCGTCGAATCGGAGAGGGACGAGCGGCTGCGGAGCGTGCGCCACCTCACCGCGTCGGTGGTATCGAGCGTCGCGAGCAGTCGCTGCGCGTCCCGGGCCTCTTCGGCGCCAGGAAAGGCGAGATGACGAACGCGCACGTAGGGCTCGAGCAGCCGGAACGATTCGCGACGCGATTCGAAATACGCCCTGATCGCATTCCCGTCCAGGGCGTCCGGATCCTCGCTGAACACCTCGTCGAGCAGCGCCGACACCAGGATCGAGCGCTCGGCCTCCCCCAGCCTTCGCTGCACGGCCGCATCGTCCCGGAGGCCGCGTCGCTCGGCCTCGCGCTCCAGCAGGCGGTCCGTGATCCACTGCTCCACGTACCGTGACGCCAGTTCCGCCGAATCGGCAGGGGAGCCGGCGAACCGTACCGCCTCACCGACCTCCTTGAGCGTGAGCGACACGTTGCCGACCCGCGCGACCGCATCGGTCTCCAGCGGCGCCTTGCGACAGGCGCCCGTCAGCAGCAGGGTTGCCGACAGCAGGGTTGCCAGGGAGCCGGACGGGATTCGGTGCACGGTCGGCAGCTCAGCGGGTGGCGGCTCTCAGCTCCTCGAAAGCCCGCGCGAGCACGTCCGGCTCGACGCGCACTCCGTACTTGGCGCGAAGACGGTCAAGCAGTCGTTCTTCCAGCCGGGCCTGCCACGCGTTGGCCACTTCCGCCCGCGCTTCCGCGAACGTCTTGGCGCGGGGAGGCTCCGTACCGTCGTGCACGAGCACGACCCGCCCGCCGCCGAACGACAATACCCCCGTGTGTCCGCCGGGCTCCAGCGACAGCGCCCGGTCGAATACCGAGTCCGACGGCCCTTCGAGGCGGGTCGTGTCGACGCGAACGGACGATCCGTCATCGGAACCGATGGCGGCGACGAGCTCCGGGAGGGCGCGGCCCGCACCGAGGTCCGCGACCACCGACTGCAGCAGCGAGTCATGGGGCGCGTAGAACCCGACCACACGGATGCGCTCCCCGAAACGGTACTCGTCGGCATGCGTCTCGTACCAGGAACGCAGCCCCGTGGTATCGAGGGTGGCGGCCGTCCAGACCGAATCCTCCATCAGGCGGAAGAGCATCAATCCCTCGCGGAATTCGCGCATCGTCTGCGCGAAGTCGGCGTCCCGCGACTCGAGTGCGTCGACCTCGTACGCGAGCGCCCGATCCTCGAGGAAGGCGTCCACGGCGCGCTGGAACGCCGGAGCGTCGCTGCCGAATGCGCCGCTCCGTTCGGCGACGAAGCCCGCGAAGCGGCCCAGCGTATACGAGGAGTCGCCCAGAGTCACGAACCGGCGGGCCGCCAGGTCGGTCGGAACCGTGCCGCCGGCGAGATCGCTCATCAGCGAGTCGGCTCCCCGGGTTCCGAACAGCTGACCGACCAACGTCGAATCCACCGAGTAGCCCCGGGTACGCATCAGGCGGCGCGCGTAGGCCTTCTCGGCGGCCTGGCTGCGCGGAGTTCGGGCGATCTCGGCCTGGAGTTCGGGGTAGGCTTCGTCGAAGGACGGCATCTCCCGGCGCCCCGTGATCTTCATCAGGTGCCAGCCGAAACGCGTGCGGATGGGTCCCACGACGGCACCGACGCTGTCGACGGCGAACACCGCGTCCCGCATCTCCACGGGCAACCAGCCGTCGTAGGCGACGAAGTCCAGGTCGCCGCCCCGACCCGCGCTCTGCGGATCATCCGAAAGGTCCCGGGCCACGGCCTCGAACGGGGTACCGTCGGCCAGGCGGTTCTGGGCTGCCACCATGCGTTCCCATGCCGCCAGCGTGTCGGCGGGGCTGGGAGACGCGGACTGCGCCATGATATGCGAGATCCGGAGATCCGGCACGGTGGGACGTCGCGCGTTCACCTTGAGCACGTGGTAGCCGAACTGGGTGCGAACGATGCCCGACAGTTCGCCGACGGGTGTCGAGTACATCGCGTCCTCGAACTCCGGGACCATGCGGCCGGCACTGAAGAACCCGAGCCTGCCCCCCGAGCCGACCTGCCCGGCGGGCGCCTGCGCCGACGGGTCCTCCGAGTGACGCGTGGCGAGCTCGGTGAAGTCGGCGCCGGCCAGTATCGAGTCCGCGATGGCGCGCAGCCGTGTCCAGGCGCGCAGCGTATCACCGGGAGCCGCTTCCGGCATCAGGCGGAGGAGGATGTGGCTTGCGTCCACCATCTCCTTCCTGCGCTCGTAGAGCTGGCGAACCAGGGGCTCGACGACCTCGCGTTCGATGAGGTAGGGTCGGGCGAGTTGGGTCCGGTACTGGCGCAGCTCCGCCGCCAGGTCGGCCCGGTCTCCGTAACCGGCGGCTTCGGCCTCGAGTACCTTGAGTCGGAAATCGACATACCGATCGAGGAAATCGCGGTAGGCGCCGACGGAATCCCGCGCCGCCGTGGCCGAATCGGCCGTGGTCCGAAGGTACTGCCGCTCGAATTCGGCGAGCGTGATGGCCCGGCCGCCGACCGTGGCCACGACCGGCCCGCGGTCCGACGACCCGGGGGCGGTGCCGGCCGGTCCGGTCGCCGAACAGCCGACCGCGGCGAGGAGCAGGACGGGCAGGAAGATCTTGAGCGTAGTATTCACGGAGAAATGCAGGAAGCGGTGGACGAAATGCTCCGGAGTGTCGAACCCCGTGCCGTCAAGCCGGTTGACGGGCTCGATCAAGGCGCCCGACAGACGCGTTCGCCCGGTGATGGTTCCGATTTTCCGCCTTTTCGACCCTTCACGATGACCCCCGCTCCCGTCGAGACCCCTGTCCGAGTCCGATTTGCCCCGAGCCCCACGGGATACCTGCACGTCGGTGGCCTGCGCACCGCGCTGTACAACTACCTCTTCGCCCGGCGCTACGGGGGGCGATTCGTGCTGCGCATCGAGGACACCGACCGCACACGGTTCGTCGAGGACGCCGAGGCCGACATCCTCGAGTGCTTGTCGTGGGCGGGTCTCCTCCCCGACGAGGGACCCGATCGCGGGGGGCCGTGCAGTCCGTACCGGCAGTCCGAGCGCCAGGCCATGTACCTCGATCGTGCGCTTGCGCTGGTGGCTTCGGGCCACGCCTATTACGCGTTCGACACGCCGGAAGCCCTCGAAGCCCTGCGTGGGGACGACGCGGCAACCCGCTACGACGCCTCGACCCGGGGAGGGCTGCGCAACAGCCTGGCGCTCCCCGAGACCGAATGGAAGGCCCTGCTGCATTCCGGGGAGCCGTGGGTGATCCGCCTGCGGGTGGATCCCTCGAAGACGGTGACGTTCGAGGACCTCATCCGCGGCACCGTGACCTTCTCGGGCGACACCATCGACGACCAGGTGCTGGTCAAGTCCGACGGAATGCCGACCTACCACCTCGCGAACGTCGTGGACGACCACGAAATGGGCATCACGCACGTGATCCGCGGGGAAGAGTGGCTGCCTTCCACCCCGAAGCACATGCTCCTGTACGACGCCTTCGGCTGGCGGCCGCCCCGCATGGCGCACCTTCCGCTCATCATGAGCCCTTCGGGCGGAAAGCTCTCGAAGCGGAGCGCAGACCGGCTGGGCATCCCGGTCATGGTGAAGGACTACCGCAAGGTCGGATACGAACCCGAAGCGCTCGTGAACTACCTCGCGTTTCTCGGCTGGAACCCGGGCGACGACCGGGAACTGTTCGATACCGATTCGCTCGTGCAGGCCTTTTCGCTCGATCGGGTCGGCTCGTCCGGCGTGCAGTTCGACATGGACAAGCTGGCCTGGTTCAACCAGCAGCACCTCAAGGCGATGCCCGCCTCCGAACTCGGCCGACGAGCGCGTCCCTGGCTGGACGCGTCGGGTCTCGAATCCGAGCCCTCGTACGTCGTTGCCGTCGCCGACCTGATGCGCGAACGGCTGCTTCACGCGAAGGACCTGGCCGGAGAATGGCGCTTCTTTTTCGAAGACCCCGCGGAATACGAGCGGGAGGGAATCGAGAAGCGGTGGAAGGAAGACAGCGCCGAACTCGTGTCCGCGTACGCCGACGCGATCGAGGCCTGCGATCCGTTCGACGCGGAGTCGCTGGAGGCCCGCCTGCGCGAGCTGGCCGAGTCACGGGGCGTGGGAGCCGGGCGGCTCATCCACCCGGTGCGCCTCGCCGTATCCGGTCGGATCGTCGGTCCCGGTCTGTTCGAAATGCTGGCACTGCTCGGACGTCAGCGGTGCGTCGCGCGGCTCAGGACCGCGGCCCGTTCCATCCCGGCACCCGGCTGAGCGGACGTCTCAGGTCCAGAGACCGTCCGCCAGCGTCGCCGCCGCGCGATGCGGGGCAAGGCTTCCCGAACGGACATCCGCTTCGAGGGAATGCCTCCTCCGGGCGAGCGCTCCGTCGGCTTCGATCCGATCGGCCACGTACCCGTCCAGCTCTTCCCGCATCCAGGAAAGCGCCTGTTCGGTGCGGTTCCGGTCGAACCGGCCCTCGGCCGCAAGGTGGGCCGCATGGCGCGCCATCGCCTCCTCGAACCCTTGCCATCCGAGGGAGTCCAGGGCCGAGACGGTAAGTACGGGCGCCCGCCAACCGCTCTCGTCCGGGGGCCACAGCGACAGCGCGGCGCGCAGCGCCGAAGACGCCGACTCGGCGGCGTGCCGCAGCTCCCCGTCGGCCTTCGTGACGACGATCAGGTCGGCGACCTCCACGATGCCGCGTTTGATCCCCTGCAGTTCGTCGCCGGAACCCGCCTGAGCCAGCAGAACGAACGTGTCCACCATCCGGCGGACGGCCGTCTCCGACTGGCCGACGCCCACGGTTTCCACGAGGACGTGGTCATACCCGGCCGCCTCGCAGCAGAGCATGGCGGCCCGGGTCCGTCGGGCCACTCCACCCAGCGCCCCGGCCGAAGGGGACGGCCGGATGAACGCGGCCTCCCGGGCGACGAGGCCGGCCATGCGGGTCTTGTCTCCCAGGATCGATCCTCCGGTCCGGTCGGAGCTCGGATCCACCGCCAGCACGGCCACGCGCCGCCCCTCATCGACCAGCCGCACTCCGAACCCGTCGATGAACGTGCTCTTTCCCACGCCGGGCGACCCCGAAATTCCGATCCGTCGGGTCGGCGGCAGGGTCCGTACGCGTTCCGAACACCGGTCCAGCAGCGCGAGGGCAGCATCCCGGTGGGAGGGACCCCGGTTTTCCACGAGCGTCAAGGCGCGCCCGAGGGCCACGCGGTCGCCGGCGACCATGGCGTCGAACAGCGCGGCGGGATCGGGAGTCGACGCCTCGACCGGGCGCAGGTGCGGATTGACGTCCGGGGGCGCCGAACGGGAGGGGCGCATGGAAAGGCCCTCCAGCGGTCGACGCGGGTCGTCCGTCATGGCGCTCCCGCCCCCATCAGCAGGCGCAGGAGTCGTCCGGCGGCCTCGGGAATCACGGTGCCCGGTCCGAACACGGCGGCCACGCCCACGGCGTAGAGCGCCTCGTAGTCGGCCGGAGGGATGACCCCGCCCGCGACCACGCGGATGTCCGGCCGCCCGATGGCCGCCAGCGCGTCGACCAGTTCCGGCACGAGCGTCATGTGCCCTCCGGCGAGACTCGATACGCCGACGAAATGCACGTCGTTCTCGGCCGCCTGCCGGGCCGCTTCGGACGGAAGCTGGAATAGCGGACCGACGTCGACGTCGAAGCCGAGATCGGCGAAGGCGGTCGCGACGACGCGGGCGCCGCGATCGTGCCCGTCCTGCCCCAACTTCACCACGAGGATGCGCGGACGGCGGCCCATCCGCCTGAGGAACGCCTCGGCCAGCTCGCGCGTGGCCAGGAAGCCCGGTTGATCGCCCATTTCCCTTGCGTAGACTCCGGATACGGTGGCACTGTCGGCCGCATGCCGACCGTAGACCTCCTCGAGCGCCGACGAGATCTCTCCCAGCGTCGCGCGGCACCGGGCGGCCTCGATGGACCGGTCAAGCAGGTTCCCGTGACCGGAACGCGCCGCCACGCGCAGCGCATCCAGGCTTCGGGCGACCGCCCCGTCATCCCGACCGGCACGCAGTCGCTCCAGCCGCTCGACCTGGCGCGCCCGAACCGCCCGGTTGTCGACTTCGAGCAGGTCCACGGACGCATCGCCGTCCGACCGGAAACGGTTCACGCCGACGATGACGTCCAACCCGGCGTCGATCCGCGCCTGCCGGCGCGCCGCAGCCTCTTCGATGCGACGTTTCGGAAGCCCGCGTTCGATGGCCTTCGTCATGCCGCCGGCCTGCTCCACTTCCCGGATGAGGACCCGGGCGTCGTCGGCAAGCCGGGCCGTCATCGCCTCGACATGGTACGAGCCGCCCCACGGATCGATCGCCCGGGTGATCTCCGTCTCGCGCTGCAGCACGAGTTGGGTGTCGCGCGCAATGGCGGCGGAAAAATCGGTCGGCAGCGCGAGGGCCTCGTCGAGCGCGTTGGTGTGCAGCGACTGGGTATGCCCCAGCGCGGCGGCGAGCGCCTCGAGCGTCGTGCGTCCGACATTGTTGAAGGGCGCCTGCGCGGTCAGGCTCCATCCGGAGGTCTGGCAGTGCGTGCGCAGGGCCATCGAGCGGGGGTCCGAGGGCGCAAACGCCGAGACCTGCTCGGCCCAGAGCAGCCGTGCGGCACGGAGCTTGGCGATCTCCGTGAAGAAATCCATGCCGATCCCGAAGAAGAAGGAGATGCGGGGCGCGAAATCGTCCAGCCGGAGACCGGCCGCGAGGCCGGTGCGTACGTATTCGATCCCGTCGGCCAGCGTATACGCCAGTTCGATCCCGGCCGGCGCGCCCGCTTCGTGCATGTGGTACCCGCTCACCGAGATCGGGTTGAACCGGGGGCTGTTGCGGGCGGTCCACGCGATGATGTCGCCCACGATGCGCATGGACGGTCCGGGCGGATAGATGTACGTGTTCCGCACCATGAACTCCTTCAGGATGTCGTTCTGAAGGGTTCCCGTAAGGCGCGTGGGGGACACGCCCTGCTCCTCGGCGGCGACGACGTAGAAGGCCATCACGGGCAGCACGGCCCCGTTCATCGTCATGGAAACGGACATCCGGTCGAGCGGGATGCCGTCGAAGAGGACTTTCATGTCCTCCACGGAATCGATGGCGACCCCCGCCTTCCCGACGTCGCCGCGCACCCGCTCATGGTCAGAGTCGTACCCCCGGTGCGTCGCCAGGTCGAACGCCACGGAAAGCCCCTTCTGACCGGCGGCGAGGTTCCGGCGGTAGAACGCGTTGGAGGCTTCCGCGGTCGAGAACCCGGCGTACTGCCGCACCGTCCACGGTCGGACGAGATACATCGAGGCGTACGGTCCTCGGAGGAACGGAGGAAACCCGGCGCCCCAGTCCAGGAGCGAGGCGGCGGCAGGTCCGTGCGTCCGCGACGGAGCGGTGCCCGCCGGGCGGAAGGGAACGGCCGACAGGTCGGGACGCTCACGCATCGGAAGATCCTCCGGCGATGGCCCGAACCACGGTGGCGATGTCGGCGGTACCGGCGTGCTCCCGCTCCCGCACCGTACGGAGGGCCGCCCATGCGGTCTCTCCGATCGTGCGCGTCAGCTCCTCGAGGTACCACGCGCCGCCCGCCGGATCGTCGGCCTCGTGCAGTCGACCCTCGTGCATCAGCAGACGATGCAGGTTCGTGTAGCGCGTTACCGTGCGGCCCGTATCCGCTGCGGGCGGAACGAGTTCTATGCCGTCGCCCCCTCCGCAGGCGCACGCCGCCAGCGCAATGGCCGCGCGTACGAGGCCGTCGTCGCCGGACGCCGGAGGGAAGGGGCCGGCCACGGCATGCAGCGGGATGCGGGAGCCTGCCTCGACACCCCACGCTTCCGCCAGCCGGTCCACCGCCTCACGGGCCGCCCGCAAACCCGCCACGGTCACGAAGAAGGCGTCGAAGGCCGGCATGCGCACGAGCAGTCGGTCGGCCACGCGGCCCGGTCCGACGCCCGACACCCGACCGGCATCAAACCAGCGATCCAGCGAACGCAGTACACAGGCGACGGCCGTGGCCGGCCCATGAATCGCCGCGGCCGTTCCGTCCGCGGCGAAACGGACGGCCGCCGCGGCGTCCAGCCAGCCCCCGGCTTCGTCGCGGCTGCGCACCGCCGCGTCGAACTCGATCGACAGGACCCGTGGGTCGGCCCGTTCCACCGCGTCCCGCGCCGACGAAACGTCCGTCGGCACGAGGCGCACGGGTTCGGAACCCAGCGAGTCGAGCAGGGGGCCGACGGGTCGTTCCGGACCCACCGCGAAGACGCGGATCGTGTCAGGCTCGGCGCCGGGCACGTGCCCCGCTGGGCCTGCGACCCGGATTTCCCACGGCCTGCCCGCCGGACGCACGGCCGGAGAGGCACCCATCTCCACCTCGCCCTGCCGGTAGAATGCGCGAACGCTCCATCCTTCGGGGGAAGTGAACCGGACCAGCCGATCGACGTCGGCCTCCGGATCGTCGGCCGCGATGCGCCCGAGCCACTCGGACTCGGTCGGTGCGCGGAAGAAGTCGGTCGGGTGGGACATTCCGGCGGCGGTATTCAGTCGGGGCGGGACCCGCGGGGGTCCGTGGAAAGATGACGCCAACGGCGCACAAGATCGTAGGCGGCGACGCCGAACGCCACCGAAACGTTCAGCGAATGCTTCATGCCGAACTGTTCGACCTCGATCGCCCGCTCGCAGGCGCCGAGCGCCTCGGGGCTTACGCCCTCGACCTCGTTTCCCACGACGAGGCAACACGGAAAATCTCCGATCGCGAACGCGTCCATCGGGGTCGGTCGGTCGGTCTGTTCCAGCGCCACCAGCGTCGAGCCTTCCCTGCGTACGGCAGCGAGCGCGTCGGCCAGCGTCGCATGGTGGCTCCACGGAACCGTGTCCTGTGCGCCGAGCGCCGTCTTGTGCACGAGGCGATGGTCTGCCGGCGGCGAATAGCCGACCAGGTAGACATGTCGTATCCGAAGGGCGTCCGCCGTGCGCAGGATGGATCCGACGTTCTGCGCCGAGCGCACGTTTTCGACGAGCACGCTGACCGGAAACCGGTCCATGCCTGCGAGCGACCCCGGATCCGGGCGGCCGAGTTCGTCCCGGTCGAGTTTTCTCGGGGCGGACGCGGCGTATCGGCCGGGGCCGCCGGGTCCAGTATCTTCAGGACGTTCCTTCATGCATCGAATCGTGATCGTAGCAATCGACGGCCCCGCCGGGGCCGGCAAAAGTACAACCGCCCGCCGCGTGGCGACCGCGCTCGGGTTCCTGTACCTGGACACGGGTGCGATGTACCGCGCCGTAGCCCTCTCTTTCCTCCGGTCGGGCACCCCGTTCGACGACGCGGGCGCGGCGCCGGTTCTGTCGTCGCTTCGCTTGTCCGTCCGGACGGCCGACGACGGCCAACACGTGTTCCTCGGGGAAGAGGACGTAACCGGGTCGTTGCGCAGCCCCGAGGTCTCCGAGGCCGCCAGCCGGGTCAGCGCCCTCGCGTCGGTGCGCGCCTTCCTAGTGGAGGAGCAGAGACGCATCGCCGCCGCGCAGACGATGCGGGGCTCGGGCGTGGTCATGGAGGGCAGGGACATCGGCACGGTCGTCTTCCCGGGTGCGGAACTCAAGATCTTCCTCACCGCCGATCCGTCGGAACGTGCCCGCCGCCGGGCCGCCGAGTACGCCGAGCGCGGGGAGTCTTCCGACACCGACGCCATCGCGAGCGAGATGCGCGAACGGGACCGTCGGGATTCGGATCGGGCGGTCGCTCCGCTGCGCCCGGCCGACGACGCCGTCCTCCTGGATACCACCTCGCTTTCGTTCGAGGAACAGGTGGAGCACATCGTCGATCTCGCGCGCCGGCGCGCCTCCTGACGGCCACCCCGCCGCCGGCAGGGTTCATGCGCCCGCGCGGGAACGCCGGAATTCGGTCGGCGTTACGAGAAAGTCTGTGCCAGACCGTGTCTTCGGACCGGCCCGGCACCGCCAGACGTTCCGTCCGGGACCCGGGGAGGTCCGGGGCGGATTTCGACCACACAACCTCCAGCGCGGGACCGGACCTCTCCCCGATGCGCTCGGCGCAGTCCGGCCCTCCGCGCACCAACAGCATGGCTGAAGATCAGCAGAAGCCGGAAGAGCTCGCCGAGGAGGCGACGCACGAATCCGGCGCGGCCCAGGTCGAGGAGACCCCGGCCGACGATACCCCGGCGCCCGCCGGGGTTGAGGTTACCGCCGAAGCCGCTGCCGAAGAGCCGGCAGCAGAGGCCGAGGCAACCCCCGAGGCTTCCGTCGAGGCCGACGAGGCCCCGGCAGCCGAGGAAGAGGCTGCCACGGACGCTCCCGCCGATACCCCGGTGGCCGAAGTCGAGGAAACCCACGAAGCCCCCTTCGAGGCCCCCGTGGCTGCCGCCGAGGAAGCTCCCGACGAGGCCGTCGAGGCCCCGGCACCGGAGCCGGTGAAGGCCAAGGCCGCGCCCGCGCGTCCCGAGCCGTCGACCATTTTCGGTTACAAGGGCGAGATCGTGGGCGAAGTCCTGCGTCTCGAGGACCTGAAGGAGCGCCCGGACGGCTTCGGCCTTTCCGGCACCGATTACGACATGCTGCGGAACATGGTCGAGGGTACGCTCTCGAACGTGACCGAGCAGCAGATCGTGACCGGCAAGGTCGTCTCCATCGGCGAGAAGGATGTCGTCATCGACATCGGCTTCAAGAGCGACGGAATCGTTTCGCGGAATGAGTTCGGCGACGAACTCAAGGCCGGTGACGAGGTCGAGGTCTTCCTGGAGCGCATGGAAGACTATCAGGGCCAGCTGGTCCTGTCCAAGACGAAGGCCGACACCGTGCGCCGCTGGCGCCGGATCGAGGAGGCCTTCGAGCGCGAGACGGTCCTCGAGGGTACCATCATCCGCCGGATCAAGGGCGGCATGATCGTGCAGCTGTTCGACGGTCTCGAGGCGTTCCTGCCGGGTTCGCAGATCGACGTGCGCCCCGTGCGCGACTTCGACGCGTACCTGGACAAGCGCATGGAGTTCAAGATCGTCAAGCTGAACCCGACGAACGAGAACATCGTCGTGTCGCACAAGGCCCTCATCGAGAAGGACCTCCAGAAGCAGCGCGAGACCATTCTCGCCACGATGGAGCCCGGACAGATCCTCGAGGGAACGGTCAAGAACATCACCGACTTCGGTGTCTTCATCGATCTCGGCGGCGTCGACGGCCTGCTGCACATCACGGACCTCTCGTGGGGCCGCGTGACGCACCCGTCGGAGCTGGTCTCGCTCGACGAGAAGCTCAACGTCGTCGTTCTCGACTACGACAAGGACCGCCAGCGTATCTCGCTGGGCCTGAAGCAGCTCCAGTCCCATCCGTGGGAGAACATCGAGGAGCGGCTCGCGATCAATTCGGTCGTCGAGGGCAAGGTCGTCTCCATCACGGATTACGGCGCGTTCGTCGAGCTCGAAAAGGGCATCGAGGGTCTCGTGCACATCTCCGAGATGAGCTGGACCGAGCACGTGCGTCACCCCAGCCAGATCGTCGCCCTCGGGCAGGTGGTCAGCGTCAAGGTCCTGAACATCGACCACGACGGCAAGAAGATCTCGCTCGGCATGAAGCAGCTCGAGCCCGATCCCTGGCAGAACATCGCCGACCGGTATCCCCCGGGAACGGTCATGCGGGGCAAGGTCCGCAACATCACCAATTTCGGTGTGTTCGTCGAGATCGAGCCTGGAATCGACGGCCTGGTGCACATCAGCGACCTGTCGTGGACGAAGAAGATCCGTCACCCCTCCGAGATGGTCCGCAAGGGCCAGGAGCTCGACGTGGTCGTCCTCAACATCGACTCGTCGGAGCGCCGGATCTCCCTCGGCCACAAGCAGGTCGATACGAACCCCTGGAACCAGTTCGCCCAGATGTACGCAGAGGGCACGGATACCGAGGGCAAGGTCGTCCGCGTCGAGGACCGTGGGCTCGTCGTCGAACTCCCGCTCGAGGTCGAGGCCTTCATCCCGCAGGGTGAACTCAAGAACGCCGCGAATTTCGGTTCGGCGTATCGAGAGGGCGACACCCTGGCCAGTCTCCGCGTCATCCGGTTCGACGGCAACAACAAGGAGATCACGGTCTCCGAGACGGCCGTGCTCCGTGCCGCGGAGACCGAGGCCCGCCAGGCCGAGTTCCGCGAGAAGCGGCAGGCCGAGGAGACCGAGGCCCGCGAGATCGAGCGCTACAAGCAGACGGCGGCCGCGTCCGGCCCCACGACGCTGGGTGAGCTCTCCGGTCTCGCCGACCTGAAGCGCCAGATGGAAGTTTCCGAATCCGAAGCGGCGGCCGACGTGGCCGAGGCCGTCGACGACGAGGAAAAGCCGAAGGCGAAGCGGGCATCCCGCAAGAAGTCGGCCGACGACGCCGGCGACGAAGCGGCAGAGGCCTAGGCCCTGTTCCGGTGAACGCGAAAGAGGGGCGGCCGAACCAGGCCGCCCCTTTTTTGTTGGGGGTCATACAACCCGAACGACCATGTCGACCCGCAAATACCCCGACTGGCGGGACAGGACCGCAAAGGAAAGCCAGCTCGAATCGGTCCTGCTCTCCCGCAGCGACGGCGTGCTGCGTTCCCTCCTGGAACGGCTGCTTGCCGACCCCGAGATCAATCTCCTGCACTCCTACGCCAACGCCGTGTCCGTGCGCCGACTGGGCTACAACGACCACGGGCCGGTGCACGCGCGCATCACGACCTACAATGCGCTGAAGATCCTCCGCCTCCTGCATGAGGCGGGGGTGGAAACCTCCCTCGAGGCCGAGGAAATCGGTACCTACGACGATTCGAGGATCGCCGTGGCGCTTGGCTGTTTCCTGCACGATGCCGGCATGGCCGTCACGCGAGACGATCACGAATGGCATTCCATCGTCCTTGCCGACGAGATCATCAAGCGTTATCTGGCGGATTTCGTCGCCGAGCCGGACCGCAGGGTGGTGCTTCGTGCGCTCGCCCACGAGGTCATCGTGGGGCACATGGCCCACGCGCGGATCCATTCGATCGAGGCCGGTGTGGTCCTCGTGGCCGACGGAACCGATCTCACCCGCGGACGCTCGCGGATTCCGCTCCAGATGGAACTCCAACCGGCCGTGGGTGACATGCATCGATTTTCGGCAGGATCGATCACCCGGGTCGACATCACCGCCGGGGACCTGAAGCCCGTCCGAATCGCCGTGCACATGGAGGACCGCACGGGCCTGTTCCAGGTCGAGGAAGTGCTCATGGGAAAGGTCAAGGCGTCCCCGATGATCCCGCACCTCGAGATTGCGGCCGTCGTGGCGAGCGACGAACCGCGCTACTACCTCCGCTGAGGTCGCGCATTCCGCCCACGGCGTCAGAAGCCATGGCCGGTGAACGCGCGTACGAACGGTTCGATATCGCTTTCGCCCGAGACCACGCCGGCAAGCGCGTCGCCGACCCACGCCCCGAACTTGAATCCGTGGCCGGAAAACCCGCTGATCCGCCACGTTCGGCCGCGGTGATCGAGACGGAACCTCTCGTCGTCGGTTACGGCATAATGGCAGACCCTGTCCTCGAACGCGAGGGGGCTCAGCCGCGGCATCCGGTCCTCGACGAGGCGCCTCAGCGTCTCCGATTCGTCCGCGTGCGGCGTTCTCCCGTCGTCGGGGTGGCCCCTGAGAGAGAACCGATGCGTCCCGACCTTCAGCGGGGTACCGGCCACGGGCGGAACCAGGTAGAAACCGTCGGCATCGTCCAGTCCCAGGACCATGGGAATCGTCGACGACGAGGGCTCGACGTCGACCAGGCGCACCACCTGGCGCGACGGAACGAAGGCCCGGACCGGGGATTCGGGCGGGGTCGGCGGAGGAGTCCAGGCGCCGGTGGCGATGACCACCCCGTCCGCGGCGAATGTTTCCCCCGTGGACGATCGGACCTCGCCGGTGGCCGCATCCACGGCCGCGACCTTCCGCTCTTCCAGTAGCGTTCCTCCGTGGGAGCGACACCACGACGCAAGTTCCGTCACGATCCGGTCGGCGAGCAGAACGCCCCCCGACGGATGATGCCACGCCGATTCTCCGGGCCGCAGGGTCAAGCCGGGTACCAGGACCTCGACCTCCGGCCGGGACATCGGGACGAGACGTCGTCCGGACGCATCCGCATCGGCTATGGATGCCGAAATCCATGGTGCTGAGGCAGGCCCGACGACGAGCGTGCCCGTTTCGACCAACAGGTCCGTTCCCAGGTCCTCGAACAGCCGGGACCAGGCCGGATACGCCTCCTCGACCAGGGCACGGTAACCGACCAGGGGACCGTACGGGTAGCGAATCAACCGGTGGCGGTCGAACGACGCACCGAGCGGATTCGGTATCGGCCCCTGGTCGAGTACCGTCACCGTCATCCCACGGCGTATCAGGCCCCAGGCCGTACAGAGCCCCATGATGCCCGCACCCACCACGACGACGCGTTTCATGCCGCGGGACCTCCGACCCGATCCAGGGCGAGGACGGCAGCCGCAAGATCTTCGATGGCCGTTCCGACCGACTTGAATAGCGTGTGTTCATCCGGGGTGCGTCGTCCGTGCACGCCGCCGGTCACGAGGTCGTGCAGATCCCCGTCCACTCCATCCCACCCGAAGGCTCCCTCGGCCACGGCCCGGATCAGGTCGCCCGCCTCCTCCCGGGCGCCGTGCCGCGTATCGACGAAGACGCGGGCCTGCGAAACCGCAAGGGCATCGCATTCGCGCATCGTGGGCGTGAACGCGCCGACGAGATCCAGGTGGGTACCCGGCGCGAGATCCCGCCCCGCCACCAGGGCCTCCTCGGAAAGCGTCGCAACGCTCACGATGTCGGCAGCCTCCACGGCAGATCGCACCGAATCCGACGCGGTGGCATCGAACCCCTCGCGGCGAAGCCGGTCGGCCAATCGCTCGGCCTCCGAACGGCGACGCCCCCAGCAGCGAACCGCGCGAACCGGTCGCACGGATGCGTGGGCCCGGACGAGAAACTGGGCCAATTCGCCCGTTCCGATCATCGCCATGACCTCCGAATCGGCCCGCGAGAGGTGGCGCGACGCCAGCGCCGACGCGGCTGCGGTTCGCAGAAGGGTGAGCATCCGACCGTCCATCACGGCTGCCGTCGTACCGTCCACTGCCCGGATCAGCACGTACGTTCCGGAGACGGTCGGAAGCCCGACCCTGGCGTTCCCACGGAACACGGTCGAGAGCTTCAGGCCGAACCAGGCGTCCTCGTACCACGCGGGCATGAGAATGACCCTGCCGGTCGGCAGGGCGACCGGAGTCCGGGGCGGAGCGATCGGCGGGCGTGCGAACGCCCGCGAGAGGGCGTCCACCAGCGACCGTACGTCGAGCAGCCGCTCGAGCAGATCGGCGTCGAAATAGGGTGGGGGAGCGGGCATCGGCGGGAAGCGGCGTGCGTATTATAACTACGACGCCCGTCCTCCCATCCGCCCGATCGCCTTGGCCGCGAAGTCTGCCCGCCTCATCGTCATCGACGAACGCGACGACAGCCGCGTTCCGTACCTGCGCGGTATCCTGACGAGGTCGATCCAGGACGCGGGCATCCCGTTCCACGAGGCGTATCGCATCGCCGGGGAAGTGCGCGACCGGCTCGGGGACCGCATCGAGATCCGTTCGAACGAACTGCGCCAGGTGGTCGGCGAACGCCTGCGCGAAACGGGCCACGCCGACGCCGTTCTACGCTACCTGACTCCGCGCGACGAGCGGGTGCTGTTCCACGTGCGCAGCCGGAACGGGGAGACGGCGCCGTTCTCCCGCGGGCTCCTGGCGCAGTCGTTCGAGATCTGCGCCATCGCCCGCGACGAGATGTATGCCGTCGCGGGGGAAGTGGAGGCGTCCCTGTCGGCCGCAGGTCAACGCACCGTTACCACGTCCGATATCGGACAGGCCGCGGCCCGTGCGCTGAGACGGCGTTTCGGGGCCGAAGTGTCGGGCCGATACGTGCGTTGGGTCGACTTCAGCCGGTCGGGAGAACCGCTGATCCTGCTCGTCGGCGGCACGACCGGGTGCGGAAAGAGCACGCTGAGCGCCATGCTGGCCCACCGCCTGGGCATCGTGCGCACGCAGTCGACCGACATGCTGCGGGAAGTGATGCGGCTGCTGATCCCGGTCAAGCTGATGCCCAGCCTGCACGAGTCGTCGTTCGGCGCGTACCGGGTACTGCCGAGGTGGCTCGGACCCGAGGACGTGCTCGTCGAGCCGCACATGCTCGACGGGTACCTGATGCAGGCCGACGAGGTCGCCGTCGCCGTCGAAGGCGTATTCCGGCGGGCGACGCGTGAGCAGGTCTCCCTGATCCTGGAGGGGGTGCACATTCACCCGGCGCTGCAGAAACGCCTCGAGAAGCGCGGGGAGGGAATCGTCGTCTCGGTCGTACTCGCGGCTCTCAAGAAGAAGCGCCTGAAGAAGCAGCTCACCGGACGCGGACAGCTCATCAAGTCGCGTCGGGCCGAGCTGTACCTCGACTACCTCGACGAGATCTGGCAGCTGCAGACCTTCCTGCTGTCCGAGGCCGACCGCCACGGGGTGCCTATCGTACACAACCTGTCGGAGGAAGAGTCCGTACGGCAGGTCGTCCAGCACGTGGCGGACGCTCTCGCGGGACGCTTCTCCGACGACGAGACGATCGTCTTTCCGACCGCCTGAACGCCGGGCCTCAGCCGTACTTGCCCTCGATGTAGTCGGCCGTCCGCGTATCCTCGGGCGTCACGAAGAGACGGTCGGTGGGCCCGTGCTCGACCATGCGGCCCATGAGCATGAACGCGCACTCGTCGCTGGCGCGCCGCGCCTGCGCCATGTTGTGGGTCACGAGCAGGATCGTGTATTCCCCGCGCAGCTGCCAGATCAGATCCTCCACCGCGGCCGTGGCCTTGGGGTCGAGCGCCGAGCAGGGTTCGTCCATCAGGATCACCTTGGGCTTGACGGGCAGCAGGCGCGCGATGCACAGCTTCTGCTGCTCTTCGAGCGACAGCCCGGTGGCCGACCGGTCGAGGCGATCCTTGACGGTGTCCCACAGCAGCACTTCCCGGAGCGCCTTCTCCACGATGGCATCCCGATCGGCCTTCGGCAACGCCTCGCTGCCCGGCTCGTGCAGCTGGTGCGCGAAGAGGATGTTCTCGCGGATCGAGAGGGGCAGGGGGTTGGGGCGCTGGAACACCATGCCCACGTGCCGCCGGAGTTGGGTCAGCTCGATCCCGCTCGCGTACACATCGGTGTCGAGTACCTCCACCTTTCCCTCGGTGCGCACGTACCCGAGTCGCTCGTTGATACGGTTGACGCACCGGAGCAGCGTCGATTTTCCGCAGCCCGACGGTCCGATCAGCGACGTGATCAGGCCCCTGCGCACGGCGAAATCGACGTCGTAGAGGGCCTGGAACGACCCGTACCACAGGCTCAGCTTCTCGGTTCGGACGGCGATCTCCTGCGTGTCGGTCAGCGGATCAACCGAATCGTCCTTCGATGTAGTCACGGGTCTCGGGGAATAACGTTTCGCCGTTGAAAAGGCTCTCGGTGGAGCCCAGCTCCACCATGCGCCCGTCCAGGAAGAAGGCGGTCCGGTCGGCCAGACGCCGCGCCTGCTGCACCAGGTTCGTGACGAGGATGATCGTCATCTCCTGGCGCAGCTCCTTCAGCACATCCTCGATGCGCATGGTCGTGACGGGGTCCACCGCGATCGAGAACTCGTCCAGCATGAGCAGGACCGGGTCCTGCGACAGCGCACGCGCGATGGTCAACCGCTGCTGCTGACCGCCCGAGAGCAGGCTGCCCAGCGAATCCAGCCGGTCCTTGACCTCGTCCCACAGGGCGGCGCGCCGCAGGCAGCGCTCCACGATCTCGTCGAGTTCGGCCCGGGACCGCTTTCCCGCGAGACGCGGCGCGAAAGCCACGTTGTCGTACACGGTGAGCGGAAGCCCGACCGGAAGCGGAAATACGACGCCGATCTGACGCCGAAGCGCGTAGGCGTTACGCCAGGCCCGAACGTCCCGTCCGAGGAAATTCAGCGTGCCGGTCACCTTCATGGACGCGTTGAAGGCGTCCATCCGGTTGATCGCCTGGAGGAACGAGGTCTTCCCGGCCCCGGCCGGCCCGATGATGCCGAGGATCTCGTTCTCGCGCACGTCGAGCGTCACGCCGGACAGCACCGTCTTGCTGCCGTACGCGATCGACAGGTCGCGAACGTCGAGGATGGATTCCGATCCGTTCATCGCCTCACCACTTCTTGCGGCCACGCAGCCACGTCCGGAACCCGATTGACAGCGCGTTCATCGAAAGCACGATGATGATGAGCAGCAGGGCGACCCCGTACGGGAAGTCTTCGGGCACCCCGGGCACCTGCGTGGAGATCACGAACAGGTGCAGGGAGAGCGCCATCGTCTTGTCGAAGATCGTCTGCGGCAGGAACGGCACGAAAAAGGCCGCGCCGGTGAACATGATCGGTGCCGTTTCGCCGGCGGTCCGCGACACTTCCAGGATCACGCCCGTGAGAATGCCGCTGACCGAATTCGGAAGCACCACGCGGCGGATGGTCTGCCAGCGCGTGGCGCCCATCGCCCAGCACGCCTCCCGAAACGCGTGGGGGACCGCCTGGAGCGACTCCCGGGTCGCGACGATTACGACCGGCAGCGCCATGATGGCGAGCGTCAGGCTGGCCGCGAGGATCGACGTGCCGAATCCGAAGAAGATCACGAAAGCTCCGACGCCGAACAGCGCGTGCACGATCGACGGAACGCCGGCGAGGTTGATGATGGCCAGGTTGATCGACCGGGTCAGCCAGTTGTCGGGCGCGTACTCGCTCAGGTAGATCGCGGCCGCGATGCCCAGGGGCACCGAGAAGACGAGTCCCATCGTCACGAGGATGATCGTGCCGAGAAACGCCGGGAAGATGCCGCCCGCCGTCATGCCGCTCTTCGGAAACTCGAACAGGAACTCGGCCGTCAGGACCGGCCCTCCACGCACGACGAGCAGGCCCAGGATGATGAGCACCGGCAGGACCAGCAGGAGCGTCATGCCCAGGAACACGTTCCGGTAGCGACGCTGGATCCGGTCGTTGGTTCGGTTTCGATCGGTGGCGGCGAACATGTCAGGAATTGCGGATTCCGCGTACGACGACATCGGCCGTCAGGTTGATCAGGAACGTGATCAGGAAAAGAAAGAGTCCCAGCGTGAAGAGCGCGCCGTAGTGATCCGATCCCACGGCGGTCTCGCCGAGTTCGGCCGCGATCGTGGCCGTCAGGGCACGCACCGAGTCGAACGGGCTGGTAGGCAGGTTGATCGAATGGCCCGATGCCATGAGCACCGCCATGGTCTCGCCGAATCCCCGTCCGACGCCCAGCAGCACGGCCGATACGAGCCCGTTCTTCGCCGCCGGGAGCACGACACGGCGGATCATCTGCCACCGGGTGGCGCCCATCGCCTCGGCGGCCTCCCGGTACCGGTCGGGAACGGCCTTGAGCGCGTCCTCGGCGATCGTCGTCATGATCGGCGCCGCCATGAGGCCCAGGATGATGCCCGCGTTCAGGACGTTGAGCCCGATAGGCACGTCGAAGACGTCGATGATCAGGCCGTTGACGATCGTAAGGCCGATGAACCCCCATACGACCGAAGGGATTGCGGCCAGCAGCTCGACCAACACCTTAAGGGTCTCCCGGGACCGCCCGGTCGCGAACTCCGAGATGTAGACCGCCGCCCCGAGAGAGAACGGAATCGCAACGAGCATCGCGACGCCCGTCACGCTCGCCGTGCCCACCATGAGGGCCAGCGCGCCGTAGGTCGCGTTGTTCGTCGAGGTCGGCGCCCAGCGGATCGACGTGAAGAACTCCACGACGTCGAACCGCGAGAAGACGAACTGGAGCGCCTCGCGCGTGATGAACACGAAGATGCCGACGATGAAGACGACGGCCGAGATGCCGCCCAGGAACATCAGGACCTGGACGATCCGGTCCACGATCCATGCCCGGTCGATGCGGTCCGTCGAGAGGGATGCGCGCATGTCAGGTTGCCGGATCGGGACCGCGGAGCGTATCCATCAGCTCGGCGATGGCGTTCGAGAGGAAACGGTACCGGTCCTCGATCGACCCGCCGGCCTCCCAGCTCAGGCCCACGGTATGGAACGGCATGTCGCCCACGATGCGACCGACAGGTCCCGACAGGCTGACGACGACATCCCAGGAAGCCCAGTCGACCGGGGACGAGGTCGGAGACTCGACCGAGGGGTCACCCAACCCCCGGTCGTCGAGGAACCTGCGCACCGCATCACCCACATCGGGCGCACCGGAGGAGCCCAGCGACCCGTAGACGCCCGTGGTCGGGTGCTGCCGGCGCGCGATCGCCACCGCCAGACTCGCGTATGCGGCCTCCGATTCGTCGACGAACAGGACGCGAACGGGTCTGCGCCGCTTGGTCTGACCGGTGAGCGCGAAAACCGTCTCCTCGCAGAGGTTCTTCGCCTGGTCCGATACACGCTCGATCTGCATGATCACGATCAGGCGGCCGAACACGTCCTTCATGCCGAGCGAACCGACATCCGACGCCAGCAGGTCCCCGAACGCGTCGGCGAACTCCCGGTCGACCCCGTCGGCCTCCTGCATCGTCGCGCGGGCCAACGCCTCGTCCCGCTTTTCGAACGCCTCGATCGCGCGGGAAAACATGGCGACCGAGTCATTGGCCATGCGGGACACCTTGTCCCGGAAGACGCCCGATATGTCCGAGCGGAACTGCACGCTCTCCCGGCATATCGTCGTCGCGTAGTCGCCGACCCGCTCCAGCAGGATGGCCATGCGCATGGCCGACGAAACGAAGCGCAGGTGACCGGCCGCCGGCAGGTGCCGTGCGATGAACCGGTGGCAGTCTGCCTCGATGCGCTCGGTTTCCCGGTTGACGGGATGGTCGGCCAGGATCGTCCGGTAGGCGAGGTCGTCGTCTCCGGACGTGAGCGCCGCAATCGCCTGCGACAGGTTCGAACGAACCCGCCGGGCCAGGTCGAGGACCGACGCCCTGAGCGCGTCGAGGTCCGCCTCCAGCCGCTGTTCGTAAATGGTCATCGCCTACGCAACGGAATCGTGGAAAGGGGGGTGCGGACTACTGCGCCACCGCGCATTCGACCGGCCGGTAGGGGGCGTAGCCCTTGTCGGCGATGATGCACTGGCCCTCGTCGCTGAGGATCCAGTCGAGATAGGCCTTCACATGGCCCTGCGGCTCCCCGTCCGAGTACATGAAGAGCGGGCGGGCGATGGGGTAGGAGCGGTCGATGGCCGTAGTCTCCGAAGGGGTAACGCACGTACCGGCAGCGTCAACCACGCAGGGCATGTGCACGTGTTCGGTCGCGTACGCGAGACCGCTGTAGCCGATGGCGCAGGGCGTATCCATGACCAGGTCGACCACGTCCTTCGATCCGTGCATGTCGCGCGATCCCAGCTTGAAGTCCTCCTCGTGCAGCACGGCTTCGCGGAAGTATTCGTACGTGCCCGAGTTATTCTGCCGCGAGATCCGGATGATCTCGCCGCTGGCGCAGCCCGGTACGGTCACGCCGAGCTGTTCCCAACGCTCGATCGTCCCGTTTTCTCCGTAAATGCCCGCCAGTTGCTCGAGCGTGATCTGCTGCAGCGGATTGTCGTTGTGCAGGTAGATGGCGAGCGCGTCGTAGCCCACGATATGCTCGATCGGGGTGTGGTTGTTCGCGATCGCGTTCTGCTTTTCCTCTTCCGACATCTCGCGGGAGGAGTTGGCGATGTCGACCGTGCCGTTGATCAGGGCCGCGATGCCGGTGCCCGAACCGCCGCCGGTGACGGCCACCGCGACGTTCGGCTCGACCGTCTGGTAGGCTTCGGCCCAGGCCTGGGCCACGTTCACGAGGGTGTCTGAGCCCTTGTTCTCGATGACCTGCCGGGAGCCGGAGTTCGCGCCCGGACGCCCGCATCCCGCGACGAGGACGAACAGGACGAGGAGGGAGTAGGCTGGCTTCTTCATTTGCGTTGGGTGTCGGTGGAAACGGAAATCGGCTTGGGATCAGAAGTCGGCATGGACCGTCACGCGCGCGGTGACGAGCGGATCCGGTGCCGTGAGGTTCTTGTCGATGGTTACGTTCGGAATCACCGCCAGGCCGTCGGCGGCACGAAAGGAGAGACCGGCCAGGCCATACCAGCCCGACCGGCGCGCACCGTCAGGGCCCATGGAGTAGCTGTCGTACCGGCCGACCGCTTCCACGCGGTGAGAAACCCTGGCGGCGGCGAAGATGCTCGCACCCGACCGATCCGTGGTCGAGCCCGTACCATCCTCACGTACCGGGCTGAGGAAGGCCTCCACTCCGGCCCGGAAGGAATCCGTTTCCCACCCGGCGAACGCGTTCGCCGTCACGGTTTCCGAGCCGGCCTGCGGCGCGTAATCGCCTCCCATCGTGACGGTCCAGCCGGATGCCGGCACCCATTCGAGTTGACCGTACAATCTCTTGTATCGATCGCCGTCCGGGTTAACCGAATTGTTATTTGCGAACATGACGTTGTAGCGGACGACCTTCCCGAGGAGCGGGCCCGACGCCCGCACGCCGAAATCGCGGGAAGACGCGATGCGCAGGCGATCCATGATCGTCGCCTCGAGACTGCGGTATCCGAGGAATCGCTCCGACGTCTCCCACCCCGGGGGAGCGGTGACGCCGAAATACACGTCGTGGCCCTCACCGAACGCGTCGTGCCAACGGACGAACAGGTCCTTGACGAACGGGCTCGGGCGTCCGGCGCTGTTGGTCGCGTTGTCATTCGCCTCGAGGCGTGCCCGAACCGAAATCCGTTCGCTCGTCCGGTGGTCGACCGTGAGGTAGAGCCGCCGATAGCCGAATCCGTTTTCGCCGGCGCGCGAACCGTCACGCGTCGCTACGACGTACCCGTAATCCGAATAGAGGAGGCCGCTCACACGGAGGGACGACTGGGCGGAAGAGTCGGTCACGGTCAGGGCGAGTGCAAGCAGGAGAAACCCGGTGCGCATGGGGCGTTGCGTGGCTTGAAGTGTATTACCGCTGCGTTACCATGATATTAGCGGTCTGTTACCGGAATATTATCGGCCGGCATCATGGCCGCTCCGGCCGAGGAGGGCCCTCCGCGTTGCCCGGCCACGCGGGGCGAGCGCTATATTTCGGTTCCTTCCACCGACCTCCGCCTCACCCGCATGGCCGTTTCCCTGTACGAGCGCCTTTCCGAACGGGCCCGGACCGTCCCGCCGAGCGGCATCCGCCGATTTTTCGAGATCGCCGCCACGATGGAAAACGTGATCTCCCTCGGCATCGGGGAGCCCGACTTCGTGACGCCGCGTCCGATCATCGACGCGGGGATCCGGTCGCTCGAGGAAGGGAGGACCGGGTATACGTCCAACGCGGGCATTCGCGAGCTTCGGGACGCCATTTCTGCCGAGATCCGGTCCCGGTACGGGGTCGGCTATGATGCGGGATCGGAGATCCTCGTGACCGTCGGCGTGTCCGAGGCCCTCCAGCTGGCCATGCTCGCCCTGCTTGACCCGGGCGACGAGATCCTGATTCCGGAGCCCTGCTTCGTATCGTACGGACCCGCGGCCGTCTTCGCCGGAGGAAACGTCGTATACGTGCCCGCCAGGGTCGAGAACGATTTCCAGGTGACCGCGGCCGACATCGAGTCCCGCATCACGGAGCGGACCAAGGTCCTGTTCCTTTCCTACCCGTCGAACCCGACGGGCGCCGTCCTGCGCCGCGAAACCCTCGAGGAGATTGCGGAACTGGTCGTGAGGCACGACCTGCTGGTGCTGTCCGACGAGATCTACGACCGGTTGGTCTACGGCGATGCCCACCGCGCAGGGCATACGTGCCTGCCGTCGATCCCCGCGCTCCGCGATCGAACGGTACTCCTGGGCGGTTTCTCGAAGTCGTTCGCGATGACCGGCTGGCGCATCGGGTACGCCTGCGCGCCCAGGCCGATCTATGACGCGATGTACAAGGCGCACCAGTACATCGTGATGTCGGCACCGACGATGGCGCAGTGGGGCGCTCTCGAGGGGCTCGCCTCCTGCCAGGAGGACGTGGAGCGCATGCGGCTTGACTACGACGCGAGGCGACGCGTGATCGTGGACGGGTTCCGGGCCGCCGGACTGCCGACGTTCGAGCCGGAGGGTGCGTTCTACTGCTTCCCCGACATCCGTTCGACCGGCCTCGACTCCGAGACGTTCGCGCAGCGCCTGCTGCACGAGGAGCACGTGGCCGTCGTGCCGGGCGACGCCTTCGGACCCAGCGGTGCCGGCTACGTCCGGTGCTCGTATGCGACCTCGATGGAGAAGATCGAGGAGGCGATCCGCCGCGTGGCGCGGTTCGCCGAGCGCTGCCGCGCAGAGACGCTGGCCGTCGGCTGACCCATGAGACCTCTTCCGGCCGTCGCCATCGCGATCCCGGCCTGCGTGGCCTGCCACCTCGTGCTCGGATGGCCCTTCACCGTGCTGGGCGCCGGGATAGGTGCCTTCGTCGCCGATCGCCGAGGGTGGCTCGTGGGCCTGACGGGCGGATCCACCTCGTGGCTGGCCCTCGCTGCGTGGAGCCGCTGGGTCGATGCGCGGGCCGTGGACGAGATGCTCCGCGTCGTCGGCGTGATACTCGGAGACCTGCCCGGCGCGGTGGTTTTCTTCCTCACGGTCCTGATCGGGGGATCGCTCGGCCTGGCGGGAGGCTGGGTCGGATCGGCCGTACGAAACCTTTTGATCCCGAACCGGCGTTAACGCGCCCGAACGGCGCCGGCGTGCGCCGACAAACCCCGGAGCCGATGGAACGCGATGTAATCCGATCCCTCGTCGAGCGTGCGTACACGCTCGGGAGGTACCTTTGACGTCGAACGCAGGGCCGAAGAGCTCGAAGAACTGAACCGACTCCGGCTGGCGCCGGATTTCTGGAACGACCCCTCGGCCGCATCCCGCGTCGAGAAGGACATTGCCGCCAAACAGTCCTTCCTGACCGACTGGGCGATCGTGAAGCGGCGCGCCGAAGACGTGGAGACGCTCGTCGAAATGGCCGAAGACCCCGACGCCGATCTCGAGGACGAGATCCGGTCCGAGGCCGAGGCGTTGCTGCGCGACGTCGACGAACTCGAGGTGCGCCGCATGCTCTCGGGTCCCGACGACCAGCGGTCGGCGATCGTGACCATCCATCCCGGGGCGGGCGGAACCGAAAGCCAGGACTGGGCCGACATGCTGCTGCGCATGTACACGCGCTGGGCCGAGCGGCGTGGATTCGCCGTGCACCTGCTCGAATACCAGGAGGGCGACGTCGCCGGCGTCAAGAGCGCCACGCTCTCGGTCGACGGTCCGTACGCGTACGGCTACCTCAAGGCCGAATCGGGCGTGCACCGGCTCGTGCGCATCTCGCCCTTCGATTCGTCGGGACGCCGCCACACGTCGTTCGCCAGCGTGTTCGTCTATCCGGAGATCGACGACACCATCGAGATCGACCTGAAGCCCGACGACCTCGAACTGCAGACCTTCCGATCCGGCGGAAAGGGCGGGCAGAACGTGAACAAGGTGGAAACCGGCGTCCGGTTCATCTGGACCGGCAAGCTCTCCAACGGGGAGCAGGCCCGCGTTGTCGCCGAGTGTACCGAGGAGCGCAGCCAGCTCCAGAACAAGGAGCGCGCCATGACCATGCTCAAGAGCCGGGTTTACCAGCTCGAGCAGGACATCCAGGACGCGGCCAAGAGCGCCATGGAGGGCAAGAAGAAGAAGATCGAGTGGGGCTCGCAGATCCGATCGTACGTCTTCCAGCCCTACACGATGGTCAACGATCACCGGACGGAAACCAAGCAGAGTGACCTCCAGTCGGTCATGGACGGCGATCTCGACGGGTTCATCAAGGCCTTCCTCATGCAGGAGACCGAGTGACCATGCCCGACCGGTTCGACTTCCTCGTGCTGGGGTCCGGTGCCGCCGGCCTCTCGTTCGCGCTTGCCGTGGCCGATCACGGAACGGTCGCCGTCGTGACGAAGAAGGAATCGGCTGAATCCAACACGAACTACGCGCAGGGCGGCATCGCGGCCGTCATGGACTCGGCCGATTCGATCGAGAACCACGTCCAGGATACGCTGGTCGCGGGGGCCGGCCTGTGCGACGAGGAGGTGGTCCGCGCGATCGTCTCCGAAGGACCCCTGCGCATCGAGGAGCTTCGGCGTCGGGGCGCTTCGTTCAGCGAGGATGCCGGCCGCCTTCACCTCGGCCGCGAGGGAGGCCACTCCGCGCACCGCATCGTGCACGCCGCCGACGCGACCGGGCGCGAGGTCGAGCACACCCTGCTCGAACAGGTCAAGACGCATCCGAATATCCGGGTCTACGAGTACCATTTCGCGCTCGAACTCATCACCGAGCACCATCTCGGCCTGCACGTGACCCGGGTGCGACCCGACATCCGGTGTTACGGCGCGTATGTGCTCGACGAGCGCAGCGATCGCGTACTGCGCATCCTGGCCCGGGTAACCATGCTGGCAACGGGCGGAGCCGGACGCATCTACCTGCACACGACCAATCCGGCGATCGCCACCGGGGACGGGGTGGCCATGGCGTACCGCGCCAAGGCGCGCATCGCGAACATGGAATTCGTGCAGTTCCACCCGACATCGCTCTTCCATCCCGACGGCGACTCCTTCCTCATTTCCGAAGCGGTGCGCGGGCACGGCGCCATCCTGCTCAACAAGGCGGGCGAGCGTTTCATGCCCTCGTACGACGACCGCTGCGAGTTGGCGCCGCGTGACATCGTGGCCCGCGCCATCGACGACCAGCTGAAGTCGCGCGGCGACGACTACGTCCTCCTCGACATCTCGCACCGGCCGAAGGCCGAGATCGAGGAGCACTTTCCGAACATTCGTGCGAAGTGCTCGTCGCTCGGCATCGACATCTCGTCGGAACCCATCCCCGTGGTTCCCGCCGCGCACTACATGTGCGGCGGGGTCGTGACCGGCCTGGATGCCCGCACGTCGATCCGCGGGTTGCTCGCCTGCGGCGAAGTCACGTACACGGGGCTGCACGGGGCCAATCGGCTCGCCAGCAACTCGCTCCTCGAAGCCCTGGTGCTCGGCCGGCGCGCGGTGACGAGCGCCGTCGAGGACGCCCGGGATTCCGGCTTTCAGGCCGACGTTCCCGAATGGGACGACTCCGGTACCTCGAATCCCACCGAGTGGGTACTCGTCTCGCACAACCGGGACGAGCTGCGCCGCGTGATGTGGGACTACGTGGGGATCGTGCGCAGCATGCACCGCCTGTCCCGCGCCCAGCGGAGGACCCGGCTGCTGTACGAGGAGACCGAGGAGTTCTATCGCAAGTCCCGGGTCTCCGCCGAACTGTGCGAGCTTCGCAACATGATCGTGGTTTCCTACCTCGTCATCCGCTCGGCCGAAATGCGGCGCGAGAGCCGGGGTCTCCATTTCATGAGCGACTACCCTCACCCCGTCGAAGCCGAGCGCCGGCCTACGTTCATCTAGGCCCGGACTGCGTCACGCAACGTTGCAGAGCGGCCGCTCGGAACCGTATCTTGAGGCGGCGTCAGGGAAGGGGGGTTGGTTTCAGCCGCCCTTTTTTGTTGCCTCGAGCCCCGGAAGCGCCCGCCCGACTCGGAACGGGCGTTTTTTGATGGAATCCCCTGAAGACACGATGTCGGAACACGCACCCGCGAGCCTGTCGGACAAGGTCCGCGCGTCGGCCGAAGAGGCCGTCGCCGGAACGTCTGCGTTCGTGGTCGACGTGGTCGTCCGCGGACGCATCGGAGCGCGGGTCGTCGAGGTATTCCTCGACAGCGACGCCGGGCTGGGCATCGACGAACTCGCGCAGTTCAGCCGGGAAATCGGGCTTCTGCTCGAGGCCGGCGACGTCATTGACGGCCGCTACCGGCTGGACGTCTCCACGCCCGGCCTGGAGCGTCCGCTCGTCCCGCGCCAGTTCGCCCGCAACGTGGGGCGCACGCTGCGCGTCGTCACGGCCGCCGATGAGGCCTCCACGGTTGTCCTGGGCACGCTCGCCGAGGTGGGTCCGGATCGAATCCTCGTGAAGGACGGAACCGGCACCGACCACGAAGTGTCTTTCTCGTCTATCCAAGAAGCCAAAATCGTTCTTCCGTGGTAGCGCCGAGGCGCCGTCACGGAGGGATCCCCCCGGAATGCAGAGCTCAGACCTGGTTTCCTCTTTCGCCGAGATCGCGCGGGAGAAGGGCATAGATCGCGATACGCTGCAGCTCATCGTCGAGGACGTGTTCCGCGCGATGATCAAGAAGCGGTACGGCTCCGACGATTCGTTCGAGATCATCCTCAATCCCGATCACGGCGATGTCCAGATCCTCCACATCCGCGAGGTGGTGCACGATTGGGACGTCGAGGATCCCGTAACGCAGATCGATCGGACGAGCGCGCAGCGTATCGACGGCGATTTCGATATCGGCGATGAGGTCGCCGAGGAAATCGACGTCCGCGATTTCGGTCGCCGCGTCGTGATGACCGCCCGCCAGACCTTCAGCCAACGCATCCGCGACATCGAGAAGGAAAACGTCTTCCAGTCCTACAAGGAACTGGTGGGGGAGATCGTCGTCGGCGAGGTATACCAGATCCGGCGCCGCGAGGTGCTCGTCATCCACAACCGGATCGAGCTGATCCTCCCGAAGAACGAGCAGATCTACCGCGACCGGTACCGCAAGGGAGACATGCTGCGGGCGGTCATCAAGGAAGTGTCGCGTGACGTCGCGGGCAATCCGCAGATCATCATCAGCCGCGCCGATCCGCTGTTCATGGAGCGCCTCTTCGAGCTCGAGGTGCCCGAGATCGACGAAGGCATCGTCGAGATCCGTCGCATCGTGAGGGAGCCGGGCGACCGCGCCAAGGTGGCCGTCGTGAGCCACGACGATCGCATCGATCCGGTGGGCGCCTGCGTCGGCATGAAGGGGTCGCGCATCCACGCGGTCGTGCGTGAACTCGGCAACGAGAACATCGACGTCGTGCAGTGGACCAACGACGTGCACGAACTCATCAAGCGGGCCCTGTCGCCCGCGAAGCCGCTCGCGGTGCAACTCAACGACGAATTGACGCCGCCGCGCGCCAAGGTCGTCGTGCAGGCCGAGGAAGTCAGCCAGGCCATCGGTCGGGGCGGTATCAACATCCGCCTCGCGTCGGCGCTGTCGGGGTACGAGATCGACGTCTATCGCGAGATCGCGGACGACGAGGAAGACATCGAGATCGGGGAGTTCTCCGACGAGATCGACGCCGAGATCCTGCAACGACTTCGGGATATCGGTTGCGACACCGCCCGGGCCGTTCTCGAACTGTCCATGGAAGAACTCATGCGCCGCGCCGGCCTCGAGGAGGAGCAGGCCCGCTTCATCCACCGGGTCATCCGATCCGAGTTCGCGGACGAAGGCGATAACGAAAGCTGACCCTCGACCGCGAATCTACGCGGCCGTGTACCACGGGGTGTATGTCGGAAAACGATTTCAAGAAGGTCAGGCTCTTCAAGGTCGCCAAGGAGCTGAACATCACGGTCGAGACCGTGACGGAGTACCTCGAGGCGAACGGCTTCAAGCACGCGCTGTCGGGCTCGGGCATCAATGCCTCGATTACCGACGAGGACGCCTATCTCGGCCTTCTCGAGGAGTATGCCGACGACAAGGAGATCGCCTCGCGCATCCGCCGCAAGCGAGCCGAGCGACTCGAGGCCGAGGGCGAGCCCGCTGCGGTCGAAGCTCCGTCCAGGCCCCCGGTTGCCGCGCCCGCGGCGGTCGTCGAGCCGCCCCCGGCTCCGGAGCCCGAACCCTTGCCGGAGCCCGAGCCTGAGCCCGTACCCGAGCCCGAGCCCGAGCCCCAGCCGGAGCCCGCGGTCGAATTGCCGGCCGCGACGGAGACGGAGCCCGAGCCCGCGGTCGAGGCCGAAATGCCGCCGGCTCCCGCCGACGAGGAAATCCCCTCCGAGACCGAGCCGATCCCGGTGCCGGTCGAGGAAGCGGAGGCTCCGCCCGCGGCGTCCGTCGACGAACCGGCGGCCGCCCCGGCCGATGTGGTTTCCGAACTGGTCACGGCCGACCGGTACAAGCTGGCCGGCACGAAGGTCCTCGGGAAACTGGACCTCTCGCGAGTAGAGCCGGAAGAATCGGCCGCCGCGGCAGCCAAGAAGAAGCGCAAGCGCATCGAAAAGGGAGCGCCCACGCCGGACGTGCCGGCAACGACGGCGGGTGATGCCGCCGACCGCGCCAAGTCGAAGAAGAGCAAGAAGAAGGGACGCGGACCGGCGGTCGACGAGGCCGACGTGGAGAAGACGCTCCACGATACGCTCCGAGAGATGGAGCAGGGGGCCAGCCGCACCCGACAGAAGCGCCGGCGGGCGAAGCGCGACGAGCGCGCCGCCGAGCGGGAACGAGAAACCGAGCGCCAGCACGCGGAAGAAGGCGTTCTCCGGGTCACCGAGTTCGTCTCGACCGGCGAGCTGGCGAACCTCATGGGCCGCCCCGTCACGGAGGTCATCTCGACGCTCTTCCGTTCGGGCATGATGGTGTCGATCAACCAGCGACTCGACGCCGACACCATCACCTACGTCGCCGACGAGTTCGGATTCGCCGTCGAATTCATCACCGAGTTCACCGTAGACGACCTCGAGATCGATGAGGACGATCCGGAGGACCTCCTCGATCGTGCCCCGGTCGTGACGGTCATGGGCCACGTCGACCACGGCAAGACGTCGCTCCTCGACCACGTTCGCCGCACGAACGTCGTCGCCGGCGAGGCGGGCGGCATCACCCAGCATATCGGTGCCTACCACGTCGAGATGCCCGACGGGCGCGAAGTCACGTTCCTCGATACGCCGGGTCACGAGGCCTTCACGGCCATGCGCGCGCGCGGCGCCCAGGTCACCGACCTCGTCATCCTGGTGGTCGCGGCCGACGATGCCGTGATGCCGCAGACGATCGAGGCGATCAACCACGCCAAGGCGGCGGGCGTACCCATCGTCGTGGCCATCAACAAGATCGACAAACCGTCGGCCAACATTCCGCGCGTGCTCCAGCAGCTCGCCGACCACGGGGTGCTGGTCGAGCAGTACGGCGGCAAGGTCCAGTCGGCCCAGGTGTCGGCGAAGACGGGCCAGGGCATGGACGAGCTCATGGAGAAGGTCCTGCTCGAGGCCGACATCCTCGATCTCAAGGCCAACCCGGACCGCAACGCCGTTGCCGTCGTGATCGAGAGCCGCCTCGAGAAGGGTCGCGGAAACGTCGCGACGGTGCTCGTCCAGAACGGCACGCTGCGCGTCGGCGACATCTTCATCACGGGGGCGTATTCCGGCCGCGTACGCGCCATGTTCGACGAGCGCGACAACCGCGTCAAGGAGGTCGGACCGTCCAAGCCGGCGCTCGTGACAGGGCTCGACGGCGCGCCGGAGGTCGGCGACACGTTCGTCGTCGTGGACGACGAACGCGAGGCCCGCGAGATCGCCCAGAAGCGCCAGCAGATCATGCGGGAGCAGTCGCTCCGGCAGCGCAAGCACATCACGCTCGACGAGATCGGGCGCCGTCTCGCGCTGGGCGACTTCCGCGAACTCAACCTCATCGTCAAGGCCGACGTGGGCGGTTCGGTCGAAGCCGTCGCCGACTCCCTGCTCAAGCTCTCGACGGCCGAGGTTGCCGTCAACATCGTGCACAAGGGCGTGGGTGCGATCAACGAATCGGACGTCATGCTCGCTTCGGCCTCGGACGCCATCATCATCGGCTTCCAGGTTCGCCCCGTCACGCAGGCGCGTCAGCTCGCGGAGCAGGAGGAGATCGACATCCGGCTCTACTCGGTCATCTACAACGCGATCGAGGAGGTTCGGGACGCGCTCGAAGGACTTCTCTCCCCCGAAAAGAGCGAGAGCATCCTGGGCGTCGCCGAAGTGCGCGAGACGTTCAAGGTCCCGAAGGTCGGTACGATCGCAGGGTGCTACGTCACCGAGGGCCGCATCAAGCGACACGACCGGATTCACCTCATCCGCGATGGCGTCGTCATCTACGCCGGCACACTCGCTTCGCTCAAGCGCTTCAAGGACGACGCGCGCGAAGTGGTCAATGGCTACGAATGCGGCATGGGCATCGAGAACTTCAACGACGTAAAGGTCGGCGACCAGATCGAGGCCTACGAGATCGTAGAGAAGAAGCGCAAGCTCGAGTCCTGACGGCCCCGCGCCCGCGATCCATGAGTATCCGAACCGAACGTGTCGCGCGGCTCATGCAGCGTGAGATCGCAGAACTGCTCGTGGGCGAATACTCCGAGCAGCTGCCGCGGCTAGTTACGGTCACCGGGGCACGGACCACGAAGGACCTCTCGATCGTGTACGTCTACGTTTCGGTCATGGGTGCCAATGAAGCCGAGAAACAGGCGGCTTTCCGGCATCTGCAGGATCTGACGCCGCGGCTTCGCACCTCCCTCGCGCAGCGGGTTCGGCACCAGGTCAGGGCCGTTCCCGAACTCCGGTTCTTTCTCGACGAGACGCTCGACACCGCAGCCCGCATCGACGATCTGCTCGAGCGTATCCGTCGGGAGCGGGATCGGCGCGAATCCGACTGAGCCCGTGGCGGATTCCGCACCGACCCTGTGCCGGTTCCCCGATCTCCCCGACTCGTGGGACGCGGTGATCCTGCCGGTCGACAAGCCGACCGGCATGACCTCTTTCGGTGTCATCCGTCGCCTGCGACGGTTGACGGGTGTTCGCAAGATCGGGCACGCGGGCACGCTCGATCCGATGGCTACGGGACTTCTCGTGACCCTGGTGGGTCGGGCGACCCGGATGAGCGATTCGTTCATGGGGCAGGACAAGGGCTATGCCGGCACCCTGCGCCTCGGACAGGAAACGCCGTCGTACGACGCGGACACCCCGGTCTCGGTCGAAATCGATGCCGGGCACGTCGACCTGGCCGCGGTGCGCAACGCGGCCCGGGATTTCGTCGGAACACTCACCCAGCAGACCCCGATCTACTCCGCGGTCAGGATCGGTGGCGAACGGGCCTATCGCAAGGCGAGACGCGGCGAATCGGTGCGGCCACCCCCGCGGGTCATCACGGTGAACTCGTTCGAGATCACCGGCAAGCGCGGAAACGACGTCGATTTCGTCGTCGAATGTTCGAAGGGCACGTACGTCCGGTCACTGGCCCATGAACTCGGTGCCGCCCTGGGCGTCGGAGCCCACCTCGTGGCGCTTCGGCGCACGGCCATCGGAACGCTGCGCGTCGAAGAGGCCTGGTCGCTCGACGCCCTCGAAGCACGAATCCCCGAGCGGGCGCCAGGCCCGTCCTGACATGGAACGCTGCTGGTCGCTCGACGAAGTCCTGCACGATCCCCGGTCGGTCATCACCGTCGGCACGTTCGACGGCGTGCACCTGGGGCACCACGCCATCCTGCGTTTCCTCGCGGAACAGGCCCGGGCCCGTAACGCGCGCCCCGTCGTGGTGACCTTCGATCCGCACCCGAGGAGCGTGGTCCATGGGCAGGAGGTCTCGCTGCTCACCACGCCGGGCGAGCGTGCCGAAGCGTGCGCCGCGCTGGGCATCCAGCGTTTCATCGTGCTGCCGTTCGACCGTGCCCTGGCGGCGCTTTCCCCCACGGAGTTCGTGCGCGACGTGCTCGTCGCACGCATCGGCCTGCAGGCGATCGTGGTTGGACATGATCACGGTTTCGGCCGAGGGCGATCCGGCGGACGCGAGGAGTTGGCGTCGCTCGGGAACGAGTACGGATTCGAGGTCGTCGTGCTTCCCGCGCAGACGATGGGTGACCGCGTCGTATCGTCGAGCGAGGTCCGGCGCCTGCTGCGGGAGCAGGGCGACGTGCGGAAGGCGGCAGACCTGCTGACCCGCAGGTACTCGCTGTCCGGAACCGTCGTTGCCGGGGCCCGACGCGGACGCCAGCTCGGTTTTCCCACCGCCAACCTCGTGCCGTCCGACCACCGAAAACTCGTGCCGGCCGTCGGTGTCTACGCGGTACGGGTATCGATCGAAGGGGAGCCCGATTCCCACGCCGGCATGATGAACGTCGGCCGCCGACCCACCTTCGAGGAAACAGGGCTCCACCTGGAGATACACCTGTTCGATTTCGACCGGGACCTCTACGATGCCCGTCTGCGCGTGGAATTCGTAGAGCGCATGCGGGACGAACGGCGGTTTTCCGGCGTGGACGCGCTCGTGGCCCAGTTGCGCGAAGACGAGGCGCGTTGCAGGTCCGTCCTCCGCGACGTATATTAACCTACTTGTGCGGCAATACGGCCGCCGACCGTTCCGACGGTTTCTTCTTTACGATGGTAGAATCTGAAGAGGATCCATGATCTCCAGGGAAACCAAGCAGCAGCTCATCGCCACGCACGGCAAGGACGCGAAGGACAGCGGGAAGCCCGAAGTCCAGATCGCCATCCTGAGCGCCCGCATCTCGGACCTCACCGAGCATCTGAAGCGGCACACCAACGACCACTCGACCCGCCAGGGCCTGCTGAAGCTGGTCGGCAAGCGTCGTCGCCTGCTCGATTACCTCGCGGCGACCGACATCGAACGGTACCGCTCGATCATCGCGGAACTCAATATCCGCAAGTAACACGGAACGGCACTTCCGTCCTGCGGGGGTGCCGTTTCCTTTTTCAGGCGCACCCGGCCCCCTACACGCCGGCCGTGGTAGCGTACCCGTGCAAGGGGTGTGTAGAGACCCTATCCAGAGAGAACACATGACGATGGGAACGACGCGCGAGATCGAATTCGCGCCCGGAAAGACAATCTCGATCGAAACCGGTCGCCTTGCCAAGCAGGCGAGCGGATCGGTCGTGGCACGCATGGGGGACACGATGGTCCTCTGCGCCACTACGATCGCACCCGGCATCAAGGAGGGCCAGAACTGGTTTCCCCTCACGGTCGACTACCGGGAGAAGTACTGCGCGGCAGGCAAGATCCCGGGCGGCTTCTTCAAGCGGGAAGGCCGGCCGACCGACAAGGAAGTCCTCACGTGCCGCCTCATTGACCGGGCGATCCGCCCGCTCTTCGCCGAAGGCTTCTTCAACGAAGTCCAGGTGATGGCGAGCGTCCTGTCGGCCGACCCCGAAGTCGACGCCGACGTGATCGCCGGCGTGGCGGCCTCCGCATCCCTCATGCTGTCGGGAGCGCCCTTCGAAGGACCCATCGCCGAGGTCCGCGTGGGCCGCGTCGACGGCGAGTGGGTCGTCAACCCGACGATTCCGCAGCTCGAAACGAGCGACGTCGATCTCGTCGTCGCCGGAAAGCTCGACGCCATCGTGATGGTCGAGGGCGAGATGAAGGAGATCTCGGAAGACGAGATGATCGAGGCGCTCGAAGTGGCCCACGCGGCCATCAAGAAGCTGTGCCAGGGTCAGCTCGATCTGCTCGCCGAGGTCGGTGAAATCAAGCCGGTGGCCTACACGCCGGTCAAGCTCCCCGACGGCGTCGTCGACCGCGTGCGCGAGCTCATCGGGGCCAAGATGGACGCCCACGTCCGCGCCCCGTACGAGAAGGCGTCCTTCTACGGCGGAATCGACACGCTCAAGGCCGAGGCCGTCGCCGCGCTGCTCGGCGTCACCGATGCCGCTGCCGGCACGACCGCCGCAGCCGCCACGGCCGAGGGCTGGACGGCATCGCATATCAAGGAAGCCGTCTCCGTCGTCGAGAGCACCGCGATGCGCTCGATGATCCTCGACGAGCATCGCCGCATCGACGGTCGTGGGCTTTCCGACATCCGCAACATCTGGTGCGAAGTCGGTTACCTGCCCCGCGTGCACGGATCCTCGATCTTCACGCGTGGAGAGACCCAGGTACTCGCCTCGGTTACCCTCGGCACGACCAAGGACGTGCAGCCGGTCGACCAGATCTTCGACACCACCGACAAGCGGTTCTATCTCCACTACGCGTTCCCGCCGTTCTCCACCGGCGAGACGAAGCCCATCCGGGCCCCGGGACGTCGTGAAGTCGGTCACGGGTACCTCGCGGAGCGCGCCCTCGCGTCGATGCTCCCGGACGAGGAGGACTTCCCGTACACGATCCGCATCAACGCCGACGTGCTCGAGTCGAACGGATCATCCTCGATGGCCTCGGTCTGCTCCGGATCGCTCGCCCTCATGGACGCCGGAGTCCCGGTCAAGAAGCCCGTCGCGGGCGTGGCCATGGGCCTCATCGGCGAAGGCGGCAAGGTCGCCGTGCTGTCGGATATCCTCGGGACCGAGGATCATCTCGGCGACATGGACTTCAAGCTGACGGGCACGCGGGACGGCATCACCGCCTGCCAGATGGACATCAAGATCGCGGGGCTGACCCGTGACCTGATGCGCCAGGCCCTGCTGCAGGCGCGCGACGGCCGCATGCACATCCTCGACATCATGGAGGCGACGCTCGCCGAGCCGCGGCCGGATCTGTCTCCGTACGCGCCGCGCCTCACCCAGATCACGATCGACGCGTCCTTCATCGGCGCCGTCATCGGCCCCGGCGGCAAGATCATCCAGGGCATCCAGCGCGAGACCAAGACGTCGATCGACATTTCGGAGGCCGACGGCGTCGGCATCGTGACCATCGCGGCCACGAACGAGGACGACTCGCTTCGAGCGCTCGAGATCATCCGGGGCATCGTCACCGTTCCCGAGGAGGGTGAAGAGTACGAGGGTACCGTTCGCAAGGTGGAGGCGTTCGGAGCGATCATCGAGATCCTGCCGGGCAAGGAGGGTCTCCTCCACGTCTCCGAACTGGCCTACGGCTTCGTCGAGAAGGTCGAGGATCACCTCCAGGTCGGAGACAAGGTCCGCGTCAAGCTGATCGAAGTCCGCGACGACGGCAAGCTCCGGTTCAGCCGCAAGCCGTTCCTCGAGAAGCCCGAGGGCTACGAGGAGCGCCCCCGCGAGCGGCGGGAAGGCGGCGATCGCCGTGGTGGCGGTGGAGATCGCCGTCACGGACGCGGCGGAGATCGTCGCGGGGGTGGCGACCGGCGCGGCGGCGATCGGCGCAGCTGATCCGAAGAGCCCTTGCATGCACGCGATCGTGGCACGTCCCGCGATCCGGAAAGGCGGAGCCGGCGGGTCTCCGCCTTTCCTGTAAAAGCCCCTCCATGAAGGCAGCCGTGAAGCCAACGAATCACGAGTTCCGTCGCACCGTCCTCGACAACGGGGTGCGGGTCCTCTCCGAACACATCCCTTCGGTACGCTCGATCTCCGTCGGTGCGTGGGTCGATGCGGGTTCCCGCGACGAATCGCCGGCCGAGGCGGGCATCAGCCACTTCATCGAGCACATGGTGTTCAAGGGCACGCGAAAGCGTCGCATGCACCAGATCGCCCAGCGGATGGAGTCGGTCGGAGGCTATCTGAACGCGTTCACGTCAAAGGAGAATACCTGCTTCTACGCCCGTGCCCTCGACGAGCACCTCGACCGCGCGATCGACACCGTGACCGACCTCGTGTTGTCTCCGACGTTCCCCGAGAAAGAACTCGCGAAAGAGAAGGACGTGGTGATCGAGGAGATGAAGATGTACGAGGACACGCCCGAGGAACTCATCTTCGATCGATTCGATGCGCTGATGTACCCGGGGCATCCCCTGGGCCACCCTGTAATCGGGTTCGAGGATACCGTGCGCTCCTTCACGCGCGACGGGCTGAATTCCTACCTCGACCGTCACTACACCCCGGATCGACTGGTGGTGGCCGCGGCCGGCAACGTGCGGCACGACCGCGCGGTGGCCATGGTGCGGCGGGCCACGGAGGGACTCGACCGGCGCCCGCAGCCGCGCACGCCGAGACCGGTACCGCTGGCCGACCCGACGCAGCAGATCGAGAGCCGCGCCATCCAGCAGGCACACCTCGTGCTCGGGTGCCGTGGCTACGATGCCCATGACGAGCGGCGGGCTGCCCTCTCCGTTCTCAATACCCTGCTCGGCGGGGGCATGTCGAGCCGGCTCAACCAGAACATCCGGGAGCGATACGGTTTCTGCTATTCGATCTACTCGTTCACCAACCTCAATGCGGATACGGGCGAGTTCGGTGTCTACATGGGGACGGACGCTTCCAAGGTCGATCGCGCCAAGCGGCTGATCTTCCGGGAACTGGAGAAGATGACCGAAAGGCCGGTCAGCCCCCGAATGCTGGTCCAGGCGATCAGCCAGGTCAAGGGCTCGATCATGCTCGGCCTCGAGAACATGGGCAGCCGCATGATGCGAATCGGCAAGCAGGAGCTGTATTACGGCCGGTATTTCAGCCTCGACGAGATCCTTGCCCAGGTCGACGCGGTCACGACCGACGATCTGCTGGCCGTCGCCCGTGACCTGTTCGATCCGGCACGGTTCTCCTCCTTCGTCCTGCTCCCGTCCGGCGGCTCCGGCGAGCCGGAGTGATGCATCGCACGTCGACGACCCCAACCGCGCAGTTCCTGCCATGAAGAAAGTCCTCGTCACCGGCGGTGCCGGCTTCATCGGATCCCACGTCGCCGACGCGCTGGTGTCGCGCGGTCATGAAGTGCACATCCTGGACGACCTGTCGTCGGGTCGGCGCGAGAACGTGCCCGGTGGCGCCGAGCTGCACGTCATGGACGTCCGGTCGCCAGACGTGTACCGGCTCTTCGAGTCGCGTCGGTTCGACGTGCTGGTCCATCATGCGGCGCAGATGGACGTCCGCCGCAGTGTCGCCGACCCTTCCTTCGACGCCGACGTCAACATCCGGGGTCTGCTCAACCTCATGGAGGCCGGACGCGCGAATGGGCTTTCCAAGGTGGTATTTGCCTCGACCGGCGGCGCCATCTACGGCGAGCCCGACACCGTTCCCCAGGACGAAAGCCACGTCCTCCAGCCGATGTCGCCGTATGGCATTGCCAAACTGGCGTCGGAAAAGTACCTCCACTATTACTTCAGCGAATTCGGCATTCCGTATGTGGCGCTGCGATATGGGAACGTATACGGACCGCGGCAGAACCCCCACGGCGAAGCCGGAGTGGTCGCCATCTTCACGACCCGGCTGCTTTCCGGACTGCACCCCGTGATCAACGGGGACGGTCAGCAGACCCGCGATTACGTATTCGTGGGGGACGTGGTCTCGGCCAATCTCGCCGCCCTCGAGGTCTCCGGCTGCGAGGTCGTGAACGTGGGCACTGCCGTCGAGACCTCGGTGAACACGCTCTTCCGCATCCTGCGCGATCTCATCGCGCCGGACGTTCCGGAGACCCACGGTCCAGCCAAACCCGGGGAGCAGAAACGCAGCGTGCTCTCTTTCGGAAGAGCCGCACGCGTCCTCGGGTGGCAGCCGACGGTGGATGTCGAGACCGGGCTCGCCCGCACGGTCGAATGGTTCCGCGGGCGACACGCAGGCTGAGCAGCGCATCCGATGTACCGCGTACGCCTCCAGCATTTCGAGGGGCCTCTCGACCTCCTGCTCTTCTTCATCCGGAGGGATGAGCTGGACATCCACGACATTCCGATCGCCCGCATTGCCGACGAGTTCCTGGAGACCGTCCGCATGCTGGAGCGGATCGATCTGGACGGGGTAGGGGACTTCCTCTACATGGCGGCCATGCTCATTTCCATCAAGGCCCGCCTTCTTCTGCCGACGCAGGAGGTCGATGATGACGGGGAGCCGATCGATCCACGCACCGAGCTCGTCGAGCGGCTCGTGGAGTACATACGGTTCAAGGAAGCTTCGGACGCGCTTGCGATCCGCCATGAAAGCCGGCTGGAACGCTATACCCGGGGCGCCGCCTCCGGTGTTTCCGCCGATACGGTTCCGGCCGACGAACAACTCCTCGAAGCCACCGTCTTCGACCTGATCGGCGCCTTGCGTCGCGTGCTCAGCCGGGCGCCCTCCGAGCCCGTTCACGCGATCGCACAGGAGACATGGACCGTCGAGCAGCAGCAGGAGTTCCTCATGCGGCACCTCGTGCCGGGCCGGCGCCGTTCGTTCGTCGAACTGGTGGGGGGGCGGTCCCGGGCGTTCATCATCACCACGTTCCTCGCGGTGCTCGAAGCTGCCCGAACCCGGCTGCTCGACATCTTCGTCGAGCGGTCGGCCGACGATTTCTACCTTCAACCCGTTACCGGATCCCCGACGGAGGAGCGCGGTACTGACGACGGACGGAGCAGCCGACCCGAATGACGGATGACATGGACATGCCTCCGGGCGAACTCGAGCAGGTCGTCGAGGCGCTGGTATTCGCCTCGGACGAGGCCGTGAGCGCCGCACGCGTCGCCGACATCTACGCCGAGGTCACCGGGTCGGCGCGCCCCGACGAGGCCGACGTGGATCGAAGCGTGATTTCCCTCAACGAACGTCTTGCAGCGGCGGGGCGTGCCGTACGGCTCGAACGGTGGGGCGGCGGCTACCGGATGGCCACGACGCACGAAATGGCGCCTTTCGTGAAGGCGCTGTTCCAGCGCGAACAGCAGCGCCGGCTTTCGCGCTCGCTCCTGGAGACGGTGGCCATCCTCGCATACCGCCAGCCGGCGACCAAACCCGAGATCGATTTCGTACGCGGCGTGGAAAGCGATTATGCCCTGCGACGCCTTCTCGAACTCGGGCTGGTGGACGTGGTGGGACGGGCCGAGTCGCCCGGGCGGCCGCTCCTGTACGGCACCACCGCACGTTTCCTCGACCTGTTCGGCCTCGACGGGCTGCAGGATCTTCCCAATCTCCGCGAGATCGAGGCGATTCTCGACGACCCGTCGTTCCACCGGGAGCGGGCCAGGCTCCTCGTGAAATCCGGCGCGGCGGGACTTCCGGCGACCGAAGGGCACGGCTCGGCCGTCGGAGAGCCGGCCGACGACCGACGCCCGACGGATCACGAAGGAGCGACCGAGCCGGCCCCGCACCGATCCGGGAGTGAAACCGAATGAAATCACGTCCAGGATCCGGAGACCGCAAGGCGCCCCGCGCGGCCGGAGCGCGTCAACAAAGCCCCGGAGGGCGCCGCAGGCAGGAGCAATCGACCCCTGTCGTTCCAGCGAAGCCCTCGGACGAACCGCTTCGCATCAACCGGTACATCGCGCGCGCCGGCGTCTGTTCCCGTCGCGAAGCCGACGAACTGGTCGCCAAGGGACAGGTCCGGCTGAACGGGGACGTCGTGACGACTCCCGGCTTCCGCGTGGGCCCCAAGGACCGGGTCGAAGTGAACGGTCGGCTGATCTCCCCCCGTGCGTTCCTGTACCTGCTCCTCAACAAGCCGACCGACACCATCACGACCACCGACGACGAGCGGGGCAGGCGCACCGTCCTCGACCTCGTGGACCTCGACGCCGGGACCATGGCCGGCGTCTTCCCCGTAGGCCGGCTGGACAGGGATACGACGGGTGCGCTCCTGCTGACCAACGACGGCGAGTTGGCGCACCGGCTGATGCATCCGTCCTACGACGTCGAGAAGATCTACCGGGTGCGCACCGAGGAGCCGGTGAAACCGGAGGAACTCGACCGGCTCGTGGAAGGCGTGGAACTGGAAGACGGCCGTGCCGCGGCCGACCGCGTCACCTACTACGCCCCACCGGACCTGCGCGAGGTCGGGATCAGCGTGCACGAGGGCCGCAACCGCCTCGTTCGGCGGATGTTCGAGGCCCTCGGTCACCGGGTAGACCGACTCGACCGCATCCGCTACGCCGGGCTCACGACCCGCGGCATTCGGCGGGGTCACTGGCGTCGGCTCGACAGCGACGAAGTGGCCCGCCTCTATCGACTCGTTCACCTGAAGACCTGACCGGGATGCAGCCCCACGAAACCGACCTCACGCAGCTCGCCACGTTCATGCAGTTGAAGATCCGCGGCGAAGGCCTGACCTACGACGACGTGCTGCTGGTCCCCGCCCGCTCGGCGGTCATGCCTCGCGAGGCATCCACCGCGTCGCGTCTGACGCGCAACATACGGCTCAACATTCCCCTCGTGTCCGCGGCCATGGATACGGTTACGGAGTCGGACCTGGCCATCGCGCTGGCGCGGGAAGGGGGCGTCGGCGTGCTTCACAAGAACATGACGATCGAGCGCCAGGCAGCCGAAGTCCGTCGCGTGAAGCGGTCCGAAAGCGGCATGATCCTCGACCCGATCACGTTGACGCCGGCGCAGACCGTCGCCGACGCCCGGGCGCAGATGGCCCGATACTCGATCGGTGGCATCCCCATCGTCGACGCGGCGGGACGGCTGGTCGGAATCGTCACGAACCGCGACCTTCGCTTCCAGTCGGACGGTACCCGGGCGCTCGGCGACGTGATGACCCGCGCCCCGCTCGTCACCGCGCCCATCGGGACGACGCTCGAGGCCGCCGAACTGCTCCTGCAGCAACACAAGATCGAGAAACTGCCCGTGGTGGACGCCGGGCAGCACCTCAAGGGACTGATCACCTTCAAGGACATCCAGAAGAAGAAGCAGTTTCCGATCGCGTGCAAGGACGCTCACGGTCGACTCCGCGTCGGGGCGGCCGTAGGCGTCACGCCTGACGTACTCGAACGTGTCGAGGCCCTCGTGGCATCGGGCGTCGACTTCGTGACCGTGGATACGGCCCACGGCCATTCCGAGGGCGTGATCCGCACGGTCGCCCGCGTGAAGGAGCATTACCCCTCGCTGGACGTCATCGGCGGAAACGTGGCGACCGCCGCCGCGACGCGGGACCTCATCTCGGCCGGCGCGGACGGGGTCAAGGTCGGCATCGGTCCCGGATCGATCTGCACGACGCGCATCGTCGCGGGCGTCGGGGTGCCCCAGTTGAGCGCCGTCATGGAGTGCTCCCTCGCTGCCCGCGAACTCGGCGTGCCGGTCATCGCGGACGGGGGCATCAAGAATACCGGCGATATCCCCAAGGCACTGGCCGCCGGCGCCGAGTCCGTGATGATCGGGGGCCTCTTCGCGCGCGTCGAGGAAAGCCCCGGTGAGACCATTCTCCTCGAGGGCCGCAAGTACAAGAGCTACCGTGGAATGGGATCCCTCGGCGCCATGGAGGCCGGAAGCAAGGATCGATACTTCCAGGATGTCGAGGACGACATCAAGAAACTCGTCCCGGAAGGCATCGAAGGGCGCGTGCCGTATTCGGGCACGCTGCACGAAGTGGTTTTCCAGATGATCGGCGGCCTGCGTGCGGCGCTCGGCTACTGCGGGGCCGGGTCGATCGAGGATCTCTTCCGATCGGCGCAGTTCGTACGCATCACGATGTCAGGTGTCGTCGAGAGCCATCCGCACAGCGTGCATATCACGAAGGAAGCCCCCAACTATACGGTCAGGCGCTGAACCGTGCCCGCCGCCCGTCGCCACCACGCCCTCGGCGCGGCGCGCGCCCGCCGCGCCGCCGACGCACTCCTGCTTACGGACCCGGCCGACGTCCGCTGGGCATGCGGTTTCACGGGATCCAACGGGTGGTTGCTGTGGACGCCCTGGGCGGCGCGTTTCGTCACCGACGGCCGATACGCCGAACAGGCATCAAGGGAGGTCGTCGGTGCCGAAATCACGGCCGAAGGCGGCGACCTGGCGCGGCTCCTGGCGGAAACCTGGCCATCCGGCGTCCAATCCGCGGCCTTTTCGGCCGACCGGGTGACGGTCGATACCGCAGAGCGCCTGCGCGCGGCCCTGCCTGACGTCCGGTGGGTTCCGGGAACCCATGTGCTGGGGCCGGAACGTGCGGTGAAGGACGAGGGAGAACTGGCGGCGATCGTGAGGGCACAGCGGATCAGCGAAGCCGTCTTCGTCGAACTCCTCGAACGCCTCCGCCCGGGGGTGTCGGAACGGGAACTGGCGGCCGAAATCACGTGGCTGCACCTCCGGCGCGGGGCCGAACGCATGTCGTTCGAACCGATCGTGGCGTCGGGACCCAACTCGGCGCTTCCGCATGCACGTCCTACGCGCCGGGTGCTCGAACGGGGGGACGTTCTGCTGCTCGATTTTGGCTGCGTGGTCGACGGATATGCCAGCGACATGACGCGGATGGTGAGCCTCGGGCAACCCCGCGCCGACGTTCTGCGCGTTCACGCCCTGGTCCGCGAGGCCGTGGAGGCGGCAGAGGAGGGGGCACGGGCCGGACTGGCTTCGGCGCAGGTCGATGCGCTCGCCCGCACCCGGATCGAGCGCGCCGGATACGGCTCCCGCTTCCCTCACTCGCTCGGCCATGGAGTCGGCCTCGACATCCATGAATGGCCCTCCGTCTCGTTCCGCAGCCAGGACGAGCTTCCTGCCGGATGCGTCCTCACGATCGAGCCCGGCATCTACCTGGAAGGAGAATTCGGGGTCCGATTGGAGGACATGGTCGTCCTTGACGATACCGGAATCCGGCGTCTGACCGATCTGACGCTCGACCTCGTCACCGTCTGATCGCATGCCCGACGAAGCCCCGCGATTGCGCTACAGCCACCCGCTCGCCTGCGGCGACGAAGAATCGGTCGAGCGGGCACGCCGCCTGGCCGAAGACCTCGGCGGGCGGCGATCCGTCCGATCGTTCAGCGACAGGCCGATAGCGGCCGGGATACTGGAGCAGTGCATCACGGCGGCCGGCTCGGCGCCGAGCGGGGCCAATCGCCAGCCGTGGCATTTTGTCGTGGTTACGGATCCCGACCTCAAGCGGCGTATCCGTGTGGCGGCCGAGGCCGAAGAGCAGGCATTCTACGCCGGACGGGCACCCGAGGAGTGGCTCGAGGCGCTGGCACCGCTCGGAACGGACGCCGACAAGCCGTTCCTTGAACACGCTCCGGCGCTCATCGCCGTGTTTGCCAGGCGCTGGGACCACTCGGAGACCGGCGAGCGGATCAAGCACTACTATGTCCAGGAGAGCGTGGGCATAGCGACGGGAATGCTCGTGGCGGCGCTACACCTCTCGGGCCTGTCGACGCTGACCCATACGCCCAGTCCCATGCGTTTCCTGGCCGAGATCCTCGATCGCCCGGCCTCCGACCAACCGTTCCTTCTTCTGGTCGTCGGCCACGCCGCCGCTGACGCCACCGTTCCCGGGATCCGGCGGAAGTCGCTCCCGGAGATCGCCACCTTCCGCTGACCGGGCCGCTGCGCATGCGTCGCGTTCTCGTCGTAGCGTACTACTTCCCGCCCATGGGTTTGAGCGGCGTCCAGCGGGTCGCCAAGTGGGTGAAGTACCTTCCGCACTTCGGATGGGAGCCGACCGTGCTGACGGTGCAACCAAGGGGGTATTTCGCCTTCGACCCGACGCTCCTCGGGGAGGTCGAGGCGGCCGGAATCCGCATCGTTCGAACCCGGTCGCTCGATCCCACGCGCCTGTACGCCGGGGGCGAGCGCGTGGAAATGCCCGACGAAGGATCGCGCCGAATGCTTTCCGTCCTCAGCCAGGCGCTGTTCGTTCCGGACAACAAGATCGGCTGGTATTGGCCGGCCGTCCGGGCCGGGGCACGACTGCACGCCGGGGTGCCCTTCGACGCGGTGCTGTCGAGCGCCCCACCGTACACCGGGCACCTGGTGGGGGCCCGGATTTCGCGCCGGATCGGGCGACCGCTGATCGCGGACTTCCGGGACGATTGGCTCGGAAACCCGCGGCATACCTACCCGACGCGATGGCACCGGGCGACCCACGCGGCGCTCGAGCGGGCCGTACTGAGGCAGGCGTCGTGTATCACGGCCATAAATCCGGTGATAGCGAGGGAACTGGCCTCGCGACACCCGGAGCTGCCGTCGGACCGCATCCGGGTACTGGAACAGGGCTTCGACCCGGAAGATTACCCCCCAACGCGGGATCCGCGTCCGCCCGGTTCGGCCACCCGCATCGTGTATACGGGCATCTTCTATGATGCCCAGACACCTGCGCCCTTCCTCGAGGGCCTCGCACGATTCCGTGCCCTGCACCCGGACCGGGCGATCGAAGCACATTTCCACGGACTGTTTCCGGCTCGGGAGCGCGAGAGGGTGACACGTCTCGGCCTGGAGGACGTGGTCCGCATCGGCCCGTACCTCGACCATCGCGACGCGATGGCCGAAGTCGCGCGTGCCGATGCGGCGTGGCTCACCGTCGGAAGACGCGAGGGAGCGGAGCAGATCTCCACCGGCAAACTCTATGCATACGCCGGGGCGGGAGTACCCATCCTCGGGCTGGTTCCCGACGGGGCTGCCCGAGACGCCCTCGTCGAGTACGGAGCGTCGGTACTGGCACCGCCCGACGATCCCGTCGCGATCGCCGAGGCCATCCGGGAAATGGTCGAGGGCACGGCTGCCGGGACTCTTCCGAAACCGAACCCGGCATTCCAGGAACGCCACAACCGGATCGGCATCGCCGGGCGGCTCGCCGAAATGCTGGACGGGCTGACGACAGCGTGATCCGAACGTGGCCAGTTCGTACTATTCGCCCCGCTGCCCCTCACCGAAAGTGCCATGACCGCCAGACCCGAAGCGGGAGACGAACATCTTCGCCTCGTACTGTCCAGCCGCCTCGACGAGATGGATTCGGTCGTGGATACGACGGAGGCCTTCCTGCAGAGGCACGAACGGGACGAGGACCGCGTATACACGATGCTGCTCCTCGCCTCGGAAGCCATCACGAACGCCATCGAGCACGGCAACGCACTCGATGCATCCAAGGAAGTACGCATCGACTTCTACAGTCGCGACGGCCGCATCGAGATCTGGGTGGAAGACGAGGGCCCGGGGTTCCGTCGCAGCGAAGTACCCGATCCGCTCAGCAGGGAGCACCTGCTCGCGGAAGGAGGGAGGGGGATCTACCTCATCGAGCAGCTCGCCGACGAGGTGCGTTTCGAGATGGACGGTCGACGCATCGGCATCTTCTTCCGACGCACCGCCTGAAACAGGACTCAGCGCGCGCGCTCCTCGATCACCGAGACCGCGCCGTCCACTCCGCATGCCGAGCCGTCGATCCAGGTGGCGTCGGGGTAGCGCCGAAGCCAGGTGAGTTGCCGCTTGGCGTAACGGCGCGTATCGGTGACTATCCGCCTCACCATGTCTTCCTGGCCGCACTCGCCGGCCAGGTACGCCGACACCTCGTGATAGCCGATCGTGCGCAACGGGTTTGCGTCCAGGTCGATGCCGGCCGACCTCAGTTGTCGGGCCTCTTCGACCAGGCCGGATTCGATCATGGACCGCACGCGCCGTTCGATCCGGGCGTTCAACTCCGCTCGCGGTCGGGTCAATACGAAAATATCGTACTCGAAGGCAGGAGGGGGGATCTCGTTGAAATAGGACGATAGCGGGCGTCCGGTACCTTCGAGCACCTCGAGGCCCCGGAGCATGCGCTGGGTCTTCGTGGGATCGAGCGTGGCGGCATACGCGGGATCGCCCTCCTGCAGCGCGCGAAACAGGACGCCCGCGCCTTCGGTTGCCAGCCGTGCGGCCAGTCGCTCCCTTACGGACGCATCCACGGGCGGAATGTCGGCCAGACCGAACACGATCGCCTGCAGGTACAGTGTCGAACCGCCTACGAGGATGGGCTTCCTGCCCCTGTCGAGAATGTCCCGGACACAGCGTTCCGCCTCGCGCGCGAACGCCCCGGCCGAGAGCGGCTCACGCACCGAACGCGCGTCGACCAGGTGGTGGCGAACCCGGGCCCGTTCTTCGGGGGTCGGCTTGGCCGTCGCGACATTCAGTTCGCGGTACACCTGCCGGCTGTCTGCCGACACGATTTCCCCGCCGTTGCGCTCGGCCCAGGCCACGGCCACGTCGGACTTGCCCGACGCGGTGGGCCCCGTGAGGTACGGGATGGTGGCGGCCGCGATCAATAGGCCCGGACCTTCGGATCGATCACCCGGCTCCACGCGTTGATTCCGCCTTCGAGATTGAATACCCGGGAGAAGCCCCGGGCGCGCAGCCAGGCGACGACCGAGGCCGACCGGTGGCCGGAACGGCAGTACAGCACGAGATCCCGGTCCCGGTCGACCTCCAGTTCCGCGATCCGGTCGGCGAGTTCGAACACCGGGATATGTGTGCCGCCGATGTTGGAGTACGCCCGCTCGTCGGCAGGGCGGATATCGATCAACCGGATTCCGTCCGGTTCCTCCGCCAGCCGGCGGGACACTTCGTCCGGGCCGAGCCCGGGTACGCTGAAGAACATGGGGGATCAGCTTGTCTGATCTCTTCGGGGCACGCGTCCCGTGCCGAAGAGAAACGTCACGAGGCCAAAAGCCACGAGCACGTTGGTGACGAGAAAGAATACCGCCTCCTCGATCGGAAGTCCGAGCGGATCGATATCCAGGGAGGTTGCGTCTTCGATGTGCCAGATGCCGTCTCCGATCGCAAACCGGTCGGCAATCCAGAGGTAGAGCGTCGGCACGGCGATCGTCCACACGACCGTGCGCCACCGCGCCGCGAGGGCCGGACCCGAAAAGAAGGCGAGCGCCGCGATGACCGGGCACGCCCAGGCGATGATGAGTCCGAGGTAGGTGCCCTTCTCCCAACCGCTCAGGAGGATACCGGCCCCTGCAGCGGCCGAAAGCCCCGCCACGATCCCGACCACGCGCACCGCGTTCCGGGCCGGTTGCTGCCCGGCATCCAGGTCACGGCTTAGCAGGGCTCGCATCCACAGTCCGGTCAGGACCGGCTGAAGCAGGAAGAACGCATACTCCTCGTACGGCACGTAGAAGAGCGTACCGAGAACCCGGTCCGCCCCGTAGGTCCAGATGCGTTCCGCCACGAGATAATTGTCCCACGGGGTCGTGTACGCGAACGCCACGATCGCGATGAACGCCAACGCCCTGGAAAACGGTATTCCTGCCCCGTCAGGCCGGTAACCGCGCGTCCTGCGCAGGAGGACGGCGATCGGAACCAGGACGAACAGGAGCAGGAATCCGAGATACGTCATGAACGTCGCCGCTCCAGGTCCTTCAGGACGACGCGGGCCGCATTACGCCCGGACGCCCCCATGATGCCTCCGCCCGGGTGCGTGCTGGCCCCCGTCAGGTAGAGCCCGCGCAGGTGCGACCTGTAGCCGGCGAATCCGGCCGCCGGCCTCAGGGCAAACATCTGGTCAAGGCTCATCTCGAGGTGCATCACGTTTCCGCGCAACAGGCCGAGCTCCCGTTCCAGCCAGAGCGGATGCTGGAAGAGTCGCCCGACGACCGAGTCCCTGGTTCCGGGAGCTACTCGCTCGAACGCATCGAGCAGGCGATCGGCTTCCCGCTCGGCGATGTCGTCCCATGAATTCCCGCCGGAAAGCGCATACGGATAGTACTGGCCCCACAGCCAGAGCACTTCGTGTCCGGGCGGAGCCAGCGAATCGTCCACGGCCGAAAACGTCATGGCGACGATCGGGGGATCCTGCGCCGGTTCGCCGCGCAGGTAGTCGGCGTACGACGCGCGGATCTGCGCCGTGTCCCGGCAGACGAGCTGCAATGCCGTCCGCGCCTCGTCTCCGGGATGGTCGGCGTAGCGCACCGGCCGGTTCAGCGCGAGCCGCAGGATCGCGCCGAAGCCGTTTCCGACCCGCATCGCCCGCGTTTCCGGCGGTCGGTGCTCGGGCGGAAGCAGCCGGCCGAGCGTTTCGAGAGCGTGCGCCGCTCCCACGACGGCACGCGCGGTGTACCGCTCGTTGCCGACCCGGACCCCGTGCGCCCGACCGGAGCGTACCAGGATCTCGTCGACGGGGGCGCCGGTGAACACCCGCCCGCCGTGGTGCTCGATGCACCGGGCGAGCGCCTGGGTGAGCATTCCCGAACCGCCTCGCGGCCGCGCCACGCCCCCTTCGTGGTACAGCGGATGCCACAGCAGGAAGGGCCCGGTCAGCGGCTCGGTGGGAGGGGGGCCCGACTGGGCAGCCATCCAGACGAGCGGAGTGCGGACCTTCTCCTCATTGAAGTAGCGTTCGGCCACCTCTCCGTAGGGCGCCAGGATCATCGGAAGGGCACGTTTCCAGTCGAGCTTGAGTGCCGGATTGAACGCCATCGCGCGGCCCAGCTCCAGCGGACCCGGACTGGAGAGAAACGCCTCCTTGACCGCCCGGGCGAACGGCAGCCACTCCTCGTGGAACCGGCGGTATGCGTCGCCTTCCCCGGTGAACGAGCGTTCCAGACCGTCACACGTCCGGTCGACGTCCCGCCAAATGAATATCGAATCCCCGTCGGCGTAGGGTGCGAAGAACAGTGGATCCAGTTCGAGGTACTCCAGGCCGAACCGTTCGAGTTGCAGCTCCTCGACGACGGGTGTGAGCCGGATCAGGATATGCGCGCTTCCGCCGAGATCGAATCGGTACCCGGGTACGATCTCCCTTGTCGAAACGGCGCCACCCACGATGTCGCGGCGCTCGAAGACCGCAACGCGGTACCCGGCCTGGGCGAGATAGGCGCTCGTGACGAGACCGTTGTGACCGGCGCCGATGGTGATGACGTCGAAGTCCATGGTCAGTCGGGCTTGCGAGACCCGATGTGGATGTAGTCGGCCGCCGAATCCCGCAGCCGATCCCGTTGGTGAACATACACCATCGTCGTTTCCAGCTTCTTGTGTCGCGCGTGCGCCTGGACCTGCTGCAGGGAGGCTCCGGCTTCGATGGCAAGAGTGCAGCCCGTGTGCCGCAGCGTGTGGGCACCGATGTCCGGGAGACCGGCCTTCTGCGCCGCCGTTCGCACGATTCTGTAAATGGAATGCGGAGTCAGGCGCTTTCCGAAGGATCGATTGCTCAGAGAGCGCCAGACAGGACCGGAGGTTATGGAGTAGTGAGCAAGGTGCTCCCTGACCGTCCATTCGACATGCTCGGGCACCTTGACATACTGGTCCCGTCCGCCCTTGGTGTCCGGAAGGTCCAGCACCGTATAGGACCCGATGGGCCGCAGGTGTGCGACGTCCATGGCAGCCGCTTCCGAGCGCCGCAGTACCAGATGGAGCAGAACAAGGACAAGCGTCGAATCGCGAACTCCGGACGTCTCGTTGTCTGCCGCGGCATTCACGAGTGCCGCAGCCTGCTCGATCGAAAGAACGAGGATTGCGCTGTCCGAGGAGCGAATCCTGGGCAGTCTGCGAATCAACTGCCGTTTTGCGGGATGACTGTCCAGTACGCCGAGAGCATCGAGCCAGTCGAAGAAGCCTCGGATGGCTGCGAGCCGTCGGCGGATCGTGGCGGGGCGATATTCATTGCGGGAAAGCTCGTCGAGGTGGCGGTTGATGTCCACGAAAGTTATCCGTCTCGCAACCTCGAGCGAAACCGTATCACAGCCAAAGAAACCCGCAAGATCAAGGAAGTAGGCGCGCCGGGTCCGCGGATTGTCAAACCTGAAAAGAAAGAGCTGTATCAGGTCTGCCCTCGGATCATCCATTCCGAAGCGGGCTACGACGCTGCCTCCATCCGTTCTGGCGACCCCTGTCGGCGTCACGGTGATGCGTTCACCCGGCATTTCCAATCTCCGTCTTGCGTTGTTCCGCACTTCGCTGGTGCGCTCGATCCAGGGATTTCACCAGCAATCGAAGCACGTTCTCCTTCGGGAATCGGTCGGACACATCCCTGAGATGCCGTTCCATGGACGGTCCGATCACGACGGCGATCGGACCCTTCTCATACCCACGAAATCGGTCCAGCTGGTTCATCCACGGTGTGCCGTACTCCAGGTTATCGCATCGGCTGTTCGCCGGGTTGCCGTCGAGATGTCGTATATGCGGAAGCTCTGCCGGCTGTTTGCCCAGGAACTCCCAAGCTACCAACTGAACCGCGTTTGTTAATCGGGATGGACAGGATCCTGCCGTGGGATGACACGAGGTAGCCCGGAACGATTACTCCGTGACGATCCACACACGGCCTCCGCACGTCGCCGGGAAGAGCCGTGGATCGAACCGTTTCCAGGAGACGCTCCGTCTTCGCGAAGGGAGCAATTTCCAGAAGGGCGGTCAGTGAATCAGCCATACATGCAGCCTGCTTGATTAATAACCCCTATTATGAAACATAAGAAATCCGCATAGAAGAGTCAATGTTCGAGTCGGCTGACAGGCAGCCCGCTACGCCTCGAACCGCACCTCCAGCTGCCACGCCTGCGCCAGCGATCCGATCATGTCCCGCTCGGCCTCGTTCATCGGCCCGTCGACCTCGGCCACCGCGATCAGGTCGTCCAGCACGATCAGGCGAAGCGATTGCGGCAGGCGCTCGTTGATCGAGGTCGCGCTCTGCCGGATCTCCGTCGCCACGTCGCTGTGCGCGTAGGCCTCGAGCGCCGTCGCGAGGATCTGGCGAACGTCGTCTGCGTCCAGGTCCACGCGCCAACCCGAAAGCCGCTTCACGATACGTTCTATCTCGGCAGACCCGAGACTGCCCTTGGAACCGTGTGCGACCCCGACGGCCAGGATGCCCATGTCGTGCAGCAGGCTCCACAACGGACGATCATCGACGACGGCCGTCGATCGTTCGACCAGCTCCTTTCCGAGTGCCCGCAAGTCCCAAGACGCCGCCAATACATCGAGCAGCGAACGCTCGCTCCTCAGCAGCAGCCCGTCCGATTCGGCGATGCGCATCGCATCCTCGAGCGCCCGGCGCCGCTCGTCCGGCGTCAGGTCTTCGGCGAGGGACTCGATGGACCGGATGACCTCGTCGCCCTGGGAGTCGGCATCGTACACGGCGAGCGCTTCAACCACGATCTCCCGGGCGGCGATCACATCGGTCCCGGATCGCCATGCCGCCACCGTGGCGGTCAGGTGCTCGATTTCCGAATCGGTGAGTTCGGCGTCGGCGCCGTAGGCCAACGCGATGAAAATCAGCGCCAGGTCGTGCGTCGAGGTCCAGGTGGCGTCACCCGCGTGCATGTCGTTAGGCTCGTTGGATACGGCCGCATATTAAGGCTCATTCCGCCCGATCCCGCGCGTGACGAACCCGTGCCCGGGCCGATATTCGTTCAACCAAATGCTCACCGGACCCGGAAATCCGGGCTGCGCGCCGCCGTCTCGTGCCGTCTCTTGCTTTTCGTGACAAATGTTCGTGAATTAGTCTCAACAACCCCCGACGTCCATGCCGTCAACCGTAGCCGATCTCCTTCGCCGGAAGCCGACCGCAGTCGTTACCGTGGACGAAGGCGCCACGGTCTTCCAGGCGATCGAACTCATGGACGCGCACCGAATCGGCTGTGTCGTCGTCGTGGGCGACGGCTCGGTCGTGGGCATCTTCACCGAACGCGATTACCTGCGCCGAATCGCCCTCCAGGGTCGCACCTCGCGCACGACGCTCGTTTCGGAGGTCATGACGCGCGACGTCATTTCCGTGGAACCGGAAGCCACGGTAGACGACTGCATGGCCCTGATGACCGAGCAGCGCATTCGCCACCTCCCCGTCATGGCGGCGTCCCGCCTCGTCGGCATGCTGTCCATCGGAGACCTGGTGAAGCACGTGTCGGACGAGGCCCAGGAGCGCGCCAACCAACTGGAGCGGCTCGTGAAAGGTTCATACCCTGCCTGACGCGTCAGCGATCCGCTCCCGGCCGGTAGATGCGCTCGGCGTTCCTCTCGACATCCGGACGGTAAAAATGGACAGGCCGCAGGTCGCCCGACGCGTACCGTCCGGCCTGGTCGTTGAAGTGGGCATCCGTCGGATCGCCGTGGATCCCGCCTGCCGTCACCGCCATCGCCCTAAGCGAGTCTCCGAACTCCACGGCCGCGACGAAGGAATTGCCGCTCGTGCCGTAACGCCGCACCGTGCCCGGCCACGCCCGCGCGCCGAAGGACGCCAGCGACCCCCACACCGACGACGTGAAACCCACGGGAATGCTGGGAGCCTCGTCGGAAAAAGGCTGCTGGATATCTCCCGTGATACGCTGAAATCGGTTGACATCGCCCCAGGGAGTTTCCCAGGTACCGAAATGGGCGGTAAGCGTGTCCACCGCCGCGGCCAGCTCCTCGAGCATTCCCACGCCGGCCGCCGGCCTGCTCATGAAGTCGGCCGACGACAACCCGGCCGCACGCGCGTCGATGCCGATTCGACGGTTGGCCCGCTCACCCCAGTACACCGCGACCGTGGTCGCTACGGACGTCGGCCTCCACGTGTGGTCCCACGCCCGCAGGACGTCGACCGGCCGTTCGGTGCGTGCTTTCAGCGGGTCTGAAGTCGGCAACCGGTCCCAAGCGGCCACAAGTAGCGGAATCGTCTCGGCGAACGCCGACAGCCACGGGTCGAACGCGGCGTCACGCAGGGACTGGAGAGAAAACGCATCGCCGCGTTCCAGGACCCGCACCGCGTTCTTTCCGCGGGCGTTCTCTCCTCCGGTCTGCACGTACACGGGAAAATCCTCGACCCTGGGACTATGTGCACCCGCGGCCGAGAACGGCCAGTTGTTCGTGTTCTGGATCCAGCCGTTCGGCGGATTGACGACATTCGGGCTTTCGTCGTACGACAGCACACCCTGCCAATCCGTTGCGGGATCGCTGCCGTCCACGGGCCGGCGCCAGTCGAACCGCGCATCCCGCCGGGGTATGAAGTTCGAGTGGAAGTACGCGATGTTGCCCTTCGCGTCGGCAAAAACCGTGTTGTTGGACGAGTTGGTGTGCATCTCCAGGATTTCGCGGAAGTCGTCGAAATCCGCCGCCTTGGTCCGTAGATAGGACTGCATGAGGGCGTCCATCGGCTCCTCCATGAGGCCGACCGAAACCCACCTGCCCTCTTCGGCCCGCACGATCGGGCCGTGGTGCGTGCGGTAGACGGTAAACCGACGATCCTCGATGCCGGCCTCCGAGCGCACCCGGATCACGACGTCACGCTCCAGCATGCGCCGGAGGGAATCCCCGTGCAGATAGAAGATGCCGTCCGGTCGTTCCTCGACGGTTTCCAGCCACTCGTCGATGTTGTCGACGCCGCTCGACGTGTGCATCCAGCCGGCCGTCTCGTTGAAGCCCTGGTAGATGAAGAACTGGCCCCACGTGACCGCACCGTAGGCGTTCAGTCCCTCCTCGCTGACCATGTGCACTTCGTCGCGGAAGAAGAACGTGGTGTGGGGGTTGATCCAGAGCAGCGCGTTGCCCGTCGCGCTGCGCGACGGGGCTATCGCGAACCCGTTCGACCCCGACGGCTCCTCGTGTTCGGGCACTAGGTCCGTGGACGCATCCGCGAAGAAATCCGACGGAACGAGACCCGTATCCGGCTCCGAAGCGGCCGCCAGGACCGTTTCGCGGGCTCCGTAAAACGACTCGAGCCCGCGCAGGTCGACCCGCTCGATATCCCCGCCGATCGAGCCCTCGCTGAACGACAGGGCCATCCAGGGTTCGAACCGCGTGATGACGCGGGGCTGCACTTCGGGATGGGTATGCAGGTAGAAGTTCAGACCGTCGGCCCACGCATCCATGAGTCCCCGCAGCCATTCGGGCGATCGACCGTACATCGCTCGCAACGAGTCCTCGTCGATGAAGAGTCGCATGCGCAGATCGCTCCAGAGGGCCTCCTCCCCTTCCGCCTCGGCCAGGCGTCCCAGCGAGACGAGGTAATTGCGCTCGATCCGCGGGAAGTCGTCCTCGGCCTGTGCGTAGATCATGCCGAACACGGCGTCGGCGTCGGTCTTGCCGTACACGTGTGCGATGCCCCAGTTGTCCTGCACGATGGTCACCCGGGAAGCCTGTGCCTCCCACTTCGCGACTTCGGGGTCGCTGGGGGAGCATCCGGCAAGGAGTACGACGACGAGCGGGAGGAGGCGGCGCATGGCGGCAGCGGTTCGACAGGGATGCGGAAGTATACGCAGCACGGGGGACCCTGTCGAAACGAAAGAAGCCCCGGACGCGGCGCGCCGAGGCTTCGGGTAGGTCCGCGGGGACTCGAACCCCGAACCCGCTGATTAAGAGTCAGCTGCTCTGCCAGTTGAGCTACGGACCTGGAGAGCGCAATGATACGAACGTACCATATTCCGGTTTCTGAATTCCGTGTGCAACGTCGGACCGGACGCGCGCGGTCGGCGTCCGATCAGACGTCCAGTTCGTCCACTTCACCGGCCGACTGCATGATGAAGTCGTATCGCGCACCGGCATCCTTGCCCATGAGATCGCTCACCACCTGGTCCGTCAGGATGCGGAAACCCTCCGGAATCGACACCTGGAGAAGACGCCTCTTCTCGGGGTCGAGCGTGGTCTCCTTCAGCGTCGCCGGCATCATTTCACCGAGGCCTTTGAATCGCTGCATCTCGATGCGCACGTTGCGATTCCGACGCCGGATCTCGTCCTCGATCCGAGCCCGATCGGCGTCGTCGAGCGCCCAGTAGGTCTGCTTTCCGGCGTCGAGCCGGTACAGGGGCGGCTGCGCGAGGTATACGTGTCCCTCGTCGATCAGCGGCTTCATGAACCGGTAGAAGAACGTCAGCAGCAGGGTGGTGATATGGTGCCCGTCCGAATCGGCGTCCATCAGCAGGATGACCTTGTGGTACCGGAGGTTCTCCAGCCTCAACTGGTCCCCTGCCCCGCAGCCGAGCGCCTGCACGACGTTGGACAGCTCCTTGTTCTCCAGCACCTTCTTCAGCGGCGCCTGCTCGGCGTTGAGCACCTTGCCGCGGAGCGGAAGAATGGCCTGGAATCGGCGATCCCGGCCCTGTTTCGCCGAACCACCGGCCGAATCACCCTCGACGATGAAGATCTCGCTGTCTGACGGATCGGTGGAGGAGCAGTCGGCGAGTTTGCCCGGCAGGTTCAGCCGGTGCGAAACGCTCGTCGCCCGGCGCACGCTGGCGACCGCAGCCCGGCTTGCGAGACGCGCCTTGGCCGCCTGGATCACGCGCGCCACGATGGCCTCGCTGGTCGACGGGTGGCGGTTCAGGAATTGCTCCAGCTCCAGCCTGACCGCTCCCGCCAGGATTCCGCGTGCCTCGGGATTATTGAGCTTCTCCTTCGTCTGCCCCTGGAACTGGGGATCGGTCATGTAGAGGCTCACGATCGCCAGAACCCCTTCGCGGATGTCGTCGGCCGAGATGTCCAGCTTCTTCGGAAGGAGGTCGTGCGTCTCCATGTAGGCGCGGATAGCGCTGCGCACCGCGTCCTTCAGCCCCTGCTCGTGGGTTCCCCCGTCGACGGTCGGGATACCGTTCACGAACGAGCGGATCGTCTCCTTCGGCGACTCGGTCCACTGCAGCGCCACCTCGACGCGGCTGCCCGACGCCAGGCTCTGCTGCCGAACGAGGAAGGGATCGTCGTGTACCGGCCGGAGTTTGCCCTGTCGAAGCAGGTACTGCTGGAATTCCGCGATTCCACCCTCGTGGTGGAATTCCTGCCGAGAGCCCGCCGTGTCGTCCTTGAACACGATGCGCAGGCTTCCGTTCAGATACGTCTTCACCTCGAGTTGCTGCGCGATTTCGGCCGCATCGAACTCGACGGTCTCGAAGATCTCGGGGTCCGGTCTGAAGTAGATCGTCGTGCCCGATCCCCGGGTGCCGCTGGCCGTCTGCCTGAGCCGGCCGGCGGGCACGCCCCGCGCATATCGCTGCTCCCACGTCCCCCCGTCCCGCTTGACGGTGGCCACGAGTTCGACGGAAAGCGCGTTGACGACCGACGCCCCGACTCCGTGCAGCCCTCCCGAGGTGATGTAGTTGGACGAATCGAACTTTCCGCCCGAATGGAGGGTCGTGAAGATGACCTCGAGTGCCGGAACCCCCTTCTTCGGATGGATGTCGACCGGGATGCCGCGCCCGTTGTCGGCAACCGTGACCGATCGTCCGTCCCGGTGCAGGGTTACCTCGATCTGCGTGGCGAACCCGTTGGTCGCTTCGTCTACCGCGTTGTCGACGATCTCCCAGAGCAGGTGGTGAAGGCCCGGCTTTCCGGTACCCCCGATGTACATGCCCGGCCGCTTCCGGACCGGTTCCAGGCCTTCGAGCACCTGGATGTCTTCCCCAGTATACCTGCCGTTCATGCCGAATTACCGTTCAGGCGGATCTCCACGGGCGGAACGATGACCTTGGTCAGCGCACCGCGCTGGATCACCAGCTTGCCCCGGTTGCCGCGGTTGGAAACGTCGAACTTCGTCGTGCGAACGATCTCCCGCCGACCGCGCGAGGTCTCCACCTCCAGTCCCTGCCGCGCGGCGGTGGCGAGCGCAAAGCCGAGCACGCGGTCGCCCGCGCCGAGGCGCATCGCGATGACGCCCTTGGCGGCGCCCTTCATGACAGGGATCTGGGCAACCGGGAATATCAGTGCGTAGCCCGTTCGCGACGCGATGCAGACATTCTCGTCGCCCGCCGCCGGAACCACGCCCAGGATGGTATCCGCGTCCTGCACGCGCATGAAGGTGCGGCCGTTCCTGTTGGAGGGCTCCGAGAATCCGTCCAGTGGGAGTCGCAGGCACGTCCCCTTTTCGGTGACGGCCACGAGGAACGGTCCCTCCTCCGGCGGAGGAGTCCCCTCGAACAGCCCGGGTTCCGACTCCGGTTGTACGATCGGGGCCGGAAGCACGCGGGGATCCATGGAGATGACGCCGACGACGTGCTCCCGATCCGAAAAGTCGAAGAGCTTCTGGACCGGGTTCCCGTGGCCCGTGGTACTCGGAAGCGCCTCGATGCGCGTGGTGTATGCCTTCCCGAAGTTCGTGAAGAAGGCGATCGACTGGCGGGTCGAGCCCGGAAGCACCCAGCCGACCGAATCACCGTCGCGGGTCCGGATACTCTCGAGTTCGGTATACGAGCGCTGCCGCTTCACCCAGCCGTCCCGTGTCACGATGACATACACGTCCTCGTCGACGATGTACGCCTCGGCCTGGTACTCGAGTGCGGCATCGGGACCCGCGACCGCCGTGCGGCGGGGAGTGGCAAACGTCTCACGGATCTCCCGGAGTTCGTCCGCGACGAGCAGCCATCGTTTGCCCTCGTCGTCCAGCAGGTCCCGCAGGACGGCCGCCGCGGCCTCCTTCTCCTCCAGTTCGCGCCGGATCGCGTCGATTTCGAGCTTCGCCAGCTTGTACAGCTTGGTCTCCAGGATCGCGTCGGCCTGCACGTCATCGAGCCCGAAACGGTGCATCAACCGCTGGGCGGCATCCGCCTTGTCCTCCGACGACCGGATGATGCGGATGGCCTCGTCGAGCGCGTCGAAGATCTTTTCGAACCCGCGCAGGATGTGGATGCGCTTCTCGAGCTGGTCCAGCTCGAACCGGAGCCGCCGGACGACGACTTCCATGCGGAAATCGAGGAAGTGACGCAGCATCCTGCCGAGGTCCACGCGCTCCGGTGCGCAGACTTCCGGGTTGTCCGTGGGCACCAGGCACGTAAGGTTGACGTGGAACCGGGTCTGCAGCTGCGTATGCTTCAGCAGGTACGCCATGGCGACCTCGGCCTCGGCACCACGCTTCAATTCGAGCACGATGCGAACGTCGTCGGTCGACTCGTCCCGAACGTCGACGACCTGCGGCAGCTTTCCGCCCAGGATGTGTTCGGCGATCTGTTCGATGAGATCGCTCTTCGTCACCCCGTACGGGATCGATGTGATCACGACACGGGTCTTTCCGTCGGCCTCCCAGTCCCCGCGCAGCTCGATGGGTCCCTCGCCCTTCTCGTACACCGAGACGAGCTCATCCCGGGTATTGAGCACTCGTCCTCCGGTGGGAAAGTCGGGGGCGATTCCGAACCGGCTGACCAACTCGGCCACCGTGAGCGCCGGATCCTCGATCAGCGCCAGGAGCGCCGAAACCGTCTCGCCCAGGTGGTGCGGCGGGATGTTCGTCGCCATGCCGACGGCGATGCCGCTGGCTCCGTTGACGAGCAGGTTCGGAAACCGGGCAGGCAGCACCACCGGCTCGCTGAACGAGCCGTCGAACGTCGGTCGGTAGGGGACGGTCTCCTTGCGGATCTCGCCCAGCAACTCCATCGCGATGGGCTGCAGCTTGGCCTCGGTGTACCGCATCGCCGCCGGGCTGTCCCCGTCCAGCGAACCGAAGTTGCCGTGTCCGTCCACGAGCGGCGCACGGAGCGAAAACGGCTGCGCCATGCGCACCATCGCCTCGTAGATCGCCGAGTCCCCGTGCGGGTGGTACTTGCCCATTACCTCCCCCACCACCGTGGCGCTCTTCCGGTATCGCCCGTCCGGCACGAGGTGCAGGTTGTGGTACATCGCGTACAGGATGCGACGCTGCACCGGCTTGAGCCCGTCACGGATGTCCGGCAGCGCGCGGCTCGTAATAACGGACAACGCGTAGTTGAGGTAACGCTGGCGCGTCGTCTCGTGCAGCGGTACGACCTCGACGATCGGCATGGGTCGTGGGCAATAACGGCTAAACCGGCAGGGACAGGAAAGTACGAACGGTCCGAGGACAACCCTACGTCGCACCCCGCAGGAAAACCGGGCGGATTCCGGCCGTCGTCAGGCGGCGGCCTCCCGGTGGAGCGTGAAATAGTCACCCTGAGCCGTCCAGTGGATCTGCAGGAGGCGCGCCCGCGCGAGGATCACCAGGGTCTGGGATGCCCGCGAGCGCGGAAGATTCGCCAGCCGTGCGAACTGTTCCACCGTGATCCGTCCGTATTCCTCGAGATAGCGCAGCAGCTTCGTCTCCTTTTCCCCGAATTCGAACCGGACGTCGCGTCCCTCACCCCCGCTGCGCATGAGCCGAACCGCCTCGCGGCTCGCTTCCACGCTCATGTCGTCGACGCGGACATAGACCGCGCGGCGGTCGCCCTCCCCGTTCCCCGTCACGTAATGCGGCCGGCGATCCGACGCCGGCACTTCCACGAGCAGGACTTCCCGACGGCGCGTGACCGGAATCCGGCGAATCACGCACGGAATCGGGGGATCGGCATGGACGCGCAGTGCCTCGAGCAGCGAATACTCCTCTTCGTCGGCATCCCGGAGGCCGACGATCCCGCCGTCGTCTCCGACCCCGATCAGCACGCGCCCTCCCCCGGAATTCGCGAACGCCGCGATCTCCCTCACTACGCGGGATCCCTCGGGAACGCGCAGCTTGAACTCGACATGGCGCCCTTCGCCCAGGGAAACGAGCCGGCGCAATTCGTCGAGCGAACGGTGCGCCTCGTGTCGCTCTTCGCCCTGCTGCCGCACCATGCCTGTCGGATGACCGGGTGAAACGACGGGATCAGGAGCAATCCTCGCTCCCGTACAGCCAGTCCTCGTGCTTCGCGGCGCGCGTCATGAGGTCGTGTACGGCCGAACGGGGTGCCTTGCCCTCGAACAGGATGGAGTATACGGCCTCCGTAATGGGCATTTCCACGCCGGTACGGCCGGCGAGCTGGTAGACCGATTCGGTCGTGCGAACGCCCTCGGCCACCATGCTCATGCGGGAGACGATTTCTTCGAGCGATCTCCCTTTCCCGATCTCGACACCGACCGAGCGGTTGCGGCTGTGCCGGCTCGTACAGGTCACCACGAGGTCCCCGATGCCAGCCAGCCCCGAAAACGTGGTCGGACGCGCGCCCATGGCACACCCCAGGCGGCGGATCTCCGAGATCCCACGGGTGATGAGGGCCGCCTTGGCGTTGTCTCCGTACCCAACGCCCTCGCTGATGCCCGCGGCGATCGCCATGACGTTCTTCACCGATCCGGCCACCTCGACGCCGACGAGATCGTCGTTCTCGTATACGCGCAGGCGGGGCGACATGAAGAGGCGTTGCAGCCTTCCCGATACGTCCGTGCTGCGCGAGGCGACGACGACGGCCGTCGGGTGTCCCGAGGCCACCTCCTCCGCGTGCGAAGGCCCGTACAGCACCGCAAGGAGCGTGGGATCGACCGAGGGCATGGCCTCGGCCAGGACCCCCGTGGTCGTGAGCAGCGTGCCGTTCTCGATGCCCTTGGCCACCGAGACCACGAGGTGGCTTGACGAAGCCGCGGCGGAAAGCCTCTCGGCGATGGCACGCACCTGCTGCGAGGGCGTCGCGATGACCCAGACGTCACGGTCCTCGATCGCCTCGCCGAGATTCGACGTCACGAGGACGCCGTCCGGAATCACCGCCTCCGGCAGGTAGGTCGGATTGTGCCGCTCCTCGGCCATGACACGCGCGGCTTCCGGCCTGCGCGCCCACAGGGAGACGTCCCGTCCCGCCAGCGAAAAACTGATGGCCAGCGCGGTGCCCCAACTTCCCGCGCCGATGACGGCGATGCGGTCCTGCACTCGCTTGCGAAGGCTCGGTGGAACGGCGCGCTACAGTTCACCGCGCCCGGTCATCCCCTTCGCAGGTCGGAAGGAGCGGATCCGGGTCTCGGTGCCGAGACGAAGCCGCTGGATGTTCGAACGGTGAGCGTAGATGATGGTCATGGCGAGCAGGATCCCGAAGAAGAGCAGGCTCGGATCGATCGAGTCCACGCCGAAGACATACCGACGGATCGCGATCGTGGACGGGAACGCAACCGCCGCCGACAGGGAGGCCAGCGAGACGTACCGTGACAGGAACAGCACGGCCGCGAAGACCCCGAGCGTGATGATCATGGTCACGGGCGAGAGTGCGAACAACACGCCCGCCGACGTATTGACGCCCTTCCCGCCACGGAAACCGGCCCATACCGGGTACATGTGGCCGATCACTGCCGCCACGCCGGCGACCAGGCGGACGACCGTCTCGATGTGCCACACCGCGAGACCGGACGGCAGATCGTCGATGCGCAGCGTGGCGATGACCCCGGACGCGAGCAGCCCCTTGCCCAGGTCGATGATCGTGGCGCCCACCCCGGCCTTCCATCCGAGAACGCGAAAAGCGTTCGTGGCCCCGGCGTTTCCGCTGCCGTGCTCCCTCAGGTCGATGCCGTGAAAGAGCTTGCCGAACCAGACGCTGCCGGGAATCGAGCCCACGAGGTAGCTGAGCACGACGATGGCGACGACCGAAAGCATGGTAGTGGAGTCGGTAGACGGTTGGTTTGATCGGGCCGCCCCATCCGGCCCGATGGAGTTGCACTGACCTGGGTCCTTGAAGTTTCCGTGAGCGGATCGGCCGCCGCGTCAACGGTCCCGGACGACCCGCCCCAGGACGACGGGTTCTTCGCCCGCCGCACGCAACGTACCGGACGCCTCGTCGGCCCGGGATCCGTCGACGATCGCGATCAGCCCGATCCCGAGATTGAACGCACGCCTCATGTCTTCCTCCGGCACCGAACCCAGCGCCTGGATCAGCCGGAAGAGTCCCGGCCGTTCCCACGCGTCGTAGTCCACGTCGAAGGCAAGCCCCTTGGGTATCACGCGGGCCGTATTCCCCGGAATGCCGCCTCCGGTCACGTGTACGAACGCATGCGCCGTACCGGCCTCGATGAGCCGGCGGATGGGCGCCAGGTAGGAACGGTGGACGGCGAGCAGGGCCTCCGCGACGCTGGAGCCGCCGAGCTCGTCGGGCCGGTCGTCCGTTTCAAACCGCGGAAACAGGACTTTCCGGGCAAGCGAATACCCGTTCGTGTGAAGCCCGGTCGACGGGAGCCCGACGAGCACATCCCCCTCCCTGACGGACGAGCCGTCGATCACCCGGTCGCGCTCGACGGCACCGACGATGGTCCCGGCCAGGTCGTACTCGCCGGGGGCGTAGATATCGGGCATCTCGGCGGTTTCCCCACCGATCAGTGCGCAGCCGTTCGCTTCGCAACCCCTCGCGAAACCACGGATGACCTCGACCGCCACGTCCGTATCCAGTTTTCCGGTCGAGAAATAGTCGAGAAAGTAGAGCGGCTCGGCCCCGCACACGGCAATGTCGTTGACACAGTGGTTGACCAGGTCCTCGCCCACGGTGTCGTGACGGCCCGTCAGAAAGGCGACCTTCAACTTCGTGCCCACGCCGTCGACCGACGAGACGAGCACCGGTCGCGTGAAGCGCGAAAGGTCGAGCTCGAAGAACCCTCCGAAGGCGCCGATATCGGCGAGTACGCCGGCCGTGTGGGTTCGGCGGACGATCGGCTTGATTCGCCGGACCATTTCCTCGCCGGCGTCGATGTCGACCCCGGCCTCCTTGTACGTTAGCATGGAACCACGTCGGTTGATCGGCGGAAGGTACTACCGACCGGCCTTCCACGGCGGATCGGTCCGATCCAGGAATGACCGCACGCCCGCGCGACAGTCTTCCGTCCCGCGTGCCTCGGCGTTGACTCGGGCGGCCAGGTCCATCGCCGAGACTTCGTCCCTGCCCGCGAGGTCGAAAAGGAGGCGCTTCGTCGTCGCGACCGCCTGGCGGCTCGTATCGCGGGCCAGGGACGTGACGATGTCGTCGACCGCCGTGTCGAGGGCGGAGTCCTCGACCACCCGCGAGACGAGACCCATGCCGTGCGCCTCCCGTGCCGAAACGAGGCGACCGGTCAGCAGGAGGTCGCGGGCGGAGGCGCCGGCGATCCGACCGCCGAGAAGTACCGAGACCAGCGCGGGAACGAACCCTATGCGCACCTCCGTGAAACCGAATTTCGCCTCGCTCACCGCAACGGACAGGTCGCAGGCGGCCACCAGTCCGCACCCCCCCGCGACGGCGTGTCCGTGCACGCGGGCCACGATCGGTACAGGACAACGTCGCATCGCGAGAAACAGGTCGGCCAGGCGACGCGAATCCTCCAGGTTCTCGTCGAACGAGGCATCCTGCAGCCGGGACAGGGCGTCCAGGTCGGCACCGGCTGAAAACACCGGGCCGTCCCCCGCCAGGACCAGCACGCGGACCCCGGCGTCGGCACCGAACCGGAGAACGGCTTCGGTGAGCCGGGTCACGGTTTCCCGGTCGAGCGCGTTTCGCCGTTCCGGCCTGGCCAGCGTCAGTCGCACGACGGATGCGCGACCGTCCGTTTCGATTCGAATCATGATTCGAAGAGCAGGTTGCAGCCGCGCATCGGGCTACCGAGGGCGCGACCGGTGACCGTGAACCTACGCCCTTCGACCACGCCGAGGTCCTCGGTGAGCAGGAAGGCCGCGGAATACAGGTTGGCCAGGTCTTCGACGGCCAGGCGCCCGGGCATCCCGTTCCCCAGCGGGCGCTCGGGATCCTCCGGATCCACCACCGAGACCCGCATCCAGGGCGGCGGATCGAACCACTCGCCGCACCGCGACCAGGCCTGGGACGTGAGTTCGCACATGCCGTACTCGCTTCCCACGCGATGAACCGGCACGCCGAACCCCTGCGCCAGCCGCGCGTGCAGCGTTTCCCTGTCGACTTCCCTTCGGCGCGTCTTCATTCCGCCCGTCTCGATGATGCGGACGTCTCCCGGGAGCGGCACCGGCCCCCCCTCCAGGAGGTCGAGAAGACCGAACGCCGCACCGATGACGAGGAACGGGAGTCGCTCCGATGCTGCCCGCAGCGCGGCGTCCACCATCCCCGCGGGATCGAATACCTGTACCTGTGGCGCCGCCGTCCCGGTACCGGACGCGAGCACGCGTACCATCCGCACCAGCGACGAATGATCGGCGTACTCGGGCAGGTGGCCGACGATGACGCGGCGCCGGTTGGAGAACGTGCGGACGAACCCGGCCACGCAGACGCGATCGTACCAGGCGAACGAGCGCACGGGATGGCGTGCCCGGTGTCCCGATCCCGTGCCGCTGCTGACGAACGAGCCCTCCTCTTCCTCGGGCGGAAAGCACGCCACCCTGACCTCGCGAAAGGCGGCGACCGGAAGGAAACGCCCACCGTCCGGCTCGAAGGCGGCGATGACGGGGTTCCGCGTGGCCTGGTACGCACGGATCGCGTCGCGCACGGCATCGAAAGCCGGACCGTCTCCGGGCTCGAGGCTCAGCAGCGCCGATTCCAGGTCGGGTCGCGCCGTACCCGGGGGGAGCGTCATCGCCGCACGGCGGCGATCCGCCGGAGGATCGGGAAACGCCCGCCGTCGAGGTCGGCCCCGCCGACGATGGCCCAGTTCGCAATGCCGTCGTCGGCTCGGGGCTCGAGCAGTGACACGACAAGACGACCCAGCGCCTGCGATACCGGCACGGACTCCCACGCGGAAGGATCGAACGCCTCCGGGGACCCGGCCCAGCGCCCCACGACTTCCTGTTCGTTGACGCCCTGGAAAGGACGATCGGCGACCCGTACCGAATCCACGAGGAAGGCCTGCAGTCCGGAGCCGTCGCCGGTAGCGGGCTGCGTGCGCACGCCGTGGTCGTGCAACAGGTCGATCACGCGACGCAGTGACTTCGGCACCAGGTATTCCACCGGAGCGGTTTCGGCCTCGGTGGCCTCGAAGGTCCCGTATTCGGGCATCGATTCCACGCGGCGCTCGTCGGTCATCTCGAACATCGTTTCCCCGGTGTAGGGGTGACGAATCGACCGCACCTCACCGAGGATGATGTCTGCAGGCCGGGCCGACGCGACCACGCGGGCGCGCAACCCCAGCGCGGTGCCCGCCACCTCCCTCTCGTCAGCCGCCCGCGTCGCCGCGCGAACGCGCCATGCGTTGGTGTGCGCGAAGTCGAGGATCTCCTCCACGAAGGCGCGCGTCACGAGTACGCGCTCGCGGAAGGGCGCGTAGGCGTACGCTTCGCTGAGAATGCCGACCCGGTTTCGAAGTCCCACGTAGTTCGTATTGAACCGTGGACGGTGGTCGAACGTGTACCAGCCCGGGCTTCCCGAGCGGAAGGGCAGGTTCCCGTAGTAGTAGGTGTCCCAGCCGGTCCGGTCCTTGACCGCGGCGGTGACGGTCTCCAGCAGCTCGCCGCGCGCCAGGTCGACGATGGCGGGATCGGTTGCCGGATGCATCGGGGCCGCATACGTCAGGTGATACCCGTGACGCGACCCGTTCGTCGTGTGCAGATCGACAACGATGTGCGGATCGTAGTCGTCCAGCAACCCGACGAGGGAACGCGCCTCCGGCGACGCGAGCTTCATGTGATCCCGGTTGAGATCCAGGTCACGGGCGTTCTCCCGGCGCCCCATGCCCCCGATGGGACCGAGCTGCCGGGGCCGGTTGTACAGTGAGAATCGCTCGTTGCCGTCCGCATTGTAGATCGGCGCGACGAGCAGAACGAGCGAATCGGCCCACGCCGGCCTGCCCGAGGCCGCCAGGTCCCGGAGGAACGCCAGCATCGCGTCCTTCCCGCAGACCTCCCCCCCGTGGATGTTGGCCATCACGAACACCCGGAGCCGGCCCGAAGCGCGCACTTCCCCGGCCGAAGGCCCGGAAACGTCTCCATAGACCACCAACGGGAGCGCACGCCCTTCGACGCTGTACCCGAAGTGGGTCCGGTGCATCCTCGGATCCCTACGATCCAGGAGATCCAGGAATTCCACGGCCTCGTAGTAGCGGGCGGTCTCCGTGTAGCCGCTCGCCTCGGCCCGTGTCGCGGGGTAATCCTGGGCTCCGGCGTCGGCCACCGGCCGCGCCGCGAACGCCAGGAGCGAGAGGCAGACGGCGAGGAGCCTCACTTCGCGGCCTTCTTCGCAGCCTTCTTCCTGGGGCGCGTCTTTCCCGACGATCCCTTGGCGATCTTTCCCTTGCGTGTGCGCTTGTCTCCGCGTCCCATGTCGGTGTGCCGGTATGTAGGCTCTTGAGGATATCTTTGCGAAAATAGTCCTACCGACGGCCCCCCGCCAACCGTACCGTGCCGAGATCCTCCGAAACCCTCGAGAACTCGCCAAGGCCTCTCCACGAACTGGTCGCCGAGGTCGCGTCATCCATCCGCGACACGTGGAGCGACGTGCGAATCCGGGCCGAGATCTCGGGTTGTACCGTGGCCGGTTCGGGGCACGCCTATCTCACGCTCAAGGACGATCGATCGCAGTTGCGCGCCGTCGCCTGGCGGGCAGTCGCCGACCGCTACCGCGACCTGCTGAGGGACGGAACGGAAGTCGTGGTGCGCGGAAGTCTCACGGTTTACGAAGCTCGGGGCGCTCTGCAGCTCACGATCACTTCCGTGCAGCCGCTCGGGGAGGGTGCCCTCCGGAGGGCTTTCGAAGCCCTGAAGGCGCGCCTCGGGGCGGAGGGGCTGTTCGACGAGCGTCGCAAGCGCCCCCTGCCGCCCTACCCCCGTACGATCGGTATCGTGACGTCGGCATCGGGAGCCGTGATCCGGGACGTCCTGACGATTCTCGGACGCCGATACCCGGTGGCCCACGCGGTCATCGCAGACGTGCGGGTCCAGGGCGAGGGGGCCGCGGACGAGATCGCGGCGGCGATCCGTCGCTTCAATCGCCTTGACGATGGCGATCCGCGGCGACCCGACGTACTCATCGTCGGCCGGGGCGGAGGCTCGCTGGAGGATCTGTGGGCCTTCAACGAGGAAATCGTGGCACGCGCGGTACACGCTTCGGGTATTCCCGTCGTGAGCGCGGTCGGGCACGAGACGGACGTGACCCTCTGCGACCTGGCCGCGGACCTCAGGGCCGGCACGCCGTCGATGGCGGCCGAACTCGTCGCCCCCTCGGTACCCGAAATGCTCTCCTCGCTCCGTCTCCGAACCGACCAGGCCGCATCCCGGCTGGAACGGCTGGTCGACCGCGCGAGGCGGCGGCTGGATGCGCTTCGCCGCTCCCACGAATACCATTCGCCCATGCGCCGCATCGAGCGACTTTCGCAGCGGACCGACGAACTGCAGCTTCGCCTCGATCGCCGGATTGCCCATCACCTGGAGCGGGCCGGCGCCCGGTTGCGGGCGCTGTCGTCGCACCTCGCGGCCCTGGAGCCGCTCCGACCCCTGCGAAACGGGTTTGCCGTGGTGGAACGCAACGGCAGGGTCGTACGTCGCGCCGCATCCGTGGAACCCGGAGACGCGCTTCGGCTGCGATTCGAGGACGGCACGGTCGACGCGACCGCGGATCGCCGACGATCCCCCGGGAACCGCTGACCTCCGGAACGCGGTAACGGGACGGGGAGTTGGATATCGAATGAAGGAAAGGGCCGCTCTACGTGGCCCATTCTCCCCGGGAGCGAACCCAGCACGCGTCACATGGCAACGGAACCGGCCGAAGTCACCCTCGAACTGCAGCCGGAACGGAGGGTCGACGTGATCGACGTGTCCGCCCGGGTCGAGACGCAGGAGCCCGGGTTCTTCGAGACGTACGAGAAGAGCCTCTTCTGTTCGTACCACACGACCGCCGGGTACTTCGAGCAGAGCTTCGTCAACCGGCTTGGCCATAACCCCGAGGCCGTCGAGGCCTTCGTGGGGTCTTTCACCAAGCTCTTCCCGGCCGACGCCGGCTATCGGCACGACCAGATGCATCTCCGGGACGAATTGTCGGAGGAGCAGAAGGAGGTGGAACCCCGGAACGCCGATTCCCACCTGACCTTCATCGGGTGCGGGCTCGAGAATTGCGTCACGTACCTGAACCGCCCCCACCACCCGGTCTACTTCGTCGAACTCGACGGAACCAACGGAGTCGAGCGGCGCCGACGGCGAACGTCCGTACTCGGGTTCAACAGGGACGAGGTGGTGGATCGCTTCAGCCTCGAGATCCCGGTTTCCAGTCACCCGATCGACTCCATCAACCTGTGGGATCCGGCGTTCGGCCTGTACGACCGGCTTCACGAACTGGTCCGTGTGCACGGGATGGATCGCGGCCGCATCGACATTTCGCTGCACCCCTCGGAGCGCCACACGGGACTGACGGTCAACGAATACGAAACGCTGCTCATGCGGCACGATCTCGTCGAGGTGCTGCACAATCCGATCCGATTCATGGCGCAGAAGGGCCGGAACATGCTCCGGGATCCGCGCGCCATCCCGGAAAAGGCCAAGGATTACGCCAAGTACGACCTCGTCCGCGTGGTCAACGAGTTCATAGACGCCATGGGCCTGTCGGAATCGCTCATCGAGCGCATCATCGACAAGTTTCTCCAGGTCCCGGCGAGCCGATTCCTGCGCATGAAGCGGGGCATCAGCCTGATGGTGAACGCCGGCGACTCCGCGGTACCCGGGCGCATCATCTCGGGCACCTACCAGAGCCCGATCCTCGTGCAGTGGCGCAAGGCCGAGCGCGGCGCCCGGACGGTCGAAGTGAGCTACACGCGGTTCGAGTAGCCGCCCGACCCTTCAGATAAGGGATCGGGACTGCAGGCCGTCCACGTTCAGACAGGCGCCGTTGACCCACGCGGCGCGGGGACTCGAAAGGAACGCCACGACGTCTGCCACTTCCTCCACCGACCCGAACCGGCCCATCGGCAGGTTGGCCGCCACGAACGCGGCCATTCCTTCCGGGTCCTCGACGCAGCGCCTGTCCCAGCTTCCCCCCGGAAAACGGATCGACCCCGGGGCCACCGAATTGACCCGCACGCCCCGATCGGCCAACTCGAGCGCGAGGATCTTCGCGAACGAAATGATGGCCGATTTCGTGGTGTTGTAGATGGACAGCCCCGGCCCGCCGGCCTCCCTGCCGAAGATGGACGCCACGAACGTGATCGCCGATCCGGTGGGCATGAGGGGCACGAGTGAACGCACCGATCGCAGGTGGGACCGGAGGTTGAGGTCTAGCACGGCTTCCCAGTCGTCCTCGGTCGTATCCAGGAAGCGCCCCCTCCGGTTTCCGCCCACGTTACCGACCAGTACGTCCAGCGCACCGAACCGGTCGCGGACGAAGGCCGCCAGGGCCTCGTTCGCCGCCGCTTCGGTCACGTCGCCGACGAACGGCGTGACGTCGCCGCGGCCGATGGCCGCGACCGCGCTCCGAAGTGCGCCCTCGTCGCGTCCGACGATGACCACCCGGCATCCCTCGGCCGCCAGGGCGCGGGCGATGCCGAGTCCGATGCCCCGGCTCGCGCCCGTGACGACCGCAGACTTTCCTTCCAGTTCGAGGTTCATGACTCCCTGCCGATTACTCGTGTCCAGTATACGCGATCTTTGACCGCCCCCGCGCGTTGCAGCCGACCTGAACCCGAGTGCACAGGCCGTCCATGGAACCCGAAACCGCCCCGGAACCCGGCATCGAGGCCACCCTTGCCCGGCTCGATGCCATCGTGGCCCAGCTCGAACAACCGGACACCGACCTGGAGGTGGCCATGGCCCTCTACGCCGAGGGTGTCCGGATCGCACGCACCACCGGCGAACGGCTGAAGGCCGCCGAACTGCGGATTTCGGAGCTCCGGACATCCCTCGAAGACGCCGAACCCGGTATTGACGCATGAAGTCGCTGTTTCCGAGCCTTCCTGACGCGGCCCGAGTGTGGATCTACACGGCCGACCGCCCGCTCGGGCCGACCGAGCGCGCCACGCTGCTCGACGCCATCGGGCCATTCCTGGCAGCCTGGTCGAGCCATCGCAGGCCGGTGCTGGGCGAGGCCGCCGTTCTCGAGGACCGGTTCCTCGTCGTCGCCGCCCACGTCGCGGACGGCGACCTGTCGGGATGCGGCATCGACAAGTCGGTGCACGAGATCGAGCAGCTCGGAAGCCGGTTCGGAATCGCCTGGCGAGGGGCGCTCGACGTCGCCTGGCGCAACGAGAAGGGCGAGGTCGAGGTCTCGTCCCGCGCCGACTTCCGATCGGCCATCGGATCCGGACGCGTCGGTGCGCGCACCCCGGTGTTCGATACGTCCATCACCGAACTCGGCGCGTTCCGGTCGACCGGTTTCCCGAGACCGGCCGCCGAAAGCTGGCACGGACGCGTTTTCCGCATCGTGTCGGAACCCTCCGGCACGATTCCGGCGTAATCCGGCACGAACGCTACCCCCTGCTCCATGCGGATTACGATCCTGTTCGCCCTCCTGGTCGGGAGCGCGGCGCTCCCCGCGCGTGCCCAGGACTACATCAACCAGAAGGAACTGGCCGAGATACTCCAGCCCTGTGGCCCGGGCGTGGAGAATCTGCCCGACGTCTCGTACGAACGCTACGTGCTCTACAGCAGCCGCAACAACTCGGTGCTGGCGCGCAACACGTTCTACAAGGTCATCGGCGACGGTGACATGGACCTGGGAGCGCGTCGCGCGAAACTGGTCGGCCTGTTGAACCGCCGCCTGATCAACCAGACGCAGGTGGGCGACACGCTCATCATCCCGACGCGCTTCGATCTCGACTTCTGCGCGTACGCGCCCTTCCCCAGGGTCTATGCCGGCGCCGCCGACTACGACAAGCTGTTCATCATCGACAAGTCGGTGCAGGCGTGGGCAGCCTACGAGTCGGGTCGTCTCGCCCGCTGGGGCATCGTGAATACAGGGGCCAAGGAGTCTCCCACGCCGAACGGACGCTTCAATTTCAACTGGAAGACCGAATACCGCGTCTCGTCGCTGTCTCCGCCCGGAGAACGCTGGGAGATGTACTGGGTCTTCAATTTCCACCTCGCGCGCGGTATCCACATCCACCAGTACCCCATGCCCACCGGGGGGCCGACTTCACACGGATGCGTCCGGCTTGTCGAGGACGACGCGAAGTGGATCTACTTCTGGGCCGATTCCTGGAAGACTGCCGGCGGCGACGGGTTCGGCTCCCAGGGGAGCCGGATCATACGCCCCGGAACGACCGTCCTGGTGATCGGACAGGACCCGGTCGACCACCCGCATCCGTTCGACCTTCGCGGGCGCTTCCCCACGCTGAAGCGCATCGATCTTCCCGCCAATCCGTCGGACGTTCCCCGCGGAGCCTGATCCCGGCGTTTCAGCGGATCAGCGAGAAAATGCGACCGAAACGCGGAAGCGTGCGGGCCGCGTCCCAGGAGAAGTAGACCAGGATCGCCTTGCCGACGATGTGGTCCATGGGCACGTAACCCCAGAAACGGCTGTCTTCCGAGTTGTCCCGGTTGTCTCCCATGACGAAGAAGTAGTCCTGGGAAAACGTGTACGTGGTCGCCGGAACGCCGTCGATGCGGAACGTCGAATCGGCCGCGATCTCGGCCGCGTGTCCCTCGTACCGCGTGATCACGGTTCGATAGAAGTCCCAGGTGTCGGGCGTCAGTTCGACCGTCTGCCCCTTCTTGGGGATCGGAAGCGGGCCGAACGTGTCCGGTGTCCAGCCCCGACCCGGCGCGAACATCATCGCGTCCAGCCGCGGATCCGGTCGGGAAACGGCCGGTTCCACCGCGCTGACGTACGACCACGTCTGCATCTCGGCCGCCGCGACCGGTGTCGCGTTCATGCGGAGTACCGACGGATCGGCCGTCTGGCTTATCTCGCTCACTCCCAGCTCGGCGAGTTGCGCGCCCGGAAGGACCACCCGCGGGTCGGTCTTGTACACGTAGTACATCTGCTGCATGTCGTCCTGGAGCGGTACGGCCGCTCCGTCGACGTGCACGACCTTGTCCCGGATCTCGAAGGTTTCGCCCGGAAGCCCTACGACGCGCTTGATGTAGTGCTCCCGTCGGTCGATGGGCTTGTCCCCGTCGGCCGGCCAATTGAACACGATCGCATCGCCGCGCTCGACCTGCCCGAATCCGGGAAGCCGGTAATTCGGCAGTTCGACGGCCCGGGTATGGATGCCGGTGAACGGTATGCCGAACGTCATGGGCGTCCTGGTGCCGTAGTGGAGCTTCGACACGAAGAGATAGTCGCCCACGAGCAGACTCTTCTCCATCGACGGCGTCGGGATCCGGAACAGGTCGAAGAACAGCGTGCGGACGACGAGCATCACGACGACCGCGAACACCAGCGCGTCGACCCACTCCCGGAGTCTGCTCTTCGGGCGCCCGGTCTTCGACGATTCGTTCGCGCGTTCTGCCCTGCGGCTCTTTCGCTCCGGGCGCGGCGTTTCGGTCGGATTGCTCACGGATCAGGAATGCGACGTGCCCGAGGCGACGGAGCCGGGCGGATGGTGGAGGCGCCGGGTCACCCGCCGCGGGTGCGGCCGGTTTCCCCGGTCACGGAGGGCCGTCCCGAGACGGGATCGGGACGTGCAATACGCCGATCGAAGAAGGATGCTCCGTCGAACCCCGTCACGGACCATTCCCCCCGTCCCTTGCGGAACCAGTAATCTGCATACGCCGCCCGCCGGCCGTTTGTGACGAGGCGTTCCAGTACGGCGTTTCGAAGCGTCAACAGGCGGTCCCGGAAACGGGCGTCCGTGGCGAAGACCAGGCCGCGGTCCAGCGGGCCGTTCACGTCGAGCACCAGGACCGGTATGGAATCGTTGACGACGATCCAGTACTCGAATTGCACGATAGCCTCTGCGGGAAGCGATTCCACCGAATCGATCTCGGCAAGCGTCTGGGTCGGTGGGCCGAAATGCGCCTCGAGCCGCGCACGCAGATCCCACGTGCGGGTCGTGTCCAGCGGTTCGTACGTCCGCCCCTGGTGAAAGGCCCACGAGACGTCGGCGAATCGCCTGCGGAAGACCGGTCGTTCCAACTTCGACACGACGTCGAGGGTGTCCACCGGCCACGGCCGGTGCGGGCCGTGCACCGCGGGCGTCGGCGAGCCATGGGTCGGCAGGCCGGGTTCGTCCGATCCCGGGGCCCCGTCGAAAAGCGGGGCCGGAGGTCGGAAGGGCAGCCGGAGGTCGTCCCGTGCCAGGGCCTCGGCCGCTACGCGCCGGAGGCGGGCATGACGCAGCAGGGTCGGCAGATCCTGTCCCGCTACCTCCCGCGGATCCCCGGCCACGGCCGCCAGCAGGCCCAGCACGATCCCGATACGCGACGGACGCATGCCCATCGCTCGTCACTCCTCCATCGACAGGACCGCCAGGAAGGCCTCCTGGGGCAGCTCCACGCGTCCGACCTGCTTCATGCGCTTCTTGCCCTCCTTCTGCTTCTCGAGCAGCTTGCGCTTCCGCGAAATGTCCCCGCCGTAACATTTCGCGGTGACGTCCTTGCGCATCGCCTTGACGGTTTCCCGCGCGATCACGCGCGTGCCGATCGAGGCCTGGAGGGCCACCTCGAACATCTGGCGTGGGATGAGGTCGCGAAGCTTGCGCGTAAGGCGCCTGCCCATGTCGTAGGCCTTGTCTCGATGCACGATCGTCGAGAAGGCATCGACCGGGTCGCCGTTGATCAGGATGTCGAGCTTGACGAGATGACTCTCCCGGAAATCGATGAATTCGTAATCGAGGGACGCGTACCCCCGGCTGACCGACTTCAGCTTGTCGTAGAAATCGAAGACGATCTCGGCAAGCGGGAGATGGTATTCGAGATTGACCCGCTCGGTGTCGAGGTACTGGGTGTTCACGTAGGTGCCCCGCCGGTCCTGGCACAACTGCATCAGGTTGCCGATGTACTCGGTGGGCGTGATGATCTCGGCCTTGACGTACGGCTCGTGGATGGCCGTGATGCGCCCCGGATCGGGCATCTTCGACGGATTGTCGACGTCGATCCACTCGTCGTCGGTCTTCTGCACCCGGTACCGGACGTTCGGTACCGTCGTGATGATGTCCAGGTTGAATTCCCGGTCAAGGCGTTCCTGCACGATCTCCATGTGCAGAAGCCCGAGGAACCCGACCCGGAATCCGAATCCGAGCGCGGCCGAGGTCTCGGGTTCGTACGTGAGCGACGCATCGTTCAGCTGGAGCTTGTCCAACGACGCACGCAGGTCCTCGAACCGGTCGGCATCGGTCGGATACACACCCGAAAACACCATCGGCTTGACTTCGCGGAACCCGGAGATCGGCTCCGAAGCCCCCCCTCTCGCCGTAGTGATGGTATCTCCGACCCGGGTGTCGTGCACGTCCTTGACCGACCCGATGACGTATCCGACCTCCCCTGCCCGCAACTCGTCGCACGGCTGCATGGTCAACCGCAGCGTACCGATCTCCTCGGCGTCGTACTCCTTTCCGTTGGCCATGAAACGCATTCGATCGCCGCGCCGGAGCGCACCGTCGAAGACGCGGGCGTAGACGATCGAACCGCGGTACGTGTTGAATACCGAGTCGAAGATGAGGGCCCTGAGCGGAGCGTCCTGGTTGGCGGCCGGGGCCGGAATGCGGCGGACGATGGCCTCGAGCAGGTCGTCGACGCCTACGCCCGTCTTCGCGCTGATGCGCAGCACGTTCTCGGCCGGCTCACCGATCAGGTTCTCGATCGACGCCGCGACCGCGTCGGGGTGGGCGCTCGGAAGATCGACCTTGTTCATGACCGGGATGATCTCCAGGTCGGCCTCCATGGCGAGGAAGAGGTTCGACAGGGTCTGGGCTTCGATGCCCTGCGCGGCATCCACGACCAGGATCGCACCCTCACATGCCTTCAGCGCCCGCGAAACCTCGTACGTGAAGTCAACGTGCCCGGGGGTGTCGATCAGGTTGAGTACGTACGTTTCGCCGTCCTGCGCGCGGTAGTTCATGCGGATGGCGTGGCTCTTGATCGTAATGCCACGCTCGCGCTCCAGGTCCATCGAATCGAGAACCTGGGCCTGCATGCTTCGACTGTCCACCGTACCGGTCCGCTCGAGCAGCCGGTCGGCCAGCGTGCTCTTGCCGTGATCGATGTGAGCGATGATGCAGAAATTTCGGATACGGCGCGGATCGTACGCCATGGACGGGCATCAAGATGGTAGTCCGTGTATAAACCCGAGACCGACGCACGGTTCCTCGGCTTCGCTCGGCGGAGGTTACCCGGGGGCGCGGGCCACGGCGGGCCACGGAAATGTCGTCGTTCGGCCGCTCCATCCGCAGAACAATCCGCGTCACGCGCCCGTACATGGGCTTCGATCGTGATGACTGACAAGTTGACATACCTATGTGCGCGTTGCGCCCCATCAGGTTATCGCTGTCTTGCTTCAGTGACTTCTCATGTGCACATATTGCTGATGTTCTGCATTAGGTATTCGGCCGGCGCCGTGTGTATTGCCAGTGATCGGGGTTCCGAACGATGCGCTCTGTGACGGAGGATCAGTTCCGTGCCTGGGCCGTCGCGATCCGGGCTTCCGACCGGTCGGCATTCGCCGCGCTCTTCGACGAGATGTACGGTCCGCTGCATCGATACGCAGCCTACATCACGCACGACGAGCACGCCGCCGCAGACCTGGTCCAGGAAGTGTTCGCGAAGGTCTGGCAGGTGCGGGACGATCTCGATCCGGAGCGCTCGCTGAAAGCCCTCCTTTTCCAGATGCTGCGCAACCAGGCGCTCAACCACGAGCGTCGCCGGAGGCGCCACCATACGGAGGAACTGGAGGACGATCTGGCGGAGGCTTCGGTCGTCCATCCCACCGACGACGAATTGGACGCTTCGGCGCTCGGCATCCAGGTCCAGCAATGGATCGACGAGATGCCGGAACGGCGAAAGGAGGCGTTCCTCCTGAGTCGGCGTGAAGGACTCAGCCACGACGAAATCGCGCAGCTGATGGGGCTCGCCCCGAAGACTGTCAACAACCACATCGTGCTGGCCCTCCAGCACCTCCGATCGAGACTCGACGCCTACAGGGAACGAAACGGTGAGTGACCGACGCCCCATAGCGCTTCCTTCGGATCTTGAAGCCGAACTGGCCCCCATGGCTCCGGCGGAACGGGCATCCCTGCTCGAGGCCTGGATCCTGGCGGGAGACGCGGAACCGGTTCCGGCGGCCGCCAGGGCGCGCGCATGGGCGGCGTTGGAGCGGCAGATTTCGACCGATCGGCCTTCGGCGTCCCCGGCTCCGCTGCGACCCGCGGTCCTACGCTCCCTCCGCCTCGTCCCGGTGTTCCGTTACGCGGCCGCGGCTGTTCTCGTGGCCCTGCTTGCCGTTCCGTTCGTGCTCGACCGCCAGGGAATCGAGTATCGCACTCCCGACGGAGTCGCCTCCACCCTCGTCCAACTGCCGGACGGTTCCGAGGTGGAACTGGGGGCCGGGTCCACGCTCGAGGTGTCCCGGACGTTCGGCGAAGCGACACGATCGGTGCGCCTGGACGGTGAGGCTTTCTTCGACGTCAGTCGGCAGGACATGCCGTTCGTCGTGGAGACGTTCAGCGCCCGCGTGGAAGTCCTGGGTACCGCATTCAACGTACGGGCCCGGCAGGATGACGTCCAGGCGGTCACCGCCGTCAACCTCGAGCGTGGCTCCGTGCGGGTCGTCTCACCCGACGTGCCGCAGGTGGCCGTTCGGCTCCGTCCGGGTGAATCGACGATCGTCGCACCGGAGGCGGTCCCGACGGCTCCCGTGACCGGTGACGCGAATGCGGCATCGGCGTGGCGGTCCGGTGGACTTGCATTCTCGAATGCCCCGATTTCCAACGTTCTCGACGAAATCGAGAGGCGCTACGGGGTTCGCATCGATGCGCCCGACGACATCCGCCTCGCGCGCGTGTCCCTCTTCCGCCATTCCGCGACGACGGCTGAGGAGTTGCTCGGAGACCTTGCCGACACCGCCGGCCTTCGCTTCCGGCGGACCGCCCAGGGGTACGAGATCTTCGTGCCGTAGCGTTTTCGGCATGGCGTCGGCCCGGGGCCATGAATCCCGGTGCGGATGAGCGCTGGACGACGGCGATGACGGAACCCGAACGGGCCCTGTTTCATTTGAACAGGGCCTTTTCCTTGGGGCGAAGGCGCTTCCGTTCCGATCGTCCACCCTGCCCATCGATCCATGACCGAGACCGTCCGGCGGCTGCGCCCTGCTGGCAAGGCGGTCCTGGTTTTCGCGGTGTCGTGCGCGGCCTTGTTTGCCCGCCCCGCGCTCGGACAGGACGACGGGCGACGATTCAGCCTTGCCTGGAGGGGCGTACCCCTGGCCCAGGCCCTGGAGGAGTTTGCCACGGAAGCCCGTCTCGACCTGGGTTTCGAGCCGCTGCTCGTGGCCGACCGTACGGTCTACTGTGTGGCCCGCGACGAGACCGCCGAGGGTGTCTTGCGCTGCATCCTGCAGGGAACCGGATTGGATTTCTACCGCCGGTCGTCCGGACTGTACGTGATTGCGGCCGCTGCCGAGGCTCCCCCGCTGTTCGGAAACCTCCGCGGCATCGTCCTGGACGCACAGACCCGACAGCCCGTATCCAACGCCCACGTTTTCCTCGCCGAGGCGAGCCGCGGACGCGTGGCGAACGATGCCGGCCTGTTCGCCTTCTTCCGCCTGCTCCCGGGCACCTACCATCTCACGGTATCCCACATCACGTACGGCTCGATCACGCGTCCGGTCGAAGTGCTTCCGGGCGGCAACGAGCAGACGGAGGTCGTGCTGGAGGCCGAGCCCGTGCTCATGCTGCCCGTCGTGATCGACGGCACGGGGATGCAGCCGTCCTCCACGCTGCTCGGATACGCGGTCGCGGAACAGGAAAACCTGCTCTCCCGCCCCGGTCTTACGGGCTCCGGCGCCCTCTCCCGCATAGACGCCCTCCCGGGGGTGCGTGTCAACGACGCCACGGCCGATGTCCACATCCAGGGTGGAGAGGCGGGCGAGCACCAGTTCCGGCTCGACGGGGCGCCCGTCTTCGTACCGTTGAACATCGCGAGCTTCGTGGGTCCTTTCAGCCCGTTCGCCCTCTCTTCGGTCACCGTGCACAAGGCGGGCTTCGGCGCACGGCTCGGGAGCCAGATCTCGGGCGTCATCGAGGCCGAGCACGACCTGCGCCTCCTGGGTCGCCCGGGTGAGATGCGCGGTGATCGCACGTCCCGATCCGTATTCCAGGTGGACCCGCTGAGCCTCAACGCGCGGCACAGCGTGTTCCTCACCCGTCCGGACGGCCTGCAGGCCGCGTTCATGGGCACGGTCCGATACGGGATCTGGGATGTCTCGGCGCCGGGGCCCCTGCGCGGCCTGCTCGACGGCTGGAACCGCATGGATACGATCCTGCTGTCAGCCTTCGCCAGTCAGAACACCCCGTTCTCTGACCTTCCGCCCGAGGGAAAACCGTCCATCGGATTCCTCGATCTGCATGCGGCCGGCCGTGTCCGCTTCGGCCCGCTGCGCACGCTGCACGCGTCCGGATTCGCCGGGCGGTCCCGGCTGGGCAACGACCTTTCCGGAGCGCCGGTGGGAACCGCCCCCGGGGAGGATCCGGCCTGGTTCCGGGACCTGTACTCGTGGGGCAACGCGGCGGCGCAGATCCGGTACGACGCCGTGCTCGGGGCGCGAGCCCTCGGTTCGGTCCGTGGCCGATTCAGCCGTTACCGTCTCCGGCACGACTTCGAGTCCCGCGATTCCGCAACACGCGAGAACGCGGAGGACGACGGAAACCGCGTGACCGAGGCGGCCCTCGAAGCCCGGGCAGACTACTCGGCTTCGTCGCGACACTACCTGGAGGGCGGGGTCGAAGTCGCCCTTACCAGCGACCGTTTTCGTGTGGCCGGGACGCAACTCCTGCCCATCCGTCACGCCACGGAAGCGTGGAGATCCTCCGCCTGGGCCGAGAGCCGTCTCCAGATCGGCCGGCACGTCGCCACGACCTCGGGACTGCGCCTGACGTACCCGTTCTCCGTGAACACGGTGTACGCCGAGCCCCGACTCGCGGCACGGTTCGACTGGCCGGAATCGCCGTTCGGCGGTGTTTCCCTGCTCCTGGCCGGCGGACTGTACCGGCAGTTCGTCAACCAGTTCGACGTCTCCAGCCGGAGCCCCAGGACCTTCGTTTCCTCCACGCGGTTCTGGCTGGCGGTCGACTCGTCGGTTGCGCCGCCGAAAGCGATGCACTGGGCGGGCGAACTCCTGTGGCGCCCCGGACCCCGTTGGAGCCTCGGAGCCGAGGCCCACTACAAGGACCAACCCCACACCCTGGCGCTGGACTACGCGGCCGATCTTGAATCGGGTTCGGGTTCCCAGGCTGACTTCCTGAGATCGTCGTCCGGAAGCACCGCGGGATTCGGGGTGCACGTGCGACGGTCGGTGGGACCTGGCAGCCTCAGGTTCCGGTACGAACGCAGCAGCGTACGACGACGCACGGCCGGACTGTTCGGGGACGATCTCCTTCCCGCGCCGTGGGCCGAGCCCTACCGCCTCGAGATGTCGGCCGATCTCATGGCCATTCCCAACCTCGTCCTCGTCGCGCGCTTCAGACACGTCGCGGGGCGCACGTGGGGATTCCGGCAGGCGTACTACGACTTCCTCGGGTCGTATCTCGGGGGCGTCGAATCCATGTTGGAGGAATTGCGCGCCGCCGGGGTCTCGCCGGACGCGCTGGAGCGGATCCAGCGCCAGGTCAGGCACTACGAACTGACCGATCCCGGATCGCACCGCCTGCCCCCGCTGCAGCAGCTGGACCTGTCCGGGGCGTACTCCCTACGGGTCGGAAGCGGCTCGCTGCAGCTTCGCGTCGATGTGGTCAACGTGCTGGCACGCCGGAACGTGGCCGACTGGCGGTTCCTCCTCGACGAGGAGCAGTACTACGGCTCGGACGGCGATCCGTCGCTTACCGGAATTCTCGATCGCGACCTGCGGCTGCTTCTCCCGCGGGTCGTGACGTTTGCCGTCAAGTGGACTCCCTGAGTCCGCCCGTACCGGGGTCATCGGGCCCCGGGGCGTGATCCGGCGAGGGAGGTCCGAGTTCGGATTCGATCGGCGATTCAGGGCCGGCGGCTTGCGCTTCCGCGGGGCCTTCCGCTTCCCCGTCGGCCGGCGAAGCCGCATCGGCGGTCTGCGTCGCGTGGGATGCCGCGAGGCGATCGTGAAACGCCTTCTGGAACACGACGATGCCGACCACTCCGGCCACGATGGCCATGTCGGCAACGTTCCAGATCGGGAAGAGCGAGATGTAATGGCTGCCTATGCCGGGAACCCACGAAGGCACGAGGCAATGGCAGACGTCGAAGTGGATGAAATCCACGACGCGACCGAGAAACAGGGGCTCGTCGTACAGCAGTTTGCCGTAGAAAACCCGGTCGATGATATTGCCGAAGGCGCCCCCGAGAACGAACGCGAGGCTGATGCGGTAGGGTGCGTACGCCGAACGCCCTACCTGGAGCATGTAGTACAGGATCAGCAGCGTGGCGCCGATGGCCAGGATCGTCACCACCGACGGATGGCCGAGCTGGATTCCGAACGCCATGCCCGGATTCTCGGTGTACGTCAGCTTGAACCAGTCCCCCAGCACGGGAATGGACTGGCCGCGGTACATGGTCTGAAGCACGACGAACTTCGCGGCCTGATCGAGAACCACGATACCGAGGGCGATCCAGAACTTGCGCATGGCTCGTGGAAACGGCGGGTCCTGCCGTCGATGGTCAGCGCTTGTTCTGTTGAAGCTTGGCCTCGATGGAGATCTCGGTGTGCGGCACCGCTTCGAGACGCTCCCGGGAGATGGCCTTGCCCGTCACCTTGCACACCCCGTAGGTCTTGAACTCGATGCGATCGAGCGCACGGTCGAGATACCCCACGTACTTCTGCTGCCGTGCCATCATCAGGTACAGCTTCTCCCGTTCCATCGCGTCGGTGCCGGCATCGGCCATATGGAAGCTGTAGGCCGTATCGTTCTCGGCCTGCTCCCGCGCGTCCGCAAGCTGGAGCCGCATCCGTTCGATGTCCTCCAACGCAGCCCCTCGCTTTTCCAGGATGAGGTTGCGGAAGTACTCCAGCTCTTCGTCGGTGAACGGCGTACGGCGCTCATCGGTGGCTGTCTTCTCGGTCTTCGTCTGCGACATGGTCGTATCGTATGGAAAACGGAAAGCTACGACGGGATCATCCGGCCGCACGACGCACGGCGAGCGTAAGGCGCTCGTCATCCAGCCCGAATTCATCCACCCGTTCACCGGTGGGGCGAACGGAACGGATCAACTCGACAGCGAGCGTCTCGTTCCGTATCCAGGCCGCGTGCCGGTCGATTGCGGCCGAGAGGCCCCCCGTGGCGGAGTACTCCACCACGATGCGGTCCGTGACCTCGAAATCGGCCTGCTTGCGCAGGTTCTGGATCCGGTTCACACACTCCCGGGCGAAACCCTCGGCCACGAGTTCAGGGGTCCTCTCGGTGTCGAGCGCTACCGTCACGGGCCCTTCCTGTCCCACGAGCCAGCCCGCGATCCCCTCCGACTGGATCTCGATGTCGCCGGGCATGAGCACGACTCGCTCACCCTCCACCAGCACCTCGAGCGTGCCGTCGGCCAGGTAGGCGTCGATGGCAGCGGCATCGAGCGACCGGACGGCTTCGGCCGTGGCTTTCATGCGAGCCCCGAGCCGCTTCCCCAGCACCTTGAAGTTGGCCTTTGCCTGTCGACTGACCACGCCCGATGACCCCTCGACGAAATCCACGGCCTTCACATTCACCTCGTCGCGGATGATGTCGGCGACCGAATCGACCACCTCCCGCTCCACCCCGATGCCGGTAACCACGAGGATCCGCGACAAGGGCTGCCGGACATTGATCCCCGCCGTGTTGCGGAGCGCGAGGACCACCGACGAGACCGTTCGTGCCAGTTCCATCCGGTGCTCGAGCGCCGGATCGATCGGCGCCGTCGACTCCGGTGTCGGAAAACGGGCCAGGTGCACCGAGTCGGCCGGGTTCCGGCCCGTTACCCCGTTCAGCGCACGATACAGCCACTCCGAGAAGAACGGCGCGATGGGACCCATCATGCGCGCCACGGTATCGAGACACGTGTACACCGTCTGGTAGGCCGAGAGCTTCTCGTCACTGCCGGCGACCGAGCCGCCGTCCTTTGCCGACCAGAATCGCCGGCGTGAGCGCCGCACGTGCCAGTTCGAGAGTTCGTCGACGAACGCCTCGACCGCCCGGGCCGCGCGCGTCGGGTTGTACGCCGCCAGCGATTCGTCGGCCACGGCGGCGGTCGAAGCCAGCCGGCTGAGGATCCAGCGGTCGATTTCGGGACGATCGGCGACAGGTAGTTCGGGCTCGGAATACCGGAACCCGTCGATGTTGGCGTACGTCGCGAAAAACGAGTACACGTTGGACAGGGTGGCGAAGAAGCGGCGCTGGGATTCGACCAGCCCGCGTTCCGAGAACTTCACGTTCTCCCACGGCGGCGTATTGGCCATCATGTACCAGCGCACCGCGTCGGCCCCGTGCTCGGCCAGCGTCGCGAAGGGGTCCACGGCATTCCCCTTCGTCTTGGACATCTTTTCCCCGTTCTCGTCGAGGACCAGCCCGTTCACCACCACGTTGCGGTACGCCACCTGGTCCATGACGAGGGTAGCGATGGCATGAAGCGTATAGAACCACCCTCGGGTCTGGTCCACGCCTTCGGCGATGAAGTCGGCCGGGAAACTGGCCTCGAACGCCTCCCGGTTCTCGAACGGGTAATGCCACTGGGCGAACGGCATGGCCCCGGAGTCGAACCAGACGTCGATGAGATCCTCGACCCGGCGCATGGTACCTCCGTCGGGCGCCGGCCACGTCAACCCGTCCACGAACGGTCGGTGCAGGTCCACGTCCTCGTCCCGATCGGGCAGCCGGCCCGGGCAGCGCTCCCGAAGCTCGGCGATCGAACCGATGACCTCGATGTGGCTCGAGCCGGGCGCGTCGGATTGCCAGATGGGCAGCGGCGTGCCCCAGTAGCGGCGCCGGCTGAGCGCCCAGTCCACGTTGTTGCGGAGCCAGTCGCCGAATCGGCCCGTTCCGATGCCCTCCGGCTGCCAGTTGATCGTGTCGTTGAGCGCGATCAGCCGATCCTTCAGCGCCGTCGTGCGGATGAACCACGACTCGACCGGGTAACTCATGAGCGGAGTTCCCTTGCGCCAGTCGTGGGGGTAATTGTGCAGGTACGTCTCCTGCCGGAAGAGCAGTCCCCGGTCGCGGAGATCCCGAGCGACGACCTTGTCGGCGTCCTTGAACCAGAGTCCTGCGACCAGGGGCGCCCGATCGGTGAAATAGCCGTCGGACGCGATCGGGTTCACGACGGGCAGTCCGACGCGCTGCGCCGTGTCGTAGTCGTCGGCACCGAACGCGGGCGCGGTGTGCACGATGCCCGTACCGTCGTCCGTCGAAACGTACCAGGCCGGAACGACCGTCCAGGCGGCACGCTCGGCAACGTCGTCCACGAAATACGGGTACAGGGGCTCATACCGACGGCCCACGAGCTCGGACCCCTTGTGTCGGGCCACGATCTCGGCATGGGCCCGCAGGGCCGGAAGCCTGGCTTCGGCTACCACGAGGTCCCTCGACTCGCCCTCCAGGCGAACGGTGACGTAGTCGATGTCCGGACCGACCGCGAGCGCCACGTTCGAGACGAGCGTCCACGGGGTTGTCGTCCACGCGAGGAAGTCGACGTCTCCGTCGACCGCTCGGAACCTCACGTAGACGCTCGGATCCTGGACCTCCTTGTACCCGAGACTGACCTCGTGCGACGACAGAACCGTGCCGGATCCCGGGCTGTACCACTGGATCTTGTGGCCCTTGTAGAGCAGGTCCTTCTCCCACATCCGCTTGAGCAACCACCACACCGACTCGATGTAGTGCGGGCGGAACGTGACGTACGGGTCGTCCAGGTCCACCCAGTAGCCCATGCGGGTAGTCAATTCGTCCCACAGGCCCTTGTAGCGCAGCACGCTCTCCCGGCACGCCGCGTTGTATGCAGCGATTCCGTATTCCTCCACCTGGTGTCGACCCTCGAGACCGAGCTCCTTCTCCACCTCTATCTCGACCGGGAGGCCGTGCGTATCCCATCCGGCCTTGCGCAGGACACGGAACCCCTTCATCGTCTTGTAGCGACAGAACGTGTCCTTGACCGTCCGCGCCATGACGTGGTGGATACCGGGACGACCGTTTGCGGTAGGGGGTCCCTCGTAGAACGAGAACGACGGCTCTCCGGCGCGCTCGGTGACGCTGCGCTCGAAGATCCGCTCGGCCTGCCACCACGCGAGAATCTCCTGCTCGAGCGCTGGCCAATCGAATCGCCTGACTTCCTGGAATCGCTGCATCGGCTCGCGGTATTGCCGGTTTTCCGTTCGGGACAAGCAACCAAAATACGCCCCGAAGACCGTCCCTCGGCCCGCTGCAGCGCGAATCCGGTTCAAAGACCGGCCGCCGCGGTCACCGGACGCCGAGAAGCCGCCGCGCGGCGCGGGCCAGGGCGGGCGACGCACCCGGTCCGTCGTCAAGCGTCAGCAGCGCCGCGAAGGGGAGACCGGAGTGGGCCGACACGATGGCGAGCGGGGCAATGCCGCGTCCGCAGACGTCGGCGCCGAGGCGACCGGCCAGGGCCTCGTCGCCCGGGTCCATCGGAAAAGCCAGCTCGGCGAACACCCACCCGGCTACATCCGGCACGGCGTCGCGCAGCGACTGCGTGTACGGATCGCTCATGTCGGGAAACCGCACGCCCCACTCCGCGTGGTTCGGGCCTACGAGCGGATTGTCACCCGACAGGTTGACGTGATCCCGCGCAACCCCCACGACCGGGAGCCCGGGGACGAGCGCTCGGGCACGCGCCACGACGACGAGGGAAGAAGCCTGCGCAGCGGCCGCGGTTCGCGCCGGCAGGGCGACGGTGCGCGCATCCGGTGCAGAATCCGGCGCCACGACGAAGGGAACGACGGGACCGTCGTCCACGCGGAGCCTCCCGCTTCGCAGCGCGACGTCGCTCACGACCCGGTCGACCATCCACTCCGCCGCACCCAATCCGTCGACGATCGTCGGATCGACGAGCAGCAACGGGGCACCTTGCCGCAGTCCGGTCGGGCGCAGCACCCGCACCCACTCCTCCACCCGGGCCCTGTACCGGTCGGCCTCGACCATGTGGGGTTACCGGTCCAGATCCTCGAGAATGCGACGGATCTTGCGGATCTCGTCGCTCGCGCTCCCCACGTCGCCCGGCGCGTCCATCAGGTCGGTCTGCTTCGTGGGCGACGTACGCGGCTTGGACGAGCGGCGGGGTCTTGCCTCCTCGGGCGGATCGACGACCGGATCGGAAGCGGGCAACGCAGGGGACGCCGCCGGCGTCGTCGCAGGCGGAAACTCCTCACCGCCATCGTCGGAGGCGGCCGCCTCCGGCAGGCCTTCCGGGGCACCCGGAGGGCCCCCGGCTTCCTCCACGCTCCAACTTCCGCCGCCGACCGACGTCGGACCCGGATCCGGGATCGCGGTCCCCACGGGAGGCTCGGCCTCTGCGACCGGAAGCCCGTCCTCGACGGGAGCCGTCGGTTCCAGGACGAGAGGCGACGGATCGGACGGAACCAGGTCCTCGACATCCGGCAGTGCCGTGGCCGGGTATTCAGCCTCCGGAGGGCGCTCTGCCTCCATCTCCACATCGTCCACGTCCCGGAAATCCCGCGCCGCGTCTGCACTGCCCGTCACCCAGACCGTCTCGGACGCCTCGTCGTTCGGGACGGCGAGCGGAATCGCTCCGGGGCGCAAATCGGTCGCCGGAAGCGATTCGCCCTCGAAACCGGCCAACAGCTCGAGTTCGCTCGTCAGGAAAGAACGAAGACGAACCACGATTTCGGAACGGCGCAATCCGGCCTCGGCCAGCGCGTTCCTGGCCGATGCGAGACGGGATTCCGCCCCGGCGATCGCCTCGGAAGCGCGCATCCGCGTGTCGGCGAGCAGGTCCCTGGCCTCGCGCTCGGCCGAATCGCGCAGCGCCGACGCCCGTGTCTCGGCGTCGGCCAGCAGCGCAGCCGCCCGGCGCGTGGCATCCTCCACTGTCAGCGCAGCGCGCTGGTCGGCGGTCTCAAGACGTTGTCTAGCCCCTTCCCGGGCCGTCTCCAGCGCCTGCTCGAGCGCCTCCTCGACCTTGGCATAGTGCGTCAGCTTCGCGGCCTGTTCCTCGATCCGGGCCTCGAGGCGGCGCATCTCGTCCGTGAGTTCCTGCCACTGCTGCGAGACGACCTGCAGGAATCCGTCCACCTCCTCCGGGTCGTAGCCACGGAACCGGGTCGGGAATTCGTGCTTGCGGATTTCGAGCGGGTTCAGCTTCATGCCGGCGGATAGGTATTGGATTCACGGCACGCGGTGCGAACGCAGGACGGACAGCGATCGGATGAGGGGCACGACGCGCCCCGCCCGGGATCGCTGCCGTAGCCGTTCAGCGCTCGCCGAAGATAGCACTTCCCACCCGGACGTGGGTGGCACCCTCCTCGATCGCCACCTCGAAGTCGTGGCTCATTCCCATCGAGAGGGCCTCCAGTCGTCCCCCCGCTCCGCGATACGAATCGGCCAGGCGTCGCATCACCGCGAATTCGGAACGCACGTCTTCGGGATCCTCGGCGGGCGACGCCAGGGTCATGAGGCCCACCACGCGAAGCGACGCGAACGCCGCCAGCCCGTCGACGAACCCATGGACCGCGTCGGGGTCCAGCCCTGACTTGGTCGCCTCACCCGAGACATTCACCTGGACCAGGCACGGGAGGATGCGGCCGGCGGCCTCGGACCGCCGGTTCAATTCGACCGCCAGGCGATCGCTGTCCAACGCGTGGAAGGTGTGCGCGAAGGAGATCACGTCACGGACCTTGTTCCGCTGCAGGTGCCCGATGGCGTGCCAACGAATCGTGTCCGGCAGATCGGATGCCTTGGCCGCGAGTTCCTGGGCCTTGTTCTCGCCGAAATCCACGTGACCCAGCTCGTGGAGCGCGGCGACGAGTCCTGCCGGGAAGGTCTTGGAAACCGCGACCAGTGTCACCTCCCCGGGCGACCGGCCGGCTCTTCGGCACGCCCGTTCGATGCGCTCGCATACGGCCAGGTAACGCGTCTCGAGAGACGACATGTCGGGTTCTCAGGTTTCGGCCCGAAGGACCTCGAGCGCCGGTCGCCGGTAGATCCCCCTCGAGCTGGCGGCGCCTATGAACAGGACGGTCAGCACCACCCCGCCGACGATGGCCGAGAGCGTCCACGCCTCGATCGCCAGCGGAGTATCGTAGACGAACAGGGCGAGCAGCCATCCCGTTCCGACCGCGAGCAGCAGGCCTGTCGATACGGCCAGGAGCCCCAGCGCGACGTACTCGACGATCATGATGCGGAGGACCTGGCCTTCCGATGCGCCGAGGGTCTTCAGCAGGACGGTCTCCTCGATGCGCTGGGTGCGAGAGCTGAGCACCGCGCCCGCCAGCACGACGAATCCGGTGAGTACCGAGAACAGGGCCATGAAGCGGATCACGAACTCGATCCGCGAGAAAATGGCGTCGAATACCTGGAGGACGAGCGAAGCGTCTATCGCCGATACGTTCGGAAATCCCCGGACGACGGCCTGCTGCGCCGCGGCCGACGCCGCCTCGTCCTCGGCGCGGGAGAGAATGACCGAGAACTGCGGAGCGGATTCGAGAACGCCCTTGGGGAACACGAAGAAGAAATTCGTCTGCACCCTGCGCCAATCGACCTCGCGAATGCTCGACACGACCGTCGGAACCTCCACTCCTTGCACGTCCCACGACAGCGTATCCCCGAGCCCGATACCGAGATCGGCCGCGATGTCACGCTCGGCCGAGATGGGCACCACCGCCGCGTCCGGCTCCGCCGTCCGAACGAACGTGCCGGCGACCAGGCGCTCGGACGCCGTGAGGGAGTCCCGGTACGTGGAGCGGTATTCGCGTCGGAACTGCCACGTCTCCCCCCTCGACGAGTCGGCACGGATGTCGGCGACGCTGCGCCCCTTCACCGAGGCCAGGCGCATGGTGACGATCGGAACACGTTCGAGCACGGGCAGCCCTTCAGCCCGGAGTACCGATTCGACCCCGTCGGCCTGGTCGCGCTGGATGTCGAAGAATACGAGATTGGCTCGGCTCTCGTCGCCGGCGACCGCTACCTGTCGCAGCAGCGTGGCTTCCGTGACCGACATCAGCCCGATCAGGAACGTGCCGATGCCCAGCGAAAGCATCAGCAGCCGCGTCTGGTTGTTGGGGCGATGGAGGTTCGCAAGGCCCTGCCGCACGGTGTACGACCCGGATGACGGGGCATAGCGCCGGACCGCCCACACGAGGAGGCGGGCTACCCCCGCCAGGAGAAGGAATACGAAGGCCAGTGCCGCGGCGTAGGCGAGTCCGAACGCCGCGGACGGCGCCTGCATGACGGCGACGAGAAGTACCGCGACGGCCACGACCGAGAGGACCGATGCCCGCACGGGGTCGAATGCCCTCCGGGAAGCCGGTTCGACGGTCGACCGGATCGCGTGCAGGGGCGACACGTTGCGAACCGAAAGCAGCGGGAGCAGGGCAAACAGCACGGTAACGAGGACGCCAACGCCCACGCCCGTCGCCACGGCTCCCCACGCGATCGAGAATGCGACGTCCACGGGCAACACGTCGGCAACAAGTCGGGGCAGCGTCATCTGGAGGAGGATGCCGGCGCCGGCGCCCACCAGGGCGCCCACGGCACCCATGGCGAACGACTGGACGACGTAGATCGCCATGGTCGGCCCGGATCGCGCTCCGAAGACCCGGAGCACGGCTACCGTGTCGAGCCGTTGCCGGATGTACACATGGATGGCGCTCGAGACGCCGAGACTTCCCAACAGGAGCGCGATGAAACCGACCAGGCCAAGGAACCGATACAGGTTCGACAGGGCGTCGTCCCAGTTCTCGCGCGATTCCTCGACGGTATCGAATCCTACCCGGGCCGCGCGCAGCTTCGGCCCGAGCGTGTCGACGATGGCCTCAACGTCCCTCCCGTCCTCGAATCGGAAATAGGTCTCGTATTCGGCCCGACTGCCGCGATCCAGCAACAACGTATCCAGGCCGGCGAGAGGGATGTACACTCGCGGACTGAACAGCGAAACCGCGGCCGATTCGCGCGGAGTCTTGACCAGCACGCCCTGGACGGCGTACGCCCGCGTTCCGACCCTGACCGAGTCCCCGACCTCCACGCCGAATTGTTGAACGAGAGTACGGTCCACCAGGGCACCACCATGCCCCAACCAGCCGGTCGCGGCGCCCGGCGGATCGGTCTCGATGGAACCGTACCAGGGAAACCCGGGCTCCATCGCTCGAACCGTCGCCAGGCGGGTATCGCCGGTGCGCGGAAAAACCACCATGGACGAAAACGACGTTCGACGCGACTGCTCCCCTCCCAGTGTCCCGATCCACGCTTCGACCGAGTCCGGAAACGGGCGCGAGCTTTCCATGGACAGATCGGCCCCGAGCAGGGTACGCGCCTGGGAGTCCACGGCCGATTCCAGGTTGGACCCGAAGGAGTTGATGGCCACGAGCGCCGCTACGCCGATGACCATGGAGAGCACGTAGACCCCCATGCGGCGGCGGCTTCCGCGGCTGTCGCGCCAGGCCATGCGAAGGACCCACGCCGTGACCGCGATCCCGCGGGGCGATCCGGATTCCCTGGGCATCCCGCTCATCCGTCCACTCCGACGGCCGGCGCGGTCAAGGGGCGGTCTTCCACCACCGCCCCGCCCCGGAGCCGGATGATGCGCCCGGTCTTCGCCGCCAGTTCGAGGTCGTGTGTCACCAGGACGAGCGTGGTTCCGGCCGACCGGTTGAGATCGAACAGCAGGTCCACGATATGTCCCCCGGTGTCTGCGTCGAGGTTTCCCGTGGGCTCGTCGGCAAACAGGATGCTGGGCCGATTGATGAAGGCACGGGCCAGCGCTACCCGCTGCTGTTCGCCTCCGGAGAGCTGGGCCGGGTAGTGACCCGTCCGGTCGGCCAATCCGACCGAACCCAGGAGGTCCACGGCCCGCCTCGAGGCATCCTGGTCCCCGCGCAGCTCGGCAGGCACGGTGACGTTCTCCAGCGCAGTCAGGGTCGGAATGAGTCGAAAGGATTGGAAGACGAAACCGACGTCCCGGTTCCTGACGGCGGCCCGCTGGTTCTCGTCGAGGCGGGACATCGCGTGCCCACACAGCACGACCTCCCCCGCGGTAGGGCGATCGAGACCGGCGGCGAGACCCAGGAGCGTGGTCTTGCCGCTGCCCGACGGACCTACGATGGCACACGTGTCGCGCGCCTGCAGGTCGAACGAGATCTCCTTGAGAACCTCGAGCGGCCGACCTGCGCTGGTGAAGGTCTTGGAAAGTCCCCGGACCGAGAGAACCGTGCTCATTCGAGTGAAACCTGTTGGTTGGGGCGGTGTTCGCGCGGCCGGTGGCCACCCATACTCCTGCGTTCATGACCCTGCGATCCCGTTACACGATCCTGACCGCCCTGGTTCTCGCGCTCTCGTCCTGCGCCCGGGAAGAAGCCGCCAATCCGGCGTCCGAATCAGACGATTCGGGCCGAGCCCCCACCACGCTCGACGCCGGGCAGCCTCGTCTCAGGGTATTGTTCCTCGGGGACAGCATCACGGCCGGATACGGACTCGATCCGGACCAGGCATTCCCCGCCCTGCTGCAACGCCGGGCCGACTCGCTCGGCCTTGCCGTGGACATGATCAACGCGGGCCTTTCGGGCGAGACCACGGCCGGCGGCCTCCGCCGCATCGGATGGCTCCTTCGAGCGCCGGTCGACATCCTGGTACTGGAGCTCGGCGGCAACGACGGACTTCGAGGGGTCCCGGTCACGGACATCCGCCGCAACCTCGAGGGCATCATCGATTCGCTGCGAGTGCGGGCACCGGAAGCCCGCGTCGTCCTCGCGGGCATGATGATTCCTCCGAACCTGGGCGCCGAATACACGGCCGCGTTTCGTGCGGTCTATCCCGAGGTCGCGCGCAGCAGGGAAACCGTACTCATTCCCTTCCTGCTCGAGGACGTCGGCGGCGTGACCGAACGCATGCTCGACGACGGCATCCACCCCAACGCCGAGGGGCACGCGGTGATGGCCGAAACCGTGTGGGAGACCCTGGCGCCCATGCTGCGGGAATCGAACTGACGGGATCGACGTCAACGAGAACGGCCCGGGAGCGTGGGCTCCCGGGCCGTCGAACCGGTCGGAAGGCAGACTCCGCTCAGTCGAGTCCCTTGACCTCGGAAACGACCTTGGAGATCGACGCCTTGGCGTCCCCGAAGAGCATGCGGTTGTTGGAGTTGAAGAACAACTCGTTTTCGATGCCGGCGTATCCGGGACGCATGGAGCGCTTGAGCACGATCGTGGTACGGGCGTGGTCGACGTTCAGGATCGGCATGCCGTAGATCGGGCTGGCCGTGTCGTGACGGGCCGCCGGGTTGACCACGTCGTTGGCTCCGATGACGACCGCTACGTCGCAGGTGTCGAACTCGCCGTTGATGTCGTCCATCTCGTAGAGCTGGTCGTACGGCACGTTCGCTTCGGCCAGGAGTACGTTCATGTGGCCGGGCATGCGGCCGGCCACGGGGTGCACCGCGTACTTGACGGTCACGCCGCGCTTCTGGAGCTCGTCGCCCAGTTCGCGAACGGCGTGCTGGGCCTGGGCCACGGCCATGCCGTAGCCCGGCACGAAGATGACTTTCTCCGCGTAGGCCAGCAGGATGGCGGCGTCCTCGGACGACACTTCCGTGATGTTCTTGCCCTCCATGGACTTGGAGCCTGCCGCGGCCGTCTGTCCGTCGCCGCCGAAACCGCCGATGAGCACGTTCAGCAGCGAGCGGTTCATCGCGTCGCACATGATCTTCGTCAGGATCAGGCCCGACGCGCCGACCAGGGCACCCGACACGATCAGCGCGGTGTTGTTGAGCACGAAGCCCGTGGCACCCGCCGCCATGCCGGAATAGGAGTTCAGCAGCGAGACGACTACCGGCATGTCGGCCCCGCCGATCGGGATCACCAGCAGGATGCCGAGCAGGAATGCCGCGGTGGCCACGATGATGGCCCCGTAGATCATCGGTTCGGTGAACTCGACGGAGACGGCCGTCGTCATGAAGTCATCGGGAAACGCGCCCGCGCCCATGACCATCCACACGGTCGCCCCGATGGAGACGATCGCCAGGACGAGCGTCAGCAGGCGCATGCCCGGGAAGGACATCGGATTGCCCGAGATTTTCTCGGACAGCTTGCCGTACGCGACGAACGAACCGGTGAACGTGACGCCGCCGATCAGGATCGACAGGGCGATCGTGACGGCGGTCGACATGACGAATGCCTCGCCGTCGTCCGTCCCGGTGTTCTGGATCAGCTTGGCGATCTCGCCGAAGGCCACGACGGCCGAGGCGATGCCGCCGAACCCGTTGAAGGCCGCGACGAGTTCGGGCATACCGGTCATCTCGACCTTTTTCGACCAGATCCAGCCGATCGCGGTGCCGATCAGCAGGCCGAGGATCATTTCGACCGGGGTGACGATAGGTTTCGCGACGAGTGTCGCGACGATGGCGACCAGCATGCCGTAGGCGGCGATCTGGTTGCCCTTTCGGGCGGTGGCCGGCGACTGGAGCCTCTTCATGCCGAAGATGAAGAGGATGGCCGACACGAGGTAGGCGATTTTGATGAGGTCCTGCAGCATGGCGGATCGGATCTAGGAAGGAAGGGAGCGGCGGGGCCGGGTCAGTCCTTCTTCTTGAACATCTGGAGCATCCGGTCCGTGACCATGAATCCTCCGACGACGTTGATCGTGGCAAAAACCAGCGCGGCCACGCCCAACCACGTCGCCCAGGCCCCGTGGACCTGGCCGGCGACGATGAGGGCGCCCACGATGGTGATGCCCGAGATCGCGTTCGATCCGGACATGAGCGGGGTGTGCAGGGTCTGCGGGACCTTGCTGATCACCTCGAAGCCCACGAGGGACGCGAGGGTGAAAAGGATGATGTTGTCGAGCAGCATGGGTCTATCGTCAGGCCAGCAGGCCCTTTACGCGTTCGTTGACCACGGCGCCGTCGTGCGTGACGCACGCGCCGGCGAATACCTCGTCCTCGAACTTCACGGTGAAGCCTTCTTCGGACGTGAAGTCCTGCACGATGGCCTGCACGGTGCGGGCATACAGCTCGCTCGCGTGCACCGGCATGTCGGCCGTGAGGTTCAATGCCCCGACGAGCGTCACGCCGTGGCGTTCCACCGTTTCGCCGGGCACGGTGAGTTCACAGTTCCCTCCGTTCGGAGCCGCGAGGTCGATGATGACCGACCCCGCCTTCATGGCCTTGACGGCCTCCTCGGTGATGAGGACCGGGGCCTTTCGCCCGGGAATGAGCGCGGTGGTCACGACCACGTCGCTCTTCCCGATGAACGGCACGAGCAGTTCGGTCTGCCGCTTGGCCTTCTCCTCCGCGAGTGCCTTGGCGTAACCTCCCGAATCCTGCATGTCGCCGATTTCGAGCGGAAGCTCGACGAAGGTGGCTCCCAGCGAGTGGATCTCCTCCTTCACCGCCTCGCGGATGTCGTAGGCCGATACCTTGGCACCGAGGCGCTTCGCCGTCGCGATGGCCTGGAGCCCGGCCACGCCAGCTCCCAGGACCAGGACGTTCGCGGGACGAACGGTTCCGGCGGCCGTCGACAACAGCGGGAAGAACTTCGGAAGGATGCCGGCCGCAAGCAGCACGGCGCGATACCCCGCCACCGAGCTGAGCGCCGACAGCGCGTCCATCTTCTGGGCCCGGGAGATGCGCGGAACGAGCTCCATCGACAGCGCCGTCACCCCCTGCGCGGCGAGCCTGGCCGATCGCTTGGGGTCGTCCAGGGGCGCGAGGAATCCGACGTACGCAGCGCCCTTGCGGAAAAGGGCGATCTCCTCGTCCGACGGCGGACGCACTTTCAGAACCACGTCCGACCCGAAGGCCGCGGCCCGATCGACGATCTGCGCACCGGCGTGCGTGAAATCTTCATCGCTGATGAAGGCGCCGGCACCGGCGCCCTTCTCGACCTGGACGGTCGCTCCCTTCTTGACGAGGCGCGAGACCACTTCCGGGACGATCGCCACAAGGCGTTCTCCCGGTTGGGTTTCCTTCGGCACTCCGATGGTGTATGGCATGACGGGTGGAATTCGCTGACTGGCTGTTGCAGAGGCGCCGAAGTATAGAATGCCGGCGTCCGGCTTCGGGTCGGGTCCCGGTGCCATCGGCACGCGAGGGATTTCCCTACGCGTGCGTCCGGACGACCGCGTTCCGCCGTGTGCCGATGCCGGCGGCCGTCAACCGGCCCGGCGTTCGAACTCGTCCATGAACGAGACGAGCGCCTCGACACCGGCCTCGGGCATGGCGTTGTAGATGGAGGCCCGGATTCCGCCGACCGATCTGTAGCCCTTCAGGGCAAGCAGGCCGGCCGCCTTGGCCTCTTTCACGAAACGGGCATCGAGTTCCTCGTTCGGAAGCTTGAACGTCACGTTCATCCGGGAACGGGAGTCGGCATCGGCGGTGCCACGGTAGAACCCGGTCCTGTCGATGCGCTCGTAGAGGCGGCCCGCCTTGCGCTCGTTGATGGCCTGCATGGCCTCCAGGCCCCCGATGCCCTCGATCCACCGCAGGACCTTCTCGACGAGGTAGACGGCAAACACGGGTGGAGTATTGAAGAGCGAGCCGGCATGCACACCGTAATCGAGCATCGTCGGCAGCGGCTGCCGCCGCTTCTGCAGGAAGGCGTCGCGGATCATCACGACCGTCACGCCGGCAGGTCCCACGTTCTTCTGGGCCCCGGCGTAGATCATCGCATACCGGTCGATGTCCATCGGGCGACTCAGGAAATCGCTCGACGCGTCGCACACGAGCGGAGCCTCGACCCTGGGTTCGGACGCGAATTGGGTGCCGTAGATCGTGTTGTTCGAGGTGAAATGCAGGTAGGCGGCTCCACGGGTGAGCTGCCAGGTCTCGGGCCTGGGGATGTACGCGAATGCCCGGTCCTCCGACGATGCCGCCGTGCGGGCATCGCCCACGATCCGGGCCTCCTTCAGGGCCTTCTTCGCCCACGAGCCGGTGACCAGGTAGTCGGCCGATCCGTTGTCGGGCAGGAAGTTGAGCGGCGCCATGTAGAACTGGAGCGAGGCTCCGCCCCCCAGGAAAAGGATGTGCCAGTCCTCCCCCAGCCCGAGCAGGGACCGCAGCCTGCCCTGGGCAGACTCCATCACGGCCGTGTATTCCGGCGAACGGTGCGAGATCTCGATGATCGACGCGCCTGCGCCCGGGTAGACGAGCATCTCCTCCTGCGCTTCCCTGAGTACGGCTTCGGGAAGCGTGCCGGGGCCGGCGGAGAAGTTGAAGAGGCGGGTTTGGAAATCGGCGGTTGCGGTCATGGATTTGGGTCAGATCTCCAGAAGGGTGACGGCCAGCACGTCGGGGTGCGACCGGATTCTTTCGATGGTGGCGTCGTCGGGCACGCCGGCGAAGCGGATGTAGGCGCAGGCCGCGGGGGCCGAGGCGAAAACGAGGTTCTCCACTTCCTGCACGTTCCAGCCCGCCTCCTTCATCTCGGCGAAGACGGCCGCCAGGACACCGACGCGATCGTGGTGGCGCACGGTGAGGTGGTGCGTGGCGGCCGACCGCTCGGCGATGTTGACGCAGTTGGCGACCTCGCCGGTCGAGGCGTAGACGTTGACGATGCGCACCGCCTCCTCCGCGATCGCTTCCTGGGCCTGCTCCGTGGATGCCCCGATATGATGGGTGACGTAGACCGACGGGTGCGACGCGAGCGCGCTCTCGAAGACACCGTCCTTGCCCGCCGGCTCCCCGTCGAACACGTCGAGGCCGGCACGGATGCCCTTCGTCTGCAGTGCGTCGAGCAGCGCGGACTCGTCGACGACCGATGAACGGGTCGTGTTGATGAAGAGGGCCCCTGGCCTCATCGCGTCGAAAAAAGCCGCGTCGGCCAGTCGGGCGGTCTCCCCGGTGGCCGCCACGTGGAGCGAGACGATGTCGGCGTCACGGGCCACGTCGATCGGCGTGGCGCGGAAGCCGATCCCGAGATCGGAGGCCATCGCGGGGGTGAGCGATCGGCTCCAGCCGATGACCCGCATTCCGAAGGAACGGGCGCGGACGGCCACCTCCTTTCCGATCGAGCCGAGACCGACAAGCCCGATGGTCCGGCCCTTGATGCCCTCGGCCTTGGAGTACCGGTCCTTGTTCCACTCGCCGCGCCGTGCGTCGGAGACGTTGTCGGGGATGCGACGGTCAAGCGACAGGATCAGCCCGAGTGTCAGCTCGGCCACGGCAACCGAGTTCTTTCCCGGGCAGTTCGCGACGAATATGCCCCGCGCCGAGGCCGCGGCGACATCGATCGTGTCGTACCCTGCCCCCGCGCGAACGATCAGTTCGAGCGCCGGCGCCGCGGCCATGAGTTCGGCCGTGACCTTGGTCGATCGGACCACGAGCACACCCGGGGCGGTCTCGGCCAACGCGTCACGCAGCGCCTCGCCCTTGGCTTCGGGCCGGTTGACGACGGTATGGCCCGCCGCGTGAAGCGCGTCGAGACACGCGGACGACAGCTTGTCGGCGAGGAAAACCTTCATGGGTCCTGTCGGGTTCAGAAAAGGTGGACGAGAAGCCCGCTGCGCAGCTTGGGTTCGAACCAGGTCGACTTCGGCGGCATGAGCTGGCCTGCATCCGAAACCGCCAGCAGCTCGTCGATCCCCGTCGGAACCATCGAGATGGCCAGTTCGGCCTTTCCGGAATCAACGAGCCGCTCCAGTTCGGCCGTGCCCCGGATTCCGCCCACGAAATCGATGGTGCGGTCGGTCCTTGGATCCACGATGCCGAGCAGCGGCTCGAGTACGTGTTCGGTCAGGCGCGAGACGTCCAGCGAGTCGGCCGGCGTCGACCGCGTCGACGGCGGCAGCTCGAGACCGTACCACCGGCCCTCGAGGTAGACCGACACCGATCCCTTGCGGGTCGGCGTCGCCGAGACGTCGACCTCCAGTCCGAAGCGTGACTCCAGTTCGCGCCGCAACGCACCGGTTCCCTGCGGCACCCGCCGTACGATCCGGTTGTAGGCCATGATGCGCATCATGCCCATGGGGAACAGCACGGCCGGGAAGTACCGGGCCTCGGACGACGGATCTCCCGCATCGGCGAGCACGGCCGCCGCACGGCTGGCCGCCTTGCACCGGTGGTGCCCGTCGGCCACGTACAGCCGGTCGATGCGAGAGAACGCCTCGACGAGGTCGGTCGTGTCGGCGAACTTCCACACGGTGTGCCGGATGCCGTCGGCTGCCGTGAAATCGTAGAGTGGAGCGCTCTCGGAACAGGCCCGCATGAGGCGCGACACGGTCGGGTCGTCGCGGAACGTGAGCATCACCGGCTCGGCGTGCGCCCGCTGTTCGAGGATGTGCCGGGTCCGGTCATCCTCCTTCTCGACCCGGGTCTTTTCGTGCTTGAGGATCACGTCCCGATCGTAGTCGTCGACCGCCACGCAGCCGAAGAGGCCCGTCTGCTCCCTGCCGTCCATGACGAGGCGGTACAGGTACACGGACGGCCGATCCTCCTGGACCGTGTGCGGGCCTTCGACGAACGCGCGCAGATTCTCGGCCCCCTTCGCATAGACCGTGTCGTCGTGTTCGTCCGTGCCGGGCGCGCAATCGATCTCCGGCCGGATGACGTGGAGGAAGCTGAGCGGAAGCCCCTCGGAAAGGCGAAACGCCTCCTCTGCCGAGATCACGTCGTATGGGACGCAGGCCACCTCCCGCGCTGACTCGGGGACGGGGCGCACCGCGCGGAATGGATGCAGGATCGCCATCGGGAATCGGGATGAGACCGGGCCAAAATACCCCAGCGCGCCGGAAGCCCACGGGCTTAACGAAAAAGCCATAGGGCCTTCGGAAGCGCTTTTGTGCAATATAGTGGGTGTCGGGGACGTGCGTAGCGCGGATCAGACCTCCATTTGGGTTGCCGGCGGCCGCCTGTCGGCGTATATTGGGTTTCTTATCGCGGGGTGGAGCAGCAGGTAGCTCACCGGGCTCATAACCCGGAGGTCGTGGGTTCGAATCCCACCCCCGCTACTCCCGAAGAGCCTCCCGGAGACCACCTCCGGGAGGCTCTTCCCTTTCGGTCCTCCCCGGTATGAACGTCCTTCTCCTTTTCCTGGACGGCGTGGGTCTCGGGACGGCGGATCCCGCCACGAACCCGCTCGCCGGCGTCGGAGACGGTTTTCGTCGTCTGAGTGCCGGGTGCGATTGGGTGCGTGACGCGCCCGGCGTCGTCGAAGACCGTGCGGTATTCCGACCGATCGACGCGTGCCTGGGCGTCGACGGGCTGCCCCAGTCCGGCACGGGCCAGGCCACGCTCTTCACGGGCGTCAACTGCGCCGCCGTCGCCGGCCGACACTACGGCCCGCTGGCGCCGACGGTGCTGAAACCCCTGCTCGCCGCGGGAAGCCTGTTCCGCCGGGTCGTGGATCGCTTCGGGCCGGATTCGGCGGTGTTCGCGAACGCGTTCCCACCCCGCTATTTCGAAGCCGCGGCACCACGGGACCGCTGGCCCGTGATCAGCCGCTGTGCCCGCGAAGCCGGACTTCGACTTCGGGACCTGGATGACCTGGCGGCCGATCGTGCCGTCGCTGCCGACGTGACGGGAGCCGGACTTGCCCGCTTCGTCCCCGGCGTCGTGACCGAGCGCACGGTCGAATACGCCGCCGATACCCTCCTTTCGCTCGCTTCCCGGGCGCGGTTCACCGTCTTCGAAGTCTTCCACACCGACAAGGCCGGACACGAACAGTCGGCCGGACTCGCCAGGGCGATCCTCGAGCCGCTCGACGCACTGTTTTCGTGCCTGACAGCCGGCAAGCCGGACGACCTGCTGGTGGTCTGCACGAGCGACCACGGCAACCTCGAAGACCTGTCCGTCCGCACCCACACCCGGAACGAGGTTCCGTTGGCCGCCTCGGGACCGGGCGCCCGCCGGTTCGCCGCGGTTACGGATCTCGCCGGTGTGGCGCCGGCGATCCTCGACACGCTCTCGATCGCCTCGTCGCCGGATTAGCGAGCCATGGCCGCGTCGGCCTCGGCTTCCGTCGCGAACACTTTCCGATGTATCAGCTCGGCGATCAGCCGATCGGCGTCGTAGACGACGTCCAGCGATTCCAGGATGCCCCGGACGTCGACCGAAACGGTGCGCGCCGCGTCATCGGTGTACACGTACTCGTTCGGGAGTGCCTCCATGTTCGAGTCGAACACGAGACCGACGACCCGGAGTTCGCGGTCGAGAAGCGGCGAGCCCGAATTACCGCCCGTGATATCGTTGGTCGAGACCAGGTTCATCGGCGTCGAGCGGTCGAAACCGGCCGGGGGCTGCAGCCACCGGTCGGGCAACCGCCAGTCGCGATGCGATCCGAGGGACGCGTGCCGGTCGTAGAGGCCGTAGAAGGTCGTGAACGCCGGCGCCTCGGTACCGTTGTACCGGTAAGGCTTAACGACGCCGTCGGCGAGGCGCAGCGAAAACGACGCGTCGGGCGGAATCGTCGTTCCGAACAAGGCAAGACGGGCCCGGGCAAGACGGGCGTTGAGATGATCCTCCTGCCTTCCCAAGGACTGGAGCTGCTGGCTCTGCGTGAAATACAGCGGGGCGATCGCCAGGATGACGTCGACGGTGGAGTCTCCGCTCGACAGGTACGAACCGTCGAGCAGCGCGACGAACCGGCTGCTGTCGGCCAGCGCGGTCGAGTCCACCATCGCGGCGGCCACGTCGGCCGGAGACCTGGTTCCGAAGAGCCTGCGCACGGTGGGGTCCTTGTCGCCGAGTGCGTCACGGATTTCCTCGAGGCGCATGCGCACGAACTCCCGCTCGATCGCTCTCGGGCGATCCTTGATGGCCACGGCCTCCTTGCGGATGTCGGCAAGCTGCTCCGGCGGAGCGCCCCGCTGTTTCAGCACCGTGTAGACATAGGCGTACATGGCCCGCGTGAGCACGTGCGAATCCAGGTCGGGTGCGGCGAAGAACGAGAAGCCCGAGGCTGTCCGCGACGAGGCGCGCTTCGAGCGGTCGAGCGCCTCCAGGTCGGCGAATACCCCCTCGTAGAGCCCGCGAAGCGAGTCGTTTCCCGCGATGGCGGCCTTCAGCGCCTCCTCCGCCGCCCCTTTCCGCGGAATCAGCCAATCCGATCGCAGTCCGGAAAGCTGGCCCCGCTGTGACTTGAGCGTATTGGCGATCGAGAACCACGAGTTCCGAAGGTCATATCGTTCCGCTTCCTCGGGATGGGCCTCGATGTAGGCCGCGAGGGCCGTGGAACGACGGCCGAGCACCTCGACCGTATGCGGAAGTTCGACGTCCCGCTCGTATTCGAGCTGCACGCGCGCGGCAAGCCGGCTCGTCGATCCCGGGTTTCCGACGACAAAGACCGGTTCGCCCACGTCGGCACCCGTCGAGTCGAACGCGAACCAGTGTCCGGGCCGCAGCGGTGCCCCGTCCGCGTCGTATACGCGGAAGAACGCGAAGTCGAGGCTGTACCGGGGATAGGTGAAGTTGTCCCAGTCGCCTCCGAAGAAGCCCAACTGCAGCTCCGGGGCCGCCACGAGCCGGACATCCTTGAACCGGCGGAACGTGTAGGCTGCGTAGCGTCCGCCGTCGTACAGCGGAATGACCTCGACTACGATGGCCGAATCCCGCGCCGCAGCTTCCTTCGTGAGGCGCTCGGCGAGCCGCTCGGCCCGATCGGCGCGCACTTCGGCCGCCTGGATGCCGCCCTCCTCGGGGCCCGCGTCGCCGTAGATGTCCCGGGTCACGTCGCGGATCGAGACGAGCCGATCGACGTGGAGCCCTTCGACCTTGCGTTCTTCGGCGAGCGTCGGCGCATAGAATCCCTTGTCGAGCAGGTTCTCCCCGGGACGGCTCACCTTGGAAACGCTCTCGCGGCCGCAGTGGTGGTTGGTCATCACCAACCCGGCCGCCGAGACGAACGAGGCGGAACAGTACGACGAGAAGCGGAGCGCCGCCCCGCGGGCGTGTTCGAACCAGGCCGAATCGGGTTCGAACCCGTACTCCTCCCTGAGGTAGTCCATCGGCGGCGCGTCGAAGGTCCACATCTTGCCCGTGTCGAAGCGACCGAAAGCGACGCCGGCGTACGGATTGGGCAATGCCGGCGTTTCGGACGGGATCTCCGGCGCGGTCGCCGTATCGAGCGGGACCGGTGCGGGGCGCTCAGCGACCTCGACCACCTGGCGCGGAGGGGCACAGGCCGATAACAGCAGAAGCACGAGAAGCGAGCTGGACGGGAACGAGCGCACGAAGATCACCGGCGTAAGTTGGCGGGTCCACGCGCGGGATCGACGCTCGTTCCGCCCGGTTGGAGCCGGGGCCCGGCAGACCCTATTTTTTTGGCCGAGCGAAAGTGGCGGAATTGGCAGACGCGCCAGACTTAGGATCTGGTGGGAGAAATCCCTTGGGGGTTCGAGTCCCCCCTTTCGCACCGCGGGCTCGAACGGCACGACCTTGGCAAGAGACCGGGAGCAGGTCATTCCGTCTCAATCCGATACCCGCTCCCGTGCGTTCACTGCACCTCTCAGAGCCCTCAGGACAGCCGTCCTCGATCCGGCCGCTCACCGCGGTACGGGTCGGCGTTCCGCAGCACGGTACCGCGTCTCCCGCGCCGCGACCCCACCCGTCCCGTCGGGAGGTTCCCCTGCGCCTCGTCACTCCCACGGCGGCCGACCGGATCCGGACCCGCAAGGGACCGGGCATCGCCACGGTGCTCCTCGTCGCGGCAGCGTACGGCATCGCCTACGCGATGGCCTGGGTCGTCGTTCGGGTCCTCCTTTGACCCTACTGCATCATCTGGTTGTAATCCGACAGGTGGGAAGGATCCACGACCGACAGGATGTCGAACGCCTGTGACGCCAGGCGCGAGCCCTGGAATACGGCCGCGATCTCCTGGTACTTCGTCGAGAAGAACTGGTCCAGGTAGTAGGACCTCGACACCTCGTTCGACAGTACCTGCAACGCGGTGATCACCTCCATCAGGGTCTCCCGCGCTCCGTCGGTCTGCTCGACGAACCGGTCGAGGCAGCCGAAGTGGTAGTCGAAGTATGCCCTCCGCAGGTTTCGGAACCGTGGGTCCAGGATCTGCTTGATCAGTTCGGATCGACTCCGGTCGCCGCTCAGCGCGGTCCAACCGGCAGCCCCGCTCGCCTGCGCCATGTCGGAGATGCGGCGGGCCTGCTCGAAGAACGGAGTTCCGCCCGACGGGGAGAACGTGTCGAAATCGAAGCCCAGCATCAGGTAGGCGTAGAAGTTCAGGACGGACGTCAGCGGCTGGAAGCGGGACAGATCGAATACGAGCGGAGTGCCCTGGGCGAATTCGAAGGCCCAATCCTCGTCGTTGAACTGGATGACCGTCGACTGCTGGGCGGTGCCGTAAATGGGCCGTCGGGTCGCCACGATGAGGCGGGCCCGGAACGAGGTCATGGAGATCGCTTCGCTGATGAGCACCTGCATCGTGCAGTCGATGCGCTCGGCTTCCTCGAAGCGGTCCTCCGTCCAGCGCCGCTCGTTCATGTACTCGCCGATCTTCTGCCGCAACTCGTCGAGGTACGTGTAGTCGGAGCCCGTCAGGTTCTGGTAGTTCACCGTGACGCTGCAGTTGAACTCCTGCGCGGCAGCGGGCGCGACGAGCCCAGCGATCGCGAGCAGCAGGACGGCACTCTTCATCGTTCGGGACGGCGTTTTCGGGGACAACACGGAGTCCCGCCCGCCGGTTTCCTCACGACCCGGTCGCCGCGCGTCACACTTCGGGCGCATTCCTCCTCCATGGAGGTATGAAACCCTTTCTCCGCCTCCTCCTGCTTCTCGCGGTCGCCGTCCGGGCTCACCCGGTTCCCGCTTCGGCACAACCCGGGTTCGAAGACCTGGGTCGATCGATGCTCTCGGGCGCCGGAGCCGCGCTGGAGCCCCGACCCTTCTTCGGCACGGCGGCGGGGGCCGGGGACGATCGCGTGACGCTGACGGTCGCCCGCCTCTACGGCATCGGCGAACTGCATCCGGCGAGGATCTCGGCCGAGCGTCGCCTCGGCCGGATCCTTTCGCTGGCGCTGGACCTGGAGGCTCTCGGCCTCGAGGGGTATGCCCGCCACGCCGCGACCCTGTCCGCGGGCCTCGGAACCGGCGGATCCAGCGTGAGGGCGTCGCTTCGCGTCCTGAGGATGCGAGCCGGACGATACGCCCCGGTTCGCGCGCTGACGCCCGCGATCGTGCTGCGGACACCGGCCGTCTCGGGCCTCACGGTGGGTTTGCGGATCGAAGGTCCACCCGACGCCGGCTCGGAAGGTCGTCACCGGCTCGTCTCGATCGGGGTCGCGTGGAATGCCGCGGAGGACCTGGCGGTCAGCGTGGACCGGGTGCGCCGCGCACCGTACCGGCCCGGTACATCGGTCGGCATCGCGTGGGATTCCGGCCCCGCTCGACTGCTGGCCGGTTGGTCGTCCGGGCCTCCGACCCGATCCCTAGGCCTCGTGCTGCGCACGGGTCGCATGAACCTGGGGCTGCTGGCGTCCTTCCACGATCCGCTCGGGTGGACGTCCGGCATCGGCGTGGAGTGGCGGTGATGCTCCCATTCCCGAGAACCCTTGGGGTCGCCATACTCCTGATTGCCGGATGTGCCCCGACGTACGGCAGGCAGGCCGATTCCCTACTGCACCGGGTGCACGATGCGGAGCAGCCTGCCGTGTTGGACGATTTGATCGAGGAGGCGGCGGATCGCGATCGCGAACGCCTGGCGGGAATCTCGTGGACCACGGCGGTCGCCTGGAGGAACGCGGAGGGGCCCCGGGCCCGGACCCGGGTCGAACGATCGGCCGCACGATGGCGTCTGCGTATCGTCTCGTCCCGCGATCCCGGCGAGCCGTGGCTCCGACGGATGCCCGGGGCCCTTCCGCGTCTGCCCGACGTCGGAGGGTACCTGGACGCCCATCCCCGTCCCTTCGTGCGCGTCACGGTGGGCGACTTCCGCCTCGAGCAGGGAATCGGACTCCTTGCGGCACGACCGGCATTCGGGCGATTCGTGGACGATCCGTTCGGCCGCTCCGGTACCTCCGATGCGCCCGATCGATTCCTCGACCCGGTGCATCCGTACTCGGGAGCCGACGGGGTACGTCGGTATTCGGGCGCCGCCGTCGGCATCCGGTCGGGGCGGTGGGCGGTGACGGGTTTCGAGACCGTTCGCAATCCGGCCCCGGTGGCCACCCGCGGGGCGAGCGCTTCGGTCGAGGGCCGCTCCGTCGGTCTCTCCGGGATGGTTGCCGTCGAGCGCGCGACGACGCCTACCGCGCTCCCATCCCGCACCCCCTCCGATTCGTTCCTCGTCAGAAGGACGCAGTCGTTGGCCGTTCGGGCGCGCCTGGGCGGGGTCCGTTGGACGACCGAAGTCGCTCGGGTAGGCTCGCGGACCGCCATCGCCGCCTTCGTGCGCTATCGTGGCGCCAAGTACGACCTGGTGGCGGGGTGGCGTCGCGCGGCGCCCGGATACAGCCCGGTCTGGGCGTCCGGGCCTTCCTTCCGCACCGGTGCCCCGGGAAACGAATCCGGTCTCACGATTGCCCTCCATCGTCGGGGGGCGACCGGTCCGAACCGCGTGGCCTGGGACCGGGGGTGCCGAATCATCGCCGAGGACCGCCATGCGTCAGGGGGCTGCACGGACGCGCTGCGCGCCGATGCGCGATGGGGGGCGCGGGAACGCTCCCTGGAGGTGCGGTTCGCTCATGACCGCCTCCGCGACGCCGACACCGCGTCAGGAAGGGCCCCGACGGTGGAACGAACGACGGTGACCGCCACCGCGAGGCTCCCGGTCGCGCGGACCGGCTCGCTCACGGCGTCGCTGACCGCGCGTGCGGTGCGCGAAGGGTCCCGGGTCGCGCGGTCGTCCCGGTCGTCGCTGCGCCTCTCGTGGATCCCGCGGGCCGGGTGGCGACTTCAGGCCGGCGGCTCGGACGTACACGCGGAAGGCCAACCGTTGGCCGTATACGAGCCCGGGCCGCCTCTGACCGCCTCCATCCGTACCGTGGGCGGGGACGAGACGTCGGCCTTCCTGTCGGTAGTGCGTATCGGAGAGCGCGCGTCCTACGGGTTCGCGGTGTCGGCGCGACGCACCCTGAGGCTCCCCGCCGGGCCGATCGACGCCCCACGGCGCGGGCTCTCGGTCTCGCTCTTCGCCGCGATCGACCCGAAGCCTATCGAAAGACGGTAACCCAATCCCCCCGCTCGACGCGCCGTGCCATCCCGATCCGGAGGTCGATGCGGAGCCCGTGGAACAGGCTCCACTGGGCGCCCACGCCCCCTCCAAGGGACGTGTGACGGGTTCCGCCGAACCCGCCGTCGCGAACCTGTTCGCTGAAGCCGTACACGTACACCGCGTGCAGTACGGCGGGCAGCAGGATCGAGCCGTCATCGACGAACCGGATCGGCTGCGTGACGTCGAGGCCGACCCTACTCGACCATGCGGAGCTCAACAGGACGTCCTCCTGCCCGCGCGGGAGGAACGTGTCGAGGGAGAAGACGTCGGGACGATTCTGACCGAGCAGCCCGGCAGAAATCCTGACGCCCCCGTTCCATGCCGAAAGGACCGGCAGGTACACGGACGTTCCGATCTGAACGGCTCGCCGCGCCACGGAGGATGGCCTCACCAGGTCGATTTCCGACACGATGCCCGTTACCCAGCCGCTGTTCGGAACGAGGTCGCGCAGGTTCGACTGCATGGCGACGGCCACGCCGGCGTGCGGAGCCACCGTGAGCCGGGATTCGAACTCCGTCAGCGCGTTCATCGAGCGGTCGAACAGGCGCTCCTGTTCCCACTGCAGCCCCATGCCGAAGCTGGCCGTCGTGGAATAGACGTTGGCCGATAGGACGACCGGAACCCCGACCGCCGCCTGGAGACCCCGGCGTTCCCGCACGACCCTGCGACCGAATCCCGGCGAGGTTCCCCCGGGCACCGTGACGAGGGACGGTCGGTCGAACAGGCGAACCACCGGACGCAGCACGGACGCCGACGTCGCGAGGCCGATCTCGCCCCACGGGCGGCCGGCACGGACCAGCCCCTCTCCCCACCAGGCCCAGCGCTGCAACGGATCGGATCCCTGGAGCGCGAGCCCCCCGCCCCACCCCAGTTCGGCATCCGGCGCCGACGACGTCTCCGTCGGAGCATACAACACGGGGTAGACCATGCGCGGCGCCAGGCGGCGAAGCGGGCGGTAGGGTCGCACGTTCGACAGTGCAGGCGTCGGGGTCGGTTCGACCGCCACGAAACCCGCATCCGCCGTGACGTTCGCCTCGACGCTCTCGGAAGCCGACCCGGGATCGAACGGAATGACGACGAGATCCTGGCGGTCCTCGCCCAACTCCACGAACGCGAGGCGCCTCCCGTCCGGGGACACGGTCGGCTCCATCGCACCGTACGGCACGTTCGTCAATCGGACCACCCGGCCCTCTTCCGGCGCCCACGCGAAGAGGTTCATGACGGAGCCGGGATCGGCGGTCAGCACGACCCAGCGGCCGTCCGGGGTCCAGGAAGCATCGTATACCGATCCGCCCTCGAAGTCGAGCCGTCCCACGGGACGCCATTCGCGGTCGGCGTTCGGTCGCGCCAGGACGGCCGACTGCCGGCCCGCCCGGTTCACCACGAAGACCGCCTGTGCCTCCCGAGGCGACCCCTCAACCGAAAGGAAACGGGCGCCCGGCTCATCGTACACCGTGTCGATTCGACCGGATCGTCTCTGGAAGCGAACCCAACGCGTGGTGGACCCCTCCACGCGGATGGCCCACAGGCTGCCGTCGGGCGCCACCGTCGGGGCCATCAGGTGCGCGCCTGCGGTGATCCGGGTGACCTTCCCGGTCGACAGATCCACCTCGTGCAGGTCGGCAACCGACCGGCCGGGCGCCCAGGTATCGACGACGTACCGGGCGAACAGCAGCCTCCCGCCCCCCGGAACCACGGAGAAATACAGGTCGTCGGTCAACTCCTGGTGGACGATCGGCCGGTCGGAGCCGTCCGACGGACCGATGCGGTACAGCCCGCGCCTCCGGTCGTAGCCCGTCCGGTAGAAGACCAGGCTTCCGTCGGGCAGCCATCTCGGGCGCCGGTGAAGCACTCCGTCCGCTCCCGCGATCGTCGACCGGGGGGTCGTCGGGCCCAGGGAGCGGATCCGCGCCGCCTCCGTCCACCGGGCGTCGGCGCGAAATTCGCGTCCGAGCTTCCAGGGCGGCGTCCGGGTTCCGACCCAGAGGCTGAGCCCGTAGCCGAGAAGCGGAAGCCGCTGGTGGAACGAGGACGTCCTGCGGAACGCCTCCATGCCCCGCGTGCGCTCCAGCCACTCGAAGAAATGGGCACCGCCGACGTAGTACCGGTCCGAAGGCCTCGTGTAGGCGGGCACTTCGAGCGCCTCCGCCAGCGACCAGGCTTCTCCCCTTCCGGCCGCCGCGCGAAAGGACGCCTCGAAATACCCGTGATGCAGTCTCCCGGCGCCCTGCTCAAGGCGGCTCTCCAACCACACCGCCGCTCCCTCGGCCACACCGGGAGGCACCCAGAGATTCAGCGACCGCGCGACATCCGGGGCAAACGGCCGAACGAGCCATCCCAGGCCGATTCCGGCACGGTAATCGGCATGCACGGCGTGCACCAGTTCGTGAGGACCGACGGTGCTCATCCACGAGGCGTGCCGGGGGGAGAGCGAGCGGCTCTTCAGCGACGCCGCTTCGATTTCCTGCCTGAAGGGCACGGTCGTCACGAACCCGTTCCCACGGTCCCGGTACGCGTTCACGATGACGGGCATCCGGAACGCGTCGCGAACGGGCAGGACGCCGGCTACCGCGCCGAGAGTCCGTTCCAGGACGGCCGCGAGTTCGGCCGCTTCGCGCTCGGCCCCCCGCTGGAAGATCAGGTCGAAATGTTCGGAACGCGCTTCGAGGTACGAGACACCCGGAGGCCGATGCACCACCCCGTAAACGGGCACGACCTGGCCGAGGGCCGGGACGGCCGCCAGGCAGGCGAGACCGAAGGCGATGGGCAGGGACGCTCTCACGGGGTATCGGACGCTCCGGACCGGTCCCGGGTTCACGCGGCGGGACTTCCCTTCGAGGGAACGGACCGGGCGACGGAATTTGCGCGGGGCGCATCCCGCTGCGTCGTCTGAGGGGGCGCTCGGGCAAGCTCGGCTCCCCCTTTTACGACGAAGCCGGGCCGCCGTGGGGCGGCCCGGCTCGTCGGGGGCGGAGAGGGAGGGATTCGAACCCTCGGTACCCCGGAGGGTACTCCGGTTTTCGAGACCGGCCCATTCAACCGCTCTGGCACCTCTCCGGGCGCGATCAACTCGCATCCGCCAACCGGGATCCCGGGGTCGCCGCCAGATTTTTGAAGCGGCGCGCCAAAATCACGGGCGACTCCCGGACCGGTCTCCGATGTGGGCGGCGGAAACCAACTCCCTCAGGAACGCGGGATCGGGGTTCCTCTCCACGGCGTTGCCCACGACGATGACCGAGGCCCCCGCGCGCACCTTGCGCGCGACGAGATCGGCCGATCGCAGGCCCCCGCCCACGATCAGCGGGGCCGAGCAGGTTCGGGCGATCGCCGCAACCATCTCGTCGGCGACCGGGTGTTCGGCCCCGGAACCGGCATCCGCGTACAGCAGCCGCATGCCCATCATCTCGGCGGCCAGCGCGGTGGCTGCGGCCACCTCGGGCTTCGACCGGGGTATCGGAAGCGATCCGGAGAGGTACTGCGCGGTGGTGAGCGTGCCCGACTCGATCAACATGTAGGCCGTGGAGATCGCCTCGAGGCCCATTCTCCGGATCATGGGCGCCCCGTGCACGTGCTGACCGATCAGGTACTCCGGATTCCGACCCGAGACGACCGACAGGTAGAGCACGGCATCCAGCGCGGGCACGACCTGGGTGACGGCGCCCGGAAACCCGATGACCGGCAGGTCCGTGCGTCGTTTCAGTGCCGTGACGTAGTCGTTCGGCCGTGCCGCGTGAACGAGGCTGCCACCGACGAAAAAGGCGTCCACGCCGGCCTCGCACGCCGTCTCGACCGTGCGTGCGAGGGCGTCCTCGGCGGTCGATCCCGGGTCGACCAGGAGGACGAAGGCCGCCCCTTTCGTATCACGGGCTTCGAGGAGACGATGGTATACGGGTCCGTCCATGGACTGGGGGGCTTGGGGCCCGGCAAGCTACCCGATACCCGCTGCCCACACAACCGTGACCTCAGCCCATGGCTGCGGCGATCACGGCCGCGGTCTCGGACAACGCCTGTCCGAGCTTTGCCGGTTCCTTGCCCCCCGCGGTCGCCAGGGTCGGCCTCCCGCCGCCGCCTCCGCCCACGATCTTCGCGAGCGTTCCGATGATCCGGCCCGCCTGGACACCCTTTGCCACCAGGTCGTCCGCGACCGAAACCACGAGGTAGGCCTTGGTGCCGTCCGGATCGACGGATCCGAGCACGCCGACCGAGCCGGCTCCAAGCCGCTCGCGCAGCTGCTCGCCGAGCACCCGGAGCCCGTTCATGTCGACGCCGTCGAGGCGTCCCGTGACGAGGCGTGCGCCCGCGACCTCGACAGCCGAGCCGATGAACGCCTCCAGTCGCGAGGCGAGGGCACCGATCCGCACGTCCTCGAGCTCCTTCTGCAGTCGGCGGTTCTGCTCGATGAGGTCGGCGACCTCCTCGTCCGACGGCCGCTGCAACGAGCGGAACTGGCCCCGCACGCGGTGCAGCTCGTCCAGCTCGCCGTGCAGGTGTCGCACCGCATCCTCGCCCGCCACGGCCGTCACGCGACGAACTCCCGCGGCAACCGACCCTTCCGATACGAATCGGAACACCCCGATCTCTCCCGTGGCCTCCACGTGGATGCCTCCGCACAGCTCCACCGAGTACTCCGGATCGAAGGTGATCATGCGCACCCGCTCCTGGTACTTCTCGCCGAAAAGCGCCGTGGCGCCCCGATCCAGGGCCTCCTGCAACGGCACGTCCCGGTCTTCCCGGCGCTCGATGTTGCGCTGGATCGTCCGGTTGACCATCTCCTCCACCGCACGCAGTTCGTCCGGAGTGACGCGCTCGAAGTGGCTGAAGTCGAACCGCAGGTGATCCGGGGCGACCAGCGAACCCTTCTGCGCAACGTGCTTCCCGAGAATCCGGCGAAGGGCCGAATGCATCAGGTGCGTGACCGTGTGGTGCTTCCGGATCCGTGCCAGCCGGGCGGTATCCACTTCGGCGACGACCGGGGCGTCCGGGTTCGACGGAAGCCTGTCGACCACGTGTACCAGGCGTCCCTGGCGCTTCTGCACGTCCAGCACGGTCAGGGTCTCGTCGCCGACGGTCAGGGTTCCGGTGTCCCCGACCTGTCCGCCCGACTCCGCGTAGAACGGCGTCTCATCCAGGATCACCTCGTGGCGAGTCTCGCCGTTACCGCCCGTCGTGCGCATCGCCCGGATCGACGCACCGTCGACGCGGCTGCGGTCGTAACCGACGAATACGGAATCCTCGCCGGCCGAGACCACCGACCATTCGTCGGTGGAAGACTGGTCGATCCGGAAGTTCGCCGCGGCGCGGGCCCGATCCTTCTGCCCCTTCATCAGCGCATCGTATCGCGCCATGTCCACGCCGAAACCGACCTCACGGGCCATGAGCTGCGTCAGATCCACGGGAAACCCGTAGGTGTCGTGCAGCAGGAACGCGACCTCGCCCGGCAGATCCCTGCGGCCCGCCGTGTCGAGGAAGCGCTTCATGATGGCAGGGCGATCCGTCGTGTCGGCATACGCCTTGTCGAGCAGGTCCAGCGTCGAACGATCGCCGGCGAGACGGGCCGACACCGATTCCGTCGATTCGCCGCCCGCGAGCGCCGCCACGTACGGCACCACGCGGTCGAAGAACTGGATTCCCGTTCCGAGCGTCTCGAGGAAACTCTCCTCTTCGGCCCGGATCACGCGCTCGATGTAGGCGCGGTTGCGCACCAGTTCGGGGAACTGCGCGCCCATGAGCGAGATGACGGTTTCGGAAAGCCGATACAGGAACGGCTCGTGAAGCCCGAGGGTCTGATACCCGAACCGCACGGCGCGCCGGAGGATGCGACGGATCACGTACCCGCGCCCCGCATTGCCCGGCATGACCCCGTCGGCCACCGCGAACGAAATCGTGCGCACGTGGTCGGCGATGACGCGCATGGCGACGCGAACCCGATCGCGCTCGACCTCCGAGGCGATGTCCAGATCGTCGTAGGCGCGGATGTCGGCGCGCGGCGACAGCGCCGCCGCCCCGTCGAGGATCGGGCGGAACAGGTCGGTGTCGTAGTTCGACTTCTTGCCCTGCAGTACCGCGACCATGCGCTCGAAGCCCATGCCCGTATCGACGTGCTTGGCCTTCAGCGGCTGCAGCGTCCCGTCACCGAGGGCGTTGTACTGGATGAAAACCAGGTTCCAGATTTCCATCACCCGCGGGTCGTCGCTGTTTACCAGCGTCTTGCCGTCCACCCGGGCGCGTTCCTCGTCGGAACGCAGGTCCACGTGGATCTCGGAGCACGGTCCGCACGGCCCCGTGTCCCCCATCATCCAGAAATTGTCCTTGGAGCGGCAGTAGAGGATGTGGTCCTGGGCGATGGTCGTCTCGCTCTTCCAGAAGCCGGCCGCCTCATGGTCGGCGTCGAGGCCCAGCCGCGCGTCTCCCTCGTGCACGGTGGCGTACAGCCGCCCGCCGTCGAGTCCCCACCGTTCGGTGAGCAGCTCCCACGCCCAGCGGATCGCTTCCTTCTTGAAATAGTCCCCGAAGCTCCAGTTGCCGAGCATCTCGAAGAGCGTGTGGTGGTAGGTGTCGAAACCCACCTCCTCGAGATCGTTGTGCTTGCCGGAAACGCGGAGGCACTTCTGCGTGTCGGCCGCACGCAGGTAAGGCCGCGTGCCTTCCCCGAGGAACACGTCCTTGAACTGGTTCATCCCCGCGTTCGTGAACAGCAGCGTGGGATCGTTGTGCGGGACCAGCGAATCGCTCGGAACGATTTCGTGTCCCTTTTCCCGGAAGAAGGAGAGGAAATCCTCGCGGACCTGTTCGGCGGTCAGATGGGCTTTCATGCTGGGGGCGGAACCAAAAAAAGCCCAAACCGGAGCCTGGGCTGTTGATCGGGCAGACTCGCGAATATACGAACCGGTCCCCCCGGGCCCGTTCCGACCGCTTTCAAGATCCGGTAAAGGGGTCGTAACCCGGGGGCTGGCGGTCCGTATCGCGAACGATTCACCCAACCCGCTCCGATTCCATGCGTACCCGACTCCTCGGCTCGGCCGTCGTTGTTCTCGCGATTCTCGGCGGTCTCAACCTCGTGCATGCCCTCAGGCGCGACCGGGGCCACGATCGTCCCACGACCGCCGGAACCGTGGTGTTCGCGGGCGACCGGCGGACCGACCGCGTGATGATCGACGAGTCGTTCCAGGTGCGGGAGGGTCAACGCATCCTCGTGGACGTCCAGCATGCCGACCTGGTGGTCGAGACCGCTCCCGGGCTCCAGGCTCGGATCGTCGTCACGGTGACCTCCGACGACATGCCCCGCGCGGTAGAGCGTTTCGAGAAGATGCGATTCTCGGCCGGGCTGGACGCATCCGGCCCAACCCTCACGTCGAAACCCGAGGACGGCGGGTTCTTCCGAGGATCCTGGAACACCGTACGGATGGACATCCGCGTCCGACTGGTCATCCCGCGGGAATTCGACCTCGACCTGACGTCGTCCCACGGCGACGTGTCGCTCGCCTCCCACCGGGGAACCGCCCGGATTTCGACGACCCACGGCGACGTGGACGCGGATGCGCTCGAGGGTGCGTCGATCACGATCGAAACGACGCACGGCGATCTGCACGCGTCGATCCTGAACGCGCCGACCGTCACCCTGGGTACCACCCACGGGGATATCGAACTGGGAACGGTAACGGGCGACGTGCTCCTGGCGCGCACCACCCACAGTGACGTCTCCATCGAAGGGCTCTCGGCCCGCGCCGACGTGGAAACCACGCACGGGGACGTCGCGATGTCGGTTCTCGCCACGACCGGACTCCGCGTGGAAACGACGCACGGAGACGTCTCTATAGAACTGCCGAAACACCTCGCGGTCGATGTCGACCTGGAGGGGGACCCGGTGCTGCTCGACACGGACGGGGCGTTCGACGGGAATCGCGACGAGGAGCGGATCGTGGGATCGATAAACGGCGGCGGATCCCGCATCGACGTGTCGACGACGTTCGGCTCGGTGCGCGTCAGGGGCTGAGGGCCCGGAGAGACCGCGCGACCGCGTTCTGTACGGAATCCGTCACGCGGGCGGACCCACGTCGAGCCCGAGCCGACGCTTCAACTCGTCGGCCGTCCGGACCGGAAGTCCGCACGCCCGACCCCGGCAGACATACGCCGCCGACTGCCATCCCGGCGGCAACGGCCGGTCGATCCCGAAGTGCGGACCCTCCCGATGTGCCGTCGGCGCGGCGGGATCCAGCCGCCAGACCATGGCGCCGGGCAGGTAGGATTCGGAGAGTACCGACGCGAGCGCATCGAACCCGGGGTCTCCGGGAACGCCCACCAGCGCAACCTCGACCGTTGCCGGGGAAGCCTGCATCCATCCGATCAGGAGTCCCGCGTACGAGCCGGGCGAGGCGTTCATGAGCCTCCCGGCGGCGCTGGCGAGTCGCGAAGCCGACTCGTCCAGGTCGGACCTGCCGGTGAGCCGGGCCAATCGGGCGAGCGTGTCGAGGGCAAGCGCGTTGGACGACGGCATGGCGCCGTCGTGGAAGTGCTGCTGGCGAACGAGGGCCGCGGGATTCCCGGACTCGGTGTGCCAGAGCCCCCCGGTACCGGAGCCGTACCGTTCTACCATGCGCTTGCAGAGATCGGTCGACCTGCCGATCCACTCGGAGCGGCCGCTCGCCAGCGCCAACTCGAGGCAGCCCCACGCGAGGAACGCCGTATCGTCGAGGAACGCCGGCACGGAGGGCTTGCCCCGGAAGCAGACGTGGTACGGGCCACCCGGAACGTCCCACAGCCTGTCGAATACGAAACGCGCCGCCCGCTCGGCGTCAGCCACGAGCGCCGGTTCCCGCAACCGGGCTCCGGCGCGTGCCAGGGCGCCGATGGCGAGCCCGTTCCAATCGGCGAGGATCTTCTCGTCGCGCGACGGACGCACGCGCCGTGTCCGACTCCCCAGCAGCGTATCGCGGATGCGATCCAGTCGTCTGACGCCCGCCGCATCGAGCGCGCCGCCGCCTCCCGCAACCCGGTCGCCCGCACGCCGCGGATGCAGCACGTTGAGGCCGTTCGATTCTCCGGTCGCCTCGTCCCGGTAGTTCCCTCCCGGTTCGACACCGAACCAGGACGCTGCAAACGCGGCGTCTTCCGGGCCGAGTGCGGCTTCGAGCTCCCCTGCGGTCCACAGGTAGAAAAGCCCCTCCCTCCCTTCGGAATCGGCGTCCTCGCCGGCGTAAAGTCCCCCCTCCGCTGACGTGAGGTCGCGACCGATGTACCGCGCGATACGGAGCGCGGTCTCGCGAAGCGACTCGTCTCGCGAGGCCTCCCAACCCTCGGTATAGGCCAGGAGGGCCCACGCCTGGTCGTACAGCATCTTCTCGAAGTGCGGAACCCGCCATTCGGCGTCGGTCGCGTAGCGGTGGAATCCGCCCCCGACCTGGTCATGTATGGCCGACCCGGCCATGACCCGGAGCGTGTCGATCGCCATGCGCGTCGCCTCGGGGCGCCCGTTCGCAGCACCGTATCGGAGCAGGAAGACGATCGTGTGGGCCATGGGGAACTTCGGCGCGGCACCGAAACCACCGTGGATCGGGTCGTAACGGGACGCGAGCTGGTCGAACGCCCGGTCCAGGACGTCCACGCCCGGATTCTCGGGCGGCGGCACGTGCTCGGTCCGGTGCACGAGTTCGGCCACCTGTTGGGCAGAGATCTCGACCTTCTCCCGCTCGCTCCTCCAGAGCCGGCCGACCCTGCCGGCGATCTCGACCAGGCCCGGGCGCCCGAAACGGGCGGTCTTCGGCAGGTACGTCGCCGCGTAGAAGGGCAGCCGCCGCGGGGTGAGCCATAGCGTGAGGGGCCATCCGCAGTGCCTGCCGATCGCCTGGCACACGGCCATGTACTGGTGATCGATGTCGGGGCGTTCCTCCCGGTCGACCTTGACGCAGACGAAATCCCGGTTCAGGATCTCGGCCACGTCGGCGTCCTCGAACGACTCCCGTTCCATGACGTGGCACCAATGACACGTCGAGTACCCGATGGACAGGAAGACCGGCACGTCCCGACGACGCGCTTCGTCGAACGCTTCCTCGGACCACGGCCACCAGTCCACGGGATTGCCGGCATGCTGCAGGAGATAGGGGCTCGACGAGCCGGCGAGGCGATTGGCCATGGGTCGCCCGTTTTCGATCTGACCTGCCCGGGCCGACGATCCAGGGCCTGTCGGATCAGCCCACGACCGCCACGGTCAGGTCCATCACGTTCGTATGCGTCGGGCCGGTCACCACGAGGCCACCGACCCGTTCGAAGAATCCGAACGAATCGTTGGCGTCGAGGGATCCGTGCGGATCGATTCCGAGCGCTCGGGCCCGGATGCACGTGTTCCCGTCGACGACGGCACCCGCCGCCGGGGTAGGTCCGTCGCGTCCGTCGGTGCCCGCCGCAAGGATGGTCACCGGCTTCTGCCGGCCGTCGAGTTCACACGCCGCCGCCAGGGCCAGTTCCTGGTTGCGTCCGCCCACGCCCGCGCCCCGGACCGTCACGGTAGTCTCGCCGCCCCACACCAGGCATCGACGCGCGCCGGAATCGATCGCCAGCGCCGCGTGGGCGACGATCCGCCCCGCCGACTTCGCTTCGCCCACCAACGGCTCCCCGCTGACCGTGACCTCGTAACCCATGGAGCGGGCGGCCATCGCGGCGGCCGCCACGGCGTCGCGATTCGATCCCACGCAATGCGTTTCGGCGGGCCGGCCGCGTGCCGCCGGCACGCCGCCGGCCTCCAGCACGGCGCGCACGGACGCGGGCGCCGCGTCCCACAGCCCGAGTCGCTCGAGCACCGATCGGGCGCCCGGGCGCGGACGTGCCGGCGCGAGGGTAGGACCCGAACCCACGACGGAAAGGTCGTCCCCCGGCACGTCCGAGAGCACGAGGCCCACACAGCGGGCAGGCCGCGACCGCGCCGCGAGCCTGCCCTCGGCGAAGGTCGACAAGGCGGCTCGCACCACGTTGACGTCTCCGATGGGAGCCCCGCTGCGAAGGAGGAGACCCGTCAGGCTCGAAGCATCCTCCAGCGAGATACCCGGAGCCAGCGCCGGGAGCAGGGCCGAGGCGCCGCCCGACACGGCCACTACCACCACGTCGTCGGTTCCGGCGGCATCGACCAGGCACCGCACCTCCTCGGACGCGGAGAGTCCCGCCGCATCCGGTACCGGGTGCCCGGCCTCCAGCACACGGAAGCGCCGCAGCACCTGGCCGGCGGCGTAGCCGTGCGGCACCACCGCCAGGCCGGAAAGACCCGCCCCGGACAGCCCTTCCTCGAGCCGGCGCGCGAACGCGATCGAGGCCTTGCCGGCAGCGCAGGCGATCCAGCGGCCCCCACGGCGCGGTCCGGGGCCCGTCAGCGAGGCCAGGCGCTCGTCGGACAGCAGCCGATCCGGCCGCACCGCCTCGACGGCCCGTCGGAAGATGATCTCCACGTCATGCACCCCCGCAATTTCGTGCCGCGCGCGACGACGGGCAACGTGCGATTCCGGGTGCCCGGCACCGCCCGGTCGTTTATCTTGGCACACTCAAGGCATCAACGCACGATCTCATGGCCTCCAACGACCTAGGCGCCGCACTGGCGCGCCGTCACGACCGCCTCCGCAAAGCCCTCGGCGATCACGGGCTCGATGCCCTCGTCCTCAATCCCGGCCCCACGCTGGGATACCTGACGGGGCTGCACTTTCACCTTTCGGAGCGTCCCGTACTCGCCTTCTTCCCCGCATCGGGCGATCCGGTCATGGTCGTTCCGGAACTCGAGGCCCAGAAGACGCAGGCGGCGGCGTTCCGCCTGACCGTGCACACGTATCCCGAGCAGCCCTCCCGCTGGCAGGCCGCCTTCGACGCGGCGGCCGGCGCCGCGGGAATCGGCGCGGCGCGAGTGGGTGTCGAACCCAGGTGGCTTCGCTACCTCGAGCTGTCGCACCTGCAGTCCGCGGCACCCGGCGCCACGCTGGCGAGGGAGGGCGAATCGGCCGTTGCCAGCCTGCGCATGCACAAGGACGAGGTGGAAATCGCCACCATGCGCAAGGCGACGCAGATCGCGCAGGACGCGCTCACGGCAACCCTCTCGGCCCTGAGGCCCGGAATCACGGAGCGCGAGGCGGCGGCGGAACTCATCCAGAACCTGCTTCGCCTCGGTAGCGCCGGGGAGCTTCCTTTCCAGCCGATCATCGCGTTCGGGGAGAACTCGGCGAATCCGCACGCCGTCCCGACCGATCGGGCGTTGCGGCGGGGCGACCTCGCGCTCTTCGACTGGGGTGCGAACTGGAACGGCTACTTCTCGGATCTTACCCGCACGTTCACGTACGGCCCCGTGGACGAGGAACTGCTTCGTATCGCGCGCCTTGTCGAGGAGGCGAATGCCGCAGGCCGGGCAGCGTCGGCTCCGGGCGTCGCCGCCGGTGCGGTCGACCGCGCCGCCCGCTCGGTGATCGAGGCCGGCGGATACGGGCCGTATTTCGTGCACCGGACGGGACACGGCCTCGGAATCGAAATCCACGAGGAGCCCTACATCCGCGGCGACAACGATCAGATCCTCCTTCCCGGCATGACCTATACGGTCGAACCGGGAATCTACCTCGCGGGTCGGGGGGGCGTGCGCATCGAGGACGACATCTGGATCAGACCCGACGGCGCCGAAAGCCTGAGCGACATGCCGCGTGCGGTCGTCCCGCTCGAAATCGACTGAAGTGGCGCACGACCGCCTGGATATCCTGCTCGTCGCCCCGAAGAATCCACGGGCCGACGGGTTCGCGCAGCGCCTCGCGCAGTGCACGCGCCCGCGGCTTGACGTGACCCGGGCGACGACGATGGACCACGCGACCTCGCTGGCCGCGGCGGGACAGTTCGACCTCGCGCTGCTCGATTTCGAACTCGTTCCCGATGTACGGCGGGGATTCCTGCTGCTTTCGACCGCGCTGCATGCGCTGCCGATCGTGCTGTCCGTGCCCGACGACGCCGAAGCGGAGTTGCGCAGGGTCCTGCCGGAGGGGGTGCTCGACTACGTGCGTCGGGATTCCGACCACCCCCACGTGCTGGAGCGGCTGCTCCATTACGCCAGCCAGCGGTCGGAAACGCTCCGATCGCTGCGGGAGGCGGAAGCGAGGCTGCGCGGCATCGTGGAAACGATTTCAGAGGGTGTGCTCATCGTCGACGACGGCGGCGCGGTGCTGTATGCGAACCCGGCCGCCGAGACCGTACTGGCCCGACCCCTCGTGGAAATCCTCGGAGCCCCTACCGGATTCCAGGTTCCGGACACATCCCCCGGCGTCGTGGAGGTATTCGGCGGTCGGCACGAACCCGCGAGGCTGCACGTCACCGTCGGATCGATGACCTGGGAGGGCCGCCCCGCGCGGCTCGTCACCCTGCGGGACGTGACCGCGCAGATGGAGACGGAAGAGAACCTGCGCCGGTCGCGGGACGAAGCGCAGCGCACGGCAGGTCTGAAGACGGCGTTCCTGGCCAACATGAGCCACGAACTTCGCATGCCGCTCGCCTCGATCATCGGTTTCGCCCAGATCCTTCGCGACGGCCTCGAGGACCACGAATTCCGCGAGTTCGCAGACAGTATCATCACGAGCGGCAATCGCCTGCTCGAGACGATCACCTCGGTCCTCGACCTCACGCGGCTCGACGCGAACGCGGTCCAGGCCCAGGCGCGCCCCGTTTCGGTCGCGTCGGTCGCCCGCGAAGCGGTCGGCATGCTGGGGGCCCTGGCTTCACGCAAGGGACTCCCCGTCGAGATCGAAACCGCCGAAGGGGACGACACGGTGCATGCCGACCCGGCCGTCCTGCGCCGCATCCTGAACAACCTGGTCGGAAACGCCATCAAGTTCACCGAGAAGGGCTCCGTTCGTGTCCGCATCGAGCCGGACGGTTCGTTCGTGCGGGTTCATGTGGTCGACACGGGTATCGGAATCTCCGAGGCGTTCCTGCCCCAGCTGTTCGACGAATTCACGCAGGAGTCCAGCGGATACGACCGCAGCCACGAGGGCTCCGGTCTCGGGCTCGCCATCACCCGCCGGTTATGTGCCCTGATCGGAGCCGAGATCGGCGTGGAGAGTGAACCCGGCAGGGGTTCGACGTTCACCGTCGTGATCCCGCACTCGCAGGCCTGGACCGATTGACCCCCTCCCCCCGGCATGAACGGAACCGAAGCGCTCGTCACCGAGCCGACCGCCCTCTTTGCACTGCTCGCCGGAGCGCTCGCCCTGGTCTTCCGCCTCAGCCGCGTCGAACGGCTCGGGCGGTTCTTCGAGGTCCTGCCGCCCGTCATCTGGGCCTATTTCCTGCCGATGTTCCTTACGACGGCCGGAATCACGCCGTCGTCCAGCCCGGCGTACGACTGGATGTCGCGCTGGCTCCTCCCGGTCGCGCTGTTCCTGCTCATGATCACGGTGGACCTGCCGGCGATTCTCCGGCTCGGTCCCCGGGCGCTCCTGATGATGCTGGCCGGCACGGCCGGGGTCATCGTCGGCGGCCCGGTGGCGCTCGCGCTGTTCGGACCGGTGCTGCCCGACGATGCGTGGCAGGGATTCGCGGCCCTGTCCGGCTCCTGGATCGGCGGAACCGCCAATTTCGTGGCCATCAAGGAATCGGTGGGCGCCAGTGATTCCATCGTCGGTCCGATCATCGTCGTGGACACGGTGGTCGGATACGGTTGGATGGGGATCCTCCTGTTCCTCTCGGCTTACCAGGAACGCTTCGACCGCTGGATCCGGGCCGACACGTCGATCATCGAGGACGTGAACCGCAGGCTGGCCGCGACCGACGACACGCGGATCCCGGCCACGACGCCCGACCTCTCGATCATGCTCGGCATGGCCCTCGTGGTCTCGGCGCTCGCCGTCTGGATAGGAAACGGATGGCTGCCGCCGCTCGGCGATCCGACCATCATCAGCGGTACGACGTGGGCCGTGCTGCTCGTGGTCACGGTGGGCCTCGCCCTTTCCTTCACGCGCCTGCGCACGCTCGAGCGCACCGGGGCCTCGCGCCTCGGTTTTCTCGCGCTCTACCTCCTGCTGACGTCGATCGGCGCGCGCGCCGACCTGCACGCCGTCGTCGAGGCACCGGTTTTCCTCGCGGCCGGGGTCGTGTGGATCGCCATCCACGTCCTGTTCATGCTCACCATGGCCCGACTGCTGAGGGCCCCGCTCTTCTTCTTCGCGGCCGGAAGCATGGCGAACATCGGCGGCCCCGCGTCGGCCCCGGTGGTCGCCTCGGTGTACCTGCCCGCCATGGCACCGGTGGGCGTGCTCATGGCGATACTGGGCTACATCCTCGGCATCTACGGCGGTCTGCTGTGCGCGTGGCTGCTCAGCCTCGTCGCGGCACTCTGAACCGATCAGGCCGACGCCGTGGCGAGCGACTCGGCTTCGGCGACCAGGTTTTCGATGGCCGCAAGTCCCTGCTCCCAGAACGCCCGGTCGGTCAGGTCGATTCCGAGTCGACCCACGAGCACGTGGGGCCAATCGCTTCCGCCCGAGGCCAGCAGTTCCAGGTACCGATCGGCGAAGGTCGGTCCGACCTCGAGGTACCGGGCGTACAGGGCGAGTACGAGCAGTTCCCCGAACGCGTAGGCGTACACATACCCCGGCGTGTGCAGGAAATGCGGGATGTAGGACCACCAGTGGCGATAGTGGTCCCCCAGCGTGACCGAGCCGTCGAACATGGCCTGCTGCGTATCGAGCCAGGCTTCGGCGAAAGCGTCCACCGAAAGTTCTCCGCGCTCGCGCCTTCCGGTGTGGATCCGATGTTCGAAACGGTTCATCGCAACCTGCCGGAATACGGTGGCGACCGTATCGTCGATCTTGGCGACCAGCATGGCAAGCCGGTTGCGCGGGTCCCGTTCCTCGGAGAGCAGGCGCTGGAAGACGAGCATTTCTCCGAAGACCGAGGCCGTTTCAGCCGTGGTGAGGGGCGTGTCGGCGTGGAAGATGCCCTGCGACCGCGAGAGGTACTGGTGTACGCCGTGTCCCAGTTCGTGGGCGAGCGTCTGCACGTCCCGCACCCGTCCGGTGTAGTTCATGAGGACGAACGGGTGGGCGCTCGGAACCGCCCCGTGACTGAACGCACCGCTGCGCTTGTTCGGGGCGAGCGCCGCGTCGATCCATCGTTCGTCGAAGAACCTGCGCGTGATGCGTCCCATCTCCGGGTGGAATCCCTCGTACGCATCCACCACGACCTCGCGGGCCCGATCCCACGGGTATGTGGTCGCTGCTTCGCCGACGGGTGCGTAGCGATCGTAGTCCTGGAGATCGGAGATTCCGAGAAGGCCCGCCTTGAGCCGGTAGAACCGCCCGACCAGCTCGTACCGGCCCGACACCGACGCCACCAGCGCCTCGACCACCTCGTCGGGGACCTCGTTCGAGCGGTTGCGGGACGAGATCCACGTCGGGTAGCCGCGCAGGCGGTCGTCGGACGCCTTGTCGGCGAGGATCGTGTTGAAGATGAAGGCCGAGGTGCGAAGCTGCTTTACCAGGCCCTCCGTAAACCCAAGCGCTGCATCGCGCCGCAGATCCCGATCCCGCTCGTGCAGGAGCGCGAGGACTTCCTGCTGTGTCTTTTCGACCCCCCGGACGACGTACCGCGCCGAGCCCATGGTCTCGTCGAAGTAGCGCTCCCAGGCCCCCCGGCCGGTCACCGACTTTTCCACGAGGATCTTCTCCTCCGGCTCGGTCAGCAGGTACGGCTTGTGAAGGCGCTGTATCTCGAGCCAGTGACGGTAGGGCGCGAGCGCCGGGAACGGGAGGAGGGCCTCGGCCTCGGCCTCGTCACGATCGGCCCATTCCAGCTCGAAGAAGAGCACGTCCTGGGACAGGGCCGTGTACGCCTCCCGTACGCGCTGCAGGAGCGCTCCGCGCGCCGCGTCGGCCGTATCGGTCGACCAGTCCAGGTAGGCGTACGTGTAAGCGCGGCCGATCCGATCCTGGATCGAACCCAGCATCGCGAGCGCTTCGGCCATGGAAGCGGCGTCGAGACCGGAAACGCGGGAGCGGTATCGGTCACGAAAGGATCGCGCATCCGACGCCGCCGACTCCAGGTCGCGTTCCAGCGCATCGGGATCGGCGTAGAGCGATTGCAGGTCCCAACGGATCGTTTCGGCGCCGGTGATCGAATCAGAAGCCATGGCTGGAGGAGTCGGGCGGTTGGAGAAGGGTACCCGGCGAGATGCGGGCGCAATCCCAACCGGGGTGCGCCCGACCCGGTTCGTTCCGCCTTGTGAATTCCCGGTGAGGCCGGGCATCCGACGCTTCGTTGAGCCGTTCCGTTGTTTTCCCCACCCGATACCATGACCCGATCCTTCCCGCTCCTCGCCGCGGTATGCCTTGCCTCCGCCTGCGGCCCGTCCGCCCCGCCGGTCCCGGTTACCGTTTCGGATGCGATCGTGGCCGCCGCCGGCGCGGTCCCGGATTCGACCCGGGCTCCGGAAGTGCAGTTCCGCATGCTGGACGGATCGACGGCGTCCATGGCGGACTGGCGCGGGCGTGCGGTCCTGGTCAATTTCTGGGCCACCTGGTGCGGTCCGTGCATCAAGGAGATGCCCTGGCTCGCCGGCCTGCGGGAGCGGATCGGCACGGAGCGCTTCGAAGTGCTGGGCATCGCCACCGCCGAACCCGACACCTCCGTCGTCGTCGGCTTCCTTGCCGACAATCCGGTTCCGTACCCTGTGGCGTTTGATCCCGACGGAGCCGTCGCCGACGCGTTCGGTGGCGTCTACGCGATGCCCACCTCCTTCCTCGTCTCGCCGGACGGCATCGTGCGCTATCGTTTTCTCGGCGTGATACCCGAGGACGGTCCGATCGATTCGCTCCTGGCGGTCGTCATGCGCTGACGGTCACGGAGGGCTCGAACCAACCCACGGTCTCGCCCGCTTCGGTAAGCACCTCCCGGGCCGCGTCCCGGATCTCGTCGAGACCGATCGATGCGGCACGCCGCGCCCAGTCGACGTAGAGCCGCCAGTCTCCGGTCGCTACGGCCTCGTTGAGACGGCCGGCCACCGCGAACGGTCCGTCGCGCGTGTACGCTTCGTCGGCTTCCAGCTGCCTGAGCGCCCTCGCGCGTTCGGCCTCGCTGACACCCTGCCGCGCGACGAGGTCGAGGGCTTCGCGAACGGCCGCCTCGACGGCCTCGTGCGCACGGCCGGGGGCCGGCATGGTGACGACCTGGAACAGTCCCGGATCGCGGAACCGGCCGGCATACGCCGACTGGTTCAACGCCAGGCCGCTGTCGATGAGGGCCTTGTAGAGCCGTGCGTGTTTGCCGCGCGAAAGGATCATCGCCAGCAGCGAGAGCGCGTCGGTCCGGCGATCGAGTCCGGCCGGACTCTTCCAGGCCAGGATCACGGCACCGGGCTCTCCCTGCATGCGCACCGTAACCCGCCTGGGACCCGGCTGGGGCGGTTCCACCACCCGGCGCCCGCGGACGGGCACCGGAGCGGCCGGGATCGCCCCGAAATGCCGGTGCAGTAACTCGAGTGCCGGCCCCGGGTCGAAATCCCCGACCACCGACACCACCGCGTTGTCGGGCCAGTAGTATTCGTCGTAGAAACCGCGAAGATCGTCGGCCGTCACGGCTTCGACGTCAGACCGCCAACCGATGGTCGGATGCCGGTAGGGATGCACCGTGAACGCCTGGCTCCAGACCGCGTGGTGCAGGCGACGGACCGGCTCGTTCTCCCCGCGATCGAGCTCGTTGAGGATGACGGTGCGTTCGCTTTCCACAGCATCCGGATGCAGCACCAGTCCCCGCATGCGATCGGCCTCGATCTCCACGGCCCGCTCCAGGTGCTCGGCCGGCAGCAGCGCGTAATAGTTGGTGCGGTCGAGCCACGTCGTGGCGTTCACCTGCGCGCCGAGCCGCTGGAGCACCTGGAATACCGACGTGCCCCGGTGCTTTCCGAAACGCTCGGTGCCCTTGAACATCAGGTGTTCGAGGAAATGCGTCGCCCCGGTGAGCCCGGTCGGCTCGTCACGGCTCCCCACGAGGTAGGTGACCATGAACGTCGCCGCCGGAACGGTCCGGTCCGGCAGAAGGAGCGCACGAAGGCCGTTCCCGCGGTGCCGCCACTCCCGGATCCCGGATCGCTCGTCGATCGCCTCGAACGCGTCGTGCATGCTCAATGGGCGTCCAGCCAGTTGTCGCCCGTGTCGAGCCCCACCTCGACCGGGACGCCGAGCGGGAGGGCGTTCTCCATCTCCTCGCGCACCAGGCTTCGCATGAGGTCCAGTTCCCCCGGCGGAACCTCGAACACGAGTTCGTCATGCACCTGGAGCAGCATGCGGGACGCCAGCCCTTCGCGCTGCAGTCGTCGGTCGATCCGGATCATGGCGATCTTGATCATGTCGGCCTGCGTGCCCTGGATGGGCATGTTCACGGATACCCGCTCGGCTGCCTCGCGCACGACCCGGTTACGGGCCCCGATGTCGGGAACGAACCGGCGCCGGCCGAGCAGGGTTTCGGCGTATCCGCGTTCGCGGGCCTTTTCGACCTGTTCCGACAGGTACCGCGCCACGCCCGGAAAGGACTGGTGGTACCCGTCGATGAGTGCCTGTGCCTCGTTCCTCGAGCAGCGCAGCCGCTGGGCCAGTCCGAAAGCCGAAACGCCGTACGGAATGCCGTAGTTGACTTCCTTGGCCTTGCGGCGCTGATCCTTCGTCACTTCTTCCGCGGTACAACCGAACACCCGGGCGGCGGTGACGGTGTGGATGTCCACTCCGTCGCGGAAGGCTCCGATCATCGCCCGGTCGTCGGCCAGCGACGCGAGGATGCGCAGTTCGATCTGCGCATAGTCGGCCGACAGCAGTTGCCATCCCGGCTCGGGAACGAAGGCACGCCGGATTTCGCGCCCCCGCGCGGTGCGCACGGGGATATTCTGCAGGTTCGGATTGGAGCTGGAAAGACGGCCCGTCGCGGCCACCGTCTGGTTGAAACTGGTGTGCACGCGTCCGGTCTCGGGGTGGACGAGACCCGCGAGCGTATCCACGTACGTGCTCTTCAGCTTCGCGAGTTCGCGCCAGTCGAGGATCAGACCGGGCAGCGCATGTTCGGTGGCGAGCTGCGCGAGCACGTCCTCCCGGGTCGATGGTTTCCCCGTCCCGGTCTTGCCGAGTACCGGCAATTTCAGCCGTTCGTACAGGATGTCGCCCAGCTGCTGGGTCGACGAGATGTTGAATTCACCGCCGGCCGCGTCGAAGATCTGGGCCTGAAGCGCGATCAGCTCGGCGTCCAGTCCCCTCGAGATCGATGCCAGGACGCCCGTATCGACCCGCACGCCACGAAGTTCCATGCGGGCGAGAACGCGCACGAGCGGAAATTCTATGTCGTCGGCCACGCGCCGCAGTCCCTCCCGGTCCAGTTCGGCAGCCAGGAGGTCGGCGAGCCGAAGCGCGACGTCGGCGTCCTCGCACGCATACGGGCCGACCTTGTCGAGCGGCACGTCCCGCATCGAGATCTGGACCCTCCCGATTCCGATCAGTTCGGAAATCGGGATCGTGCGATACGCAAGGTAACGAGCTGCAAGCGCATCCAGCCCATGGGGTTCCTCCGGCGCCACGAGATAGTGGGCCACCATCGTGTCGAACAGGGGTCCCGCGACCTCCACCCCGTGTCGGGCGAGGACCAGGAGATCGTACTTGAGGTTCTGCCCGATCTTCGGCGCGTCGGATGCGAGCAGCGGCCGAAGCACCTCGAGCACTTCCTCCGTGGACGTGCCGTCGGGTAGCGGGGTCGGAACGTAGGCCGCCCTTCCGTGCTCCCAGGCGAGGGCAACTCCGACGAGGGATGCCATCAGGGCGTCGACGGACGTCGTCTCGGTGTCCACCGAGAGGCGTGGCGCGGACGCGAGGCGGTCGGCCAGGGCCCCGAGCGCCGCGCGTGACCGGATCACGGCATACTCGACGGACGATTCGTCGTAGCGGGCGAGGTCATCGGTTGCTGCCGCAGGTGCGACCGGAACGACCTCGTCCCGACCACCCGGCGCAAAGAGGTCCGGCTGGCCCGACGGCGCCACCGGGGCACCCGTTCCGCCCAGAAGGCGGATGGCTCTCTCGGCGAGCGTGTGGAATTCGAGCCGGGCAAACAACTGGCGCAGACGGGCGAGGTCGGGGTTGGCCCGGTGGAAATCGTGCCAGTCGAGCGGGACCTCGAGATCGGTACGGATCGTGACGAGCTGCTTGGACAGCCGTGCCGCGTCGGCGTGCTGTTCCAGTCCCTCCCGCGGCCGCTTGGCCGATATCTCTTCGACATGCAGCAGAAGGTTTTCGACCGTGCCGTAACGGCGGATCAGTTCGGCCGCCGTCTTCTCCCCGATGCCCGGCACGCCGGGCACGTTGTCTGCCGTGTCGCCCATCAACGCGAGCACGTCCACGAACTGCGGCGGTTCGAGCCCGAACCGCTCCCGGAACGACGTCTCGGTCACGGGATCGAAGGCATCGCCCTTGTAGGCGGGCCGCAGCATCGTGATCCGGTCAGAGATGAGCTGCTGGAAATCCTTGTCCGGAGAGACGATGACCACGCGCGCCCCGTCGGCCTCGGCGCGGCGCGCGAGCGTTCCGATGACGTCGTCGGCCTCGACTCCTCCCAGTTCCACCACCGGGATGTCCATGGCCCGGACCACGTCCTTGATCGGCGGAAGATTCGCGAGCAGGTCCTCGGGCGGAGGGTCCCGGTGCGCCTTGTATTCCGCGTACAGTTCGTCGCGGAACGTTCCGCCCTCCTCCATTACGTCGAATACCACGACCGAGTGGCGCAGCCCGTGATCCTCGATCAGCCGCAGCAGCGCGCCCGTGAAGCCGTACGTGGCCGACGTGTTCTGCCCACGGCTGTTCATCAGCGGACGGTTGATGAAGGCGAAATGCGCGCGGTAGGCCAGCGCCATCCCGTCGAGCAGGTAAAGTGTATCGTCGGCCCTGGAGACTGCCATGGTCGTGGATGGGTGGAGCGGAAAGCTAACACAGCCCGCCGCCGCATCCACGAACGGAACCCCCGTCGGCTTGTTCGCTACAAGACGTCGACCCAACGATTCCGTCGAATGCCCGTCCACCACCCCAGGCGTGTCCTCGTTACCGGGGGTGCCGGATTCATCGGCACCAATCTCCTGCATTACCTGGTTCCCCGTTGGACGGACGCGTCCTTCGTCAACCTCGACGCCGTCACGTACGCCGGACGGCCGTCCAACCTGAGGTCGCTGGAAACGAGCGGACGCTACCGGTTCGAGCAGGGGGATATCGCCGATCGCGAACGGGTCGCGGCCCTGTTCGACGAGCACGGATTCACGACGGTGCTCCACCTCGCGGCGGAGAGCCACGTCGACCGGTCGATCCTCGACCCGCTGGCTTTCGTGCGCACCAACGTGCTCGGCACGGCGGTGCTTCTCGACGTGGCGCGCGGCGCGTGGCAGTCGGCCGACGGATCCTATGGCGACGTGCGGTTCCACCACGTGTCCACCGACGAGGTATTCGGTTCGCTCGGCGACACCGGGATGTTCGACGAGACCACGCCCTACGACCCGAGATCCCCGTACGCGGCCTCCAAGGCCGGCAGCGACCACCTCGTCCGGGCCTTCGTCAACACGTACCGGTTTCCCGCGGTACTCTCGAACTGCTCGAACAACTACGGTCCGTACCAGTACCCCGAAAAGCTCATTCCGCTCGTCATCCTGAACGCGTTCCACGGCCGCGAGGTACCCGTGTACGGCACCGGGTCCAACGTGCGGGACTGGTTGCACGTCGAGGATCATTGCTCGGCCATCGAGCGGATCGTGACGACGGCCCCCACGGGATCGACGTACCTGGTGTCGGGCGGAGAAGAGCGGTCGAACCTGGAACTGGTAGGGCTCCTGCTCGACCTGGTCGATGACCGGTTGGGTCGTCCACGCGGCACGTCCCGGCGGTTGATCCGGTTCGTCCTGGACCGGCCGGGACACGACTTCCGCTATGCCATCGACGGGTCGCGCCTCGTGGCCGATCTGGCATGGTCGCCCACCAGGAGCCTGGAGCGGGGGCTCGGCGAGACCGTCGACTGGTACCTCGCGAACCTCGGCTGGCTCGACGATCCGCAGGACGAGTCGTACCGCGCGTGGGTTCGGACCGTCTACGCGGACCGCCCGAGCGCCTGAACTCCGCCGCGCGCTGCCTCCTCGTCCATGCTCGTCCTCTTCGACATCGACGGCACGCTGCTGCACGCCCACGGGGTCGGGAGGCGCTCCATAGAGCACGCGCTGAGCGACGTGGCGGGCCGACCGGTTTCCGCGTCCGGAGTTCCCTTCGCAGGCCGCACGGACCCCGCCATCGCGCGTGACATGCTGGCGGGTTCCGGGGTGTCGATGGACGAGATGGAACCCATCGTGGCCGAGGGCCTGCGCCGCTACGGCCAACTGGTCGAAGCGGCGCTGCTCGAATCGCCGGTCACGGTGCTGCCCGGCGTCGAAGCCGTGCTGGACCGCCTCGCGGCCGAATCCTCGATCCAGCTGGCCCTGTTGACCGGCAACCTGCGACCCTCTGCGTATGCCAAGCTGCGCTCGGGACGCCTGGACCACTTCTTCCCGTTCGGGGCATTCGGAAGCGACGACGCCGACCGCTACCGGCTGCCGCCGGTAGCCCTCCGCCGCGCCTTCGAATTCAGCGGCCGCTCGTACCGCCCGTCCGAATGCGTCATCGTCGGCGATACCGAACACGACGTAGGGTGCGGACGGGAATCGGGGATGCTTACGGTGGGCGTCTGCACGGGCCCCCACGAACGATCCCTGCTCGAACGCCACGGCGCTGACGTCGTGCTCGAGGATCTCGCCACGCCCGGACCCCTCTTCCGCCTGCTGCGCCTGGATTCCTGACCCGGGGTCACCCGGCAACGCGGACGTGGGCGGCCAGGGCGCCCAGCAGCGCCCGGCACGTCCGATCCACGATGTCGAAGACCTGCTCGAAACCCTCCGGTCCCCCGTAATACGGGTCCGGGACCTGCCAGTCGCCCGGGTCGGGATCGAATTCACGGAAGAGACGGACCTTGTCGGCGAACCGTCCCTCAGGATCCAGAAAGAGGATGTCGTGAAGGTTGTCGCGGTCCATCGCGAGCAGGAGGTCATGGGATTCGAGATCCTCTGCCCGGAGCTGACGACCACGGCTGCTTAGTTCGATTCCATGCCTGCGGGCCGTTTCGAGCATCCGCGCGTCGGGCCGATCGCCCACGTGCCATCCTGCCGTGCCCGCGGAGGCCACCTCGAACGAATCCGCGAGCCCGGCACGGTCGACGTGATCGCGGAATACGCCCTCGGCGAGCGGACTCCGGCAGATGTTTCCGAGACACACGAAGAGCACGCGCACGGGCCGCCGGCCACCGTGGTTGCAGGAGGATTCGCTGGACACGGGCGCGACGGGATCAGTCCACGGGTGGAGCGTGACGGAGCGTGGGGTACGCCATGCGGCGATTCAACGCGTACAGCAGCCCCGCGGCGGCACCCCATTGGACGAGACAGGTCATGACGCTGTACGGATCGAACGGGTCGTACCACGAATCCGGCGCGTAGACGGCCGCGGCCTGGTACAGCCACCAACCGAGCAGGACCACGGCGAGCGCAGGGACCACCACGGATACGAGGATCTCCCATCCGCGACCCGCGCGCCAGTCGCCGGGCGTAGCGTCGACGACCGAGGTGCGGAACGACGAAACTCCGTGGCGGATCAGGGCGAAGGAGACCATGGCGCCGGATATCATCAGGGCGACACCCCAGACGAAGTCCTGGTTCCCGAGAAAACCCGTGTGGAGCGCCGACGGCAGCCCGAAAAGGAATCCGGCGACGGTGACGAGCCCCACGGCCTGCGGTCGCCGGACGCCGAGGTCCGTGATCGCCCGCACGGCAAGCTCGATCATGGAAACCAGCGACGTGAAGGCAGCGAACGAAAGCCCGAGGAAGAACAGCACCGACATGGGACCGCCGAAGTCCATGGCGGCGAACAGCTGCGGCATCCAGATGAACGTCAGCCCGGTGGACGCCGGACCGCTCGTCTGCATGACCTCGAGAACCTGCGCATCGGTCATCTCCCGTCCCAGCACCGCGAAGACGGTACCGAAGATGGTCACGGCCGCGAGGAGGGAAACCAGGTTGTTCCCGAACCCGGTGATGAACGCATTCTTGACCACGCCGTGGCGCGCCTGCATGTAGGCGCCGTACGTGAGGATCAGTCCCCATCCGGCGCCCGTATCCCAGGCGTTCTGCGTCAGCGCCTCGAGCCACACGCGCGGATGGGCGAGCGTCTCCCAGGACGGCGTGAAGAGGAACCGGATGCCGTCCCACGCCCCGTCGAGGGTGATCGCGCGCACCACCGCAACGACGACGATCGCGAGCAGCGTCGGCATGAGCACCTTGCTGACGCGCTCGATGCGTGAAACGCCGCGAAGGACGACGAAAGCCCCGAGACCCATCGCCAGGGCGTGGAACAGGACGGGCAAGCCGCCGGCCTGGAAGGCATCCCAGGCGGCCGTCGCCTGGTCGGTCGACGACGGAAGGGGGCTGGACGCGGTATGGACGAGGTAGTAGACGCACCAGCCGGTGACCACGCTGTAGTAGAACATGATGGCCGTTGCCACGAATCCCACGAACGCCCCCATCCACGCGAATCGCTCTCCCGCGATGCGCGCGAAGGTGCCTACGACGCCCATTCGCCCCTTCCGCCCCATCGCGTATTCGGCGATGATGAGCGGAACGCTCCACGTCACGAGGAAGAACAGCCACACCAGCAGGAACGCCCCGGCTCCCTCCTCTCCGGCACTCTGGGATGCGATGCGGGGGAACCGCCAGATGTTGCCGGTTCCCACCGCGATGCCGAGTACGGCGAGCAGCATGCCGATCCGGCTGGAGAACCGGTTGGGGTCGTGGGTAGCGCTCATCGGGTCACGATCCGTGGGTTGACGCGGGAGTCAGGGTCAGCGTGCGGAATACGAGGCTGTCGGCCAGCGCCTCGGGCGATTCGGGGGTTCTGAGGTCACGGTACCGGAACGCGTTGAAATCGTCGACGTGCAGGTCATACCGTCGCGAGAACGGGTTTCCGGATGCGCCGCCGGCGTAGACACCCCGTGCGACCGGCTTCGGACCCGCGAAATCGACGACCACGCGCCAGGATGCGCTGAACGTGACGCGTCGTCCGCGACCTGGCGACAGCGTACCGTTCGTGCCGGGGAACGGAAACGGGCCCCTCCAGAGGGCCTGCAGGGCGGGGGTCATCGTGATGTGGCGGAGGAGCAGGGTGTGGTGGTCGCCCCACCGGGCCGTCTCCCACCCCTCGCCGCCGATCGAAGCCAGCGAGTCGGCCGCCCGCGCGAGAGCGAATCCGAGGAGATCGGTCCCGGTCTCGACGTCCGGCGTGCGTGTCCGATCGAACAACCGGAACCCGGGGTCCTCCTCCAGCAGCGCGAGCAGGCGGGTGAACGGCGGCTCGCCTGCCGTGGCGAACACCGGCTCGTCCCATGCCGCGTCTTCGATCGCGTCGAGCAGGAGATCGAAACCCAGGGGCTCCCAACGGTCGGCCGACATCGTGCCGTCCCAGCGGGCGAGACCGTCCTTCAGGCGCCGGGCCCGCTCCGAAACCGGTTCCACCGGAACCAGGAGGCGGTTGAGCCACGTCGCGTGCACGGCCGTGACGTCCGACTGGTACCGGGCAAGATCGTCCGGGGCGTGCCGCTCCCGTCCGCCCAGCAGTTCGTCGATGCGGACCGAGCGCATCCCCGCCTCGGCGTATGTCGGAACGCCCACGTAATACGGGTAGTCGGGACCGGCCGGGTACTGGTTGGTCGAAGCCAGGTAGCCCCGTGCGGGATCGATCGACGCCGGGAGGTCCTCGAAAGGAACGCGGCCGATCCACGCGGAACGGGACGTGGTACCGTCGCGCATTCCCGGCCCTCCCCCGTCGGCCCGGATCGGCAGATATCCGGTGGACCGGATGGCGATGCGACCGTCGCGACCCGCGTAGAGGATGTTCTGCATCGGCGAGTCCCACGACCGCAGCGCCCGCTCGAAGGACGCGTAGTCGGTCGCGCGAACCATCTCCCACAACGCGTCGAAGGTCCGCAGGGTATCGTGCCCGACCCAGCGCACCGCCACCGGACCGTCGGGATCGGAGAAAGAGACCGGACCCCAGTGACTCCAGGCGATGGAATCGGTCACGGTCGGCGCCCCGCGCACCGGCAGGTCGTGGCGCCGGTATCGCAGGGGTCTCCATTCGCCGTCCACGAGGTACCGCGTGCGGGTGCCGTCGACTTCGAGCCGCAGATGGTCGACCTGGTCTGCGCCGGTGTTCGTGAAGGCCCAACCCACGTCCCGGTTGAACGCCTCGATCGGAAGCGGCACGCCAGGCACCGTGACGCCATACACGTCCATATCCGGCGTGACGAGGTGAACTTCGTACCAGATCGACGGCAGGGTCAGGGACAGGTGCATATCTCCGGCGAGGATCGGGGCGCCCGTGGTGGAGCGCGACGAACCCACGGCCCAGTTGTTCGACCCTTTTCCCTCCTCGAACCCTCGGGCCCACGAACCCGGGAACCCGGTCCCGGCCGATCCGGCGCGTTGCGGACCCGGGGGGTCCGGCGCGCCCGAAGCGCCGGCGATCTCCGGCCCTGCCCCGGCGGCGCGGCGAAGCCACCATCCTTCGCCGGCGGGCACGATCGGACGGTACGGGTCTCGGAACGGTCCGAAGAGGAGATCGGCCTCCCCCGGTCCCAGTTCCGCGAGGCGCGACGGGTCGAACGCGGTTTCGCCCCGGTACGTGAGGTCGTAGACCAGGTTCCAGCCGATGAGACCCGGGTCCACGACGGAAAACGGTGCAGGACGGTATCCGAGCAGCCGGAATTCGAACGGAAGATCCCGCTCCTCGAGGTCCTCCAGGTATGCGTTGACGCCCTCGGCGAACCAGGAGAACAGGTCGAACGTACGTCGGCCGTCCTTTCGTGCCGCGGCGATGTTGCGGCCCACGCTCTCCTCTATTCCGGTCTGCAGCATGGCCCTGTCGGTCGGAAGCGCCGCCGCGCCCATCACCTCGGACAGCCTGCCCGACGTGTATCGCCGCAGGAAATCCATCTGGAACAGCCTGTCCTGCGCCACGACGTATCCGAAGGCGCGCACGGCATCCTCGTCCGACGGCGCGAAGATGTGCGGTACTCCACGCTCGTCGCGTACGACGCGCACGGGCCCCGAGAGCCCCGGCAACTCGATCGACTCGTCGGCGCGGGCATCGGCGAGCCGTGCGGTGCGCCACAACCCGTTCGCCGGGTCCAGCAGGGGCCCGGCGCGAAACGTCCCCCCCATCGGGTACGAGAAGGCCACGATCAGCAGCCAGGCGGCGATCGACGCGGCCGCGAACACGGCCAGCCTGGCGGCAAGCGGTCTGGTTGCGGCCATCGGTTCAGGCGGTGGATGGGGTGCCGGCCGGCAGCCCGACGAAAAGTTCGTCGGCCGCGTTCGCGTAGTCGATGACTCCGCGACTCCCGGGATCCGACTCGAACGGAGAGCGGCCGCCCTCGCGGCCGGCCGCGAGAGACGCGCTCGTACGAACCACGCTTCGCAGGACCCCTTCCCCGTAGCGCTCACGCAGGTAGGCGGAATACGCATGGTGATCCCGTTTCCGGGCGTCCACCATGGTGAGAAGGAACCGCGCGTCGACGAGTCCGGGGTTGAGCTTGTCGCGCACCATCTGCGCCGTCTGCCAGGTCTGTTCCGCCCCGACGACCGGCTGGTATTCCGGCAGGACCGGGATGACCACCCGGTCCGCGGCCACGAGGGCGTTCAGGCTGAGTACGGTGAGCGCCGCCGCAGTATCGATCATCACGAGGTCATACCCGTCGGTTCGGGTCGCGAGCGCCTCCCGCACCCGGAAGACGTCGGTGGGTTTCGTCATGCGGCGCAGTTCGGTCGTGAGGCGCGTGCTCGACGGCACGATGTCGAAACCGGCGGCGGCGACCGTCGGCAGCGGGTCCGCCCGCCCGTCCTCGACGAAAAGCACGCACGACGAGTCGGAGGGGCGCGGCTCCGGAAGTCCCACCAGCCGCGTGAGGAAGCCCTGGGGATCCAGGTCGATCACCAGCACACGATGACCGGAGAGTCCCGCGGCCGAAGCCAGCATGCTGGTGGACGTCGTTTTTCCGGTCCCGCCCTTGTGATTGCAGACACTGATCGTGATCATCGGGACCGAACGCGTACCGGACGGAATTCGTGGGCTCCTGGACACCCGTCTTCGCCGTGGCGCTTGCGTGCGCCCTCAGGCGGCCGCGAAAGTAGCCCCTGCTCCCCGCCCAGTCAAATACGGATGCCCGCATGAACCGACGGCCAGGCGTACCCGGCTCGGGTCGTTTTCCAGGGTCCGTCGCGGCGGGCGCGCTGCTGGCCGCGTTCGCGTTCGGATGGGCACAGGGCCTGCCGGCCGGGATTGCCGGCACCGTGGCGCTCGGCTTGACCGCCCGGGCCTGGGGCCGTGCCGACGACGCATCCGCCGCATTCCGGAGCACATGGTGGGTAATGGGCACGGCCCACGTGGCCGGATTCCACTGGGTCGTCCGGCATCCGGAGCCCGGTCCGGCGGTGGCCGGCGCGCTCGCGATCGTGCTCATTCCGCTCCTCGTCTCGGCCGCGTGGTCCCTGGCCTTCCAATGGACCCGCAAGGCCACCACGGCCGTACGTGCGGCCGGCCTGGCCGGAGTGAACGCCCTGTCGGAATGGGTATTGCTCGAAGGCCCCCTCCCGCTCCCATGGGGCCTGCCGACGCACCTGACGGCCTCGCTGACGCCACTTGACGGCCTGGCCTCGCTGGCCGGGTGGTGGACTCCCGCGGCCGTTGTCGTCGCGGTTTCGATGACGGTGTCTTCGTCGTCCCTGCGCGTTCGGGTCGCCGGGGTCCTTCTCGCGGCGACCGCGCTGGCCGTGCCGCTGCCGAGAGCGGCGAAGCCGGAACGGACGGTTCGCGTCGGACTCGTGCAACCGGGTCTGTCCATCGCGCGCTGGGAGCGGGACGGCGAACGCCTCTCCTCCCTGGTCTCCCTGACCGACTCGCTGCTCGAATCCGCCACCGGCCGTCCGGACTGGGTCGTCTGGCCCGAAACCGCGCTGCGAACCGACGCCGATCGGCGGGTAGCCGATTCGCTCGCGCGGGGCCTCGGCCTCCGGCTGGTAAGCGGCTCGCTGGAGACCGACCCCGACGGGCGACGCAGAAACGCCGTTCGGCTGTTCGGTCCGGTCGGCACGCAGGCGATATCGAAGCGCCGGCTCGTGCCGTGGGTCGAATGGATTCCGCTCGAGGAAACCGTGCGCACGCTCGCCGGAGACGGCGCCCCGGTGTCTTCCTACCGCCCGGGCTCCGGAGATCCCCTCCTGCAGGCGGGGCCTACTCCCCTGGGCGTCGTGGTCTGTTTCGAGAGCCTGTTCCCCGACGAAGGGCGGATCGCGGCCCGTGCCGGCGCCCGCGTCCTGGTCGCCGTGACCAACGATTCGTGGTGGTCCGTTGCCGCCCCGGCACGGGCTCACCTCGCGTTCTCCCGGCGGCGTGCCGTCGAGACGGGCCTGCCGATCGTCCAGGCCTCGGTGGGTGGATTCACCGGGACGGTGGATCCCGACGGACGGGTTCGTTCCGCGGCCGCGTGGAGGGAGCGCCGGGCCTCGATCGTTACCGTGACCGTGCCGGAGCATGGACGGAACGGCGGTGTGCCCGTTCTGCCCGGTGCCCTGCTGCTGGTCGCCTTGAGCCTCCTGTCGCGATTGCGGAACTCCGGCACCGGATCGCGTGTGGATGCGACGCCATGAGATTCACCTGCCCGTTCGTCCTCGCCTCCGCGTCCCCCCGCCGTCGGACCCTGCTCTCGCGGCTGGGCGTACCGTGCACCGTCGATCCCGCCCACGTCGACGAATCGATCGACGACTCGGCCCTGCCCGAAGCCGAGGCAGCCCGGCTGGCGTCGGAGAAGGCCGCATGGGTCGCAGCGCGCCACCCCGACGCCCTCGTTCTCGGTGCCGACACGATCGTCGTGATCGACGGGCGCGTCCTGGGGAAACCGGAGTCGACCGACGAGGCTCACGCCATGTTGCGCACGCTGTCGGGCCGCTCCCACCACGTGCACACGGGCGTGGCCCTCGTGCATCGACCGTCCGGCCGCGCCGTCGCAGAGACCGAGAGCACGCGGGTCACGTTCGCCCCGATGACCGAAGCCGAGCGCGCGGCCTACGTCGCCACGGGCTCACCGCTCGACAAGGCCGGCGCCTACGGCATCCAGGACGACGAAGGAGCCTGGTTCGTCTCGGGAATCGAAGGCGATTTCTACAACGTGGTCGGGCTCCCGCTCCACCGGCTTTACCGGATCGTGCGACGCGATTTTCCGGACCTGCTCTCGCCCTGAACCCGCGTTGCCGTCGCGTCAGGCTCCGGGACGATCGATCACCTCCATCACGCGTCGTCGGGGGGTGGCACGTCCGGGTGATCCGTACCCCATGCGCAGCACGAGCTGCGGCGTGTGAGACGTTCGGGCGATCTCGGCGACCTGCGGCCTCAGATCGGCGATCTCGACGGGTTGGTTGAGGAAGGACGCGTACAACCCGCGGGAGACTCCCTCGAGCAGCACGCGCGCCAGCGCCTGACCGGTTTCGAGCCAGGACGAGGCGTTGTCGCCGCGCGACGACAGCACCAGGAGGAGCGGCGAACCCTCGGCCAGTTCCCGGTCCCGGGCCGCCCGACCCCGACCCCAGTCGAAGGTGCGCACGACGAGCGGTCCCGCGAGCGAGGAAAGGTCACCGAGGCCCACGCCGTACCCGGGAATCCCGTCGCGGCTCGAGGATCGGTTGGGGTGCATCCAGGCCGCCAGTTCGCGGCGGAAACTCCGGTCACTCCCCTGCCTGCGATCCCCCTCCGCGATCAAGTCGGCCATTCGGTTACGGTCTGCCATCTCGCGTAACACAGAAAGCTCGACCCCCTCGACCTCGGCCGACGCGCGCAAGGCCTCGCACGTGGATTCCTCGACCGGTCGATCGTCGAAGGGCACCCGCACCGTCCTGCGATTCGGAATGGCCCGGAAGTGGCGCCGAACGTCCTCGGTCGGCTCCTCCGATCGGCCGCCCCGTACCCATGCGAGAAGGTCGGGGTTACGCAGGTCCGGAAAAGTCCTGACCTCGGGTCGTCGTCCGAAGTAAGCCAGCGCTACCCGGAGGTGATACAGCGCCGCGCCGCACGAAATGACCAGCTCCCGGTCTTCCGGGTCTGCGACCGGGAGCGCCCTGCGCCGGTCGGCCAGCAACGAGACTTCTTCGCCCGACAGCCGGAACAGCCACGGTTGGGTATTGTGCGACGACGGCGCCAGCACGGCGTAGTTCAGGAGAAAACGGAGCTGCTCCTCGGGCATCGCGCCCGCGGGATACTCCGTCTCCTGTACGCGCCAGGGATCAGCCTGCGCGAATTCGTAACTGCCCATGCCGCCCCGTGATGTGAACGCACGGCGTACGCCACGGCATCACCGGACACCCGCCGTTCATGAAGGAACGGCGAAGGATACGGTGTCTACGGCCCGCTCACTGTGCGGAACGGACCCCGGGCTCTTGTAGGGGATTTCCCTAATTCCGCGGCATGGGATCGTCACGAACGCCCGCCCGCGTCCTTGAGCCGGAACCGGATCGGAATGGCCATGCGGACCGAGACCGCCCGACCCCGCTGTTTGCCCGGGACGAACCGGAGTTTCATGACGGCATCGGCGGCCGCACGGTCCAGGACCTCGCCCGCCGATCGCACCACGATCGGGTCCGTCGGCACCCCCTGCGGACTGACGACGATCTGGATGACGACCAGCCCCTCCATCCCCGCCTGGCGGGCGATCGGCGGGTACTCCAGGTACTCGTAGACCTTCTGGCTTCCGCCGATGATCTCCGGCATCTGCTCGACGACCACGAAGATCTCGGGCTCCGGTTCTTCGATCGCCCGGTCGTCTGACGGTGGAGCGGGCGGGGGCGGCGGCAGCGTCGAGATCGGCTCATCGAGATCGAGGGACGCATCCAGGTCGAGGTCGACGTCGTCGAGTATCCTGTCATCCGGCACTTCCACCGGTACCGGCGGCCGAGGCGGCGGAGGCGGCCGCTGCACCTGCTGCGTCTGCTGGATTTCCTCCATCTGCACGATTTCCTGTTCGGAAAGCGTGATATCGAGGGTCGCTCCGTCGGAACTCCATTCGATGCGGAACGCGGCGACCACCAGTGTCAGCACGAGGGCCAGCGAGGCCAGCAGGGTGAGCCGATAATCGGGGCGGAGATCGATGCCCGGTCGGCGGACGATCTTTCTCCGTCCCGGGACAGGGGACACGACAGCAGCCTTTCGAGAGGATTCCCGGGGCACGAGGCGCGGTGACGCACCCTCTGCCTCCCGGTCGGCCAGGCGTCGTTCCCGGCTTCTTTCGGGTCGGAAGTGGGTCTTCATGGCGATGTTCTCCTTTCGGGGTCAAGCCGTTCGCGCCTGGTGCGCGGCCGGCGCCATCCGGGCGCCGCCGAGGGAACGCGATGCTCCCTGCAACAGGCTGCGACCCCAGGTCTTGACCGTGAGTACGGGGCAGGGCGCCGAACGGGTAACGGCATCGGCTACACTGCCGATGCTCACCGCGCCGCGCCCCCTGTTTCCATGGCTTGCCAGCATCACGAGGGGATGGTCCCGTCGAATGGCGTCTCTCACGATCGCCTCCGCGGGACGGCCCTCCGTCAGCTCGATCTCGACGGTAAGCCCCGGGCTCTCCTGCGCCCGCGCCAGATCCGAGAGCCTGCGACGGGCGTCGGCGCGCTGCTGTTCGCTCGAGGCGCGCGGAAGCACGTGGAGCAGGACGAGGGGCACTCCGTAGAACAAGGCCATCGACCCGGCCTGCGCCGCAAGTCCCGACGCATGCGGGGAGTCGTCGACGGGTGCCACGACCTGGCGGAACCCGGTGGTGGTTCGACTTCCCTGGGGACCGACCGCCAGCACGGGGCAGCGGGTCTCCGGCAGCACCATGCGGGCGGTCTGCCCGATGGGCCAACCGTCCGGCGTATCGTTGAGGAAACGCCGCACCGAATGCCACCCGTGCGTGCCCAGCACGAGCATGTCGATGTCGTCGAGCGCCGCCCGATCAAGGATCGCCTCGGTTGCATCCTCCGCCCAGAGCGTTCGAGCGGCGACCTCGCGTTCGAGCCATCGGAAACGCACCACGTCGCTTCCGGAGGAGGTCTCGTACGCGCTGCGCCAGGCCCGGGCCAGGGGATGCTGCAGCGAAAGGCAATCGCGGCCCGTCACCCCCATTTCGCATACGTGCAGCAGCTCCAGCTCACCGCCCGAGCGCATCGCCAGGTCGGCGCCGAGGGCCAGCGCCGCGTCCGCGCATCCGGAAAAATCCGTGGCAACCACGATCCTGCGAAACGAAATCATCCGTCGTGCTCCTGGGATTCGCCGACATGCGGCATGGCGAACGGTCCGTCGGCGAGGGTCTTGACCACGAGCGTCGGACACGGCGCCGATCGCACCACGTGGTCGGCGACGCTGCCGATCAGCAGGTGGGCGAGCCCGGTGAGCCCATGGGTGGACATCACGATCAATGCGGCCTCCCTATCGCTCGCCACGCGGATGATCTCCGTCGCGGCCCGTCCGTCCACCACTTCGTACTCGACGGGCACGTCGGGCCCTGGCGTCCGTTCGACGACGGCGCGAAGGTGTTCCCAGGCCTTCTCCTCGACGTCGGGCTGCAGGTCGTAGATGGAGAACGCCCCCGCGTTGTAGAACGCCGGATGCAGCGTCTCTTCGATCACGTGCAGGACGCGGAGACCGGTCTGCAAATGCGCGGCGATTTCGCGACCCGCGTGAACCGCCTCGAGCGAGTGATCCGAAAAATCGACCGGAACCAATACTTCGCGTCCGTCGCCGGGCAGCAGACGCTGCACGTCGGCGTCCGACCGCACGGTCAGCACCGCGCACGGCAGCGCCCGCACCATCTCCTCGGCAACCGACCCCAGCATCCAGTGGCGAAGCCCCCGTCGTCCGTGGGTGCCGGCAATCGCCAGGTCCACGGAATGCGTGCGAACGAACCGGTCGAGCGCGGGCATGACGGCCGAATCCACGAGCACGTGGGTCTCCAGCGCCCCGGGAGGCGGCATGCCCGTGTCGGCGGCGACCGACGCCGCCAGTTCGTTCATGGCATCGATGACGCGCCGCCTGTGATCGGCCGGGTAGGTCGCCGGCGCGAAGGGGTCTGCGTGCACCACCTGGACGAAAGCCAGGTGGACCCTGGCGCCGGTCCGACCGGCCAGCCGGAAAGCCAGGCGAAGGCCCTCGGTCGAACATTCGCTGAAATCGACCGCGACCAGGATGTCGTCGAGACGCAGCATGGCAGTCTGTCTCCCCGCAGGACCCGGTCGCCGACCGGGAACCGCGGAATGGAATCCGTCGATCCGGGTCCGTCATGCCGACCGCGGGAGACACGCACCCGTCCCGCGGGCATCGCGCACGACGACCCGGACGCAACGTACGCGCGATTGTGAAGCGCGTGTGACGGGACGCCATACGACTACCTGTGGGGGGATGACTCGACCGCGTAGACGGACGGACACCCGAACGCCCGGCGGGGAAATCCCTACACGGATGGCGGGACGCCCATCCGCTGACCTCTGCGGTCCGACCCCGTGCGGCTCAGCCCGCCCCCTCGCCTTCCACCCACTGCACCGCGTGTTGCATCAACTCCGCGGCGCTGGTCAGGTTCAGCTTGTTCTTTATGCGGGCCCGATACGACTCGACCGTCTTCACCGACAGGTGCAGCCTCTCGGCGATTTCCCGCGTGCCGTATCCGCGCCCGGTCAGTTCGAACACCTCCAACTCCCTGTCGCTCAACACCTCGAGCGGCGACTTCACCATGCCGTCGCGCCCGGTGGCCATGCCGAGAAGGAGGCGTTCGTTGATCTCGTCGCTGACGTAGATACCCCCGTTCATGACCCGGCGGATGGCGCGTATCATGACGTCGGCCGCCTCGAGCTTCATGACGTAGCCGCGGGCGCCTGCCCGGATGGCGCGCTCCGCATAAAGCGACTCGTCGTGCCTGGAAACCACGAGGATCTTGAGTGCGGGCTTCAACGCCAGCATGTGCTTGATCAACTCGAGACCGCTCATGCCCGGCAGGGAGATGTCTACAACCGCCATTTCCGGGTCCTCGGCCTGGAGCGCGTCCAACGCCTCCTCGGCGTTGGAGGCCTGGGCCACCACCTTGACGTCGGGCTCGCTGCTCATGGACATGACGAGCCCCTTGCGCATCAGCGGATGGTCGTCGACGATGAGAACTCGGATCATGGAAGAGTGACCTCGTTGCTGGTCTGATTGGCCGGATCCGGCCAGAGAGCGGAAGATCGGGGCAGCGTGCACGTAATGACAGTACCCCCCTCGGGACGATTCCGGATCTCCAGCACCGCGCCGATCACCCGGGCGCGGTAGTGCATGATACGTACCCCCATGCCACGATCGTCGTCGAGGGTCTCCGGAAAGCCGACGCCATTGTCCTGGATGCGCAGGCGGATCTGGTCCCGCCCGGAGGCCAGGGTGACCCGCACGCTGCTGGCCCGTCCGTGTTTGACGGCGTTGGATACCGCCTCCTGGGCGATCCGGTAGAGGTTGATGGCCGACGTCGAATCACGAAGCGGAATCGAGCCGACCTCCTCGAAGAAGCACTCGATGCCGAACAGGCGCGCCGCGTTGGTCGACAGGCGCTGCACGGCGGCGGCGAGCCCGTGGGCGTCCAGTTCCACCGGCACGAGACCGCGGGCGAGGGAGCGGGCCTGTTGGTCTGCCTCCCGGACGAGTTCGGTGATTTCCTCCACCTCCCCCGCGACGGGCGAGTGTTCGCCTCTCAGGCGCCGCGCCAGGTTCTGCGAAATGAGCCCGATACCCGTGAGCATCTGGCCGAGCCCGTCGTGAAGGTCCTGCCCGATACGGCGTCGCTCCTGGTCGCTGATGCGCAGTACCTCGTTCTCGAGCCGGCGACGTTCCGAAATGTCCCGCACGAGACCGGTGAACGTGACCCCGTCCTGTGACCGGACCTCCGAAACGGCGAGGTCCATCGGAAAGGTGGAGCCGTCCCGGCGCCGGCCGAGCACCTCCCGGCCTATGCCGATGATCTTTCGGCGCCCCGTGCGCAGGTAATTGAGCAGGTACGCGTCGTGCTCGTCGCGGAACGGGTCGGGCATGAGCGAGCTGACGTTCCGCCCGACGAGTTCGTCGGCCGTATACCCGAAGATGCGCTCGACGGCCGGGTTTACCGACAGCATGCGACCGGTCTCGTCGATGACGATGATGCCGTCGACGGTAGTGTCGATGATCGCGCGCAGGCGGCGTTCCCTCGACAGCAGGGTCGCCCTGCGCCGGGCGAGAAACGGCAGGCGCCGCTCCAGGTTGTCCGAAAGGACCCAGTCGTCTGCGCCGGCTTCGTACAGATCCTCGTCGGTGGGCCGGTCGGCGTCCTCGCGGACGGCAAAAACGGGGCAGGTCGGATCGAGCGAGGCCCGGGCCGAACGTAGACGGTCGAGGTCACCGGGTTCACGCACGTGCACGAGCGCGATGTCGGGAGTTCCGTCGACCAGCGAAACGTCGTGCACGAACCGCACCTTGCCGACGGCAGGCACCTCGGGCAACGAGCGACCCTCCCCTCCGATCACGAGTATCTGCATGCTCCGTCCGTTCGCGACGTTTCGTGTCGATGCCGGGGAATTTAGCGTTTCCCCGTCAATCGGCGAAGCGTTTTCCCCGCGTTATCGTGCGCCTCGGCCCGCCGTTCCGAACCGATCATCCAGGCCGATCGATTCGCCGGGCGCGCGCACGACGACGAGAGACCCCGAACCGGGGTCGAACGGCGAACCGGGCGCGCTGACCGACCATTCGATCAATGCGACCGTACCGGGGCGGAAAGCCATCGGGCGCCTCCCTGACAGGTGAAACACGGCGTGCGACATCGTGGGCTCGTGTCCGACGACGAGGACCGTGCCGTCCGGGGGCGCGGCCCCCCTCACGACGTCCAACATCATGGAAACGCTGGTTTCATAGAGGCTGGCCACGAATCGCGTGTCCACGCCGGCCATGCCGCCACCCTCCGCCGCCAGCCGCCAGGTCTCCCGCGTGCGCCGCGCGGTGGAACACAGGACGAGGTCCGGGGCCAATCCGTGCCCGCGAAACCACGCGCCGACTTCCCTGGCCGCGGCGACGCCTTCCGCCGAAAGCGGTCGGTCGTGGTCCGAGGCATGGCCCGCCAGGGGCTCGGCCTTCGCATGGCGGAGCAGCAGCAGACGGGTCACGGTTCGGTTGCGCGTACGCAGCGGTAGACGGCTTCGGCACAGTCACAGGGTCCGCCGACCGGGGGGTTGGCCTTGCGCACGGTGACCTCGACGGCGCGCAGGTGGGCCGAGCCCTCGAGGATCTCGCGGGCGATCAGGTACGCCAGCCGCTCGATCAGGAAGAACCGGTTTCCCGTTACCACCCGGGACACCGTTCCGTATACCTTCTCGTAGTCCACCGTCAGGGAGAGGTCGTCCTCGGTCGCGGCGGCCTCGAAATCGAGATCCATCGCCACGTCGACCTCGTATCGACCGCCGATGCGGTGTTCTTCCTGCATCACCCCGTGGTGGGCATAGAACACCGCGTTTCGAAGGCGTACCGTTCCGACCGTCATGGCTCTCCCTGTGATCGCGTCGCCAAGATACGTCCTGCGCCCGGCGGACGGTGGGCGCCGTTCAGAAGCCGACGAGAGATACCAGGTCGTCGTCGGAACCGGCGGGGGCTCCGGCATCACGCCCGGAGAGCAGCGCCGAGAGTCGGAGCGTGGCGTGCAGGCCGAGCAGACCGTCCTCCCTGCGCGCGTGCTCGTCCAATCGGGCGGTCACGTCCGCACGACGCCACTCGGGAGGAACGAACAGCGCGCGCGGGCCCCAGGGACCGTCGGGGGCGGTCGCGGGAAAACTGCGCTGGGGTTCGAACTCGCGGTCTCCGTAGTGGCAACCGTAACAATCGGCCGGAACGCGCAGGTCGTCCGTGGTGCCGCGGATCCGGTCGACAGGGAGCCCGTCCGCGCCGTACGCGGCGAAATCCCAGAATCCGTCGGACCTCCGGGTCATCACCGTCGTCTCCACGACCCGCCCGGCGTCGAGATGCTCCCCGACGACCACCGTGCCCGGCGGGTACCGCAGTCCGCGCCCTTCCGCGAAGGAAACGACGGCCGATCGCACCGCGGCGAGCGGAATGTGCAGTCGCCTGCGGTACGTGGTCATCGACCCGGCGACCTCGTGTCGGAACCACTCGCCGTCTCGGTCCCGGTAGCCGGTTCGCGCGGCGAAAGCACCCAGGTCGGCGTCGACCGGGGGTCGCATGCGCCAGGCGCGGTCCAGGATCCGGTCCAATGCGTCCGAATCGACCCGGTCGGCAACGGCCTCGTCACGAAAGGCCAGCGCGGCACCCGGAGATCGGCCTTCGAGCACGTCGATGTCCACCAGGGTCGAACCGTCGGCCGCCACGGATACCGGATCGGAGCCCGCCGGTTCGAAGGTGCCTACCACGTAGCGGACCCGGTTCGGGCTCGCGTCCACCGCAACGCGCTTAGCACCTCCCGCACCGCAGCCGATCGCGACGACCGACGACACGATGCAGACCGGTATCCATTTGAGAATCCGGGAAAAGGACCGATGCATGGCAGGTATGCAGACCCCAACCGAACGAGTACCCTCGATTCGCGTTCCGTAGCCGACGCCCGCACCCCCGGAGCCCCAGTCCGGGAGTCCTTCATGGATACCTCCACTCTCATCCTGGTCGTGGCCCTGGTCCTCGCCGTGGCGATCGGACCCCCGGTCGGCTTCGTCCTCGCGCGGCGACGCCTCGAGCGCAAGCTGCAGGGTCGAATGGATCGCACCCACCGTTTCGCCGATCTCGACGCGCAGGTCCGCTCGCTGTCGGGTCCGGAGCCGCCGGATCCCGGGGTCAGGTTCCGGGGAACCCCGACGGGAACATCCCCGGTTGCCGACCGCCCGGCGTTTGACCGGCGTACCGCGGAGCCGCTTCCGGTTCCGGAGGAACTGCACGCGCCGGGGGCCGGACGGTTCGTGCACGACCCGCCGACGTTCGGTACGTCACCCCCCGGGCCACCTCCCGCCGCGAGGACCCCGGCCGGAACGGTCCCGGCGGCCGATCGTGCGGAAGCTCGCCCGGGCGCGACGACGGCAGGACCGCCGGCGCACTCGTCAGACGGCTCGGCGCCCGCGCAGCCCGCCGCCGACGTCACCGAATCCCCGAAATTCCGGCCTATCGCAGACCACGTGGAGGACGCGGTCAAGCTGCGCCTGTCGTGGCTCCACCAGGTACCCACCGGCCGACTGCTCGCCCTTCACCGGCTCGGGTACGATGACCCGGTCAAGATCGCCAACCTCAGGCCGGTCGAGGTGTCACGCCTCGCGCGGGCCCTTCACGTGGCCGAGCAGGAGATCGAGGAAGAGTGGATGCCCGCGGCACGCCGCGAACTCGGCATGCGTCGGTTCGGCGCCTGACGGTTCAGCCCCGCGCCACGCGCTCGCCCAACTTCTCGAGGGCCGGCTCGGCCCCGAAATTATCTGCGTACCGGGCCGAGAACTCGTCGAATCCGAACCGGTGGTTGGCCGTGCCCACGTGCTCGAGCACGTACGTGGAACAGAGCGCACCGACCCGACCCGCGACCCCGTGGTCGAGGCCGGCGCTCAACGCCGCGAAGAACCCGCCCCGGTAGGCATCTCCCGCGCCGGTGGGCTCCTTGATGACCCTCGGCACGGCGATCGGAATGTGGATCCGGCCGCCCGCACCGTGAATCGCGCTTCCCCGCTCCCCGTCGGTGACCACCACGAACTCGACGCGCTGCTGCAGATCCTCCAGCGTCCAGCCCGTCTTGTTCTCGATCAGGGCGAGTTCGTAGGCGTTCACCATCAGGTAACGCGCACCCGGGATTCCGTCCCGGAGGGCATCCCCGTCGAGACGCGCCGTCTGCTGGCTCGGATCGTACGCGAACGGAATGCCCAGCGCTCGACATTCCCGGGCGAGATTCGTCATCGCCACGGGATCGTTGGGACTGATGATGACGAGATCGGCGTCCGTGAGTCCCTGGTCAGTCAGCGAGAATCGCCGGGCATGCGCCATGGCGCCGGTGTAGAAATTCGCGATCTGGTTCTGGGCCTCGTCCGTCGATACGAAGAACGAGGCCGTGAAATCGTCCTCGATTTCGATGATTCCGCGCGTCGAAATGCCCTGCTCCTCCAGCCATCGGCGGTAATCGCCGAAATCCTGTCCCACGGTGGCCAGGATCACGGGGTCTCCGCCCAGCATCTTGAGCGTGTAGGCGATGTTGGCCGCCACACCTCCCCGCTGGCGGACCATGGAGTCGACGAGGAAGCTCAGGCTGACCGTATCGAGCCGATGCGCGAGCAGGTGGTCCGTGAACCGACCCGGGAAGTGCATCAGGTAATCGTAGGCGATCGATCCGGTGACGACGATGCGCATGGCACGGCCAGGCCCGCGACGGGCCGGAGGAGATTCGGTGTCGTTTGCGGTCAGCGGCGCGACCGGCGGCTCAGGAGGAGTCCCGCGAGAAACCCGGCGCCCACGAGCAGACCCGTGCGAATCGTTTTCTCGCTCCAACCCGTGGCGGCCGCCGTGCGTCCTACCACGGAATCCAGGACCCCGGCGGCCCGACTGCGGGCACTTCGCAGGGTATCGGCAACGGCAGCGGCCGCGCGTTCCTCGGCCTTCGCCGACTTCTCGCTCATGATGCGTCTGACCAGACTCCTGGCCGCTGTGCTCCCGGGGTCGAGCGCGCGGCGTTCATACGAAACTTCCACCCCGATCGTTCATGCACCATGCAGACGGCCCGGGGTTCCGCCTTCGGCGCCGCGCGCCCGCCGTATCTTGCCCGAACCCCGCACGAGCCCCCCCACCCGATGCTCCGAACCGCCGTCCCGAGGATAGCCGGCCTGCTTGCCGCGATCGCGATCGCCTGCCTCCCGGTCGCCCCGAGCCGCGCCCAGGACGCCGACCGGAGCGACGCGGAGTCGTTCGTTCGGGCGCTCGCCCACCTCGAATCCGGACAATACGCGGCAGCCGCCGACGGATTCGGGCGATTCGCAACCCTGCATCCGGGCTCCCCGCTCGGCCCGGACGCCCTGTTCCACGAGGGAACGGCATTGCTCGCGCTCGGCCGGACCGACCGCGCCGTGGAAGTCCTGGAATCCTTCGAGCTGCGGTATCCGGTGCATCCGCTCTCGTACGAGGCCCGCCTGCTGCTCGGACAGCATTTCTACGCGGAAGGCCGCGCCGAAGAAGCCATCTCCGTTCTCGGGCGCGTCATCGAGCGGGGGCCCACGGACGACGTCGCCGCGAAGGCCCTGTACTGGATGGGCGATTCGGCCGTTCGCCTGGGCGACGACGAGCAGGCGTTGGGCTATTACCAGCGGGCCGCCGATGCGTATCGCACCACCGGAACGGCTCCTCTCGCGCTCTACGCGAGGGCCTATACTCTCGTCCGCATGGAGCGGTATGCCGAAGCGGCCGAGGCGTTCGAGGTGCTCGCCGCGCGCTACCCCGAGTCGGACCTGGCCCGCAACGTCGGGCTTTCGCTCGCCGAGGTCTACTACGAACTGGGGGAATATGCCCGGGCCGTCGCCGAAATCCAGCGTCGTCGCGCCGCACTCACCGGCCCCGCCGACGAACGGGCCGAATTCCTCCTGGCCGAGTCGTACAACCAGCTGCGCGATTCCGGGAATGCCATCGTCCACTACCGGCGGTTCACCGAGGGCGATCCCGAGGGGCCTTACTTCCGGAGGGCCGTGTACGGGCTCGCGTGGAACTACTACCACGAGAACGCCCACCAGTGGGCCGCCGAGCAGTACTCCCGGATCTCCGGGGGCACCGATGAACTGGCCCCGGAGGCGCTCTACTACGAGGGGGTGAACCTCGCCCTCTCGAACCGGCCCGACGATGCCGCCGAGCGTTTCGGGCGGTTGGCCGACGTCTGGCCCGACCATCGGCTCGCTCCGCATGCCGTCGTCGAACTGGGGCTCCTGCGGTACCAGGCACGCCGGTGGGAGGAGGCGGAAGCGGCGTTCGCCCGCGTCGTGGAGGACTACCCGGAATCGGACCGTGCCGGCGAAGCCTCCACCTGGCGCGGGAACGCCCTGATCGCGCTGGGGCAGTTCGACGAGGCCCTGGAGGCGTTCGAGTTCGCCATCGAGCGGGAAGCGGCGTCTCCCGAAGTGCGCGACGCCGTCGTATTCCAGAAGTCGTGGCTGCTCTATCGCCGCGAGCGGTATGCCGAGGCGGCCGCGGCCTTCGAATCCCTCCACGCATCCGATCCCACCGGCCCGCAGGCGGCCCAGGCCCTCTTCTGGGCTTCGGAGAGCCTTTTCCAGGTAGGTCGGATCGATCGCGCGGTCGAGGGATTCCGCCGCTACCTCCGGGAATTCCCGCGGGGCAACCACGTCGATGCCGCCCATTATGCGCTCGGCTGGGCGTACTTCCGACAACAGCGATACGAGGCGGCCATCCCCGAATTCGAGCGGTTCCTGGCGGCCTACCGCGAAGAATCCGGGACCGTGCCCTACCGCACGGACGCCCAACTGCGGCTCGCCGATTCGTTTTTCGCACTCAAGCGATACGCCGAGGCGGTGCGCGTCTACCGCCGCCTCGCAGAGGACGGTGACGACTACTCGCAGTACCAGATCGCGCAGGCGTACGCCAACTCGGGCGAACCGCTCGAGGCGATTTCGGCGTTCTCGCGGCTCCTCGAGGAGTATCCTGCCAGCGAATGGCGCGAAGAAGCGAGGTACTCGCTGGGTTACCTGTATTTCCAGAACCAGGAGTATGACCAGGCCGTCACGGAGTACCAGGCGCTGATCCGGGAGCACGGCCGGGACCCCCTTGCCGCCAAGGCGCAATACGGAATCGGCGACGCGCACTTCAACGCCGGCCGTCTCGAGCAGGCGGTCTCGGCGTACCGCATCGTGCTCGACCGGTACCCGGACAGCCCGTTCGCGGGGGATGCCGCGGCCGGTATCCAGTTCGCCCTGCTGGCGGCCGGACAGGAGGAGCGGTCGAGCGCGTTCATCGACTCCTTCGCCGTCGCCCACCCCGATTCGCCCCTGGTCGACGAACTGCGGTTCCGTAGAGCCGAAGTCCGGTACCAGGGCGGGCGGGTCGACGAGGCCGTCAACGACCTCCTGGCGTTCGTTCGCTCGGCCGGCAACGAGCGCCTGCTTCCGGAAGCGTATTTCTACCTCGGTACGATCTACGCCGATCGCGGTCAGGCCCGTGAGGCAACCGGGTATCTCGGGCAGATCGTGGACCGCTTTCCCGACAGCCCCCGGCGTGCAGAGGCCGCATCCCGGCTCGGCAGGATCCACCTCGAGGCCGGCCGCGCCGACGAGGCGGCCCGCGTTTACGACGTCCTCGCGTCCGTGGCCGGTGACGATGCCAGGATGCGGACGGAGGCCCTCTATGGACGCAGCATGGCCATGCTCGCCCTCGGACGGACCGGGGAGGCCGAGGCACTGCTTCGTCAGGCGATAGATGCCGCGCCGCAGGACCCATCGTCGGCCGCGGCCTGGCTGGGACTCGGGCGTCTCGAAGAACGGAGCGGCCGCGCCGCGGATGCCGTTTCGGCGTACCGGACCGCCGCCCGGCTCGGCCAGGACGAGGCGGGCGCCGAGGCCATCTATCGCGTCGGCGCCCTGCTTCTACGCTCGGGCGACGCGCCGGGAGCCTACGAGGAACTCTCCCGGCTGGGCACCCGGTTTGCCGGCTACACCGAGTGGATGGCGCGCGGAACGCTGGAGCAGGCCCGCGCCCTTCGCGCCCTCGATCGTCCGGGCGAGGCCCTGCGCCTGTACGAATCGCTGATCTCGCTCTACCCCGACCACCCGGCGGCGGCCGACGCCCGTCGAGAGATGGAGGCCATCCAACGATGACCCGATTCCTGCTCTTCGTCGCACTCGCGGCAGGTCTCGTCCCCTCGGTGCGTGCCCAGGACGACCCGGTGCTCCCCGATCTCGCGCCTCGCGAGATCGAGATCACCGGGGAACTGGCGATCCGGTTTCCGTCGCTGCGGCGCCAACCCCTGCTCGGATTCAATCCGCCCCCCCGCATTCCCGACGTCCCGCAGGGTCGCCGTCCGTATGCCGAGGAGTACCTGCAGCGCCGAGCCGACCTCCCGGCCACGCCGCTCAGATCGCCGATCTCGCCCGCGGTCTCGCCGTACGCATCCGGTCCGCGCTTCGACGGTTCCGTCGAAGCCGGCGTCGGGCGGTACGCGCAGCGCTACGTCGAACTGGACCTGGCCTCGGGATCCCGGTCGCGGTCCCTGTGGAGGATCCAGGCCGATTACGAAGGACGCAGCGGTTTCGTGCCGCAGGACGCGGTGGACGGACGGTCGTCGGCGTACGATCTCGGTCGCATCGGCGCCCGCTTCGAAACGCCCGTCGCGTCGTGGCGAATCGGCGCCGCGGTCGACGGCGCGCTCCAGCGGTACGCACTGTACGCCGCCGAACCGGGTCCCACGGTTGCGCCCAACGCCGCTCCCGACAGGGACGGACGCTTCGGCAGCGCGACCGCGTGGAGCGAGCGTCACGGTACCGACTGGCGGCTGCGACTTGGCGCAACCCTGTCCGCGTCCCGGGTGAATACCGACGTCTTCGACGAGACCGTGCGCCTGGATCCCCGGACCGAACGCACCGACGCATCCGGACGCTTCGACCTGCGCCTGGAGACCGGGGCCGTCGACCGCGGGCTGTCCCTGTCGGGGCAATACGAGGGCGTCGGCCTGGACGGATCCGGTCCCGTCGCCTCCGGATGGCAGACGGGGGCCGGCACGCGGTTTCCCCTCGGTTCGACCGTCCGGGTCACAGCCGGGTTGGCCGCACTAGGAATGTCCGCCGGCCGCGAGGCCACGGGCTCCGGCGATCGGTCCCTGGTGTGGATCGCGCCCGATTTCCGCATCGAAACCACTCGGCCGTCCGGGCTGCGGCTGTCCGCCGAGAATCGTCCTTCCGTCGTGTCGGCCCGGCTCGACGCGCTGTACCGCGCAAATCCGTTTGCCGTGGATTCGCCGTGGATCGAGGCCGAACTACGGCCGATCGACGCCGCCGTCCGTGGGGAAGCGTCCCTTGGACGGCTGGAACTCTCGGCCGCCGGGCGATGGAACCATTCGCCGAACCGGCGCTACTTCCTGCACACGGCCGAGCATTTCTCCGGGTACGTCCGCGGACTCTCCGAGGTGCGCCACGGACGGGTTCGCGAGCTGGGCGTCGATCTCGACGCGGGCGCGTACCTGGGGGCCGGAATCCGGATCCGCATGGGAGCCACCGTACGCTCGGCCCGGCTGACGGGGTTCGACATCGACGTACCCCACGTGGCCCCGTGGTCGATCCGGGCGCTCGCCTCGGCCGGCTTCGACGGGCGGCGTGGCCTGGTGCAGCTCGTCGGACGCGTGGAAGGACCCCGAACGATCGACCTCGAGGGATCGCGATCGCTGGACCCGTACGCAGACGTGGACCTTTCTGCGAGCTACCGGGTGGCACCCGCGGCCACGGCGGTCGTACGACTTCAGAACCTGGCAGGAAACAGGCCCGAGTGGTACGGTTACGTGCGTCCCTCGCCCGTCTTCACGGCCGGTCTGCGGTGGCAGTTCTGAGCCCGGGCCGCTGCGTATCTTGACCCGATCGACCTGCCGGTGCTTGCCATGACCCCGAACGATTTCCTGCGCGTCCTGATCGACGTCGTGGTCGAAAGCCTTCAGGTAGGGCGACCGGTGGCCTTGCCGGGCATCGGCCGATTCCTTCGCACCGGGGATCCGGAACTGCCGGTGCGATTCGAATCGACCGCATCCGCCGAAGACGAGCCGGCCGTGGCGTCGCTCGTCGGGCTGGTCTCCGACCGGACCGGACACGACCCGGCCGCGGTGCGCGCCGGTCTCGAACGGTTCTCCGCGTCGGTGCGTACCGCGTTGGAACGGGGCGACGTGCCGCTTCCCGGTCTCGGCACCTTGCGCGCGGGAACGGACCGAATTCCTGGTTTCGACCCCGATCCGGCCCTGGCCGAAGCCGTTAACTGGGACGTCGCGCCGGTCACGACCGATTCCCCGTCGGCGCGGCCGGTCGAGTCCGATCCCGGGGAGGCCGTCATCGACCGGGTTCTCGACGAATCGAACCTTCCGCCGCTGGCATCTCCGGGCCCGGGCAGGACGCCGCGGGACCCTCGGCGACCCCGTCCCCGTCCTGCGGCCGGATCGACCCGATTCGTCGCCGGGCTCCTCCTCCTCGCGGCGGTCGTCACGGTCACCGTCGTGGTGCTGCGCGACCGGATCCCCTCGAGGGAGCCGGCGCCCCCGCCTTCCGGGCTTTCGGACGCCTCGCGCGGCGCAGAGGAGGGCGCGGATGCCGCGGCGGCCGTTCCGGATTCGACGGAACTCGGCGCGGACTCCCTCGGCGCGGCAGCCGTCGCGGCGCGTCCCACGGTGGCCGATCTTCCCGTCGCCACCGAGCCGGCGCCTCCTCCCGCCTCCCGCCCCGACACCCGACCCGCCCCGCAGCCCTCGACGGGCGACTTCGACACGTCGGCCGCCGGATTCACCCTGATCACCGCATCCACTACCCGTGCTGCCGACGCTTCGGCCGAAGCGGCGATCGTCTCGGGCCTGGGACATCCGGTGGCCGTCCTGGCGTACGCCGAGGGTGGACGTACCCGCTACCGGGTGGGTGTCGGTCGATTCCCGACCATCCGCGCGGCCGACTCCGTACGCACTGCACTATCCGACCGGCTCCCCGCCGAAACGTGGGTCCGGCGCATCCGTCCCTGAACGCTCGCTCCGTATCGGCATGCCCAATACCCTGCTCTACCAGGTCGCTTCCGACTCCACGCGGCTCTTCATTCCGCCCCCGCAGGAAACCACCACGCTCGACATCCTGCTGCAGGGCGGCTGGGTCATGTGGCCGATCCTGCTCCTGTCGTTCGTGACGATCTACCTGTTCGTGGAACGGCTCCTGACGCTGAAGAAGGCCGCGTCGGATCCGGCAACGATCATGGACCGGATCCGGGACTACGTGCGCTCGGCGAATATCGACGGCGCGCAGGCCTACTGCGAGAGCCAGGACAAGCCGATCACGAGGATCCTCGCCCACGGGCTGGAGCGGCTGGGGCGTCCGATCGCCGAGATCCAGGACGCGGTCAATTCGGCCGGAAAGCACGAAGCGTTCGAACTCGAGCGCCGCATCGACATGCTGGCCACGGTTGCGGGTATCGCCCCGATGCTCGGTTTCCTCGGTACCGTCACCGGCATGATCGACGCCTTCCAGCGCATCCAGAACCTGCAGGGCAACGTCAATCCGAGCGTCCTCGCCGGCGGCATCTGGGAAGCCCTGCTCACGACCGCCGCGGGCCTGGTCGTCGGCATCGTGGCGCTCTTTTTCTACAACTTCCTGTTCCAGCGAATCCGGCGCCTCGTGAACGACATGGAGCGCTCGGCAACCGAGTTCATCGACCTGCTCCAGGCGCCGGCTCCCGCCGCGCGCCGCCGCGACGAGTACAGCCGCTGAAACGCCATGGCTTCGATCGACTTCTCGACCAATCGTCAGCCGCTCAGCGCGTTCAGCCTCGCCGGGCTGGCCGACATCGTACTGCTGCTCCTCATCTTCTTCCTGCTCACCTCGTCGTTCATTCCCCAGTTCGGCATCCGAGTGAACCTCCCCCAGGTGGATTCGGCGGCACCGACGGACGCCCAGTACGTCACGGTGGCCATCACGGCCGACGGCGAATACTACGTGGAACAGGAACGCGTGCCCCGGGAGCAACTCGTCACGGCCGTGAGCCGGGTCATGGGCACCCGGACTGCGCTCGTGCTCCGGGCCGACCAGGACGCATCGGTCGGCCAGTTCGCCACCGTGGCCAACGTGGCCCAGGCGCTCAACCTGAGGGTACTGATGGCGACCGAACGACTCGATCTCAGGCCCCGCTGACCACGGGCGCCGCGTCCGGAACGAGGCGTTCGACGGCGCGGAACTGGACGGCTTCAGCCACGTGCCTTGGCTCTATGGTCGGTGACGCGTCCAGATCGGCCACGGTCCGCGCGACGGTGCGGACCCGGGCGACGGCCCGGGCCGAAAGCCCCATCCGCTCGGCCGCCCGGAAGAGGATTCCCGCCGCGCTGCCCTCGACCGGGCACCATGCGCGGATCCCCCCGGCGTCCAGCAGGCCGTTTTCGACCGATTGACCGCGCGAGTTCCGGAATCGAGCGGCGGCGGCGACGCGGTCCGCCACGATTCGTGACGGCTCCCCTCCGCCGCGCTCCCAGTCGCCGACGCGAACGGGCGCGACGTGCACGTGGAGATGGATGCGGTCCAGCAACGGGCCCGAGAGCCGGGCAAGGTACCGTCGCACCTGGCCCGGATCGCACGAGCAGACATCGCCCGGAAGCCCGAGCCTACCGCACGGACACGGATTCATGCCGGCAACGAGCATGACGCGGGCCGGCCATCGTAGCCGGTAGCGCGATCGAGAGATGACGAGCGAGCCGTCCTCGAGCGGCTCCCGGAGAGCCTCCAGCGCATCACGGGAGAATTCCGGCAATTCGTCGAGGAACAGCACACCGTGGTGCGCGAGCGACAGTTCGCCCGGTCGCGGAGGGTCGCCACCGCCCACGAGACCGGCCCTGGACACCGAATGGTGCGGCGATCGGAAGGGCCGGATCCGTACGAGTCCCTGTCCCTCGGGGACCAGGCCCGCCACCGACTGGATGCGGGTGACCTCGAGCGCTTCTTCTCCCGCCAGCGGCGTCATCACCGACGGCAGACGTCGCGCCAGCATGGTCTTCCCGGAACCCGGCGGCCCGAAGAACAGCACGTTGTGACGTCCCGCGGCCGCGATCTCGAGCGCACGGCGCGCATCGGCCTGGCCGACGACGTCCTCGAGGTCGGGCGCCTCGACGGGTGCCGACTCGCGCGCAGGTCGCCAGGTCTCCCCGGCCGATTCCCCCCGGAGTACGGCGATTGCCGTCGAGAGCGAATCGACCGCAAATACCTGCACGGTACCGGGCAACGAGGCTTCGGCCGCGTTGGCGAGCGGCACCACGACCGACCGGATTCCGCATTCGGAAGCCGCGGCCACGAGGGCCAGGGTTCCCCTTACGGGCCGCACGCGCCCGTCGAGCGCCAACTCTCCCACGAGCAGCGCACGGGCGACCAGGCCGTCCCGGGGTATGACTCCCTCGGCGGCCATGAGCGCCGCGGCCAGCGGGAGATCGAAGGCGGCGCCGTCCTTCCGAACGTCGGCGGGAGCCATGTTTATCGTCACCGCTCCTCGCGGCACGGGGAGTCCTGCCGCCCGCAGCGCCGAGAGGACGCGGTCCCGGCTCTCGCGCACGCTGGCCTGGGGCAGGCCCACCATCGTGTACGAAGGCAGCCCCGGGCGCACGTGGGCCTCCAGTTCTATGCGGATCGCGTCGATGCCGAGCGTAGTGGCGCTGAACACGCGGCCCAGACCATGGTCCTGTTCCTTCATGGGCGATTGTGGGATTGCACGCATGACTCGGCGGGGACCTCCGCATAACCTGCCGAGACCGCCGGGTCTGCCGTACCTTGCGCACGCAGCCACGAAAGACCATGGTTTTCGGTGTAACGGGAAACATCGGCAAGGAATCGCTCTGGGATCCGGTCGTCGGCCTGATCGGCCACTTCCGGGCGAGCGGACAGCCGTTCCGGCTTCACGCCGACGTCGCCGCCGGACTCGTCGAACGGGGCGTCCTGTCGGCCGAAGAGGCGTTGGAAAAGGCACCCGGCCCCCTCGCCGACGGCTGCGACCTCGTCCTGTCCTTCGGCGGTGACGGCACGCTGCTCAATACAGCGGCCGAGATCGGGGACCGCGGAACGCCCATCCTGGGGGTCAACGTCGGGCGCCTCGGATTCCTCGCCCACATCGAGGTGGCCCAGCTGGCCGGCGCCATTCCGCGCATAGCGGCCGGATACTACGTCATCGAACCGCGCATGGTGCTCGACGCCGAAGCGCAGGGGGTCGACCTGCCCCGCCGCTGGGCGTTGAACGAGGTGGTCATCCAGCGGGAGGGCGAAGCGAGCCTCATCGCGATCGAGGTCACCGTGGACGGAACCGTCGTCAATACCTACTGGGCCGACGGACTCATCATCGCCACTCCCACGGGCTCGACGGCCTACTCCCTCGCGGTCGGCGGCCCGATCGTGTACCCGGGCAGCGGCACGATCCTCCTGACGCCGATCGCGCCGCATACCCTGACCGTTCGGCCGATGGTGCTGCCCGACCGGGTGCGCATCGAGGCCCGCGTGGTGGACCACGACGGACCGTTCGTCATCACGGTCGACGGACGATCCGCCCGCCTCGAGCGGAACGGGACGACGCTCTCCATCCGAAAGGCGCACCACACGGTGAATATCGTACGCCTGCCTGAGCAGGACTTTTTCAGCACGCTGCGCGCCAAACTCATGTGGGGCGCTCGGAAGAGTTGATCCGACGGGACCTCCCGCATCCCGTTACCGGCGCGCGGGTCGGCCGGAAGGTTGACCCACCCGGCAACGAGCGCGTATATTTCGGGTCTTCGGTCAGGTAGCTCAGTTGGTAGAGCAATGGACTGAAAATCCATGTGTCGGGGGTTCAACTCCCTCCCTGACCACGAAACCCCGCCGGGCCTCCGCCCGGTGGGGTTCTTCGTTTCTCCCGGGCGCTGCCCCCTCCGCCCCGGGCGCGAAACGATTTTCACTTTCGGCGAAAGACAAACCGTTGCCGACCCCGATCGCCCCGCCGTATATTTGCTGGCCTGAACGATACCCGGTCCGGTAGTTCAGTTGGTTAGAATGCCGCCCTGTCACGGCGGAGGTCGCGAGTTCGAGTCTCGTCCGGACCGCAGAGCGCCCCTGTAACTCCTGTGCAGCAGGAAATTGCAGGGGCGCTTGCTCTTTGGCGCGGAGGTTCGGGCGCCGGCGGGCGTGCAACAAGGCGATGGGGGGGCGTGGGGCGCCGACGTGGTATTTCGGCCCAAATCGCACGTATTGAACCCCGAAATGGACCCAATACATCGCAAGAGGGCTCCTTTTCGATGTATTCACCCCCGAAATCGACCCAATACATCGACAAAGGGCTTCCTGTCGAGGTATTCGCCTTCCAAACCGGTCCAATACATGGAATTCGGGCCCGGTTTTCCACGGCCTGACCCTCCGGGACAGCCTCCGGGCCCGGCGCCACGATCGCAGGGGAGCTGGTTGCCGAGGTTTCCCGATTGCGCGCGCGAAATCGCCCTCCGCCCGGGTTGCCGCATTCGGTCGCGAATCCTACCATCGGGAGAACCAATTCGCGAGCCGAATGTCCCTCTCCCGTCGCCGCTTCGTACAGACCGCCGCGCTCGGCGCGGTCGCCTACAGTTTCCCCGGTATGCCCGTCCTGGCCCGCCCGCGCACGCGGCGCGTCGCCCCGTCCGACATGGTGCGCTTCGGCGCCGTCGGCGTGAAGGGCATGGGCTGGTCCAACACGAACTCGTTCCTCAAGATGGATGCGTTCGACTGCGTGGCGCTCTGCGACGTGGACGAGGCCGTCCTGGCCCAGCGCAGCGGAAACGTGGAAGAACGACGCGGGCATAGGCCCGAGCGGTACGGCGATTTCCGCCGGATGATGGAGCGCAACGACCTGGATTTCGTCGTCATCGGCACGCCCGACCACTGGCATCCGCTCATCATGCTGGCTGCCGTCGAAAGCGGCAAGCACGTCTACTGCGAGAAGCCCATGGCGAATTCCATGGGCGAAGCCGACGTCATGCTGGCCGGTGCGCGCAGGTACGACAAGCTCGTCCAGATCGGCCAGTGGCAACGCTCGGGGCCGCACTGGCAACAGGCGATCGAGTACGTGCGGTCCGGGGTGCTGGGCAACATCCGGACGGTAAAGACCTGGGCCTACCAGGGCTGGATGAAGCCGATCCCGGTCCAGGCCGACGCTCCCGTGCCCGACGGGGTGGACTACGACCTGTGGCTCGGCCCCGCGGCCGCGCGTCCGTTCAACCCCAACCGGTTCCACTTCAACTTCCGCTGGTTCTGGGACTACGCCGGGGGGCTGATGACCGACTGGGGCGTACACATCCTCGATTTCGCGTTGTACGGGATGAATGCCGGCTGGCCGAAGTCGGTCGTGGCCGTGGGCGGAAAGATGGCCTATCCCGACGATGCCTCCGAGACGCCCGACACGCTCACGGCCGTCTTCGAATACGACGACTTCATCATGACCTGGGAGCACGCGACCGGCATCGACCTGGGGCCATACGGCCGCACGCACGGGGTCGCCTTCATCGGCAACAACGGCACGCTGGTCGTCGACCGCGGAGGATGGGAAGTGATTTCGGAAACCGAGGCCGACGGCCAGGGCGGGCGTCGCGCGAAGCTCGACGCCCCGCAGCCCATCGCGGTCCAGGGTTCGGACCTCGACCGCCACACGCAGAATTTCGCGGCGGCACTCCGGGGCGAGGCCCCGCTCAACGCCGACATCGAGGTAGGGCACAAGGTGGCGGTCACCGCCCACATGGGAAACGTCGCCTTCCGCACCGGACGGAAGCTCTACTGGGACGAAGGAGCGTGGGCCTTCGCGGGCGACGACGAGGCCAACCGGCTCGCCCGCGGCATCGAATACCGCGCCCCCTGGAAGCTCCCCACCTTCTGATCGCGACGCCCATGAAACGCATCGTCTACCTCCTGCTGTTCGTCGTGCCGGTAGCCACCGCCCAGGAGTGGCCGCCCGAGTTGACCGAGGTGTGGGATCCGGAGCCCCGGATGGTGACCCCCGGCGACGGCACCGCCCCCCCGTCCGACGCGATCGTGCTCTTCGACGGCACGAGCCTCGACGCCTGGGAATCGGCCCGGGACGGTTCGGCGGCGAAGTGGATCGTGGCCGACGGCGCGATGACGGTAGCGCCCCGCACCGGCGATCTCCGAACGAAGGAGCGCTTCGGCGACATCCAGCTGCACATCGAGTTCCGTACACCGGCTGAAGTATCGGGTGAAGGACAGGGGCGCGGAAACTCGGGCGTGTTCCTCCAGGGCCGATACGAGGTGCAGGTCCTCGATTCGTACGGGAACCGGACGTACTCCAACGGACAGGTGGCCTCGATCTACAAGCAGCATCTGCCGATGGTGAACGCGGCGCGGCCGCCGGGCGCATGGCAGACCTACGACATCTTCTACCGCGCCCCGGTGTTCGCGCCCGACGGCGAGGTCGTGCGCAAGGCCACGGTGACGGTCGTACACAACGGCGTGCTCGTGCAACTCGATGCCGAGATCCAGGGCGGAACGACGTATACCGGCCTTCCGAAGTACGAACCGCACGGGGACGGACCGATCGAACTGCAGGACCACGGCAATCCGGTCAGCTATCGGAACGTCTGGGTGCGGCGTCTGTAGTCCCTGCGGAACGGCGGAACGCCGCTGCCGCGCTGAGCCATGTCCCGAGCTTTTCTCAAGGACGATGCCGTCCAGGACGCGGTCCTGATCCCTCCCCGCGCCCCCCTTCCCGCCGGCACGCCCAACCTGGTGACGATGGAAGGGCTCGCGAAGCTGCAGGCCGAGCGGGAAGCCCTCGAGGCCGAGCGATCGCGCGTGCTTTCGAGGAAGGCGCCCGAGCAGGACCGTACCCGCTCGTTGAACGAAATCACCGGGCGCTTGCGCCTGCTCGACGACCGCATCGGCTCGGCGAAGGTCGTCCGTCCGTCGGATCAGCCGGCCGGCGAGGTCCGTTTCTCGGCCCGTGTCCGGGTTCGCACCGTGAGAGGGCCCCGGCAGGGCCTGGTCCGGGGCTTCCGACTGGTCGGCGTGGACGAAGCCGATCCGTCGGCCGGGCTCGTCGCGTTCACGGCACCGATCGCGCGGGCGATCACGGGCCTCCAGGTCGGCGAATCGGCCTCCTTCGGCACACCGGCGGGGGAGGAAGTCCTGGTGGTGGAGGACATAGCGTACGACGGCTGAATCCTACGGGCGCACCGGAAGCCGGGCTACCATGCGGTCCAGTTCGTCAACCCGAAGGCGCACGGAGACGATGTACGGCTCTTCGCCTTCGGCCCAGTGCCCGTAGGTGGTCAGCACGACGGTCCCGTCGGGCAGCAGCACGACTCCCGGGTACGTGGAGTCCCAAGGGTTCGTGTTGTCCATCAGGCGCACGCGGTATCCGGCCGGCGAGCCCGAAACGAGCTCGTCCCACGTTCCGACCCAGGCGAGCCAGTCCCCCTTCGTCGGGCTTCCGTCGGCCATGTCGCGGAACGAGACCAGGAACCGGCCGTCCGGCAGCGCGACCCCCTGGTGGCGATCTCCCGTGACGGTCGTCGCGAGGGGCGCCGGCGTGCTCCAGGTCGATCCCTCGTCAACCGACAGGATGACCTGAGAGGTGCTCGTGCGCGAGTTCTCGCGCAACAGCGCCGCGAGCCGGGCGCCGTCGGGAGAGCGGAAGACCCCGGGCTCACACAGGTCCAGCGAATCGTCTTCGGCGATCACCACCGGTGTCTGCCACGTGAGCCCATCGTCGTCAGACCGCGTCGTGTAGACCCGGAAGGGTTCGTCGGCCGTGCCCGTGCCCGAAAAGAACCGCCCGTCGTCGTGGAAGAACGCGAGCAGCGCCCCGTCGTCGGCGCGTCGCTCCATGGCCGCCATGGCGACGATGCCGCCGAAGTCCCCTATCGGCTCCAACTCGCTCCACGTGACGCCAAGGTCGTCCGAGGTCGCCATCCGGATGGGGTACAGCCCCGAAAACAGGAGAAGCCTCACGCCTCCGTCGGCGCGATCCACGCGGTAGATCGTGGGCACCTCCAGGGAGGTCTCCCACGAGGCGGGCACGGGCAGCCGCCCGCTCCACGTCCTGCCTCCGTCCTCGGATCGCTTCATGACGATGGCGCCGCGACCGTGACCCTTCGGGTATACGGCGATGATCGTCTGCCCGTCGGGCAGCAGCACGGTCGTCGGGTGGCCGAGGTACTGCCCGGGTTCCCGGTCCACGACCACCTGGCGGGCCGTGTCGGCCGCAAGGTCCAGCAGGGGGACGCCCCCCCAGGAGGGTGCCAGGTCCGTGGGCGGAAGCACGTCGCGCGTGGAGCCGACGGGCCCGCAGGCCGTGCACACCAGGGCCAGGACCGCCACGGAGGCGACGGCGGGCAATGATCGCGGCATGACGTTCAGTTCCGGTCTTTCGGAAGGTTGAAATCCACGTTCGTGCGGTAGTCCCCGAGCAGGTGCTCGGCGAAATAATACCACGTCATCCGGTCGAAGTAGGGCTGCATCGACCCGAATCCGTGCCGCTGCCCCGGCAGCAGCATGAAATCGAAGCGTTTGCCCGCCTTCACGAGCGCGTCGACCAGGCGGATGGTATTGGCCGGGTGCACGTTGTTGTCGATGTCCCCGTGCACGAGCAGCAGGTGTCCCTTCAGGTTGCCCGCCAGTTCGCTGTTGGGCTCGATGCGCGCGGTCCACGTGGTGTCCACGACTTCGACTTCTTCGCCGGCCTCGTTCTTCACCGTACGCTTCTTCGTCTTGGCCTTGACCCCGTTGTGCACCTCGCTCCACCACGCGTTGTAGACGTTGTTGTCGTGGTTGCCGGCGGACGAAACCGCGACGTCGTAGAAGTCGGGGTGACTGAGCAGCGCCGCCGTGGACATGAATCCGCCCCCGGAATGTCCGTAGATCCCGACCCGCGTCGCGTCCAGCCACGGGTGCCGGGCCGCGAGCTGTTCGATGCCGTACCGGTTGTCGGCGAGCGGATAGTCCCGCAGGTCCCCGTAGCCGTACGTATGGTAGTAGCGGTCGCGCATGGGGCTGCCCCCCCGGTTTCCGAACGCCACGACCACGAAGCCCACCTGCGCGAGCGCGAAGGCACGGCCCGTCGCGCCGGCGATGGAATACCGGATCGGGAACGGCTCGGTCTGCGGGCCTGGATACACGTACGCGATGACCGGGTAGGCCTTCGTGGAGTCGAAGTCGAACGGCTTCCACATCACGCCGTAGAGGTCCGTCGCGCCGTCGGCCGCCTTGACGGTGAAGACCTCGGCGTCGCGGAAGCCCGCCTCGCGGGCCTGCGAGAAGTCGGCCCGTTCGAGTTCGAGCAGCACCCGCCCGCGCGTGTCGCGCAACACCGAGCGCGGCACCGAATCGACCGAAGACTGCGTATCCACGAAGAAGTCGGGCACGTCGCCCATCGAGAAGCCGTGGTCGACCGGCTCGGGCGTGAGCCGCTCGAGCCCCGATCCGTCGAACTGTACCCGGTAGGTCTGCGCGTAATACGGGTGCACCCCCGGTTCGCGACCCATGGCCGAGAAGTAGATCGCCTGGCGCAGCGTGTCGATACGGCCGATGTTTCCGACCTGGAAGAAGCCCTGCGTGATCCGGTTCTTCAGGCTGCCGTCGGCGGCGTAGCGGTACAGGTGCCCCCAGCCGTCGCGCTCGGACCACCAGAGGTACTCGCGCCCCTGCTCGATCACCGACAGGTTCATGTACGACCAGTTGAAGTACGGCTTCGACTCCTCCGACCAGAGCAGCGTGGTCTCGCCCGTGCGGGTGTCGGCCATGACGACGTCCACATTGGCCCGCGTACGGTCGCTCCGGATGAACCAGAGCCTGTCGCTGGTCTTTTCGTCGGTGTAGACCCGCTCGATGTTCTGATCCTCCCAGCGCGCGAGCGGAACCGTCACGAACGACGTGTCGGCGAGCGTGAACACCCTCAGTTCGGGGATCCCGACTTCGTCCTCCCCGGGCATGGCATACTTGTAGGTCTCGAGCTTGGGCCGGGTACCGAGGCTGTTGATCACCCACAACTCGTTGACCTTGCGCTCGTCGTCGCGCTGCGTGTAGAGCCTGGTCTCGTCCTCGAACCAACGGGCGATCGAGCGAAGCCGCTTCGTCGAGGTCGTGTCGCCCGCGTCGGCCTGGTAGCTGAACCAGCGCTCCCCGTCCCGGGTCAGGCGGATCTCGGTCGAATCGGGATCGTCCTTCCGCATCACGTAGAGATCGTGCCGCCGCGCGAACGCGATCCACGTGGAATCGGGCGAATACGTCGCCCACGCCATGGGCTTCTCCTTGTGTACCGAGTCGCCGGCGGCCAGCACCCGTTCCTCGAACCGCCACGTGAACCGGATCGAGTCCACCTCGAACCGGAAGAGCTTCGCCTTGCGATCGTACTCGAAGCGCTTCAGGTCGAGGTTCTTCGCGTTGAACGGCTTGCGGAAGTGCGCCGTGAGCCGGGCCGCCAGGTCGTCTCGGTCGAACAGGTCGCTCTTCAGGCGCTTCGCGGCATCGACCAGCACCCAGTTCTTGCCGCCGGGGGTTTCCAGCTCGTACCAGAACCGCGGCTCGTCCTCGAGCCACCGGGGACGGATATCGAGCGTTCCGATCATGCGGTCCAGCTTCTCCACCGTGAACCGCTCCGCGGCATCGAGATCGGCCTGGCGTGCCCGGGCGGCGGGCACGGTCACGAGGAGGAGGGCGACGAGCGCCCACGAACGGAACGAGCGGAATGTCATGGTCTTCCCGTATGTTTGCGCCCCCAGAGTCGAACGAAATCCGGAGTTTTACAACATGTCGGCACCCCCCGCAGCGTGGAATCTGATCGAAACGGCACGGGGCTCGCTGGCCGGGGAGATCTTCGACACGATCACGAGCGGTTCGGAATTCGAGCTCGGCCGTATCGTCTCCTTCGGCCACCACGCCCCCGAGACCGGGTGGTTCGACCAGGAGAAGGCCGAGTGGGTGCTTCTGCTCGCGGGAAGCGCGGGCCTCGCCTTCGAGGACGAAGCGACCGAGCGAACCCTTCGTCCCGGGGACGCGCTGTTCATCGCGCCGCGCCGTCGACATCGCGTCACGTGGACCGAGCCCGGAGTGGCCACGGTGTGGCTCGCCCTCCACTATTCTCCGGAGGAGGAATCCTGATGCGCCGCATGGCCTTGGCTTTCCTGCTCACGTTTCTCCCGGCGTGCGCGCCGGAGCGGCCTCCGAACATCGTATTCATCCTGGCCGACGACCTCGGGTACGGAGAACTCGGCAGCTACGGGCAGACGAAGATCCGCACGCCCCGGCTGGACGGACTCGCGGCCGAAGGCATGCGGTTCACGCAGCACTACTCCGGCAGCCCCGTCTGCGCGCCGTCGCGCGGCGCGCTGCTCACCGGACGCCACACGGGCCACGCCGCCATCCGCGACAACAGGGAGGTCGGCGGATGGGGGCCGGACGAGCCGGAAGGCCAGCATCCGCTCGGCGATGCCGAAGTCACGATCGCCGAGATGCTCCGGCCCGCGGGCTACGCCACCGGGTTCGTCGGGAAGTGGGGACTGGGAGGTCCGGAGAGCGAGGGGCATCCGAACCGACAGGGATTCGACCTGTTCTACGGGTACCTCTGCCAGCGCGTGGCACACAACCATTATCCCACGCATCTCTGGCGGAACGGCGAGCGGGACTCCCTCGCGGGGAATTCTCCCTGGTTTTCGGCCCACCAACGCATCGACGCGCCGCTCGCTACCGAGGCGCAGTACCGCGAACGGTTCGCCCGACAGACCTACGCGCCCGATCGCCTGCTCGACGAGGCGATGGCGTTCGTCAGGGAGCATGCCGGGCAGCCGTTCCTGCTCGTCTTCGCCACTCCCGTCCCGCACCTCGCGCTGCAGGTTCCGCCCGAGTCGCTCGAGGAGTACCGTGGCGCATTCGAGGAGGAGCCGTTCCTCGGCAATCCGTACCTCCCGCACCCCATGCCCAAGGCGGCCTACGCGGCCATGATCACGCGCATGGACCGTGACGTGGGGCGGCTGCTGGACCTGCTCGACGAGTTGGACATCGACGACGATACGATCGTTTTCTTTTCCTCCGACAACGGGACGACCTTCTCCCGCGGCGTCCACCCCGGGTTCTTCGAGTCCACGCGGGGGCTTCGCGGCCTGAAGGGGTCCCTCTACGAAGGCGGAATCCGCGTCCCCCTGATCGCCCGGTGGCCCGGTCGCATCGATGCCGGTTCCGTCAGCGAGGTACCGACGGCCGCCTGGGACGTCCTTGCCACCCTCGCAGACGCCGCCGGTCTCGAGGCACGGCCCGAATCCGACGGGCGGTCCATGCTGCCCGTCCTGGTGGATGGCCGCGACACGGCGTCCGACGATCGGACGTTCTACTGGGAATACCACGCGTACGGAGGCATGCAGGCCGTGCGAATGGGCACCTGGAAGGGCATCCGGATGGATGCGAAAGCGTTTCCCGACGGTCCGATCGCCCTCTACGACCTGGCCTCGGACCCCGGAGAAACCGTCAACGTCGCGCAGTCACGCCCTGACGTCGTCGCCCGGATCGATTCGGTCATGCGGACCCGAACGCCCTCCGACGTGCCCGAATGGAATTTCCCCGGGCCCTCCCTGCGCCCCTGAGCCCGCGGTCGGCGGGGCCACGCGCTCCAACGACATCCGCTCCCGGAGCAGGGTCGCCGCGTGCGGGCCATGATTCATGAGCAGGTCCAACGCCGAACAACCGCCCGAGAATCCGTCGAACGCCTGCCGGTACGGAGCGGTCGACCACCGTGCGACGAGCGCGGCGGGCGCGACCGGGGCCCGCCGCTCGGCCTGGCCCGGCAGGAGCACGGGTACGGCGCCCGGTTCCAGCGTGGATAGGACGTCGGTCAGCCTGGAAGGACTGCCGGGCAGCGCACCCGACGCGACGATCCGCGCGGTCGCGCCGAGGGAGCGCAGAAGGAAGCGGCAGGACGCGACCGTGAGCCCCAGCAGCGTCCCGGATCTCCCCGCGTCCGAATCGTAGACCCATGCCTCGATCTCCGGCAGGTAGTGCGCCCCGAAAGCCGCCGAGCCGTAGTGGTATCGAAGCGTGCGGCGATGGGTACGCCGCCAGGGCGTCGATTCGTCGGTCCGGATGGAGGTAAGCGGTCGCCCGGGACCGCCGCGCGCGACGGGTATCGTCAACCACGAGGTTCCCGTCGGCGTTCGCAACCGCGCCCGGTTCTGTAACGACTGGCGAACATAGGGAAACGTATCAGCGAGCACGATCACGTCGCTCGACAGTGCCGCCGCGGCCCACTCGGGCCCGGGGAAATACTCGGGGGGTAATACCGCGAACCTCATGACCGGCAGTCTCCCGCCAAGGTAAAACAATTCCGGCCGGCGCTCCGTTGCAGCACGGGCCGTCATCCATTCCGCTACGCAGGATCTCCGTGCTTGGTAACCGCTCCCTGGACAAGACGCAGCGCGCGCTGTTCATCGTGTTCGTGTCGGCGATGGTCTTCAGCGTGGCCGGCTCGTTGGCCCTCCGACTCTTCCCGGTCCTGGCCGGGTGGGTCGGCGCGTGGTACGTGACGCTGGTAAAGGCGCCGACGTGGACCTACATGACGGTCATGCCGATGCTCGCCTTCGCGCTCTACCTCCCCACCGAGGGGAGGGCGCGGATGCTGCGGCTGCTCCTCCTCGGTTCGCTGATCGGCGGGGCGAGTGAACTCGTCGGCACGACCACCGGCTTTCCGTTCGGAGAGTACCTGTACACGGCCTGGCTGGGACCCAAGATCCTCGACCACGTTCCGTGGTTCATTCCGCCGTCGTGGTTCGCCATGTCGGTGGTCGGGTACGACCTGGCTGCCCGGCTGTCGGGCAGGCGCTGGATGCGGGTGGGTCTGACCGCCCTGCTGATGGTGGCGTGGGACGTTTCGCTCGATCCGGCAATGAGCATGGCGTTTCCTTTCTGGACGTATCCGGAGGGGGGCGTCTTCTACGGAATGCCGCTCTCGAACTGGGCCGGCTGGTTCTTCGTATCGGCGCTGATCGCGGCGGCGTACGAGTTCGTGGGCGGCGGGCCGGTGTCGCCCCACCCGGCGGCTCCGGCATACTGGGTGCTGAACAGCGCCTTTCCGATAGCGATTTCCCTGGTATTCGGATTGGAGGGCGCTGCGTTCATCGGGGCCGTGGTCACGGCCGCGGTCTGGTTCTCGGTTCGACGTCGGGACCGTCATGCGGGCGGGTGACGCCGGCGTGACGCCGGGCGATGCCCCTCGGTCGTCCGGCACCGGGTTGGACCGATGGATCGACGCGTACTTCCGGGGTAATTCGCGCACGTTCTCGTTCGCGACGCGCCTGCTTCCGCGCCGCGTCCGCAGGTCGGTGGCCGTCGTCTACTGGTATTGCCGGACCATCGACAACATCGCCGATCGGCCCGAAGCATCGGCAGACAGGGCCTCTGCCCTCGACCGGCTCGACGACGCGCGACGCGCGCTGGACCGTTGCCTTGCCGGACATCCGGATGCGGAACCCCTGTGGACCGAACTCGCGCGGGTGCACGCCGAGTGGCAATTGCCCGAACACACGCTCCGGGAACTGATCGAAGGGGCGCGATGGGATCTCGACGGGCGCCCGATCCGGACCATGGACGACCTGATCGCCTACTCGGAACTCGTGGCAGGATCGATCGGCGAGATGATGCTCCCGTTCCTCACGCCCGGATCCGTGGACGCATCCGCGCGCCCGGTTCGGGCTGCCCGGGCGCTGGGCGTCGCCATGCAGATCACCAACATCCTGCGGGACGTGGGAGAGGATCTGCACGTGCTCGGGCGATGCTACCTGCCGCAGGACCTGTGCCGAGACGCGGGAATGAAACCGGGACAGGCCCCGGAACCGTCGGACCCGGCGTACCGCAGGCTCGTCGAGCGCCTGATGGAGGAAGCCGAATCCCGGTACGCATCGGGCCTGGAGGGCATCGAACGACTCGACCCCGGAGCACGGCTCGGCATCCGGGCCGCGGCCCGTGCCTACCGAGAGATCCTCAACGAAGTGCGGGCCAACCGCTACGACAACTGGTCGCGCCGCGCGGTCGTGCCGCTGGCGAGAAGGATCGCCCGGGTCGCGACCGACGGGTACGGGCGACGAAAGCGCGTCCTCATGCGCCGGGCCGAGGCCGATCGATGATCCGGCTCCTCGTGGAATCGGTCATGCGTCGCTCGCTGGCCCGAGCGTTCCGCCGGGTGTCCCTCGTCGGAGACGCGTCGTTCGCCGGGCACGCGGGGCCCGTCGTGCTCTATGCGAACCACCACGTCTTCCACGACGGTTTCCTGCTCTGGCTGCTGCTGTCCAGCCACGGGCGACGCGCCGTCACGTGGATGCAGGAATGGGACCGCGTGCCCATTTTCGCGCCCGCCGGTGCGCTGCCGTTTCCCGTCGACGACGCCGCTCGCCGGTCGGTCACGGTGCGAACCACCGCCCGCCGATTCGCCGAGAGGCCCGACACCGGCCTGATCTGGTTCCCGGAGGGGCGGCTGCACGACCCTGCCGAGGGCATCCTGCCGTTCGATGGCGCCGTCGCACCGCGCATGCACCGTATTCTCGGTCGGCCCGCGTGGGCTGCCGCCACGATACGGATTGCGTGGACGACCGAATCGCGCCCCACGGCCCTCCTCTCGGTCTCGGCGCTGCAGGACGGCCCGGACGGTTCGGAATCCGAACGGCTCGCGAACGGGTTGCAGGCGCTCGCCCACGCCGACCCGCGCGCGGGACGTGTCCTGCTCGACGGTGGACCGGGCCCCGAGGAGCGGTGGCCGCTCGACGCGACCCGGGGCTTTTTCTCCCGCTATCTCTGATGCTGCTCCTGCTCTTCGCGCTCGCACTCGCGGGCGCCGCGACCGACTCCATCGAGATCCTGTACGCCCGCAACGAGGCGGCAGCGCTCGCCTCGCACTGCGCGGGCGTGGAGGAGCGTTCGCGGGACCTGCAGTGCCGATATCGCCTCTTTCCGCTCACCCGCGACGAGGCGTTGATCGCCGATCTCCCGGCGTCGCTCCCCGGGGGTTCGGCGCGCGACCTCGCGCTGCTCGCCGGGTTGTGGGGGTACCGGGCGTCGATCTCCGGTTTTCCGGGTGCCATGCGGCACGGCATGAGGTCGCAGCGCCTCATGGAAGAGGCGCGCGCGGCCGATCCCGACGATCCCTTCGTGCTTCTCGTCGACGCGCACGCGACCCTCTTCAAGCCGCGTATCGCGGGAGGCGACCGGCGCAGGGCAGCCGGAATGTTCGCGTCGCTGGCGCGACGCCTTCAGGCGATGCCCGACCCTCCGATCTTCGCGCAGGAGGCCCAGGCCTGGCACTGTTACGCGCTCGACGAGCTCGGCGACCCCGCGGCCGTGCCGCTGTGTCGTTCGCTGTCGGGCGAAACGACGCCGGCCCTTTTCCGGGCCATTGCGGCCGGCGACCGATGACGGAAGCGCTGTTCGGTCTCGCCGCGGCGGTGCACGCGTTCTCTGCCGCGGTGCTGGTCGCGAACCTGGCCTACCTGCGCCGACGGAAACCGGTCTCCTCGGGTACCCCCCGGGGACGCCTGTCCGTCTGTATTCCCGCGCGGAACGAAGCGACGGTGCTCCCGGGCCTGCTCGCCGACCTGGCCTCGCAGGACCACCCCGATTTCGAGGTCATCGTCGTCGACGACGATTCGACCGACGGTACGGGCGATGCGGTGCTCGCGGCCGGAGATCCGAGGTTCGCGGTCCTCAGGCTCGACGGTCCGCCCGACGGCTGGCTCGGCAAGCCCCACGCCCTGCACCGGGCCTCGGAACGTGCCCGGGGCGATCGTTTCCTCTTTCTCGACGCCGACGTGCGCCTTGCGGGCAGCGATGCCCTGTCCCGCCTGGCCACGTTCTTCGATTCGCTCCCCGCAGGCTCCGTGCTCACCGGGCTTCCGCGGTTCACCGGCGGCGGCCTCCTGCTCGTGAGCCAGGTTCCGACCGCGATCCTGACCGGCCTCCCCTGGCCGCTCGTCGGCAAGGTGCGCTCGCGGGCCCTGGGCGCGCTGAACGGCCAGGTGTGGATGATCGACGCCGGGGCGTATCGGCTGCACAGGCCGCACGAACGACACCGGAACGAGGTACTCGAGGACGTGCGCATCGGTCGTTACCTGCTCGAGCAGGGCTTCACTCCCGTCCTCGCCGACCTGCGCGACACGGTGTCCGTTCGCATGTACCGGAACCTGGGACGCGCATGGCTCGGGTTCCGCAAGAACGCGTACCTGATCCTGTCGGGACGCCCCGTGCCCTTCGTGCTGCTGTGGTTGCTCTACGGGTTGGCGTTCGTCGCCGCCCCGCTCGCGTGGCCGTTGCTGTACCTGTCGCTGTACGCGCAGCGGTTCGCCGCGGACCGCTTCATGCGATTCCCCGGTTGGGTCCCGGTGGCCGCGCCGGTGTCCTATCTTGCGGCGAGCCTCATGCAGGCCGATTCGTTCGTGAACCACCTCGCGCGCCGTGTTACCTGGAAGGATCGATCCGTATCGGGCTGAATGACTTACGATCACGGCACATCCCGTCCTCCGGCCCTGTTGCCGCCCGCCCGGATCGGGATCGCCGCCCCGGCCTCGGCTCCCCTCGACCCCGACGCGCTCGACCGGGGCATCGCCGTGCTGCGGTCACGGGGTTTCGACGTGGTCCACGAGCCGCCCGTCGAGGCGCCCGTCGGGTACCTCGCGGCCCCGGACGCCGTCCGTGCAGAGTCCCTCAATCGCCTGCTTCGCCGTGATGACATCCATGCCATCGTGTGCGCCCGCGGCGGGTACGGAACGTTGCGCCTTCTCGACCGCCTCGATTACGGCGCCGCGCGCCGGCATCCCAAGCTGCTCGTCGGCTATTCGGACATCACCGCCCTGCAGCTTGCCCTCTACCGGCATGCCGGGTGGACGTCCATCTCCGGGCCCATGGCCGCGGTCGAGTGGCCCGATCCGGATCCCTGGTCCGAGCGGCGGTTTCTCGAACTGGCGCGGGGGGTCGTGCCGTCGCCTCTCGACAACCCCGACGGCAGCCCGCTGCAGGTCCTCACGCCGGGCCACGCCGAGGGAGTACTCCTCGGGGGCAACCTGACGATGATCGTCCGGTTGGTCGGCACCCCGTACCTGCCCTCGCTCGACGGAGCGGTCCTGTTCTTCGAGGATGTAGGCGAGCCGCCGTACCGTGTGGACGCGCTCCTCGCTCAGCTTCACCTCGCCGGGCACCTGGACCGCCTTGCCGGCGTGGTGGTCGGAGGGTTCACCGAGGCCGATCCGCCGGCCGGCCGGCCCTCGCTCACCCTCGAACAGGTCCTGCGGGACCGGTTCGCCGGCTCGGCGTACCCGGTGGCGACGGGGCTTCGGTATGGGCATTTTCCGGTCAAGACCTCGGTTCCGATCGGCGTGCGGGCGCGCCTCGCCGCCGACGACGGCCAAGCTTTCCTCCATCTTCTCGAACCCGTGGTCGCGGGTGGCGAGGGTACTCCGTAAACTCGGGCCGACCCGCCACCCACGATGCGACTCGCCGTCTTCGTTTCCGGCTCCGGATCGAACTTCCAGGCCATCCTGGACGCCGTGCGCGACGGAACGCTCGCGGCCGACGTCGCGCTCTGCGTCTCCAGCCGCGCCGACGCCGGGGCGCTCGACCGTGCTCGTGCCGCCGGCGTTCCGACGCTGGTGGCCGACCCGGCGTGGTTCGCGGACGACGCGCTCCAGGAGCGGGAACTCCTGGAGCGACTCGAGCGGGAGAACGTGGACTTCATCGCGCTCGCGGGCTACCTGAAGCGCATCCCTCCGGGCATCGTCTCGGCCTTCCGCCATCGCATCCTCAACGTGCACCCCGCCCTCCTGCCGGCTTTCGGTGGACCGGGCATGTACGGAATCCGCGTACACCGTGCGGCGGTCGAGCACGGCGTGCGCCTTTCGGGGGCGACGGTTCACCTCGTCGACGAGGCGTACGACACCGGACCCATCGTCCTGCAGGACGCGGTGCCGGTGTTCGACGACGATACCCCGGAAACGCTCGCGGCGCGCGTGTTGACCGTGGAACACCGCCTCTTTCCGTTGGCCCTGTCCCTTTTTGCACACGATCGTGTGCGCGTCGAGGGCCGTCGGGTCCGCATCGCGCCACCTTCCGGCCCCCAGATTCCGACCCGATGATACAGGTAAAGGACCTCCCGGCACCCGAGGACCGCGTTCCCGTCCGGCGTGCCCTGCTCAGTGTTTTCGACAAGACGGGCCTCATAGACCTGGCCCGTGCCCTTTCCGGCCTTGGCATCGAGCTGGTTTCGACCGGCGGATCGGCGCGCGCCATCACGGAGGCAGGTATTCCGGTTCGCAGCGTCGACGACCTGACGGGATTCCCGGAGATCCTGGGGGGGCGGGTCAAGACGCTGCACCCGGCCGTTCACGGCGGCATCCTCGCCCGGCGGAATGACCCGGAGGACATGGCGCAACTGGTCGACCACGGGATCGCGCCCATCGACCTGGTGGTCGTGAACCTGTACCCGTTCGCCGCGGCCACGGCGTCGCCCGACACCGGCGACGCCGGGGCGTCCGAAAACCTCGACATCGGCGGCCCGCCCATGATCCGGGCATCGGCCAAGAACCTCCATTGCGTGTCGGTCGTCACCGACCCGACCGACTACGCGGTCGTCCTGGACGAGCTGCGCGCGAACGACCGTACGCTCGGCCTGGACACGCGCCGCCGGCTGGCACGCGCCGCCTTCGCGCACACGGCGGCGTACGACGCGGCGGTCACGTCCTTCTTCGACCGGCAGGCCTCGTCGGCCACGGCCCCGGTCCTGGACCTTCGGGCTCCCCTGGCCCTCGGGCTGCGGTACGGCGAGAATCCCCACCAGGACGCCGCGCTGTACGGAGAACCCGGGAGATTCCACGAACAGCTGCACGGCAAGGAACTCTCCTTCAACAACCTCCTCGACCTGGGAGCCGCCCTTCTCCTCATCGACGAATTCGCCTCGGCCGACCCGACGCTCGCCATTCTCAAGCACACCAACCCGTGCGGCGTCGCGACGGCCCGTACCCTGGCCGACGCGTACGAGGCGGCATTCGCCACCGACCGCCAGTCTCCGTTCGGGGGCATCGTGGTCGTCAACCGCGCGCTGGATCTGCGAACGGCCCGGGCGATCGACCAGGTGTTCACCGAGATCGTGATCGCCCCGGAATTCGACGACGATGCGCTCGAATTCCTTCGCGAGAAGAAGAATCGTCGTCTCGTGCGCTCCCTGCGTCCGGCGCGCGAAGACGGTCGGCCCGACATCCGGTCGGTCGTCGGGGGCCTGTTGGTCCAGGCCCGGGACGCGGTGATGCCCGACGCGGCAACCCTTCGATCGACCGTGCGGGTCGTGACCCGGCGCGAACCCACCGAGGCCGAGTGGCAGGATCTCGACTTCGCGTGGCGCGTCGCCAAGCACGTGAAGAGCAACGCCATCGTCTACGCCCGCGGCAGGGCGACCCTGGGAATCGGTGCGGGGCAGATGAGCCGCGTCGATTCGTCGGAGATCGCCGTGAGCAAGGGCGCCAAGTCCGGTCTCGACTTCAGGGGCTCGGTCGTGGCCAGCGACGCGTTCTTCCCGTTCGCCGACGGGCTCGTCGAAGCGGCGGCCGCGGGGGCCACCGCCGCGATTCAGCCCGGCGGTTCGGTGCGCGACGAAGAGGTCGTCGCGGCGGCCGACGAGCGGAACCTCGCGATGGTCTTCACGGGCGAACGCCACTTCCGGCACTGAGCGCCATGCTGAAGTCCTGGGAGCGACTGGGCGACATCGTGATCTTCGCGACGATGATGGTGATCTCGGTCACCCTCCTGCTCGCGCGGAACGAGCCCATGGTGCGCGGGTTGCGCGCGGCGGCCCTGGAACTGAGCGGAGGGGTCGAATCGACCTTCGCCGTCGGCGGTCGTTTCCTGAACGCGCTTTCGGAAAACGAGCGGCTCCGGCAGGAGAACATCAACCTGTCGGGAGAGCTGGCCCGCGCACGCGGCGCGCTGCTCGAGAACGGGCGGCTGCGGGCCATGCTCGGCTATGCGGATTCGCTCGGCTCGCGCCGGGTCGCCGCCCGCATCGTCTACAAGGACATCACCCGGGAGCGGAACACGTTCACGATCGACAAGGGTTCGCTGGACGGCGTCGCCACCGACATGGCCGTGGTCGAGCCCCGCGGGGTAGTAGGCAGGGTCACCCTCGTATCCCCCCGGTATTCCCAGGTGATGACCTACCAGAACACCGATTTCTTTCTCCCCGTCCGGATCCACCCGCACCTGGGCGACGGCATCCTCCGCTGGAGCGGCGATCGCCGCGACCTGCTCGAGGTGGATCACGTCATGAAGACGGCTCCGGTCGACTCCGGGCAGCTCGTCGTCACGTCCGGGTATTCGTCCATCTTTCCGCCCGGAATCCCGATCGGAACCGTCGAATCGCACGAATCGCCCCCGGGCCAGCCCTCGTGGCGCATTTTCGTTCGCCCGCTCGCTTCGCTGGGCGACGTCGAACACGTCTTCGTCCTGACCGACCGCCCCGATCCGGAACGCATACAGGCCAGGGATCCCCGCCGATGATTCGAACCGCAGCCGTCTTCGCACTCTTCCTGTTCGCCGTCGACCCGGTCTCGGCACGCCAGGCCGACCCGGGATCGCTCAGGCGCGAACTCGCGGCCCTCCTGGCCGACGACGCAACGTCCAACGGGTTCTGGGGTGTCGCCGTATACGACCTCGGGCGCGACGAGCCCCTCTTCCGCAACCTGGCCGACAAGAGCTTCGTGCCGGCGTCCAACACGAAGCTGTATACGACGGCGGCGGCCCTGTCCCTGCTCGGCCCCGATTTCCGGTTCGAAACCGGGCTCTTCGCCGCGGGCGCGGTCGTCGACAGCGTGCTGCAGGGGCCGTTGCTCGTACGGGGCGGCGGAGACCCTTCCTTCGGGCCACGATTTTCGGGCGACGGCACGCTGGTTTTCCGCCAGTGGGCCGACTCGCTCCGATCCATGGGCATCCGGGCGATCGAGGGCGACGTCATAGGGGACGACGACATCTTCGACGACATCCCGCTCGGGAACGGCTGGAGTTGGGACGACGAACCGTTCTGGTACGCGGCCGAGATCAGCGGCCTGACCTACTTCGACAACACCATCGACCTTACCGTGCGCGCCTCGGCGGCCGGTGAGCCGGCCCGCCTCACGTGGGAGCCGCGGTCGACGACCTACGTCGAGGTGCTGAACGCGACGGAAACGCTGCCCCGGGGGTCGCGCATGCGGGAAGGCTACCACAGGGACCGCGGCACGAACCGTTTCCGCATTGCGACGGCCGTGCCCGAGGGCACGGTGGAGTTGGAGTCGCTCTCCGTCACCAACCCGACGCTCTACGCCGTCCACGTCTTCCGCGAGGTATTGACCGCGAGCGGCATCGTCGTGCTGGGTCGCGCCCGCGACGTGGACGACCTTTCGTTCAAGCCCGATTACTCGACCGCACGCCGAGTCGCCGTCCATGTCTCCCCCCCGCTGGCCGACATCGTGAAGGTCGTGAACAAGCCCAGCCAGAACCTGTATGCCGAGCAGGTGCTGCGCACGCTCGGCGCCCGGATTCGGGGCGAAGGCTCGGCCGAAGCGGCATGGAGCGCGGCAATGCCGTTCTTCGCCGAGTCGGGCATCGACACGACACGAATCCAGCTCGTCGACGGGTCCGGGCTTTCGCGGACCAACCTCGTCACGCCCGACATGACGATCGCCCTGCTGCGCCGCATGTGGACGGCAGATCCCGCGGTCCGGGACGCGTTCCTGCTTTCCCTGCCGATCGGCGGTGTGGACGGAACGCTGTCCGGGCGTTTCCGCTCGGGCCCGGCCCGAGCCAACGTGCGTGCCAAGACGGGGACGGTGTCGAACGTGTCCTCGCTGAGCGGATTCGTCACGACGGCCGGCGGATCGACCCTGGCCTTCGCCATCATGAGCAACCACTTCACGACGGCATCCTCGCGCTCCCGGGCCGTGCAGGACCGCATCGTGGAGGCGCTCGCACGATACGGCCGATAGCACTCCGGTTTGACATCCGGATCCGGATTTCGTTGTTTGCGGTGTTCCGGTCGGAATCTGCGCAGGTTGGCGCGGCAGAATTCTCCCCCTTCCGTTCATGATGCGGTAATGTCGATTCCTTCTTCCGAACGCCCGGTCCTGCACGCCACCACGGTGGTCGGGGTCCGGCATGCGGGGCGCGTGGCGCTCGGCTCGGACGGTCAGGCCACCCTCGGTGCCACGGTGATGAAGCACAAGGCGCAGAAGGTCCGGGCGCTCCACGGGGGGCGCATCCTTGCCGGCTTCGCCGGGGCCACGGCCGACGCCTTCACCCTGTTCGAACGATTCGAGGAGAAACTCCAGCAGTTCGGCGGCAACGTGACGCGTGCCGCCGTCGAGCTGGCGAAGGACTGGCGCACCGACCGTTTCCTGCGGAGACTCGAGGCACTGCTGGCCGTCGCGGCGTCGGATCGCCTGCTGCTGATCTCCGGAACCGGCGACGTGATCGAGCCCGACGACGAGATCGTGGCCATCGGGTCGGGTGGCCCCTACGCCCTCGCGGCCGCACGGGCCCTGCTGGCCCACGCTCCCGGATTGTCGGCCCGGGAGGTCGTCGACCACTCGCTCTCCATCGCCGCCGACATCTGCATCTACACGAATCATCACCGGACGATTCTCGAGATCGATGCGTCTGCCCCCGACGCCACGACGAATGCCTGATTTTCTCCCACCTTCACCTTCGTCGACTCCATGTCCTTCCGCCGCGGCCACAAGCCCACCCTGTCCGAGGCACCGCTCGGGCTGATCCTCGTCGACTACGACAACCTCTTCAACCTGCTCGAGGCCCACACGTCCAAGGGAGAGCAGCCGCATCGCTTCCTGGTCGCGATGCAGGCCGAACTCCGGCGGTACCTGCAGGATGAACTCTCGATACGAGCGACCCGGTCGATCGCGTTCGGCGATTTCACCGACCACGGTATCGATGCGGGCGTCATCCTGACGGACCTGGCCGACAGCGGCATCGAACCGCGCCACGTCCCGGCCTCCCGCGACCGCACCGACGCAGAGGTCGACCTGACGCTCCGTGCGGCCGAGTTGCTGCACACCCACCGCGACATCGGAGCGTTCGTGATCCTGTCGGGCAATCACTGGTACCTGCCGCTGGTGCGGCACCTGCACGGCAGCGGCAAGTTCGTCCTCGTCGCCTCCCTCGAACTTCCGCCCCAGGTCACCGGGCTGCCGTCCGGCATATCGGACGCGTATCTCAACGCCCGATTCCTGCTCGACGCCCGCTCCAGGGAATCGATCAGGGATTCGCGGCCGGCCTCGCGCGAGCCGGAGGGCGGCCAGGAAGGTGCGCCGACCGAGTCGGCCCAGTCCCGCGCCCCCGAGGTCACGACCCCGATCGAGGATGCCGGTGCGTTGCACGCGCTCGAAATCCTCGAGGAGTATTTCGGCCAGTACGAGGAAGTGTACCTCACGCCGCTCCTCCGCAAGCTCACCGAGGCCCTCGACCCCGAGGACGGTGAACCCAAGGATGCCGTCAGCATCCTCCAGGAATCCGGAGCCGTCTGGCTCGAGAAGCGGCGCGGATTCCCGTACGACTACACCGTACTCCTCGTCAATGGCGACCATCCGGACGTGCAGCAGGTCCGCGAGTCTTTCGCCGAGGGTGCCGACGGCGCCGCCGACGGGTACGAGGACGACTTCGAGGATTCGGCCGACGGAGACGATTTCGAGGACGACTACGACGAGGAGGGCGAGGAGGGCGAGGAGACCGACGACCGCCGCTGAGCACGGCTTCCGCACGACCGCTCGCCGCCCACCCCAGCCCGTACCCGAGACCCCGAATGATCAGGGAACTCACGCCGCACCAGATCGTCGCGGAACTGGACCGGTACATCGTCGGCCAGGACGAAGCCAAGAAGAGCGTGGCGATCGCGCTCCGCAACCGGTGGAGGCGCATGAACGCTCCCGCCGACATGCGGGACGAGATCATGCCCAACAATATCATCATGATCGGGCCGACGGGCGTGGGAAAGACCGAGATCGCCCGCCGCCTCGCACGCCTTGCCGGAGCCCCGTTCGTCAAGGTGGAAGCGACCAAGTTCACCGAGGTGGGATACGTCGGAAGGGACGTGGACAGCATGATCCGCGACCTCGCCGACATCGGGGTGAACATGGTGCGCGAGGAACACGCCGCCGCGGTCCAGGACCGGGCGAGGGAACTCGGAGAGGAGCGCATCCTGGACCTGCTGATCCCTGCGACCCCGACGGCCCCTCGCACCGGGTTCGGCGTTTCGGGCTCCGAGTCGTCCGAAACGGCCGAAGAGAGCGAACTCAGGGCACGGACGCGCGAGCGTTTCCGCAACATGCTTCGCCGCGGTGAACTCGACGAGCGCGAGGTCGAAGTCGAGGTGTCGTCCGACTCCGGCAACCCCATGCTGCAGGTATTCGGGCCGCTCGGCATCGAGGAAATGGGCGTCAATCTGCAGGATCTCTTCGGCGGGCTCGGCGGAAAGAAGCGCAAGAAGCGCCGGATGAAGATCGCCGAGGCGCGATCGGTGCTGGCGCAGGAGGAGGCGGCGAAACTCGTCGACATGGACAAGGTGACCCGCGAGGCGCTGGAGCGGGTGCAGCAGTCGGGCATCGTGTTCATCGACGAGATCGACAAGGTCGCGGTCCGAGGCGCTGCCGGGCGTTCCGGCCCGGACGTTTCGCGAGAAGGAGTGCAACGGGACCTGCTTCCCATCGTGGAAGGGTCGGTGGTAACCACCAAGCACGGCGTCGTCAAGACCGACCACGTGCTGTTCATCGCCTCCGGCGCCTTCCACGTGTCGAAGCCAAGCGACCTCATCCCCGAACTGCAGGGGCGATTCCCGATACGGGTCGAGCTTCGCAGCCTGACCGAGGAGGATTTCGTACAGATCCTCACGGCCCCGCGCAACGCGCTCCTCAAGCAGTACGAGGCCCTCCTGGCGGCCGAAGAGGTTGCGGTCTCCTTCACCGACGGCGCGGTACGGGCGATCGCTCGCCTGGCCGCCAAGGTCAATTCCGAGGTGGAGAACATCGGCGCGCGCCGTCTCCACACCATCCTGACCACCCTGCTCGAGGAACTCCTGTTCGACGTGCCGGATGCGTATTCCGGGGACTCCGTCGTCGTGGACGAGGCGCTGGTCGCTCGCAAGCTCGAGGGCGTCGTCACGAATCGGGACCTCAGCCAGTACATCCTCTGACCCGTTGACCGTCGACGCAAGCGATCCGGCCGCTCTCGGCGTCTTCCGCCGCCTGGCGCCCCTCGTCGACGCGGCCGAGCCCTGCCAGTCGCCCGAATACGTGATCCGGACAGCCGCGGTAGCGGGTCGCCGGGCCTACGTGGTTTCGACGCCCGGCGGCGACGCCGCGGCATGCGTCACGGTCCGGGCGATCGGACCGTTCCGACAGGTCATCCTTCCGCCCTTCACACCGTACAGCGCGATCTTCTCGACGCCCTCGTCCGCCGAGACCCTGGCCGCCACGCTCGAGGACCGGTTTGACGAGACCATCCTTCACCTGGCCCCCGGAGACGTCTTCCTGGATGCCGCGACGGCGCGCGGATGGCGCGTGGCGTGGCTGGGGACCTACGTGATGGACCCCGCGGTGGCCCGGGACCCTTCGACCTGGTCGCAGAGCGCTTCCCGCAACTTCCGCAGGAGCGTCGGTACGCACCACGTGGCCCTCGAGCCGGACGGGGCCGGCGTGATCGCCTCGCTGTGCGCGGCCGGGTATGTCCGCTCGGGACACCGACCGCCGCTTCCTCCCGACCGCTTCGACCGCCTCGCCGATTCCATCGTCGGTGCCGGCATGGGGAGACCCTGGATCTGCCGCAACGGCGACGGAGTGCCCGTCGCCGGCGTGGTGACCCTCGAGACCGGGCGCTCGAGCAGCTACTGGATGGCCGGCGGGTTGCCGGGAGACGGCATGACGGTCCTGCTGGGCAGCCTGTTCAGCCGTCTCGCCGACGAGGGCGTGCGGCATTTCGACTTCGTGGGCGCGAATACGCCTTCGATCGCCGAGTTCAAGCGCAGGTTCGGCCCGCAGCTCGTACGGTACCCCGTCGTGCGTCACACACGCTCCCGCTGGATCGCGTTCGCCCGGGCGATGCGCTCCCGCGTTCGGGGAGGCGGGCCATGAACCGTACCGCCGCATTCGGCGCCATCGCCGCGACGATCCTCGCCCCGGGCGTGTACCTGGCGAGATTCGGCTATCGTTTCGGAGCCAGCGACCAGGACGAATGGCTGCCCTGGCTGCTCGCACGCGTCGAGCCCGAACTGCTGCGCACCGACTGGTTCGTCGGTGTGCAGGAGAGCGCATTCAACGTCCGAAGCGGGTTCGTGGCCGCGCTCACGCCGATGGCCCAGGCGCTGTCGGTCGAGGTTGCCGTCGCAGTCGTCTTCGTGGGTTCGTGGGCGCTGCTCTCGTGGTCTGTCTACGACGTGTCGCGTACCCTGTCCGGGAATGCTGCTCCCGCAGTCGTCGCCACCGTGCTTGCCCTGGCCGTACTTCCCCGCTGGACCCTGGGCGGGAACGCGCTCGGATCGTCCATGCTGGTCCCGAGCCTCACCGGATGGGCCCTCGCGTTGGCCGGAATGGCCCTCTTCCTTCACAGGCGGCCGTTCGCGGCCGGCATTCTCGTCGGAATCGCCGCCTGGGTGCAATTTCTGGCGGGTCTCCATGTCGGAGCCGCGATAGCGGCCGGGGCGCTGGCGGCGGGGCTCGTCGATCGTTCGTGGTTCGGGCCCGCGGCGCGTTTTGCCGTCACGGCCGTATGCATCGCCGCTCCGGTCGCCGTCGCGGTCGCCGATTCCGCGGCCCCGGCGCAGGTCGGGACCGGCGAACCGGATTTCCTGGTCCTGCTCACGCGGTTCCGCGCTCCTCACCACTACCTGCCTGACGCGTTCCCGGTGACCGACATCGTGCGAACGGCGATCGTGGCGGCGATAGGCGTCGTATCGTTGGCCCTGGCTCCCCGGTTCCGTGAACGGCCTGCCGGTGCGTTCGCCGCAGGCGTGCTCGCGTTGGCAGGTTTCGCCATCGCGTCGGGCTGGCTGGCGGGCGAAGGCGACCGCGTCGGCAGTCTCGTACTGCTGCAACCGTTCCAGCATTCGATGCTCTCGCTCGTGGCGTCGGCCGCCCTCGCGGCCGGTGCGGCCTGGAATCACCTCGGCTCCACGGCAACGATCCTGGAACGGCGCCTGCTCTCGTTGCCCGGAATGGCCATGGCGGCAGTGCTCGCGGCCACGCTCCTGACGGTCTACCCGCTTCGGCGACCGACGCCGGGCACGCTCGACGCGGTCGCCGACTGGGCCCGGGAGGGCACTTCGACGGATGCGCTGTTCGCCCTACCCCCGGCCGCCACCGGGTTCGCCTACCGCTCTCAGCGCGCGGTATTCGTCTCCTACAAGACGGTCGCGTTCGACGAGGCGAACCTCCGGGCCTGGTACCGCAGGTTGAGAGACGTCGCGCCGAACGCCGCGACGGTGACCGGGGCTCTGCCCTCCGATCCGCGAAGCGGCCCCGGGGACCTCATGGCGCGGTTGGACGCCGACTGGGAGACGCTGCAGACCGCCGACCTTCATGCCCTCGCCCGCCGGCACGGAATCACGCATTTCGTTCGGTCCACGGCCCTTCCCGGCGCCGAACCGGGATTCTCCCTGCTCGCCCTGAAGCACGGCTACCGCGTATACGGCTGGAACGGGGCGCACGCGCCGCCCGCCGTGTCGATCCCGGGCGAATCTGCCACGGACGAAGGGTCCAGGGTACCATGAGCCCTGCCCACGAGACTGCGAACCGCGCCGGGATGGCCCGACCCGTCGCCGTGCTGGCTTCCGGCACGACACTGGCGTTCGCCATCGGATACGTCTCTAAGATCCTTCTCCTGCGTCTTTACGCACCGGCCGACTTCGGCGTCTTCGACGTCGTGATCGCCGTCGCGGCCACGCTTCTTCCGGTGGCCTCCCTCCGGTACGAGGATGCCATCGTACTCCCGGAGGACGACGGCGAGGCGAGGGATCTGTTCTGGCTCTCGGCGGGCCTATCGCTCCTGTTCGTGGGGATCGTCGCGATTGCAGCCGTCGTCCTCGTCGGCTCCCTGGATTCGCTCGGGCCCGATGGCAGCATTGACGCCGGTTGGCTGCTCGCCGTGGCTCCCGTCCTGCTGGCGCTGCGGGCCTCCAAGCTCTTCGAGCTCTGGCTCATCCGGCGCGAGCGCTTCGGCGTCGTAGCCGGCGCCAACGTGACGCAGGCCGGGGTCATGACGGTCCTGAGGGTACTGAAGGGCCTGGCCAGCCCGGCCCCCGACGGGTTGATCGGCGGTTTCGTCGCGGGGCACGCGGCGGCCGCGACGGTCCAGGGTGTGCGTGCGGTCCCGGACGTCCTGTCGGTAGCGGGACGCACGTCGAGGTCCCGGATTGCGACGGCGGCAAGGAACTACCGGCGTTTCGCCGTCTATTCGACTCCGGCGACGCTCGCAGCCGCCCTGGTCACGAGGCTTCCGTATTTCCTGCTGCTGGCCTGGTTTTCGGTCGAGGTGGTCGGCTGGTTCGGCCAGGCCTTCAACGTGGTCTACGTACCCCTGGCGCTGGTTACCGGAGCGGTCGGCCAGGTCTTCTTCGTGCGTGCCGCCCGTTCGGTCGACGACGGAAGCCTGCCGCGGCTCGCCGGAAGCGTGCATGAGCGACTGGTCCTTGCGACCGTGTTTCCCGTCGCCGTGACGGCCGCGGTCGCGCCCGACCTGTTCGCCGTCCTCTTCTCCGAGGCGTGGCGCACCGCCGGATCCTTCGTGCTGCCGCTCTCCGGATGGATCGTCCTGACGGCCGTCGGATCGCCGCTGACCCGGCTCTTCGATGTGCTGCGCCGGCAGCCCGTCGATTTCGCGGTCACCCTTCTCCTGCTGGCGGCGACGGCCGCGGCGCTCGTCCTCGGCGGACTCAGCGGCAGCGTGCACACCACGCTGCTGCTGCTCGGCGTACTCGGAGCGGCGGCCAGGGCCGTGCAGGTCGTGACGGCCCTGCGCGTCGCGGGAGTTCCGGCAGGGAACGTATCGAAACCGTGGATCACATGGGGAATCCCCGCGGTCGCCGCATCCGCCTTGCTGCATCAGCTGGCCGCGACGGCAGACCCCGCGTGGACGCTCGCCGCGTGGGCGGCACTGCTCGTAGCCTGGGCCACGGCCGCGTATCACCGGTGGAAATCGACCGAACCATGAACCTCCCGCACGGCCTGCAACGGATGGGACTCGTCCTGGCGACGGCCCTCGCCGTCAGCCTCTCCGGTTGTCGCGAAGGGACCGACGCCCTGAGGGTCGTGACCTGGAATCTCCGGTTCGACAATCCGGGGGACGGACCCGACGCATGGCCCAACCGGCGCGACGAAGTGATGGCGTGGATCCGGGCCGAAGACGCCGATCTGCTGGCTTTCCAGGAGGCGCTGGTTTCCCAGGTCCGGGAACTGGAGGAGACGCTTCCCGGCTACGTCCGCCTGGGAGTCGGACGAGACGACGGCTCGGAGGCCGGCGAATTCTCTCCGCTGTTCTATCGCACCGACCGGTTCGATATCGTCGAACAGGGAACATGGTGGCTGTCGGAACGCCCGGACTCGGTCGGCAGCGTCGGTTGGGACGCCGCGCTTCCCCGGATCGCGACGTGGGCGCGCCTGCGCGAACGCGGCAGCGGGCGGTCGCTGGTTTTCGTGTCGACGCACTTCGACCACGTGGGTGCCCTCGCCCGGTTCGAATCGGCCCGGCTGCTGTCTGGACGTCTGTCCGGCGCGCCGTCCGACGAGCCGGTCATCCTGGCGGGCGACTTCAATTTCGCCGACACGTCCGACGCCTGGCAGGCGCTCTCCCGGGCCGGCTGGACCGACGCATACGTGGCCGCGGGGCGGCCCGCTCCCCGCGGCACCTTCACGGGGTTCGACCCCGGGACGCCGGAAGGAGAGCGTATCGATTACGTCTTCGTGCGGGGCGACGCGGCCGTGCGCGCCTACCGCGCCGACTCGCCCATGCAGGGTGAACGTCGCGCGTCGGACCATCGGCCCGTGACGGTCGATCTCGCCTGGTAACGACGGCCACCGGCCCGCCCTGCCGCCGACGGGACACCCCGCATCCGCTGGACCCCGCCCTTCGCGACTCCGCCCGGGCAGGAACCTGCCCACCGAAACGGAAAGGCCCCGAACCTGGACCGGTCCGGGGCCTGGAGCGGGTGATGAGACTTGAACTCACGACCCTCACGTTGGCAACGTGATGCTCTACCACTGAGCTACACCCGCGCTCTCGAGACTCGAATGATAGCAACTCGCGCGCGGCCAAGTCAAGACCGCTAGACCGGCTTCAATAACTCGTCAAGGTTGGTTCCGGGCCCGGATCCTGCCCTGGTGAACGAGGAGTTCGGCGTTCAGGATCGCACCCCCGGCAGCGCCGCGCACGGTATTGTGCACGAGCGCCACGAGCCGGACGTCCAGGACCGGACACGCGCGTACGCGACCCACCGATACCGTCATGCCGCCCCCCGCGTCCACGTGCCGACGGGGCTGGGGGTAGCGATCGTCCTCGGTCACGTCGAGAAAACGTTCGGGCGCGCTCGGCAGGCCGAGGTCGTGGAGCGGTGATCGGAAAGCCCGCAGCGCCGCGAGTACCTCGGCAACCGTTGCGCGTCGCCCGAGTCCGATCGACGCGCTGGCGAGGTGCCCGTCGAGTACCGGCACGCGGTTGCACTGGGCACTCACCCTCGCGTCGAGCGGGGTGACGACCTCGCCGTCGAACCGGCCCAGGATCTTCAGCGGTTCGGTCTCGACCTTGGCCTCCTCCCCTCCGATGAACGGAATCACGTTGCCGAGGATGTCGAGGCTCGGAACACCCGGGTAACCCGCGCCCGACACGGCCTGCATCGTGGTGACCTGCACCGTTTCCACGCCGAACGCGTCGACCAGCGGCTTCAGCGCGCAGACCAGTCCGACGGTGGCGCAGTTCGGATTGGTGACGATCATGCCCCCCGGCGGGAATCCCTGGCGATCGATGAGCCCGGCATGGTCGGGATTCACCTCCGGGATGAGCAGCGGCACGTCGGGCTTCATGCGGTGGTTGCGGGCGTTCGACAACACGGCAACCCCCGCTTCCGCGTAGCCCGTCTCGATTGCTCCGGCGACGGAGGCATCCAGGCCCGAGAAGACGAGATCGACCGGAAGCGACTGCCCGGCTTCGACCACCTCGAGATCGGCGACGGAATCGGGGATCGCGCCGCCCGAAATCCACTGCACGGCGTCACGGTACCGTCGGCCGGCCGACCGGGCCGAGGCGGCCACCGCCGTCACATCGAACCACGGATGCCGCTCGAGAAGACGTACGAACTGCTGTCCGACGGCGCCCGTGGCACCGAGGATTCCGACCCGTAAACGCTGCATGGGAGATGGGACGTCGGGGAGAATGGCGTGAAGCCGCGCCGAATGCGGCGGGAACGGCGAAACGGACCGGATTCCCGATCCTATTTTGGGAGCACGACGCACACGCGTCGATCCGCGCAGAACGAACAGATCCGGTCGAGGTCCCCGTGGCAACGCTCATTGACGGCAAAATCATCTCCGCGGCCGTTCGGGCCGAAGTCGCCGCGTCGGTCGCCCGGCTGAAGGCCTCCGGACGCCGGACCCCGGTCCTGCGCGTGGTCCTCGTCGGTGACGATCCGGCGTCGGCCTCGTACGTGCGCGGCAAGAACAGGGCCTGCCACGAGGTCGGCATGGACGGCGAAACCCTCGCGTTCGACGCGGGCCTGTCCGAGGCCGACCTGCTCGCCCTCATCGCCCGGCTGAACGCGGATCCCGGGGTCGACGGCATCCTCGTCCAGCTGCCGCTGCCGGCCCACATCGACGAGAAGAAGATCCTCCGCGCGATTTCGCCCGCGAAGGACGTGGACTGCTTCCACCCCGAGAACGTCGGGCACCTCGTGACCGGGGAGGCCGGATTCCGCCCGGCGACTCCCGCGGGCATCATGGAACTGCTGTCGCGGTCGGGCATCCCCACCCGGGGCGCCCGCGCGGTGGTCCTCGGCCGGTCGAACATCGTCGGCAAGCCCATGGCCAACCTCCTGGTGCAGAAGGGCGTCGACGCCACCGTCACGGTCTGCCACTCCCGGACCCGCGACCTGCCTTCCGTCACGCGGGAGGCCGACATCCTCATCGCGGCGATCGGCGTCGCCCACTTCGTCACGGCCGACATGGTGAAGCCGGGCGCGACCGTCATCGACGTCGGGATCAACCGGCTCGACGACCCGTCCCACGAGCGCGGTTACCGCCTCGTCGGGGACGTGGACTTCGCGGCCGTCGAGCCGATCGCCGGGGCCATCACCCCGGTTCCGGGCGGTGTGGGACCGATGACGATCGCCATGCTGCTCAAGAACACCCTGTACGCCTGCACCGGATCCTTCGACTGAGAGCCCCGACGCCATGCGCACCCTCGTCGCCGCCTTGCTCCTGTTCCTTCTCGGAAGTCCCTCCCCCGTCCGGGCGCAGCCGTCGCTCCGCGCCGAGATCCGGGGACCGAAGGCCATCTGGGCCGACGTGCGTGGCACCGGCCGGCCGCTCGACGTGGCCGCCTGGCGGCTCACCGACGGGCACGGCCGCGTGGTGCCGATCGAGGCGGTCCTGCCCAACACGGGGTCACAGACCCTGGTCGTGCCGGCCGAGTCCATCGACCCGACCCGGGTCTACTACGTCGCGCTTCCGGAGGCCGGCCTGTCCGCGCTGGCGCGCCGCGACCCCTGGTTCCGCACGCTCTACTCGGGAAAGCCGCTGGGCGCGACCGTGACCGCGGACCGTTCGTCGACCTCCTTCCGCCTGTTCGCGCCGAGGGCGCACCGGGTGCGGCTCTTCATCTACTTCGCCGCCGACGATCCGCCCGAGAAGGCGGCGCGTGTCCTCGAGATGACCCGGGACGCCGACGGGGTCTGGGAAGCCGATGAGCCCGGGGATCTGCACGGGCTCTATTACGACTTCACCGTACACGGTCCGGACGACCCCGGAGACCGGTTCCACGATGCGCTCCCCGTGCACGTCTCGGATCCGTACGCCCGCGTCAGCCTGGATTCGTACGGGAAGTCGCGGGTCTGGCGACGCGACGTGCCGCCCCGTCCCGTGCGCGGCGGGCGCCCGCGCATGGAGGACGTCGTGTCGTACGAAGTGCACGTGCAAGACTTCACCGATCTCCTTCCGGTCCGGTTCGACGCCACCGGGACCTTCGAGGCGATGGCCACGCCCGGCCTGGTCAACAAGCGGGGGCAGAAGATCGGCTTCGATTACCTCGTCGATCTCGGCATCAACGTCGTGCACCTGCTTCCCGTGCCGGAATTCCTGCACTACCCGGACGCCGAGTGGCGCGCGGACCTGGAGGGGGATCCGTACGCGATCGAGATGGGCATCGACCGCGAGAACTACGACTGGGGATACCGCACGACGCACGCGTTCGCACTCGAATCGAGGTTCCGGACGCGGGACACGGAGCCCGGGGCCGAGCGCGCCCAGTTCAAGGCCATGGTCGAGGCCTTCCACGACCGCGGCATCTCGGTCATCATCGACCTCGTTCCGAACCACACGGGCGAAAACATGGACGCCCGGGACCTCACGTTCACCTTCAACGGGATCGACCGCGACTACTACTACCGGACCGACGACAGCCTGCGGCACATCGGCCCGTTCGGAAACGAGGTCAAGACGGAGGACCGGCCCATGGTGCAGCGCTGGCTTCTCGACCAGATGCGCGCGCTCGTGGACGAGATGGGCGTGGACGGCTTCCGGATCGACCTGGCCGGCCAGATCGACGAACAGACGCTCCGGCGGGTGAAGGCCGAGCTTCCGCCCGACCTGATCATCTACGGCGAGCCCTGGATCGCCATTTCGGATCCCGTGGTGGCGGCCAACCCCGACTGGTCCTGGTACAAGGCCGACGCGCCCATCACGTACTTCCAGGACGACACTCGGAATGCCATCCAGGGCAGCCCCTTCGACGTCAAGGACGTGGGTTTCGCGGGCGGACGCACCGAGCTGCGCGAGCGGGTCATGCTCGCGGTCACCAACGGTTTCGAGGAGGAGATCGATCCGAACAGGGGTATCGGGTACATCGACATCCACGACAACTGGACCCTGGCCGACCGGTACGCGCTCGTCGAGCACGACGGGCGGAAGGGCGTCGACGACGCCGTGTACCGCATCGCTTCGGGCCTGCTGCTGACCACGCTCGGGCCGGTGGTGCTGCACGGAGGGTCGGAGATCCTCCGGAGCAAGGGCATCGCCCCGGATTCGAAGTTCGTCCGCCAGGTGGCGGGCGGCCCGATCTGGTTCAAGGGACGCGAGGACACGTACAACGTGCGCACGCCCAACCACTTCCTCTGGGAGAGCGTGGGCGCCACGGCCGTGGACGGGCCCAACGACGTGGCGGCCATGCACGCCTGGTGGAAGGGGCTCATCCACCTGCGCCGCTCATCCGAGGGGGCTCCCCTGCGCATCGGAACGCGTCCGCCCGAGGGCCACGTGCGCTTCTTCCTTCCCGACGATCCGTCCGGCCTGGCCTATCTCGTGGGCGGCACGTTCCTGGTCGCCGTGAACGTGGGCAGCGAGCCGATCACGATCGGGGGCCTGGACCTCGGCAAGGGCCCCTTCACGATGGTCGCCGACGGGCGGCGCGTGGATCCCAGGGGCGGCTTCGACGAGCCGGACGCGAACCTCGAAGCGGGCCGAGGGTCGGTGACGATCCCGGCGCGCACGCTGAAGATCTGGGTCGCCGACGGGACGCGCTGAGCCGCCTGCGCCCGTCGCCACACGTCAGCCGCGGTCCGGGCCCAGCACGAGGTCGTCCAGGTCGTACGGGGTGCCGTTGACCGTGCACGACGCCGTGATGCGTGCCGCCTGCCGGAGCGTCGCGGCCGCGGAGCAGTACTTCTCCATCGAGAGCCGGATCGCCCGGTCCACCCGGTCGAGCTGTAGGTCGCCCTCGAGCACGAAGTGCAGGTGCATCGCCGTGAACGGGGACGGGTGCACGCCGTCCGGGCGATCCCCGTGGGCTTCGATCCGGAACGTGTCGATCCGCTGGCGGGACTTGCCGAGGATGGACACCACGTCCACGGCCGAGCAACCGGCGAGGCCCATCAGCAGCAGCTGCATCGGCCCGGCACCCCGGCCCACGCCATCGGGCCGCGCGGTCGCGTCGTCGAGGAGAACCTCGAATCCCTGAGCGTTCCGCGCCGAGAAGAGCGTGGCGTCATCGGCCCGCTCGAGTGTGACGGTGGTCTTTCCCATGGTCTCGAAGGGCGGTCACGGAGTGGGCTCCTCGTCCCAGGCCTGCGAGCCCAGGCGAGCGAGATGCTCGTGCGCCGTCATGTCGTGATGAACCGGGGTGATGGACACGTATCCGGCTTCGATGGCGTGCAGGTCGGTATTGTCCCCCTCGTCGAGGTTGACGAACCGGCCCGTCAGCCAGTAGTACGGCCGGTCGAGCGGATCACGCCGCTCATGGAAGGATTCTTCCCAGCGCGAGCGGGCCTGGCGCGTGACCCGCGCGCCGCGGATCCGGTCGTACGGAAGGTCCGGCACGTTCACGTTGAGCAGGATACCGTCCGGCAGTCCCGACGTCAGCACGTGCCCCGCGATGCGGGCGGCCCATCGGCCCGCCGACTCGAAGTCGCCACCCCTCCACGAACAGAGCGAGAACGCGATCGCGTCGATACCGAGCATGGTGGCCTCGGTGGCCGCACTGACCGTTCCCGAGTAGATCACGTTCACGGCCGTATTCGGCCCCTGGTTGATGCCGGAAACCACGAGGTCGGGCTTGCGCGGCAGCAGCTTGTCGATGGCCAGCTTCACGCAGTCGGCGGGCGTTCCCGATACCGCCCAGGCCGGAACCGAGCCCGACGGGGACCGGAACGGCCAAGGCTGCGCGCGCACGGGATCCCGGACCGTGATCGCATGCCCAACCGCACTCTGCTCCCGGATCGGCGCGGCGACGAAAACGTCCCCTATGTCGTGCACGGCCGCCACGAGGGCCGCAATGCCCGGCGCTTCGATCCCGTCGTCGTTGCAGACCAGGATCAGCGGCCTCGAATCTCGCTCCATTCCGCTCAGTAGCTCTCCTCGGGATTCGGGAATCTGCGGCCCCGTACGTCGCCGACGTAGGCCTGGACCGCTTCCTGGATGGTAGTGTCGAGGTTGGCGTAACGACGCACGAAACGGGGCGAAAAGTCGGTATTCAGACCCAGCATATCGTGCGTCACGAGCACCTGCCCGTCGCAATGCGGCCCTGCCCCGATGCCGAGGGTCGGAATCTCCACCGATTCCGACACCTCCTTCGCCAGGGCCGCGGGGATCTTCTCGAGCACGATGCCGAAGCATCCGGCACGCTCGAGCAGCCTCGCGTCCAACCGGAGCTGGTCGGCCTCCTCTTCCTCCCGTGCGCGCACCTGGTACGTTCCGAAGCGGTAGATGCTCTGCGGAGTGAGACCGAGGTGGCCGAGCACCGGTATACCCGCCTCGATGATGCGCTCCACGGACGGCACGACCGCGGCGCCGCCCTCGAGCTTGATCGCGTGGGCCCCGGCTTCCTTCATCACGCGGATCGCCGACGCCAGCGCCTCCTTCGGGTTGCCCTGGTACGACCCGAACGGGAGATCGACGACGACGAGCGCCCGGCTCACCCCGCGCACCACGCTGGAGGCGTGGTAGATCATCTGGTCGAGCGTGATCGGGAGCGTCGTCTCGTGGCCGGCCATCACGTTCGACGCCGAGTCGCCCACGAGCAGCACGTCGATGCCCGCCGCGTCGAGCAGGCGCGCCGAGGTGAAATCGTAGGCCGTGAGCATCGCGATCTTGATGCCCGAGACCTTCATTTCCTGAAGCGTCTGCGTCGTGATACGGCGCAGGCCGGGAATGTCGTCGACGCTCTTGATTCGGGTACTCATGTCGGAATCCGGCAGGACCGCGCGAAGGATACGCCGGGAAGACGGCCGGACAAAAGAAAAGGCGGGCACCCGTGCGGGCGCCCGCCCCTCCAGCCGGGATCGGGGAGTTACTGGCCCTCGCCTTCGTCGATCTGGATACCCAGTCGGCGGGCGATGTCCAGGTTGATGTTGGCGATCTTCTGCTCGTTGACGAACAGGAGCGCCGGCGACCGTATCACGATGTCGAGCCCCTGCTCCGCGGCGATCTGGTCGATGACCCCCTGGACCTTCTCGAGCAGCGGAGCCATGAGTTCCTGCTGGCGCTGGTTCATCTCCTGGTCCTTGCTGGCCGCGGCCTGCTGCAGTTCCGCCTGGAGATCGGCCAGTTCCTTCTCGCGCTCGGCACGCCGCTCGGGCGTCAGCAGGGCCTGCTGCTTCTGGTAGCGCTCGGCGCGGTCCTGCAAATCGTCGGCCATGGCCTGCAGCGCCTCCTGGTTGGTCCGGTACTCGGTGGCCAGCCGGTCCTGGACCCCCTTGTACTCGGGCATGTAGGTGATGATCACCTCCGGGTCGGCGTAACCGATCTTGAGGGTCTGCGCCGATGCCGCGGGCACGGCGACGAGTACGAGCAGCGCGGCAAACAGCCGGCTCCGATGGGTCATGGTCATTGTCGTTTCGTTATGTGCTGGCCGCGCAAACGGCCGGTGGCCTCATCGGCCGGGTACCTGATCAACGTCTATGCCAAGCTCTTCGAGCACCTTGTCGCTGAGGTCGAACTGGGGGCGGGCATAGAGAAACAGGAAATCGCCGCTCTTGTCGAAGACGTAATCGAACCCTTCCGCGGTCGCGACCTCTTCGATGGCTTCCAGGATGCGCTCCTGGATCGGCCGCATTAATTGCTCCTGCTGCACGAAAAGATCCCCGTCCGGCCCGAAATACTTCGCCCGGAGCCGTTCCACCTCTTCTTCGGCCCTGAGGATCTCTTCGCGCCGCCGATTGCGCTCCTCGTTCGTGTACAGCAGTTCGCGGGCCTGGTATTCCGCGAACAGGTCGTCGACCTCGCGCTTGCGATCGACCAGCTCCTTCTGCCACTCGTCGGCAAGCCGGTCGACTTCCTGCTGCACGCTGGCATATTCCGGCGTACGCGAAAGGATGTACTCCGAATCGATGTACGCGATCTTCTGCTGGGCCGCAGCCGGTGCCGCGCCGGCGAGAAGAAGGGCCGCGATCAGCAGGCCGGTGCGGTGGGGCGCTTTCATCGGGGCTGGGGTCTTGTGTACAGAAAAGTGGACTCGGGCGACCGGATCACTGTCCGAATCCCTGCCCGAGCGAGAACTGGAAGCTCCAGCGCTTGGACCCGTTGTGACGCGAGTTGATCGGCTCGAACGCGTCGAAGTTGTACCCGTAGGCCATCTCGACCATGCCGAGAATCGGCAGGAACAGCCGGACGCCGAAGCCGGCCGACCGGAACAGGTCGGTGGGATTGTACGAGCGGAACCCGTCCCACGTATTGGCCGCATCGAGGAAGAGGTATGGCGCGGCCTGCAGCTGCTCGCCCGTCAATGCGACCCAGCGCAGTTCCGACGTGTACTTGTTCAGGACGCGTCCGCCCACCGGGTCTCCGTCGCGACGGGGACCCAGCGCCGCCAGCGGATAGCCCCGCATGTACACGATGTCCTTTCCAAAATAGCTGTAGTACCCCTGGGTCTCGAACGGCGAGCCACCGACGACGAAACGCTCGAACTGCACCGGGTCCCCGCTGAGCGAACCGATATACCCGTAATCGGCCGTCAGGCCGACCGCAATCTTCTGCGAAAGGGGCGCGTTCCACGAACTGGAGAAGCGCCACTTGTGGTACTGGATCAGCTTGCCGATCGGCGGAGCGATTTCGAGCGAGAGCAGGACCCGGGATCCGGACGTCGCGAAAAGCGGGTGGTTGGTGCTGTTCCGGCTGATCGACTGGCGGAAGGTGACCTGGTTGCTGACCCCCGAGGGCAGGGTCGAAATCCAGTCGTCATTGCGGAAGTGCTGGAAACCGACACCCGTGGACATGGAAAAGAGCGGGTCCGGCCACGCCAGGCGACGCTCGTAGAAGACGTTCGTCGACGCCGTCAGGAAGTCGCCCGTCCGGGAGCCGAGGCTGGAGAAGAAGGAGCTACCCGACAGCTTCGAGAAGGAAGCCGAAAATCCGATCGGAGTCGGTCGCCCGCGGAACCAGGGTTCAGTGAAGGAGACGGCGTACTGCTGGTAGTATGAGCCGTTCGTCTGCATCGAAAGCGACAACCGCTGGCCGTCTCCGGACGGGAGCGGTTTCCAGGCGTCCTTCTTGAAGAAGTTCTGCGCCGAGAAGTTGTTGAACGCGAACCGCAGCTGCAGGATGAGCCCGTACCGGCCCCAGGTCCCCGAAAGCTCGAGCTGGTCGCTGCCCGTCTCCTGCAGACTGTATTCCAGGTCCACGCTCTTGGTCTCCTCGCGCACGTCGATCGACGGGCCGGGCGCCAGCGACTCCTGCGTGAAATACCCCAGCTGCATGAGGCGGCGGATGGATTCCTGGATGCCGTCCCGGCTGAACGTCTGACCGGGGATCGTGTCCAGTTCGCGCCGCACGACGTGTTCCTTGGTCTTCGCGTTCCCGTTGATCGTGATCGTCCCGTACCGGTAGATGTCTCCCTCGAAGACGTCGAAGTGCAGGTCGAGCGAATCTCCCTCCACCACCGAGATGCGGGGCTCGACGCCGAAACGCATGTACCCGATGTTGTAGTACAGGCTGGAAATGTCGGTGTTGCGGGGATTCGAGTACAGATTCTGCTCGAACCGCTTGCTGTTGTACGGGTCCCCCGTGCGGAATCCGAGGTTCTCGGTGAGCGTCTGGTCGTTGAAGACCGTGTTCCCGTCCCAGGAGACGTTCCGCACGAAATAACGCGGCCCCTCGTGCACGGCGACCCGTACCACCATGCGCGGCTTGTCGCCGTCGGTGGAGAGCCACACCGAATCGCTGACGACCTTCGCGTCGTAGTATCCCTTCTCGTTGTAGTGTTCGACGATGCGCTGGAGGTCCTCATCGAACGTCTTCGCCTTGTAGAGACCCGACCGCCAGAACTTCCACCAGTGCTTCTTCCGGGTCTTCATCGCGCCCCGTACGTCGCCGTCGTCGATCGCCTCGTTCCCTTCCACGCGGATCTCCCCGACGCGCACCTTGGGCCCCTTGTCCACCTTCAGCGTCAGACGGATCAGTCCGTCGTCCTCCTCGGTGCGCTCGATTTCGGTCCGGGCGAGCGGCCTTCCCTTCTCGGCGAAAAAGTCACGGATGATCTGCTGCGAGCGGACGAGCGCGCCGGGGCGCACAGGCGCACGCAGCAGCAGCGGGAGTTCCTTCCGCAGATCCTTCTGCTCGCCCTTCGATACGCCCGCGATCGCGTAATCGGTCAGCTTGGCCACTTCGCGCACCCGGATGAGCAGGAATACGCCGTCGCCCACCCTCCGCTCCTCGACGATCTTGACGTCGTCGTACGTGCCCAGGCGGTAGATCGCACGGATCGCGTCGGAAAATTCCGGAGCGCCGGGAACGAGCACCTGTTGGCCTACCACGAGCCCGCTGGTCTGCAGCACGAAGCCGCGCGTGTATTCGTCGGCGATCCCTTCGACGGACACCCCGAGAATCTGGAGGCGCGTCGGCGCCGTCATTCCGCCGGCCTGGTCCTGGGCAGCAGCCGAGGACGCGGTCGCGAGAACGATGAGGAATACCGACGGTACGAGGCGGCGGAAGATCATGTAAACACAGTCCGATGGGCACGATCAGGGCAGCCTTTACAAACGGCCGCCGACCAGCTTGGTTTCTCCGTCCGTCGCACACGGTCGCGGTCGAGGCGCCGGCCCCGGGGGGACCCTGCGCACCTAACGGGTGACCCGGCCCGATATTGTGCCCGGTTCACTCCTGCACGCGGCCGAATCGCCGGTCCCGGTCCTGGAAGGAGCGAATGGCCTGGTAGAAATCGGCCCGGCGAAACGCGGGCCAGTACCGCTCCGTGAAGTACAGTTCGGCGTAGGCCGCCTGCCACAGCAGGAAGTTGGAGATCCGCACGTCGCCCCCCGTGCGAATGAGCAGATCCGGGTCCGGAATCCCCGCGGTGGTGAGGCGGCCGGCGACGGCCTCCTCGTCGATGGCATCCGGATCGAGCTGCCCGTCGGCCGCCATGCGGGCGAGGCGCCTGGCCGCCTGGACCAGTTCCCAGCGGCCCGAGTACGAGAGCGCGAGGTGGATCGTCATGCGGGCGTTCGACGCCGTCGAGGCCATCACTTCGTCCAGTTCCCGACGCGCCGCCTCGGGCAGCTTGTCGAGATCGCCGATCGCGTCCAGGCGGATGTCGTTCCCCTGCAGCGTCTCGGCCTCCCTGCGCAGCGTCCGGATGAGCAGCTGCATCAGGGCGTTCACCTCGGTCACCGGACGGTACCAGTTTTCCGTGGAGAACGTGTAGAGCGTGAGGTGCCGCACCCCGACCTGCGCCGCGGCCTCCGACAGGTCCCGTACCGACACGGCACCCTCGTGATGACCCTGCACCCTCGGCAGTCCACGCTCCTTGGCCCACCGTCCGTTGCCGTCCATGATGACCGCGACGTGCGCCGGGATCGGACCCCGATCGGCCAGCGCGACCTGCGCCGCGCGGTCCGAGGGGTCCTGGGTCTTTTTCTTCGAAGCCACGCGCGATCGCGGCCGGACGTCGCCCGGTCCGGCTACAGTTTCAGGATGTCGTTCAGGATCACGAATGCCATGAAGCCCAGGAGCAGGAACATGCCCACCTGCTGCAGCGCCATGCGCACCTTGACCGACGGCTCGCGCCGCGCGATGCCCTCGTAGATCAGGAAAACGAGATGCCCGCCGTCCAGGGCCGGAATGGGCAGGATGTTGATGATGGCCAGCGTGATCGAGAGCATCGCCACGATCTGCCAGAAAAACGCGGCCCCCTGGTCGGCCGCTTCCTTCGTGATCTTCGCGATGGCGATCGGTCCGCCGACATTCTCGCGGAAATTCTCCTGCCCGGTGAAGACGCGCTTGAGGCTGGTCGCGATGACGCGCGTCTGCGTCCACGTCTCCCGAAGTCCCGCCGGCACGGCCGATAGGACCGAGAATTCGCGGATCTCGTAGTAGGGCAGAACACCGAGCTGGTACCGCCCGCCGTTGTCGCGCGGCGTCACCGTGACCTCCATCGTGGATCCGGGACCGGGCGGGGCCACGGGACCCGCTCCGGCGATCGCGACGGTCGTATCCGGGCGGAAGATCCGTACCAGCACGGGGCTGCCGTCCCCGGTGCCTATGCGATCCGAGATGTCGGACCAGAAGGACACCGTGTCGCCGTCCAGCGCGAGGATCCAGTCGCCCCGGCGAAGGCCGGCCGCGCGGGCCGGGGTGTCCTCGCCGGTGTCGCCGACCACGGGCGGGTCGTAGGCGACCCCGAACCGGCCCTCGCTGCGCGACAACTGCGTGAAGAGATCCGCCGGCCCCGAGAGGCTGAGCGTGTCGGCACCGCGGAGGACCGAAACCTCGAGGCGATCGACGAGAAGCGTTTCCTCGAGCCGTGAGAGGCCTCCGGTGCGCTCTGCCGGCCGACCGTTCACCTCGACGACCCGGTCGCCCGTGCGCAGACCCATGCCGTACGCGATCGACCCGTCCTCGATCCGGACCGACCCGACGGCCGGAAGCGTCACTTCCCCGTACGCGGCTTTCAGCGAGACATAGATGACGCCCGCCAGGATCATGTTGAACACGACACCGGCGACGATGACGAGCGAACGCTGCCAGACCGGCTTCGACCGGAACTCCCAGGGCTGCGGTTCCGACGCGGTGAACGACTCGTCCATGGACTCGTCGATCATGCCGGCGATCTTTACGTAACCGCCCAACGGAGTCAGGCCGATCACGTACTCGGTGTCGCCCACCTTCTTCCCGACCACCTTGGGCGGAAAACCGATCGAAAACCGGTCGACCCGCATGCCGAAGAGCTTGGCGAACAGGAAATGACCCAATTCGTGGACGAACACGAGGATCATGATCGCCAGGAGCACCCAGCCGACGTATGAGAGCATTCCCAGGGCCGCGTCCATGCGATGCCGAGATGGTGGATTCGGGGACCGGCGCGTTAAAGGGCGCAGGACGCCGCGTGTTCCTCCACGAAGGCCCGGGCACGGGCGTCGGCGTCGAACAGCTCGACGAGGTCGGGGTGTCCCCCGACCCCGAGGCGGGCCGTGGCTTCACCGACGACGTCGGCCATCGCGACGAAACGCAATCGTCCGTCGAGGAAGGCCGCTACGGCCGCTTCGTTGGCCGCATTGAGCACGGCCGGAGCGGTTCCCCCGGTCCGCAGCGCGTCGTACGCGAGGCCGAGAGCCGGGAATCGTCCCGAATCCGGAGCCTCGAAATCGAGGCGCCCGAGGGTGTGCCAGTCCACCCGGGCGTGCGGGGCCTCCCATCGTTCCGGATACGAGAGCGCGTACTGGATGGGCACCTTCATGTCGGGCGGGCCCAACTGCGCCTTGGTCGACCCGTCACGGAATTCGACCATCGAATGGATGATCGATTGCCGGTGCACCACCACGCGGATGCGGTCGGGCTCGAGATCGAACAGCCACCGGGCCTCGATTACCTCCAGTCCCTTGTTCATCATCGTCGCCGAATCGACGGTGATCTTGGAGCCCATCGACCAGTTCGGGTGGCGCAGCGCCTCCTCGCGCGTGATGTCGGCGAACGTGTGCAGCGGGCGGTCGCGGAAGGGTCCGCCCGACGCCGTGAGGTGGATCCGCTCGACCGCGTCCTTCGGTTCGCCCACCAGGCACTGGAAGATGGCCGAGTGCTCGCTGTCCACCGGGATGACCACCGATCCGGAACGCTCGGCCCGCTCTCGCACGAGCGAGCCCGCGACGACGAGGGTCTCCTTGTTCGCCACGGCGATCTTCTTTCCGGCCGCGACCGCGTCGAGCGTCGGCAGGAGCCCCGCGAACCCGACGAGCGCCGTGACCACGGTATCCACCTCCGGCAGCACGGCCGCCTCCCGTACCGCCTCCGGTCCGGATTCGACCCGGATGCCGCTGCGGCGCAGGCGATCGCGCAATTCCTCTTCCCTCGATCGATCGGCCACGACCACGAGGTCGGGGCGGAACTCGACGGCCTGCGCGGCCAGCCGCTCCACGTTGGACCCGGCCACCAGGGCTCCGACCCGGATCCGGTCCCGGAAGAGGCGAACGATCTCGAGGGTCTGCGTTCCGATCGACCCCGTCGATCCCAGCAGGGACACCACCCGGGTCTCCTCCACCGCGCTCCTCGGGTCGAGCGGTTCGAAATGGATCGGCGGAAGCATGGCGCGGACGGGTGGACGCTCTTGTCGGGCCACGGGAACGCGGAGCGGAACGGAATGCTCCGCGACACGCGTCGACGAAACTATCGCGGCCTGCCGTCATAGCAGGAAGCCGCACCGACCCCTGGACCGGTATCTCCTCCGTACGTCTCCATAGCGTTCTCATCGTCGCGCTGACGTCGCTCGCGACGTTCCTCCCGGCTTCTGCCCAGGAGATGGACTCGACGCTGGCGTCGCGTCACCTGCTCGCCGAATCCTACCTTCGGGCCGCACAATACGACCGGGCGATCGCGCTCTTCGAGGATCTGCTCGCGCGGTCTCCGGGGAACTCCTTCGTGGCGGACCGGCTCAGGGAAGCCTACGAGGCGGTCAAGCGGTACGACGACGCCATAGCCCTGCTGGACGCCCGCCTCGCCGGACCGGAATCGCGTACCGTCCTGCTGGCCGAGCGGGCCCGACTCACGTGGCTCAAGGGCGACGAAGCGGGCGCCCACGCCGATTGGGATCGCGCCCTAGCGGCCGAGCCCGGCCAACCGGGAGCTTTCCTGGCGGTCTACCGGTCGCTCCTGCAGGTGCGACTGTTCGACCGGGCGATCGAGGTCCTCGAATCGGGCCGCACCTCGCTCGGCAACCCCGAACTCTTCCGCACCGATCTCGCACAGCTCTACGGGCTCGCGGGACGATACGGGGATGCGATGGCGGAATACCTGTCGCTGCTCGACCAGGGCGATCACCAGCTCGCGTTCGTCCGCAACCGGCTCCAGACGCTGCTCGAGCAGCCCGAAGCGATCGACGCCGCCATCAGCGCGGCGGAACGCTCGGTTCGGGCGAAGCCGCTCGGGCGCGCCAACCGGGAGCTGCTGGCGTGGCTGTACCTCGAAGCCGACCGCTTCGGCGACGCGCTCGACGCCTTTCGGGCCCTCGATCGCCTGGAACGGCAGGAAGGAGTGATGCTGCAGGCGTTCGCCCTGCAGGCGATGGACTCGGGCGCGTTCGGCGCCGCCCTCGACGCGTTCGGGGAGGTGATCCAGCGATACCCCGACGCGCCGTCTGCCGCCGATTCCCGGTACGGACTCGGAACCCTGTACGAACGCAGGGCCTCGGGGCGGACCGACTCGACCCGGTCGTCCGATTTCGTGCTGGCCGTCGAAGCCTACTCGGCCTTCGCCGGGCTGCATCCGGGGCACCCGTCCATCGCCGACGCCCTGTACCGCGCCGCGCGGATCCGTCTCGACGAGCTCGGGCAGCTCGACGCCGCCGAGTCCATGCTCGCCCACGTGGCCCAGCGGTTCCCCGGTACGCCTGCCGCCGACGCGTCGGCGTTCGACCTCGGTCGTCTCGACCTCGCGCGCGGCCGCCTGGCCGCGGCCCGGGTTCATTTCACACGGCTCGCCGACCGCCTGAGGTCAGGGGAACTGGCCGAGGCCGCCAGGCTCGAACTGGCCCAGCTTCATTTCTACCGGGGCGAGTTCGACGCGGCGAAAGCCATCGCCGAGTCCATGAAGGAGAATACGGCGGCCGACGTCTCCAACGACGCCATAGCGCTGAAGGTGTTGCTCGTGGAGGCGAGGGGCCCGGATTCGCTGGATTCCGCACTCCGCGGATATGCCCGCGCGCTCCTCCTCGAGCGGCAGCGCAAGGCGCCCGAGGCACTGTCGACGCTCGACAGTCTGCTCGCCGCGCTGCCCGAGCACGCGCTCGCAGACGACGTCACGTATCGACGCGCGGCGCTCCTGGACCAGGTCGGTCGTCCGGCCGACGCCGTGGCCGCGCTCCTGGAGTTTCCCCTGGTCTACCCGAAGAGCCCGCTCGCAGACCGTGCGCTCGACCGCGCCGCCGACCTCCAGGCCGACCGCCTCGGAGACGCGCAGGGGGCGGTCGAGACGCTCTCCCGGCTGCTCTCCGAGTATCCCGGCTCCCTCCTGGCCGCCGAAGCCCGCAACCGCCTGCGGCGCCTCCGCGGCGACGCCCTGTAGCCGATGTCCCCCCGCGTCCTTCTCCTGTCCCTGCTCGTGCTGGGGTCCGCTTCCGGCGCGGTTCGCGCGCAGGACCTCCTGATCCCGATGGACGAGAGCCAGGAGGACCACCTCAAGGCGTACGGCGTGGCGTACTGGGTCCTCGAACGCGGGATCGTCGTGGACTGGCTCCTGAACCATCGCGGCGGTTCATTTCTCGTGCCGGCCGAGCCGGAGGTCGAGCGCGAACTGAGGGTCCGCGGCGTCTCGTTCGAGCCGCTGTCGGCCGACCGTTCCGCGCGCATTCTCGCCGACATCGCGCGGGAGGATTCGAACATGGATACGGTGCGGCTCGAGAAGCCGCCCCGCATCGCGGTCTATGCTCCGGACCAGACCCTGCCGTGGGACGACGCGGTGCTCCTCGCGCTCACCTACGCCGAGGTACCGCACGAAATGATCTACGACGACGAGATACTCGACGGGCGCCTCGACGACTACGACTGGCTGCACCTGCACCACGAGGACTTCACGGGGCAGTACGGCAAGTTCTTCAACTACCGTTCGACCGCGTGGTACGTCGAGCAGCAGCGTGATGCCGAGGAGACGGCCCGGCGGAGGGGATATCGCAAGGTCAGCGAACTGAAGTCGGCAGTGGTCGAGACCATCCGGTCGTACGTCGGATCGGGAGGATTCCTCTTCGCGATGTGCTCCGGCACCGACACGTTCGACATCGCGCAGGCGGCCCGGGGCGTGGACATCGTTCCGGCCGAATACGACGGCGACCCTGTCGATCCCGACGCGATGCAGCGCCTCGACTTCGAGCGCACGTTCGCGTTCCGCGGTTTCTCGCCCATCTTCAACGCGCGGGAATACGAGCATTCCGATATCGATATGGGTCCGCCGCCGCCGCAATTGCGCTCTCCTGCACTGGATTACTTCACGCTGTTCGAGTTCAGCGCGAAGTGGGATCCGGTCCCGACCATGCTCACGCAGAACCACGTCTCGACGGTGAAGGGGTTCGTCGGCCAGACGACCAACTTCCGCAAGGCTCTCGTGAAGGAGGACGTCGTCATGCTCGCCGAGGCTCCCGGACGGGGCGAGGTGCGGTACCTCCACGGGACCTACGGCGAAGGCACCTTCACCTTCTACGGGGGGCACGATCCGGAGGACTACCAGCATTTCGTCGGCGACCCCCCGACCGACCTCTCGCTGCACAAGCACTCGCCCGGATACCGGCTCATCCTCAACAACGTCCTCTTCCCCGCCGCGAAGAAGAAGAAGCAAAAGACCTGATGACCTGGGCTCCCCGATCCGTGAACGCCTCCCGCTGCACGATGAGCGAGATCGTGCTTCCGAACGACACGAACAGCCTCGGAAACCTTTTCGGCGGCCGGCTCCTGCAATGGATGGACATCTGTGCGGCCATCTCCGCGCAGCGACACACCGGGCGCGTGTGCGTCACCGCCGCCGTCGACTCGGTGGAGTTCCACTCCCCCATCCGACAGGGCGAGATCGTGGTCCTGGAAAGCCAGGTCAACCGGGCGTTCACTACCTCGATGGAGGTCGAGATCAACGTCTGGGCGGAACAGGCGGCGACGCTGACGCGGCGCAAGTGCAACCGGGCCTATTACACGTTCGTCTCGATCGACGACGACGGTCGTCCGCAGGCGGTGCCCCCGATTGCGCCAGAGGGAGAAGACGAGCTTGCCCGTTTCGAGGCGGCGGCACAGCGGCGCGAATTCCGGCTTCTGCTCGCCGGACGCATCCGCCTCACCGAGGCTACCCGCACGGCCCAGCTCCTGCGGGACGTGACCCGCCATGAGACGGAATGAGGCATCGGCCTTCCTGGTCGCCGTCCTCGTGGTGTCCGCCGCTTCCGGTGTTCCCCGCGGCGCGTCAGCCCAACCGTCCGTGATTTCGTTCGGCGTCGCCGCCGGGTCTCCCGGCGGCGTTTCCTTCGCGATTTCTCCCGGGAAGACGCACCGGGCCCGGCCGACGGCCGTTCACGCGCTGGCATCGTTCGACCTGGACGACTACTTCCTCGGCCAGGCGTACCGCGTGTCGATCGTTGCCCTTCCGGAATCCCCGGTAACGCTTTTCGCAGGGCCCGGAATTGCGGCCGGCCTCGATGACGGGCGCGTCATGACCGGGGTCGGCGCAGTAGCGGGCCTGCGGTTCTTCCGCGCCCGTTACGAAATCTTCGTGCAGGCGCAGCCTCGGCTCATGGCGCTGCCCGACCTGACCTTCCAGCCCGGCGGCGCCGTGGGATTCCGCGTGCATCCGTGACCGGGCAGAAACCGGGAAGGCGGCCCGGCCGTTTCCTGACGCTATCGCATCCCGGCCCATGCTCTTCCAACGCATTCTCGTCACCGGCGCCAACGGCCTGCTCGGCCAGGCGCTCGTCGAACGCCTGGCCCGCGAGCCCGGCTACGACGTCCTCGCGACGGGACGGCAGGCCGAGCCGCTGAACACCGGAGCGTCGGGGGGCTATGTCTCGATGGACGTGACCTCGCCGTCGGATGTACGCGCGGTCTTCGACGATTTTGCGCCCGACGTCGTGGTCAACTGCGCGGCGATGACGCAGGTGGATGCGTGCGAATCGGAGCGGGAGCGCTGCTGGAAGGTCAACGTCGACGCGGTGGACCTCCTGGCCAGGGCCTGCCTGGCCGGCGGCTCCCGGCTGGTGCAGGTGTCGACGGATTTCGTGTTCGACGGCCGCTCGGGCCCGTACCGCGAAAACGACCGCCCCGCGCCGGTGAACTTCTATGGCCGGTCCAAGCTCGCTGCCGAGAACGCGGCGCGGGGGGCCGGCATGGACCGATGGTCGGTCGTTCGCACCGTGCTCGTCTTCGGAACCGGCGAGCGGCTTTCGCGCTCGAATTTCGTCCTGTGGGTGGCGGGAGAACTCGCCGAGGGTCGTCCCGTGCGGGTGGTCACGGACCAGTTCAGGACACCCACGTGGTCGGCCGACCTCGCCGACGGAATCGAACGCGTGATCCGGTTCGGCAAGACCGGCACCTACCACATCTCGGGGCGCGAGCTGTTGTCGGTACACGAAGCGGCCCGAGCGGTAGCCGAGGTCTTCGGCCACGACCCCGACCTCTTGCTCCCGGTGGACGGCCGCTCCTTCTCGCAGCCTGCGCCGCGTCCGCTGCACACCGGGTTCCTGATCCTCAAGGCCGAGACCGAACTCGGCTATCGTCCCACTCCGTTCCGCCGGGCGCTTGCCGCAGTGCGGGATACCCTGGCCTGTTCCGAATCCCGGCCCTGATCGGCCGCAGCCCATCGTTCCCATGCTCGACATCCAGGCACTCAGACAGGACCCGGACCGCTACCGCAAGGCCATGCGGGACAAGGGCTATTCGGAAGATCCCGTGCTCCGTGCCCTCGACCTCGACGCGCGCCGCCGGGCGGCCGTCACCGCGTTGCAGGAGTACAAGGAGCGCGCGAACGCCCTTTCACGGGAGATCGGCCCCTTGATGAAGGAGGGTCGCCGGGACGAGGCCGAGTCGGCGCGCGCCGAGACAGGACGGCTGAAGGGGGTCATCCGGGAGGCCGAGGACGCGGCGCGCGGTCTTGAAACGGAACTCGAACGCACGATGCTCGAGATTCCGAACGCAGCCCACGAATCGGTCCCCGTCGGCCGGTCGGCCGCCGACAACGCCATCCCGTTCACCTTCGGCTCGCCCCGCGCATTCGATTTCGACGCCAAACCCCACTGGGAGCTGATCGAGCGGCACGGTCTCGTCGACTTCGAGCGCGGCGCCAAGGTTACGGGCGCCGGGTTCCCCTTCTACGTGGGTAAGGGGGCGCGCCTGCAGCGGGCCCTGGTCAACTTCTTCCTCGACATGGCCACGACCGTCGGCGGCTATACCGAGATCGAGCCGCCCGTGGTCGTGAACGAAGCCAGTGCGCGAGGAACCGGACAGTTGCCCGACAAGGAAGACCAGATGTACGAGGTCACCCGGGACGGCCTGTATGCGATCCCGACGGCCGAGGTCCCGGTGACCAATTTCCACCGGGATGAAATCCTCCCCGAGGACGCGCTTCCGATCCGGTACTGCGCCTACACGCCGTGCTTCCGGCGAGAGGCCGGCTCGTACGGCAAGGACGTGCGGGGCCTCAACCGGCTTCACCAGTTCGACAAGGTCGAACTGGTACAGATCGTACATCCCTCGAAGTCCTACGAAGCCCTCGAAACGCTGCGGGAGGATGCGGAACGCCTGCTGCAGCGGCTCGAACTGCCCTACCGGCGCGTCGTCCTCTGCACCGGCGACATGGGTTTCACCCAGACCAAGACGTACGATCTCGAGGTCTGGAGCGGTGGCCAGGAACGATGGCTGGAGGTGTCGTCCGTCTCGAATTTCGAGTCGTTCCAGGCGCGCCGCATGATGATCCGGTACAAACCGAAGGACGGCTCGAAGCCTGAGATCGTGCATACGCTGAACGGAAGCGCGCTGGCGCTTCCGCGCATCGTCGCTGCGCTCCTCGAGAACAACCAGCAGGCCGACGGCTCGATCGCGATACCGGAGGCGCTCCGCCCGTATACGGGTTTCGATCGGATCGGCTAGACGGCCGGGACCTGCCGTTCGTCGACGACGTCTGCCGGGACGGCGTCGACCGGGGCGGATGCGGTATCTCCCGGAAACTGCGGAATGCCGTCCGTCGGGACCGGCCGCCCCTGGCCTCCGGCGACGGGCGATCCCTCGTGTACGTAGAAATCGGCCGCCGGCAGGGTCGCGACATGGCGTCGAACGGCGGCCGCCGCCTTGCGCATGCTGGGGTCGGCGTTGCGGCGCAGGGCCAGAACGTTATCGTCGAATCGGAGCGTGAAGAGGTCGAACACGTGTTCGAAGGCGGCCAGATCGCGCTCGGCAGCCGTTCCCGTCGCACCCCGACGCAACAGCAGGTCCGCCCTGGACAGGCAGGCCGACAGTGCGAAGAGCAGGATGGCATTGTCGGCGAGCCGCGCCTGCGTGGCCTGGTGCGTTATGATGTCCTCCCGGTGATCCCTGCTGGCCAGCTTGTACTGGTGTGCGTGCTCCCGCACCCGGTGGGCCAGGCGGTCGGCGTACCCGCGCAGGGATGCGTGAACCCGGGTCACCGTCGGTCGCTTCGGCCTGCGGCCCAGGAACAGCTCGAGGGCCAGCGGAATCGCCCTGCCGAGTACCTTCGGACGGGAGCCGTTCCGCACGATGCGACCGACGTTGGCCGTGAAGGACTCGTCGGAATCCCATCCCATGGCCTCCTGCAGGCCCATCATCTGTTCGGCGAGCTGCTTGCCGCCGTAGGCGAAGATGAACGGTTGCATGACCTCGTTCGACCCCTCGACCACCCGGTGGATGCGGTTGTCCCGCCACGACCGCTCGATTTCGTACTCCGTCATGAACGCGTCTCCGCCCATGATCTGCATGGCGTCGTCGAGAACCTGCCACCCGTGCTCCGAGCAGAAGACCTTGGTCATGGCGGTCTCGACCATGATGTCCTTTTCGCCGCGGTCGAGCAGTCCGGTCATGAGATAGAGGACCGCGTCCATGGCGTACACGAACGCCGACATGCGCGCCAGGCGCTGGTGTACGAGTTCGAAATCGGCGATCGGCCGCTTGAACTGGTACCGGGTCTCGACCCACTTGGCCGCCTGGTCGAGTGCCTGCCGCGCGGCCCCGGTCACGCCGGCCGACAGCGTGCAGCGACCGTAATTGAGGCACGTCAGCGCGACGTTGAGCCCCCTCCCTTCCTTGTGCAGCAGGTTTTCCGCCGGGACCCTGACGTCGGTGAAGCGGATGCGCCCCTGCCACGTGCCCCGGATCCCGGTCTTCGAGCGGTTCTTCTCGAAGATGTCGACCCCCTCCATGTCCGGGGTGACGATCAGGGCGGTCACCGCCTCGCGCGTTGCGCCGGTCGCCGGATCGGGCACGCGCAGCTTGCACATGACCGTGAAGAACCCGGAGTCGGACGCCGAGGTCGACCACTTCTTCTCGCCGTTCAGGATGTAGTGCGTGCCGTCGTCCGACT